>NZ_JBWMAV010000006.1:0-269183 GCF_056521425.1 Rhodoferax sp. LS1P39 | reverse complement strand
CAGGAACACGATGATGTAAGGCACGCCCACCTGGCGGGCCAACAGGATGTGTTCGCGGGTCTGGGGCATGGGGCCGTCAGCAGCCGAGCACACCAAAATAGCGCCGTCCATCTGGGCAGCACCCGTGATCATGTTCTTCACATAGTCAGCGTGGCCTGGGCAGTCAACGTGCGCGTAGTGGCGGTTGGCGGTTTCGTATTCGACGTGGGCGGTATTGATGGTAATACCGCGCGCTTTTTCTTCGGGCGCTGCGTCGATCTGGTCGTAGGCCTTGGCCTGGCCACCGAACTTGGCTGCCAGCACGGTGGTGATGGCGGCGGTCAGCGTGGTTTTGCCATGGTCAACGTGGCCGATCGTGCCCACATTGACGTGGGGCTTGGTGCGTGTGAACTTTTCTTTTCCCATTTTTCAATTCTCCAAAGAGCTAATTCCCGTGTCAGGTTTAACGTCTGCACAGTGTTGCTAGATCGCCTCGCACGGGAACAAGGCGGCACACCATCGCAGACAGGGGGATCGAACAGAACGGGGCCAGCCCCGTTCCATCAATTTTTTACTTGGCGCGGGAAGCCATGATGGCTTCGGACACGTTACGTGGTGCTTCCGAGTAGTGCTTGAATTCCATCGTGTACGTGGCACGTCCTTGGGACATGGAACGCAGCGTGGTGGAATAACCAAACATTTCCGACAGAGGCACTTCGGCCTTGATGGCCTTGCCGCCACCGACCATGTCTTCCATACCCTGGACCATGCCGCGGCGTGAGGACAAGTCGCCCATCACGTTACCGGCGTAGTCTTCAGGCGTTTCGACTTCCACGGCCATCATCGGCTCCAGAATCACGGGGCTGGCCTTGCGGCAGCCTTCCTTGAAACCAAAGATCGCAGCCATCTTGAACGCCAATTCGTTCGAATCGACATCGTGGTACGAACCGAAGTGCAGCGTGACCTTCACGTCGACCACGGGATAGCCCGCCATCACGCCCTGGGTCACGGCTTCGTTGATGCCCTTTTCGACCGCAGGGATGTATTCGCGAGGAACCACACCGCCCTTGATCGCGTCGATGAACTCAATGCCCTTACCAGGTTCATTGGGTTCGATCTTCAGCACCACGTGGCCGTACTGGCCCTTACCGCCGGACTGGCGCACGAACTTGCCTTCGGCATCTTCGACGGTTTTGCGGATGGTTTCGCGGTAGGCAACCTGGGGTTTGCCCACGTTGGCTTCCACGCCGAACTCGCGCTTCATGCGGTCAACAATAATTTCCAGATGCAACTCGCCCATACCGGCGATCAGGGTCTGGCCTGACTCTTCGTCGGTCTTGACGCGGAACGAAGGATCTTCCTGGGCCAGACGCTGCAAGGCGATGCCCATTTTTTCCTGGTCAACCTTGGTCTTGGGTTCCACGGCCTGGGTAATCACAGGCTCAGGGAACACCATGCGCTCCAGCATCACGATGGCCGATGGATCGCACAGGGTTTCGCCCGTGGTCACGTCTTTCAAGCCCACGCAAGCAGCGATGTCGCCAGCGCGGATTTCGCTGACTTCTTCGCGGTTGTTGGCGTGCATTTGCACGATACGGCCGATACGCTCTTTCTTGCCGCGGATCGGGTTGTAGACGCTGTCGCCCTTTTGCAGCACGCCGGAATAGACGCGCACAAAGGTCAACTGGCCCACAAACGGGTCGGTCATCAGCTTGAATGCCAGGGCCGAGAACTTCTCGCTGTCGTCGGCTTTACGCACGACGGGCTGTTCGTCTTCGTCGATGCCCTTGACCGGTGGAATGTCCACAGGCGATGGCATGAATTCAATCACGGCATCCAGCATGCGCTGTACGCCCTTGTTCTTGAACGCGGAACCGCAGTACATCGGCTGGATTTCGCTGGCGATGGTACGCGTGCGGATGCCCAGCTTGATTTCTTCTTCGGTCAAGTCACCTTCTTCAAGGTACTTGTTCATGTACTCTTCGGATGCTTCTGCAGCCGCTTCGACCATCTTCTCGCGCCATTCCTTGGCCAATTCGACCAATTCAGCGGGGATTTCACGGTAGTCGAACTTCATGCCTTGCGAAGCTTCGTCCCAGATGATGGCTTTCATCTTGATCAGATCGACCACACCGGTGAAGTTTTCTTCGGCACCGATTGGGATCACCATGGGCACAGGGCTGGCCTTCAGGCGCAGTTTCATCTGGTCCACGACCTTGAAGAAGTTGGCACCGGTACGGTCCATCTTGTTCACAAAGGCCAGACGTGGCACTTTGTACTTGTTGGCCTGGCGCCACACGGTTTCGGACTGGGGCTGCACGCCGCCCACAGCGCAATACACCATGCAGGCACCGTCCAGCACGCGCATCGAGCGCTCGACTTCAATCGTGAAGTCCACGTGGCCGGGGGTGTCAATGATGTTGATGCGGTGCTCGGGCAGGGACTTGTCCATGCCTTTCCAGAAGCAGGTGGTGGCCGCCGAGGTGATCGTGATGCCACGCTCTTGCTCTTGCTCCATCCAGTCCATGGTGGCAGCGCCATCATGCACTTCACCAATCTTGTGGTTCACGCCGGTGTAGAAAAGTACGCGCTCGGTCGTGGTGGTCTTGCCCGCGTCGATGTGCGCGGAGATACCAATGTTGCGATAGCGCTCAATAGGGGTATGGCGAGCCATTTTTCTCTTTCGTTAAAGCCACAAGCCCGCCATCCGCCAAAAGGGTGGAGCGGGCTTGTTAGCTTGAGGAGCTAAGTTGAGGACGTTTCTTAGAAACGGAAGTGCGAGAAGGCCTTGTTGGCTTCAGCCATACGGTGGACTTCGTCACGCTTCTTCATGGCACCGCCACGGCCTTCGGTGGCTTCCATCAACTCGTTAGCCAAACGCAGGGACATGGACTTTTCGCCACGTTTACGAGCAGCTTCTTTCAACCAACGCATGCTCAGAGCCAAGCGACGCACGGGGCGCACTTCGACTGGAACCTGGTAGTTGGCACCACCCACGCGGCGGGATTTCACTTCCACCATGGGCTTGACGTTGTTGATCGCCAGGGTGAAGGCTTCCACCGGGTCTTTGCCGGGGTTCTTCTTTTCGATGAACTCCAGGGCACCATAAATGATTCGCTCTGCGACCGCTTTTTTGCCGCCTTCCATGATCACGTTCATGAATTTGGACAGCTCAACATTGCCGAACTTAGGATCCGGCAGGATTTCACGTTTAGGGACTTCGCGACGACGTGGCATTTTTTCACCTCTTGATTGCTTCAGTTGGCGTCTTGGCAGACACCGCAAAAACCATTTTGGTTTTTACTTACTCGACCCACAGCGGGTCACTTCGCTGCATCACCGCGCCACGCGGGAAACAGCACCGATACATACTAAAAACCAGGGCTTACTTGGCTTTTGGCTTTTTAGCGCCGTACTTGGAACGCGACTGCTTGCGGTCTTTCACGCCTTGCAAGTCGAGCGAACCGCGCACGATGTGGTAACGCACACCGGGCAAATCCTTGACCCGGCCGCCGCGCACCAGCACAACGCTGTGCTCTTGCAGGTTGTGGCCTTCGCCGCCGATGTAGGAAATGACCTCAAAACCGTTGGTCAGGCGCACTTTGGCAACCTTACGCAGAGCGGAATTGGGCTTTTTAGGCGTCGTGGTGTAGACGCGGGTGCAAACGCCACGGCGTTGCGGAGAATTTTGCATCGCAGGGCTCTTGGACTTGATCGTTTCGACCTCGCGCCCCTGACGTACTAGCTGGTTAATGGTTGGCACTAAAGCCTCCTTGACAAAGAAAACGTCCCTAAACGTTTAAAACTAACAGACAACGTGAATCCCTTCGGAATCTTCCGAAAAGCCTTCAAGTATAGCTTTTTGGCAGCGTGCGTGCAAACACTATGCGGTTTGATGATGTTTGCAGGCGCTCACTTACCGGAATTACTTGATCCACAAACGGATCGCGTCCCAGGCGCGGCCGAAAATACCGGCCTGCTCCACGCCGTCCAGCGCCACCAGGGGCACGGTCAGCAGGGTTTGTTCGCCCAAAGTGACCTTCAGCGAGCCCACGGCCTGGCCCTTGGTGAAGGGGGCCACCAGGGGGTCGGGGCGCTGGATTTCGGTCTTGACCTTGGCGGCGTTGCCCGACGGCACGGCCACCACGATGGACTCGGTACGGCCCAGCTTCATGGTGGCTTCCTTGCCCTTCCACACATGGGGCGTGGCCACGGCCTGGCCCGCGTCGAACAGCTTAACGCCTTCATAGGCGGTGTAGCCCCAGTTCAGCAGCTTTTGCGACTCGTTCAGGCGGGCGTTGTCGCTGGCCGTGCCCAGCACAATGGTCAGCAGGCGGCGGCTGCCGACGTTGGGGAAGTCGCGCTTGGCAGTGGCGATCAGGCAGTAGCCCGCCGCTTCGGTGTGGCCGGTTTTCAGGCCATCGACGGTGGGGTCACGGAACAGCAGGCCGTTGCGGTTGTTTTCGTTGCTGACCGGGGTGCCGGGGTAGTGGTATTTCTTCATGCCGTCGTAGTGCGCGTACTCGGGGAAGTCGCGCATCAGGCGGGTGGCCAGAATGCTCAGGTCGCGGGCGGTGGTGGTGTGGCCGGCTTCGGTCAAGCCTTCGGGGTTGCGGTAGCCGGTGGCTTTCATGCCCAGCACCTTGGCTTGCGCGTTCATCATTTCGACAAAGCGCTCTGACGTGCCGCCTACGCCTTCGGCCAGCGCCATGGTGGCATCGTTGCCCGACTGGACGATCATGCCCTTGATCAGGTCTTCCACCGGCACCTGCATCTTGGGGTCGATGAACATGCGCGAGCCGGGCATCTTCCAGGCCTTCAAGCTGACCGGCAGGGTCTGGGTGAGCGTGATCTTCTTGCTGCGCAGCGCGTCAAACACCAGGTAGGCGGTCATCAGCTTGGTCAGCGAGGCCGGTTCGACCTGCATGTCCACGTCTTTGGCCAGCAAGACCTGGTTGGCCGTCACGTCCAGCACCATGTAGGACTTGGCGGCGATTTCGGGGCCGGCTACCGACTGGGCGGCAGCCACCAGGGACATGGATGCCAGCACGGGCGCGGCAACAGCCTGCAAAAAATATTTCATGGGAAGGGGGTTCAAATTAGGGTGATGCAATCACCAGAGCAAAGGGAAAACCCGTGTACGAGGGCACACGGGCTCGAAAGTTCAGACAGAGTTCAAGACCGCAGGTGGCGCAGCACCAGGTTTTTCAACAGCGGCAATTGTCCGTGAAAGAAGTGGCCGCCCGCGGGCACCACCGTCACCGGCAGCACCTGGGGCCGCGCCCAGTCCATCACCGAGGCCAGCGGCACGGTGTCGTCGAGCTCGCCGTGCACGGTCAAAGTACGGTCGTGGGCCTCGGGCGGCACCGGGGCCACGGTCCAGCGCGAAGTGGCCGTGCCCACCAGCACCAGTTTTTCAACCGGGCGGGCCGCCCACAGCGAGGCCACGGCGTGGCTGGTCACAAAGGCACCGAACGAAAACCCTGCCAGCGCCAGAGGCTGGTCGGCGGGGGCGGCCTGGGCCACCACGGCCAGCAAGTCGTCCAGCTCGCCCCGGCCTTCGTCGTGCACGCCCGCGCTGCCGCCCACACCCCGGAAGTTGAAGCGCACCGCGCTCCAGCCCGACTGCACAAAGGCGCGGGCGATGGTCTGCACCACCTTGTTGTCCATGGTGCCGCCAAACAGCGGGTGCGGGTGGGCAATGACGGCCACGCCGCGCGGTGTGCCCTCGGGGTGGTCGATGACCGCCTCGACCGCGCCCGCGGCACCGGACAGGGTCAAACGTTGGGTGGATGCATTCACGGAATTACTACCAAATTAATAGCTTGTCACGCTTATGGAATAAGCGCTAGAGGCCTAAAAAGCTTAAATTTAGCGGCCCAGGTGCGCGGGCGTCACCAGCCGCTCCACCACTTGGCCGTTCTTCAGATGCGACTCGACGATCTCGTCGATATCGCTCTCGTCCACAAAGCTGTACCAGACCGCCTCGGGGTAGACCACGGCCACCGGCCCGGCGGCGCAGCGGTCCAGGCAACCGGCCTTGTTGACGCGCACCTGGCCGGGGCCGGACAAGCCCGCCTTCTTCACCAGCGCCTTGCAGCGGTCGAAACCGGCCTGGGCGTTGTGGTGGGCGCAGCTGTCTTCGCCGTTGGTACGGTCGTTCAGGCAAAAGAAGATGTGGCGGCCGTAATACGACGGGGCAGTAGATTCAGTCATGCCGCTATTTTAGTTTTGCCAGACATCGGTCGGGCGATGCGGCCCACCACCACCACCATGGCCGCATACGGCCACAGCCAGCCCAGCCACTGCACCAGGCCCTGGAAACGGATGAACCGGCCCTGCTCCCAGGTGTGCAGGGTCTGCGCAAAGTACGGGCTGGTAGGGGCCTGGTTCAGCACGCTGACATGCACCGCCAGGGCCAGCAGCACCAGTGGCGCGCAGACGCGGCGCGGCAGCCACACCAGCGAACCCGCCAGCGTCAACCCGGCCCACAGGCCCACGTGCACCGGCAGGCTCAACCAATCCAGCGTATGGGCCGGGCCGTAGGTCAGCCCGGCCGACAAGGCCGCCGCACCCAGGCCCAACGCCAGCACCAGCGGGGCCAACACCGCCCGCCGCCACACATTGCGCACCACGCAGTAGCCCAGCAGGCAGGGAATCAGCACCCCCAGCAGCACGCACAGCAGTTCGGCACTGGGCACCAGCGGCTGCAGCTCGACATCGCGTACCGGCAGCCAGTCGAGAAACGGCGTGTCCTCCAGCGCGTCGGCCAGGGAAGCCTCCAGCCGCTCCAGCACCTGGCCCAGGCCCAGCGGCACGGCGGCCGGGAACAGCAAGGCCACCGGCCACAGCGCCAGCAGCACCAGTTCGCCGCGCGCATCGGCCACAAACCAGCGGTCTCGGAACTGGCTCCAGCGGTCGATCGCCCCAAACCGCTCCAGCAGCGACGCGGTCACTGCGCCCAGCAAGGCCCCGGCGGTGTTCAGCCCCCAGTCCACATTCGACGGCACCCGCACCGGCAGAAAGCTCTGCAGGGTTTCCATGCCCAGCGACAGCAGGCAGGCGGCCAGCGTGGCAGCCAGCACCGGGGCCCGGTCGCGCGCCGTGCGCAGGGCGCTCAGGGCAAACAAAAAGCCCAGCGGCGCATAGCCCGCAATGTTGATGCCCACGTCCACCCCGGTCCAGTACTTGGGCAGCGGCGCGGTGACGAAGAACCAGGGCGAAATCCCCTGGTCGCGCCAGCCGTCAAACGGGTACAGGCTGGCATACAGCACCAGCCCTACATAGAGCAGCGCGAGGGGCCAGGCGGAAGTCTTGTGCACAGCGCCGCCCCGTCCGTCAAAAAGGTTTGACCACCACCAGCACCACGATGCCCAGCAGCAGCAGTACCGGCACCTCGTTGAACCAGCGGTACCACTGGTGGCTGCGCATAGCAGCCCCGGCGCGCATCTTGCGCAGCAGCACCGCACAGCCGTGGTGGTAGCCCACCGCCAGCAGCACCAGGGCCAGCTTGGCGTGCATCCAGGCATTGCCGGGCCCGCGCCCGATGCCGTAGCCCAGCCACAGCCAGGTCCCGAACGCCAGTGCAGGCACAGCCAGAATGGTGGTAAAGCGCAGCAGCTTGCCCGCCATCAGCAGCAGCCGCTCCCGCTCGGCCAAAGAGCCCGGCGAGACCATCGCCAGGTTCACAAAAATTCGCGGCAGGTAGAACAGGCCCGCGAACCAGCTGGCGATGAAAACGATGTGGAGAGATTTGATCCAGAGCATGCGCAGAGTTTAGGCCGTGCATGCCAGGAATACGCCGCCCAAAAAAATACCCCGACCATCAGGCCGGGGCGGTAAGCCCGCAGGTGTTGCCACCGTAAGGCCCCGCTCAGGGAGGTAAAGCGGGAGGACGGCAAGCCGCCCCACGGGCAATTTAGCAAAGCTGAAGAGCCGGTTCAAGAGGGCTTACCGGGATACGAACCAGGATGGGGCACAATTTTGGACATGACCACTTTTGCCCCCTACCCCGCTGGCCGGCCGCGCCGCCTGCGCCGCACTGCCTTCAGCCGCAACCTGGTGCGCGAGAACACGCTCACCGCGCACGACCTGATCTACCCGGTGTTTGTGCTCGACGGCGAGAACCGCCGCGAGGCCGTGGCTTCCATGCCCGGTGTGGAGCGGCTCAGCCTGGACCTGCTGCTACCGGTGGCGGCCGAGTGCGTGCGGCTGCAGATCCCGGTGATGGCGCTGTTCCCGGTGGTCGACCAGTCACTCAAAACCTATGGCGGCGAAGAAGCCTTCAACCCCAACGGGCTGATCCCCCGCGTGGTGCGCGCGCTCAAAACCCACTACCCCGACCTGGGCGTGATGACCGACGTGGCCCTGGACCCCTACACCAGCCACGGCCAGGACGGCCTGCCCGATGAAAACGGCTACATCGTCAACGAAAAAACCATTGAAGCCCTGGTGCAGCAGGCCCTGGCCCAGGCCGCCGCAGGCGTAGACATCGTCGCCCCCAGCGACATGATGGACGGGCGCATCGGTGCCATCCGCGCCGCCCTGGAGGCCCACGGCCACATCCACACGCAGATCATGGCCTACAGCGCCAAGTACGCCAGCGCCTTCTACGGCCCGTTCCGCGACGCGGTGGGCTCGGCGGCGAACCTGGGCAAGAGCGACAAAAAAACCTACCAGATGGACCCCGCCAACAGCGACGAGGCCCTGCGCGAGGTGGCCATGGACATCGCCGAAGGCGCCGACATGGTGATGGTCAAGCCCGGCATGCCCTACCTGGACATCGTGCGCCGGGTGAAGGACGAGTTTGCCGTGCCCACCTTTGCCTACCAGGTCAGCGGCGAATACGCCATGCTCAAGGCCGCCGCCCTGAACGGCTGGCTGGACCACGACCGGGTGGTGCTGGAGAGCCTGATGGCTTTCAAACGCGCCGGTGCGGATGGCATCCTGACCTACTTCGCGCTGGATGCAGCCCGGCTGTTGCAGTCCTAAAACCATAGCTGCTTACGCTTATAGAATAAGCACAAGCGGCCTATTTCTTATAATTTTCAGCCCATGCGCATCTTCACCATCGTCGGCACGCTTGTGGCAGAAGTCAGCGCCCTGCCCACCGCGCCCGTACCCGGCGGCTTTGTCTGGGTGTCCTGCGGGCGCAGCGAGTTCGAGGCCCAGCAGGCGCAACTCCAGGCCGCGCTGCAACAGTTGGGCGGCCACCCGCTGGTAGACCTGCACGTGTCGGACCTGCTGAACGCACAGTTGCCCTCGCACTACGACTACACCTCGCAGTACGACCTGCTGGTGTTCCGGCGCTTGTCCACCGGGCAAGCCGATGCGGCACCCAGCCCGGTGGCCAAACGCAGCGGTCCGCCCATCCTGCGGCGCATCAACACCGACCCGGTGGGCTTTGCCGTGTTTGACGCGGTGTTGCTCACCGTGCACCCCGGCGACTGCGCGGTGCGCGACAGCTACGCCGAGCGGCTGCAGACCAGCGGCGCTCGCGTGCCCACCAGCCCGGCCGACCTGATGCTGCGCATCGTCAACCAGATGGTCGATGGCTACCTGGACCTGCGCCGCGAGCTGACCCGCCAGCTCGACCACTGGCAGGCCGAACTGCTCAAGCCTAGCACCCGTTTCAACAACTGGAGCGCGCTGCTCGACGCGCGGCTCACGCTGCACCAGCTGGACGACGTGTGCGAAGAGCAGCGCGCCGCCATCCAGGACTGGATCGAGGCGGTAAAAACCTGGCCCGAGGCCACCAGCCCCGCCGCCGCCCGCGAGCGCGAGCTGCTGCAGGTGCGCAGCCGCGACGTGCTGGAACACATCGAGCGCGTGGTGCACCACGTGCAGCGACTGGAGCACAGCGTGGAAACCGCCGTGCAAATGCACTTCAGCGTGCAAAGCAACCGCACCAACGACATCATGCGCACCCTGACGGTGCTGACCGCCATCTTCCTGCCGCTGAACCTGATTGCGGGCATTTTCGGCATGAACTTCGACTTCATCCCACTGCTGCACCGGCAGTCCGGCATCTGGTGGGCGCTAGGTGCCATGGGCCTGATCGCCGCCGCTATGGGTCTGGTGTTCTGGCGCAAGCAGTACCTCAAGCGCAGCAGCGGTTGAGTTAGGGATTAAATTGGCAGTCTGCGCTTATTCCATAAGCGCAAGCAGCTATCATTTACGCAGCAAATGGATGCGCCACCCTCCAAAAACCTCCGTCCAAGCGGTTAACCCAGCTCAGCCCGCACGCTTTTGCAGGATCTCGAACGCGGGCAGGGTTTTGCCTTCCAGGATTTCCAGGAACGCGCCGCCGCCGGTGGAGATGTAACCCACTTCCTTTTCAATGCCATATTTGGCGATAGCGGCCAGGGTGTCGCCACCGCCCGCGATCGAAAACGCCGCACTGTCGGCAATCGCGCGGGCAATCGTTTCGGTGCCATGGGCGAAGGCATCGAACTCGAACACGCCGACCGGGCCGTTCCAGACGATGGTGCCTGCGGACTTGAGCTGCAGTGCCAGGGCGGCAGCGGTTTGCGGGCCGATGTCGAGGATCAGGTCATCGTCGGCCACATCGGTGGCGGCCTTGACGGTGGCCACGGCATCGGCGGCAAAGGTCTTGGCGGTGACCACGTCGGTGGGAATCGGCACGGCGGCACCGCGCGCCTTCATGGCTTCAATCACCGCCTTGGCCTGGTCCACCAGGTCGGGCTCGGCCAGGCTCTTGCCGATCTTCAAACCGGCGGCCAGCATGAAGGTGTTGGCAATGCCGCCGCCCACGATGAGCCCATCCACCTTTTCAGACAAGGCTTTCAGGATGGTCAGCTTGGTGGACACCTTGGAGCCTGCCACGATGGCCACCAGCGGACGCTGGGGTTGCGCCAGGGCCTTGGTGATGGCGTCGATCTCTGCCGCCAGCAAGGGGCCTGCGCAGGCGACCTTGGCGTATTCGGCGATGCCGTAGGTGGTGCCTTCGGCGCGGTGGGCGGTGCCAAACGCGTCGTTCACGAAGATGTCGCACAGCGCGGCCATCTTCTGGGCCAGCTCGGGCTTGTTCTTCTTTTCACCGACATTCACGCGGCAGTTTTCCAGCAGCACGACCTGGCCGGGGGCGACCGTCACGCCATCGACCCAGTTCGCCACCAGCGGCACATCGCGGCCCAGCAGCTCGCCCAGGCGCTTGGCGACGGGTGCCAGGGAGTCTTCGGGTTTGAACGCGCCCTCGGTGGGGCGGCCCAGGTGCGAGGTCACCATGACCGCCGCGCCTGCGTCCAGCGCCATCTGGATGCACGGCACCGAGGCGCGGATGCGGGTGTCTTCGGTGATGGCACCGCTGTCGTCTTGCGGCACGTTCAGGTCGGCGCGGATGAAAACACGTTGGCCTGCGGCTTTGCCCTGGGCGCACAGATCGGAGAAGCGGATGACGTTCATGGCGGTGTCTCGGTAGGTTAGAGGGGGAAACCCGCCATTCTAGGAGCGCTATCCGCCCAAAGAGTTACCAACCTAAGCCAAGATGCAGCGGCAGGTAGACCGCCATGCCCGCCACGATGGTCAGCAGCACGTCGCGCCGCCAGAAGTACACCAGCACCCCGGCGGCGGCACCGAACAGCCGGGCATCCATCCAGGTGGCCAGCAGGTGGCCCTGGGTCATCAGCACCTCGGGCAGCACCACGGCAGACAGCGCAGCAATGGGGGCGTACTGCAGGCCGCGCTGGGCCCAGTGCGGCAGGCTGGCGGACTTGCGGGTCAAAAAGAAGAAGCAACGGGTGATGACGGTGATGGCCGCCAGCCCGAGGATGATGGCGATCGTTTGCCAATCGGTATGGTCGTTCATGCCACCGCCTTGCGACGCATTTTCTCGATGCTCATGCAGGCAAACACCGCCATGGCAATCGCCACCACGATGTTGAGCTTGAACGGCAGGTTGTAGGCCGCAATCGCCACCATGGCCGCCACCACCGCCGAGACGATGCGCAGCCGGGTACTGGCCAGCGAACACAAAATGCCGATCAGGCACAGAATGCCCGCAAAGCCCAGGCCCCAGGTGGTGGGGATGAAGTTGGCCAGCACCACACCGGCCACGCTGGCGGGCATCCAGCTGATCCAGCAGGCGCTGTTGCTGCCCGCCAGATAGGCCTCTTGGGCGTTTTGTGCCTCGCGCGTATCGCCGGGGTGGGCGAAGCGGCGGGTGAACATCACGTAGGTCATGTCGGTGGTCAGGTAGCCGTGGCTGATGCGCTCCAGCCAGGGCAGGTGCATCAGGTAGGGCCGCAGGTGCAGGCTGAACACCACAAAGCGCAGGTTGACACAAAAGCCGGTGGCCAGAATCACCCAGGCCGGGGCATCCACCGTGAGCAAGGGCGCGGCGGCCAGCTGGGAGCTACCGGCAAACACGGTCAGCGTCATCAGCAGTGCCTCCGCCAGGCTCATGCCCGACTTGGCCATGGCCACGCCGGTCATCAGGCCCCAGGCGACCATGCCGGGGGCTTGCGGCCACATCTCAGAGGCGCCGACGCGGAACTCGGGGTGGCTGCGGTTAGCGCGTTTGAGGAACATCCGGCGTGCTTTCAAACACCATGCCGGGCTGCACGTCGCAGCCGCGCAGGAAGTCGGCCACCGCCAGACGTTTGCCACCCGGGCGCTGCACCTGGGTGATGTTGACTATCGAATCCATAGCTGCTACCGCTATGGATTCGGGCGTGACAGCCACAATCGATCCATATTTTGTGCCTGCGGGCAAGGCCGCGTCCGACACCGTGGCGGCCCAGACTTTCAGGCTCTCGCCCGCCAGCAGCGTGGCTGCGCCGGGGAAGGGGTTGAAGGCGCGGATGCGGCGAGCTATGGTGTCGGCGCTCTGCGTCCAGTCAATCGCCGCCTCGCGCTTTTCGATCTTGTGGGCATAGGTGATGCCCTCGGTGGGCTGGGGCACGGGCACCAGGGTGTCCAGCTGCGCCAGGGCCTGCACCACCATCTTGCCGCCCAGTGCGGCCAGGGTGTCGTGCAGGCTGCCGGTGGTGTCGGTGGGGGCGATGGCTACGGATTCGACCAGCAGCATGTCGCCGGTGTCCAGCCCGGCGTCCATCTGCATGATGGCCACGCCGGTCTCGGCATCGCCCGCCTCGATGGCGCGGTGGATGGGGGCCGCACCGCGCCAGCGCGGCAACAGGCTGGCGTGGATGTTCAGGCAGCCGTGGCGCGGCACGTCCAGCACCCACTGCGGCAGGATCAGGCCGTAGGCCACCACCACCATCACATCGGCCTGGGCGGCTAGCAATTGGGCCTGGGCGGCGGCGGCTTCTTCCGGGTATTTGCCGTCCAGACGCAGGCTGCGCGGCTGGGCCACGGGGATGCCGTGGGTGAGGGCGTGTTGTTTGACCGGCGAGGCCTGCAGCTTCATGCCGCGCCCGGCCGGGCGGTCGGGCTGGGTCAGGGCCAGCACGACTTCAAAGCCCGCAGCCTGCAGTGCGGCCAGCGCCACCTGGGCAAACTCCGGCGTGCCCGCGAAGACGACGCGCATCAGGCCGCGTCCGAGCGGCCCAGCGCGCGGCGGGTCTTGAGCATCTTGCTTTTGATCCGGTTGCGTTTCAGGGGCGATAGGTATTCCACAAACACCTTGCCCAGCAGGTGGTCCATCTCGTGCTGGATGCACACCGCCAGCAGGCCTTCGGCCTCCAGCGTGCGCGACTGGCCTGCGCCGTCCAGCGCCTGCACCCGCACCTGGGTGGCGCGCTCCACGCCGTCGTAAATGCCGGGCACCGACAGGCAGCCTTCTTCGTTCAGCACGCGTTCTTCGCTGGCCCAAATGATTTCGGGGTTGATCAGCACCAGGGGTTCGGTGCGCTCGTCGGACACGTCGATCACGATCAGGCGCTCGTGCACATCTACCTGGGTGGCGGCCAGGCCGATGCCGTTGGCGTCGTACATGGTCTCGACCATGTCGGCGATCAGGGCCTGGATGCGTGCGTCCACCGCCTGCACGGGTCGTGCTAAGGTGTGCAGCTTGGGGTCCGGGTATTGAAGAATGGGAAGTAGGGCCATGGAATCTCGCCGAAATTGCAGGAGCTGGGCGCAAGGCGGCCAGCCGTATGTCGCTATTTTCGCTACTTTTGGACCCGGGGAAACCCCGGTGCGCCAATATTCGTTGCCCTGCTAGGGGCTTGGGCGCAGAATCGCCCGTAATTTGTCGTTAGTTTTCCGTCGGATTTGAGTCTGTTTGCAGACCACGCCAATAGCGGCACCGGCGGGCATTTGTGGTCTACCAAATATGAAATATCGAACAGCGGGAGTGGAGTCGCGTGGGGCTGTGGTCAGCGCCGCCATGGTGTTGACGGCCTTGTCGGCCAGCCTGTGGAGCCCGCTAGCCCAGGCGCAAGACTATCCCATCACCCCCGCACAGCAGGCCACGGCCAGCCAGGTGGCCCAAGCCGGTGTGCCCCTGGCCGCGCTGGCCCCGAATGCCCCCGACCACTACACCGTCAAATCCGGCGACACGCTGTGGGCCATTTCCGGCCTGTTCCTCACCACCCCGTGGCGCTGGCCCGAGCTGTGGGGCATGAACCAGCAAGACATCCGCAACCCGCACCGCATCTACCCCGGCCAGCAATTGTTTCTGTTCAAAAAAGATGGCCGGGCCACGCTGCAGGCGGGCCAGGCGGTGTCGGGCGACGGCATGCGCACCGTGCGCCTGTCGCCGCGCACCCGCATCGAGAACCTGGCCGACAACGCCTTGCCCACGCTGCAAACCCATTTGATCGAACCGTTTTTGGCCGAGCCCCTGGTGGTCGACCAAAACACCCTGGCGCTGGCCCCGCGTATTGTGGCCACGCAAGAAGACCATGTGATGCTGAGCCAGGGCGACCGCGCCTACGCACGGGGTCCGGCCAACGCGCCGCTGGTCGACAACAAGGGTCCGGTGCAGACCTTCCGCGTGATGCGCAACGCCACCCCGCTCAAAGACCCCGGCACCGGCGAAATCCTGGGCTATGAAACCCAGTACGTCGGCAAGGCCAGCCTGGTTACCAGCGAAGTGCAGCGCCCCTCCAAAGACCTGGACCGCGACGGCAAGCCCTTCATGGACATCATTCCCGCCAGCCTGGACATCGTCTCGGCCAAGGAAGAAATCCGCGTCGGCGACCGCCTGCTGACCGAACCCGAGCGCGAGCTGCTGAACTTCGTGCCCCGCGCCCCGGCCAAAGACATCGAAGGCCGCATTGTCTCGGTGTACGGCAGCGCGGTGGCCAACGCCGCCCAAAACCAGATCGTGGTGATCAACAAGGGCACGCGCGACGGCATCGAGCGCGGCCACGTGCTGTCGCTGTTGTCCGACGGGGCCCGCCTGCGCGACTCCACCGACCCCGGCAAGGCCATGATCAAGCTGCCCGACGAGCGCAACGGCCTGCTGATGGTGTTCCGCCCGTTTGAGCGGGTGTCCTACGGCCTGATCATGGAGATCAAGACCGGCGTGAAAATCGGCGACCGGCTGACCACACCCCGCTAAAGCCATGGACCGGGACGAGCTGTCGGGCTGGCTGCGCCTGCTTCTGACACCCGGCATCGGCAACACCAGCGCACGCCGCCTGATGGCCGCTTTCGGCCTGCCTACGGCGGTGTTTGCGCAGCCCCCAACCCAGCTGCGCGAAGTCGTCACCCCGACGCAGGCCCAGGCCCTGCAGCAAATCCCGCCCGAGCTGGAGGCCCAGCTGGAAACCACCCTGCAGTGGTTGGCCGCTACCGGGGCCGCCCCGCGCAGCCTGATCACCCTGGGCGACGACCATTACCCCACCGCCCTGCTGGCCATGGAAGACCCACCGCTGCTGTTGTACGCGCTGGGCCGCACGGATGTGTGGCGGCCCGCCAGCACCCGCAGCATCGCCATCGTTGGCAGCCGCAACCCCACGCCGCAGGGCGAGGCGAACGCGCGCCAGTTCGGCAAGGCCTGCGCCCAGGCCGGGTTGACCGTGGTGTCGGGCCTGGCGCTGGGCGTGGACAGCGCCGCCCATCTGGGGGCACTGGAGGGTGCTGCGGGCACCAGGGACCGGCTGGCCACCATTGCCGTGGTCGGCACCGGCCTGGACCGGGTCTACCCCAAGCGCAACCTGGCCCTGGCCCACCAGATCGCCCTGCACGGCCTGCTGCTGAGCGAGTACCCGCTGGGCACGCCGCCGCTGGCGGCCAACTTTCCCAAGCGCAACCGCCTGATTGCCGGGCTGGCCCAGGGCACGCTGGTGGTGGAGGCGGCGCTGCAATCGGGCTCGCTGATCACCGCGCGGCTGGCCGTGGAGCAGGGCAAGGAGGTGTTTGCCATCCCCGGCTCCATCCACTCGGCCCAGGCCCGGGGTTGCCATGCGCTGATCCGCCAAGGTGCCAAACTGGTGGAAACCGTCCAGGATGTGCTGGACGAGTTGAGACTCTCGACGACTCCTGGTTCGATAGCTGCTCGCGCTTATCCTATAAGCGCTGGCGGCCAAAATGGCACTGAAAATCCATTGTTGGTCGCATTGGGCTACGACCCCGTGGGCCTGGACGCGCTGGTTGCCCGCACCGGCATTGCCGCGTCACAACTGCAGGTGCAACTGCTCGAACTGGAGCTGGACAACCACGTGGCGCGCCTGCCTGGAGGGCTTTTTCAGCGGATTGCCCACAGTTGAAACCTGCGCCCAGGTTCTGCGCTATATTGGGTCCATGTTTGAAGTACTCGTGTTCGTTTATGAAAACTACTGGCGCGGCGATGCCTGCCCCGAGTCGCAACAACTTGGCCGAAAATTGTCGGCCGTCGGCTTTGAAGCCGATGAAATCGCCGAGGCGCTGCGCTGGCTCGACGGCCTGCATATCGCTTCGCACAGCCCCCACTTGCCCCCGTCCCCGCTGCCTATCGAGGCCATGGACTTCCCCGCCACCGACAGCCTGCGCGTCTACTCGGTAGCCGAGCAAGACCATCTGGGTGCGGAATGCCTGGGCTTTGTGAGCTTTCTGGAAACCGCCGGGGTGCTGGCCCCGGTGATGCGCGAAATTGTGCTGGACCGCGCCATGGCCGCCAGCGGCAACCCCGTGACCCTGGACGACCTGAAGATCATCATCCTGATGGTGTACTGGAGTTTTGGCGAAGAGCCCGATGCGCTGGTGCTCGATGAGCTCTGTGACGACGCATCTGACCGCATCGCACATTAGGGATTTTTAGGCCGCTAGCGCTTATGGAATAAGCGTGAGCTGCTACAAAAACCGCAGTAACTAGGACAGCAGCCGCTCGGGGTTGGCATCGAGCTTGGCCAGTGCGTCGCGGGTGGCGCGCAGGGTCAGGGCTTCTTCTTCCTGTGGCACCAGCAAACCGGCTTGCAGATAGGCCGCCAGACGGCGCGCCTGTATCAGGTAGCTGCGGCCATCCATGGCGGCAAACAGATGCAGTTGCTTGCGGTCGCTGCGCCAGGCGAACTGCACGCGGTTGATCTGGCGGTTGTGGTCCAGCATGAACCAGTGGCCCAGTTGCAGCTCCCGCGCCCATGCCAGCATGGCATCGGTGGGCTTGGAGCCGCCGTCGGCAATCACGTCGATGGTGGACGCATCCATGCCCAGCATCATCTCTATGCTTTCCGGGTCCAGCGGCAAGTCGCCGGTGGCTTCGTCGCTGAAGAAGTCTTCCAGGTTGGCCAGGTGCGCGGCCATGGAGTCGATGCGCGCCTGGGGGATGGCCTCGGTCTTGGACATGAAGGCATCGGCCAGCGTGTCGCTGATGGTCTTGATGTGGACCTCTTGCCCCGGCGTGTCCAGCCCCAGCAGGCCCATGCCCTGGCGCAGGCGCTGCAGCAGCGTCGGCAGGCTTTGGATCACCTTGGCCCGGTCGGCCCGGTTGGGCTTGGCGCTGGCCGACCAGACCAGCTCGGAGGCGGCTTTTTTCAGGGCGACGGTGTCGGCATGCTGCGGGCCGTTGCGCACTGCCGCCATGGCCAGCACCTCGGCCCAGACCTTGAACAGGAAGGCGCGGATTTCCTCGCGCACCGGCATGTCCTTGAGCATGTTGCGCAGCTCGATGGTGTACTGGATGGCCAGGGTTTCCTTCTGCTCGACCTGCTGTGCCAGGCTGACCAGGCGCTGGGTGCTGCCTTTTTCGGTCAGGAACTTCGACAAAAACAGCACAAACTCGTCAAACACCAGCTGGAACACGCGCCGCCCGGTTTCCGGGTATTGCTCGATGACCTGCACCACGCGGCGGATCTCGGCCTCCAGGGCGCTGCCGTTGATGGCCCGGGCATCAAAGCCCATGACGCAGGAGCCCATGCGGTCGATCAGCTGGCGCGCCGGGTGGTCTACGGTACTGAAAAATTCGGGTTCGGCCAGGGCCACACGCAGCACCGGCAACTGCAGCCGGGCAAACCACACCCGCACCGATGGCGGAATACGCTCTTCGGCCAGGATGCTCTGGAACATCAGCGCCACCACCTCGATGGTGGCTTTTTCTGCCTGCGTGCCGGCCTTTTGCTTGAGGACGTTGGAGCGCTCGCGCAGCACCGAGGCGGCACGGGACACATCGGCCACGCCGTATTCGTAGCGGTCGGTTTGCACCACCATGCCGTCGGACATGGGATCGGTGTCGCCGCCATCGCGCTTGCGGGCAATGGCCTGCGCCAGGGCGGGCGACACCGGGTGCTGTTCGGTACGGTCGAAATCGCTGACGTGGTCGTTCAGCATGCGCTTGAGGTGGCCCATCACGCCCTGGGCGCGCCGCCGCGCCCGGGCCAGCGGCGACACCGCCGTCATCATGCGGGTTTCGTCGGCGGCATTGCGCGGTCCGCCTGCCGCGGGTGCGCCAGCGCCAGCACCACCGCCACTGCCGCCGCCAAAACCACTGCTACTGCCACCTTCACTGCCACCACCACCATATCCTGGGTTTTGCATGCCGCCACCCCCGGCGGCGCTTTGCCGACCGGTCTGCAGGTTGGAAGGCTCAAACCGGGTGGCGTTCCAGCCGGTATCGACTGCGCCAGGCCGCGTGGGCGCATCCTGGGGCGAGCGCGGCCCGGCAGCGGTGGAGGCCCCGGCTGCGTCGCTGCGCTTGACGCGGGAACGCAAGTCCACCGTGGGGATCACGCCACGGGACAGCAACAGGTCGTTGCAGCTGGCGAAGGCATGCAGGAAATGTTCGGCCAGTTCGCGCTGCAAGGCATCGCTGACCAGTGGCAGCATGGTGCGCGCCAGGCCCACCGCCGTCCATTGCTCGACCAGCGCCAGCATCAGCACCTCGGGGCGGATCGGGTCGTGGCTGGACAGCTCGCTGGTGGATTCCAGCAACTGGATGCGGGCGCACAAATTGCCATAGCTTTCGCCCAGCTTGTCCAGGATGGCCACAGCCAGGCGCGAGGCCAGAATCTTGTTTTCGACGACTTCGTCGCCCATCAGCTCGAACTGCAGGCCGGCACTGCGCACCGCACTGCCCTGCAAGCCTGGCTGCAAGGTCCGTTGCCAGGCTGCTGCCGTGGCCTGCTCCCAGGTACGGCTCAGGCGCTGGAACGCGTTCCAGGCATCCTGGCGTTCGTGCATTTCGCGGGTGCTGTGGGCTTCTTCGAGCAGCACCGTCAGGCGCGCGGCCACGGCCCGGCTGACATCCCCAAGCGCCTGCCCGACTTCCGTGACCAAGCTCTCGCGCGCGGTGCGGGCGAGTTGCTGGCCAGGATGGGTAGGGGCGTTAGGTGCCATATTTCAGGCGCAGGTCACACGGTTGCGCCTGCGTTGGGGTCGTTGGGGTCTTCGTCTTTCTTGTTGTTGGATGCCTTGACCAGGTCTTCGCGTTGGATGCCCAGCCACATGGCAATGGCTGCAGCCACAAACACCGAAGAATAAATGCCGAAGCAGATACCGATAGTGAGGGCCAACGCAAAGTAATGCAAGGTCGGGCCACCGAACACCAGCATCGACAAAACCATGATCTGGGTAGAACCATGGGTAATGATAGTGCGGCTGATGGTGGATGTAATGGCGTTGTCGATGACTTCCATCGAGTTCATTTTGCGGAAACGCCGGAAGTTCTCGCGGATGCGGTCGAAGATCACCACCGATTCGTTCACCGAGTAGCCCAGCACCGCCAGCACCGCCGCCAGCACCGGCAGCGAAAACTCCCACTGGAAGAAGGCGAAGAAGCCTAGGATGATGACCACGTCGTGCAGGTTGGCGAAGATGGCCGCCACCGCAAACTTCCACTCGAAGCGGATGGCCAAGTACAGCATGATGCCCACCACCACGAAGGCCAGGGCCTTCAGGCCGTCCACCGCCAGCTCGTCGCCCACCTGCGGGCCCACGAACTCGGTACGCTTGAGCAGCACCGACGCATCGGCGGTCTTCAGCGCGGCCAGCACCTGGTCGCTTTGCTGGGCCGAGGTAACACCCTTTTGCACCGGCATGCGGATCAGCACGTCTTGGGACGTACCAAAGTTTTGCACCTGCACATCCTGCAGGCCCAGGCCCGCCACCAGGGTGCGCACCTTGGACAGGTCGGCGGGCTGCGAATAGCTCACCTCCATCAGGGTGCCGCCGGTGAATTCCACCGACAAATGCAGGCCGCGCGAGAACAAAAAGAACACCGCAGCCAAAAAGGTAACAAACGAAACAATGTTGAACACCAGGGCATGCCGCATGAACGGAATGTCGCGGTGGATCTTGAAAAACTCCATGCTGGCGCGTCCTTACTTGGCTTTGGTTTCAACAGCGGCATCGGGCCGCCACACGGTGCCGATGGACACAGTTTTGAGTTTCTTGGTGCGGCCATACCAAAGATTGACCAGGCCGCGCGAGAAAAACACGCTCGAGAAAATGCTGGTCGCAATACCTAGAACGTGCACCACGGCAAATCCGCGGACAGGGCCGGAGCCAAAAGCCAGCAAAGCGATGCCGACGATGGCGCTGGTGATGTTCGAATCCAGGATCGTGGCCCAGGCGCGGTCGAAACCGGCGTGGATGGCGGCCTGCGGCGAGGCCCCGGCGCGCAGCTCTTCGCGCACACGTTCGTTGATCAGCACATTGGAGTCGATCGCCATACCCAGCACCAGGGCCATGGCGGCCATGCCGGGCAGCGTCAGCGTGGCTTGCAGCATGGACAGCACGGCCACCAGCAGCAGCAAGTTGAACGCCAGCGCAATGCTGGAAAACACGCCAAACAGCATGTAGTAGCAGCACATGAAGGCGGCCACGGCCAGGAAGCCCCACAGCACGCTGTGGAAGCCCTTGGAGATGTTTTCGGCACCCAGGCTGGGGCCAATGGTGCGTTCTTCGATGATTTCCATCGGTGCGGCCAACGAGCCCGCGCGCAGCAGCAGCGAGGTGTCGGCGGCTTCCTGGGTGGTCATGCGGCCCGAGATCTGCACCCGGCCACCGGCGATTTCACTGCGGATCACCGGTGCGGTCACCACTTCGCCCTTGCCTTTTTCAAACAGGATGATGGCCATGCGCTTGCCGATGTTTTCGCGCGTGATGTCTTTGAAGATGCGCGAGCCCTTGGCGTCCAGCGTCAGGTTGACGGTGGGTTCCTGGGTCTGGCTGTCAAAGCCGGGCTGGGCATCGGTGAGGTTTTCACCGGTCAGCACCACCTGCTTTTTCACGATCACGGCCTGGCCGCTGCGTTCCAGGTAGCGTTCGGCCCCAAACGGCACGGCACCCGCACCGGCTGCGGCGGCACCGGCTTCGGTGCTTTCGTCGACCAGGCGCACTTCCAGGGTGGCGGTGCGGCCCAGGATGTCTTTGGCCTTGGCGGTGTCTTGCACGCCGGGCAGTTGCACCACGATGCGGTCCAGGCCCTGCTGCTGGATCACCGGCTCGGACACGCCGAGTTCGTTGATACGGTTGTGCAGGGTGGTGATGTTTTGCTTCAGCGCCTGGTCTTGCACGCGGCGGGCGGCTTCGGGGCGGATGCTGGCCGTCAGCTTGTACTCGGTGCCATCGGGCGCATCGGTGGTGATGAGATCAGGAAACTGGTCCTGCACCACGGCCTTGGTGGCGGCCAGGGTGGCGCTGTCGCGCAGACGCAGCTCGATGGTCTGGCCGTTGCGGGTGATGCCGCTGTGACGCACGTTCTTGTCGCGCAGGCTGGTGCGCAGGTCGCCGGTGAGCGACTCGGCCTTTTTGGTCAGCGCGGCCTGCATGTCCACCTGCAGCATGAAGTGCACGCCACCGCGCAAATCCAGCCCCAGGTACATGGGGAAGGCGTGCAAGGCGGTGAGCCAGGCGGGCGAGCGCGACAACAGGTTGAGCGCCACCACGTAGTTGGCGTCGTTGGCATCGGGCACCAAGGCCTTTTGCACCACGTCCTTGGCTTTGAGCTGGTCGTCGGTGTTGCCGAAACGGGCTTTGACCGAGCTGCCTTCCACGCCGATCAGGTCGGGCGCAAGGCTGGCAGCTTTGAGGGCTTCTTGTACTTTGGCCAGGGTGGTGTCGTCGATCTTGACCGACGCACGGGCGGCCGAGATCTGCACCGCAGGGGCTTCACCAAAAAAATTGGGCAGGGTGTAAATGGCCCCCACCAGTAGCGCGACCAGGAGGATCACGTACTTCCATACCGGGTATCGATTCATGGTCGCGTTCAGGTCCTAGCTGGGAATGAGATTACTTGAGGGTGCCCTTGGGCAGGACCTGGACGACGGCACTGCGCTGCAGCTGCACTTCCACGCCGGTAGCGATTTCCAGGCTCAGAAAGCCGTCGCCAATCTTGGAGACCTTGCCGATCAGGCCGCCTGCGGTGGCGACTTCATCGCCCTTGGCCAGCGCTTCCAGCATGGTGCGGTGCTCTTTTTGCTTCTTCATCTGGGGGCGGATCATCACGAAGTACAGCACCACGAACATCAGCACCAGGGGCAGCATGCCGGTCAGGGAGGACATCAGGTCACCTCCGGCAGCGGGGGCGGCAGGGGCGGTTTGGGCAAAGGCAGAAGAAATAAACACAGAGGGCTCCAACGACAAATGGCAAAAATAAACCCGCAGACACGGCACAACAGATGCCATGCGGCTGGGCGGGGGTAGAACCAATTGTATGCCGCCGTGTTCGCCGCCCGATATGGGGGCTCACCATAGGCCTGGCTGCGCAAGGTTGCTATTTTTTATATAGCTGCTTGCGCTGATTGAATAAGCGCTAGAGGCCTATTTTGTGCTGATTTCAAAGGCTGCCAGGGCATCGGCCCACTGCACGCGCGCCGCCGCCAGGTGCCGCGCTTTGACATGGCCGTAGCCCCGGATTTGCTCCGGAATGCGCGCTACTGCGATGGCCTGCGTGTGGTTGCCTGCTGTCAGCCGGGGTAGCAGCGCGCGGATGCTGTCCTGGTACT
Organism: Rhodoferax sp. LS1P39; assembly: GCF_056521425.1. Classification (NCBI taxonomy): domain Bacteria; kingdom Pseudomonadati; phylum Pseudomonadota; class Betaproteobacteria; order Burkholderiales; family Comamonadaceae; genus Rhodoferax; species Rhodoferax sp. LS1P39. The sequence goes on along the minus strand of NZ_JBWMAV010000006.1, from coordinate 245,913 downwards.
CGGCCACCAGCGTCCGCTCGGTGCGCCGCTCGTGCTGGTAGCCAAACGGGTCAAACGGCGTGCCGCGCAGCCCCTTGAGCCGGGCGAGAAGCTGGAAGGCCCAGCGCACGCCGGGGCCGAACTTTTGCTTTTGCAGCACGCCCTGGGCGTTCTTTTTTGCCAGCAGCGGCGGGGCCAGGTGGTAGTGCAACTGGAAGTCACCCTCGAACTGGGCCTGGATGTCGGCCAGAAACGCCGGGTCGGTCTGCAGCCGGGCTACCTCGTACTCGTCTTTGTAGGTCATCAGCTTGAACAGGTAGCGGGCTACGGCTTCGGTGAGTGGCAGGTGGGCATCCAGCGGCTGCTCGGCCTGGCGCACCTGGGCCACGAAGGCGCTGTAGGTGGCGGCGTAGGCGGCGTTCTGGTAGCCGGTTAAGAACGTGACGCGGCGCTGCAGCATGGCATCGAGCGACTCACGGGCGTGCCACTGGATGGCTTGCGGCGGGGTGGCCACACTGGCCGGGTCAACGGCAGCCCGGCGGCCCCAGGCGAAGGCGGTTTTGTTGGCCTCTACCGCCATGTTGTTGAGTTCGATGGCGCGCAGCAGCGAGTCCAGCCGCAGCGGCACCCAGCCTTTTTGCCAGGCGTAGCCCAGCAGCATGGGGTTGGCGTACAGGCTGTCGCCCATCAGGCGCTGGGCGGCGGCCTCGGCATCGAAGCTGGCCATGCCGTCCGGCCCCACGGCGCGCAGGATCTCGGCGGTGCAGGCCGCTGTGGGGTTTTGCCAGTCGGCGTTGTGCACAAAGGCCGCCGTGGGCGCGGTGTGGGTGTTCAGCGCCACATGGGTGCGGCCCGGGCGCATGCGCACCAGGGTTTCCTTGCCCGCCGCGACTACCGGGTCACAGCCCAGCACCAGGTCTGCCGCGCCCGCGCCCACCCGGGTGGTGCGGATCGCATCCTGCGTGTCGGCCAGCAGCACGTGGCTCCAGGTGGCCCCGCCCTTTTGCGCCAGGCCCGCCGCGTCTTGGGTGACGATGCCCCGGCCCTCCAGGTGCGCGGCCACGCCCAGCAACTGGCCCAGGGTGATCACCCCGGTGCCGCCCACGCCCGCCACCACAATGCCCCACACACCGGCGGTGCTCGGTAAAACAGGTTCCGGTAGCGGGCTGCCAGTGAACGGCGACAGGGCTTGCGCAGGCTTTTTCTTGCGCAATTGCCCACCCTGCACGGTCACAAAGCTGGGGCAAAAGCCTTTGACGCAGGACATGTCCTTGTTGCAGCTGGACTGGTTGATCTGGCGCTTGCGGCCCAACGGCGTTTCTAGCGGTTCCACGCTCAGGCAGTTGCTTTGCTCGCCGCAGTCGCCGCAGCCCTCGCAGACCAGCGGGTTGATCACCACCCGAGTCGCAGGGTCCACCGCCGTGCCGCGCTTGCGGCGGCGGCGCTTTTCGGTGGCGCAGGTCTGGTCGTAGATGATGATGGTGGTGCCCAAGATCCCCCGGAACTCGCGCTGGATCTCGTCCAGCAGGTCGCGGTGTTTGACCTCTACGCCGTCGGCCAACGCCACGCCCACGTACTTTTCAGGCTCGTCGGTCACCACTACGGTTTTGATAGCGCCTTCCGCCCGTACCGATTGGGCTATCTGCACCACCGAGTGCCCTTCGGGCCGTTCGCCGATCTGCTGGCCACCGGTCATGGCCACCGCGTCGTTGTACAAAATCTTGTAGGTGATGTTGACCCCCGCCGCAATCGACTGGCGGATGGCCAGCAGGCCGCTGTGGAAATAGGTTCCATCGCCCAGATTCGCAAAAATATGCTGGTCGGTGGTGAAAGGCTGCTGACCCACCCAGGGCACGCCCTCGCCGCCCATCTGGGTAAAGCCCACCGTGCTGCGGTCCATCCAGGTGGCCATGAAGTGGCAGCCAATGCCGCCCATGGCGCGCGAACCGTCGGGCACCACGGTGCTGGTGTTGTGCGGGCAGCCGCTGCAAAACCACGGCGGGCGGGCCTGCGCCGGGCTGGCATCCAGCAGCACCATGGCGCGGTCGGTGGCATCCAGCAGGGCGATGTGCGCATCGATGCGGGCGGCCACGTCTTCCGGTAGACCTAGCTTGTGCAGGCGCTGGGCGATGGCCCGGGCCACCAGTGCGGGCGACAGGTCGGCGTTGGCGCGCAGCAAGGTGTTGGCCGTGGGGTTGGCCATGGACCATTCGCCACCGGAGAGGTCGCCTTCAGGCTCGTTGAACTTGCCCAGCACATTGGGCCGCACGTCGGCGCGCCAGTTGTACAGCTCTTCCTTCAGCTGGTATTCGATGACCTGGCGCTTTTCTTCCACCACCAGAATCTCTTGCAGGCCGGTGGCAAATTCGCGGGTGAGCTGCGCCTCCAGCGGCCAGACCACGCCCACCTTGTGCAGGCGCAGGCCGATGCGGCGGCAGGTCGCGTCGTCCAGCCCCAGGTCCAGCAGCGCCTGGCGCGTGTCGTTGTAGGCCTTGCCGCTGGCGATCACGCCAAAGCGGTCGTTTGGGCCTTCAATCGCGTTGTAGTTCAGCCGGTTCGCGCGGATGTAGGCCAGCGCGGCGTACCACTTGTAGTGCATGAGGCGCGCCTCTTGCTCCAGCGCGTGGTCGGGCCAGCGGATGTGCAGGCCGCCGGGCGGCATCTGAAAGTCGGTGGGGATTTGGATGGCGACCCGCTCCGGGTCCACCATCACCGTGGCACTGGACTCCACGATTTCCTGGATGGTCTTCATGCCCGCCCACACGCCCGAGAAGCGGCTCATGGCAAAGGCGTGCAGCCCCAGGTCCAGAATTTCCTGCACATTGGCCGGAAAGAACACCGGCAGCCCGCAGGCCTTGAAGATGTGGTCGCTCTGGTGCGCGGCGGTGGAGCTTTTGCTGATGTGGTCGTCGCCCGCCACCGCAATTACGCCGCCAAACTCGGTGGTGCCCGCCATGTTGGCGTGCTTGAACACGTCCGAGCAGCGGTCCACCCCCGGCCCCTTGCCGTACCAGATGCCAAACACGCCATCAAACTTGTTGGTACCCGGTGGCGAAAAGCCCAGTTGCTGCGTGCCCCATACCGCCGTGGCGGCCAGCTCTTCGTTCACCCCCGGCTGGAACACGATGTGCTGCGCCTTGAGGTACTTTTCGGCCTTCCACAGCGCCTGGTCGTAGGTGCCCAGCGGCGAGCCCCGGTAGCCGCTGATAAAGCCCGCCGTGTTGCGCCCCTGCCGCGCATCGCGCTGGCGCTGCAGCATGGGCAGCTTGACCAGGGCCTGCACCCCGCTCATGAAGGCCGGGCCAAAGTCCAGGCTGTATTTATCGTCCAGCGAGGCTGCTTCGAGGGCCTTACGCAGTTGTTCGGGAAGAGGGGCATTCATCGTTGTTGTCTCCTACGCAGTGGGCTGCGCTTTGTCGGAAAAGTGTATGCCTGTACCCCTGAAAAGTCTTTGCGTTCTTTGCCCGCATTCGCCTACTATGCGAAAGAACCTTGCTAAAAAACCACCATGCTCGATAAATTTGATCTTTTGATTCTCGATGCCCTGCAGGCCAATGCCCGCCTGACCAACGCCGAGCTGGCCCAGCGCGTCGGCCTGTCCGCAGCCCCCTGCTGGCGGCGCGTGCGGGCGCTGGAGGAGGCGGGCTACATACGGGGCTACCGCGCCGAGATCGACCGGCACAAGATCGGCCTGGACGTGCTGGCCTTTGTGCGCATCGACGCAGTGCAAAACAGTGGCCCCGCCCTGCAAGGCCTGGAGGATGCCATCCGCAACATCCCCGAAGTCGTGTCTTGCCACTACATCAGTGGCACCGGCACGTTTGAATTGCAGGTGGTGTCGCGCGACCTGAATACCTTCAGCCAGTTCGCCCGCCAGGTGCTGATGAATCTGCCGAATGTGAAGGACTTGCACACCAGCTTTTCACTGGGGGAGGTGAAGGGGAGTGGGGTGTTGCCGCTGGGGCATTTGGGCAGTTGATTGCTCTGTTTTTAATAGCTACCGGCACTCATTTTGATTGCGCCAACCTTTGATTTAACTTGAGAGTTTCAATACGCGGGTTTGGCAGGCCGTGCTGGCGTGGTGTCGTCTGCATCGTCGGCCGGGTGATGCGCCCGGCCGACAATGCCAAAGGCGATCACGCCCTCAACAAAAACCCCCTCCACCGCCCATAGAACAAGCACGAAAAGCTCTCATTTACATAGCATCCGGATGCGCCAGGCAAAACGCCGCCAGGGCCGTATCCAGCCGCCCCAGGTCGGCGCGCAGGGCCGCTACCTGGGCCTGGTAGGCGGGGGTGGCGCACAGGGCGCTGTCGGCTTCCAGGGACTGGGCGCGGCGGATCAAGGGGGTGGCCTGGAAGTTGGCGACCAGGCCTTTGAGGGTGTGGGCGATACGGTGGGCGGTGGGGGCATCGGCGGCGCGCATGGCGGCTTCCAGGGCGGTGAGCTGCTGGGGCCAGTCCTGCATGAACTGGGGGGCGATCACGCCAACGATCCAGGGGTCGGCCAGGGCCAGGCCCTGGGCGTAGTCGAAGGCCTGGGTGTCCAGGGCGGCACGCAGTTGGGCCGGTTGCACGGGTTTGAACAGCAGGGTGTGCAGACCGGCGGCCTGGCAGCGCTCGGCAGTGCCGGGGTGGTCGAAGGTGACTAGGCCCAGCGCCGGGCGCAGGGGGTGGGCCAGCACCGTGTCGCGGTCTCCGTCCAGGTCCAGCAGCAGCACATCCGCCGGGCCACCGCCCTCCTCCAGCACCTGGTGGCCCCAGGCCTGCAACAGGGCGCGCAGTAAGGTGTCGTGGCCGGGTGTGGTGCGGGTACCGACCAGCAGGATGTTCACGGCAGGTCCGGCGTGTGGGCGGGGTCGTCCAGCCGGGCTTTGGTGGCCAGCACGGCATCCAGCTGGGCCATGAAGGCATTTACACAGACGGGGTCGAAGTGGCTGCCCGCGCCGTCGCGCAGCAGTTGCAGGGCGCGTTCCACCGGCCAGGCGGGTTTGTAGGGGCGGGCACTGGTGAGGGCGTCGAACACGTCGGCCACGGCTACGATGCGCCCGGCCAGCGGGATGGTGTCGCCCGCCAGCCCGGCGGGGTAGCCGCTGCCGTCAAACTTTTCGTGGTGCGAGATGGCGATGGTGGCGGCCATTTGCATCAGCTGGGAGTGGCCCACCACCAGGGCCTGGTGGCCGATGCTGCTGTGGGTTTTCATTGTCTCGAACTCTTCGGGCGTGAGCTTGCCTGGCTTGAGCAGGATGCTGTCGGGGATGCCGACCTTGCCCACGTCGTGCAGCGGCGCGGCATCGAACAGCAGCTGCTGCGCGTCGGCGGGCAGGCCCAGGTGCTGGGCGATGAGCAGCGAGTAGTGGGCCATGCGCTGGGTGTGCAGGCCGGTTTCGGGGTCGCGGTATTCGGCGATGCGCGAGATGCAGGCAATGGTTTCGCTGTCGCGCAGGCGCAGCTCGGCGGTGGCTTTGGCAACTTCTTCCTGCAGCCACAGGGCGCGGTTGGCCAGCCGGGTCTGGCTGCGGCGCAGGGCCAGCATGTTGCGGGTGCGGGCAAAGAATTCGGTGCGGTCCAGCGGTTTAGACAAAAAGTCATTGGCCCCGGCTTCCAGGGCTTGCACCCGCACGGCACGCTCGTCGCTGGCGGTGACCATCAGCACGGGGATGTCTTCACGCCCGGGAATGGCGCGGAACTTGCGCACCAGGCTGATGCCGTCCAGCACCGGCATCAGGTAGTCCACCAGCAGCAGGTCGGGCATGGTGGTCTGGCAAAACGCCAGCGCCTCCATGGGCAGCAAAAAGGTGTGCACCCGGCAACCGCCGACCTGGTCCATCAGGCGGTTGAGCAACATCAGGTTGATGTCTACGTCGTCCACGATCACTACGTCCATGCGTCACTCCCTGTTGTATGGGCCAGGATGGCCGCGCCCAAGCGCAATACCAGGGCTTCCAGCGTGTCCAGCTCCGGTTCCCGCGCCCGTGCATGCTGGGCCAGGGCGGCACCGCCCAGTGCGTCGGCCATGCGGGCCAGGGCATCCATCCGCACCCGGACTTCGGTGCCTTGCGGCGTGGCCAGTGCCGCGCGCAGGGCAGGCAGTTGCCGGTGCAGGTCGTCCAGCAAGCCGGGTAACAGCGGGCCTGCCAGCGGCAGGTCGTCCCCGTAATATCGGCCCAGCAGCGCCAGACTGAAATCTTCCGGCGGTGCGTCGGGCACGGTGCCACCGCCCGAGCGCAGGGTGCACCAGCGCTGCACCGCCGCGCGCAGGGCCGGGGCATCGATGGGTTTGCTGATGTGGTCGTCCATGCCCGCGGCGATGGCGGTGGCGCGGTCGCCGACCATGGCGTTGGCGGTGAGGGCGATGATGGGTACGTCCACATGCCGGTCCCCGGCCTCACCTGCACGGATGCGGCGGGTGGCTTCGTAGCCGTCCATCTCCGGCATCTGGCAGTCCATCAGCACCACGTCGAACGGGTGCTGGCGCAGCAGCGCGAGAGCATCCAGGCCGTGCCCGGCGGTGCGCACCTGGTGGCCCCATTTGCCCAGCAGGGCCAGCACCAGTTTTTGGTTGGTGGGGTTGTCTTCGACCACCAGCACCCGGGCGCGGGGCGCGGCCTCCTCCAGCGTGTGGCGGGTAACCAGCGGCGGTGCGGCGGCGGGCGGTGGCGGCGCAGCCCCCAGCGACAGCAGGGTTTGCATGCAGCGCAGCAACTGCGCGCCCTTGATGGGTTTGGTCAGGAAGGCGGCGAACCCGGCGGCGGTGAGGCGGGCCGCGTCGCCGCGCCGGGCCACCGAGGTGAGCATGACCAGCGGCACCGCAGCCCACTGCGGGTCGGCCTGCATCCAGCGGCCCAGGGCTTCGCCGTCCATGCCGGGCATGCGCATGTCCAGAATCGCCACGTGCAGCTTGCGGCCCGCAGCCTGCTCGGCGGCCAGCACGCGCTGGGCATCCAGGCCGTCTTCGGCCACCACGGCGTGCATGCCCCAGTCTTGCAGCAGCAGCTCCAGCAGGCGGCGGTTGGTGGCGTTGTCGTCCACCACCAGTGCGCGCAGGCCGCCCACGGCGTGCAGGGGGCGCTCGACTTCGTCCACACGGGGCCCCGGCGGCACACCCAGCGGCAGCTCGAACCAGAACACCGAGCCCTGGCCCGGCACGCTGCGGGCTCCGATCACGCCGCCCATGCGCTCGACCAGTTGTTTGGAGATCGCCAGGCCCAGCCCGGTGCCGCCGTACTGGCGGGTGGTGGACGCGTCGGCCTGGGTGAAGGGCGTGAACAGCTGGGCCAGCTTGTCGGGGAGGATGCCGATGCCGGTGTCGCGCACTTCGCAGTGCAGCACCACCTCGCTGCCCTGGTCGGCCGCCAGGGACAGGTCGATGGTGACCTCGCCGTGCTGGGTGAACTTGGTGGCGTTGCCCGCCAGGTTCAGCAGCACCTGGCGCAGGCGGCCGGGGTCGCCGCGCACGCGGGACGGCACCTGCGGCTGCGCCACCCAGGCGCATTCCACGGGTTTGTTGCCGATGCGCAAGGCCACCGCGTCGGCCACTTCGTCCATCAGGCTGCGCAGGTTGAAGTCCAGCGTCTCCAGCTCCAGCTTGCCGGCTTCGATCTTGGAGTAGTCGAGGATGTCGTTGATGATGCGCAGCAGGGCTTCGCCGCTATTGCGCACGGTTTCGGCATATTCGCGCTGCTCGTCGTTGAGCGGGGTGTCCAGCAGCAGGCCGGTCATGCCCAGCACGCCGTTCATGGGGGTGCGGATTTCGTGGCTCATGGTGGCCAGAAAGTCGCTCTTGGCCTTGCTGGCCTCTTCGGCGATCTGCCGCGCCAGCGACGACTCGTACAGCGCCAGCTCGGCCGCCCGCATGCCGCCCTGGGCCAGCAGCGCGCGGATGCCGTAGGCGATGTTGTTGGCCGCCTCGTCCAGCAGGCGCACTTCGTCCTCGGAAAAGCTCTCCAGCACCATGGAGTAGGCGTAGATCGAGCCCCAGACCTGCTCGGTGCCGTGCAGCGGCAGGCACAGCATGGAGCGCACGCCCAGGGAGCGGGCGGCACCAGGGGTGTTGAGCACCCGCGGGTCGGTCTGCACGTCGGGCACCAGCACCGGCGCGCCTTCGGCAATGCTGCGGCCCATGGCGCCGAAGTCGGGGGCCGCAGGGTCCCAGCTGTGGCTGAGCGCGAACATGCCCTCGGCCAGGCTGCCGTGGCCCGCCACCAGGGTGACGGTTTTGCGCGCATCCGATTCGGCGCGGCCTATGCACACGGTGATGTAGCCGCCAATCTCCACCATCTGGCGGCACACGGCATCCAGCAGCTCTTGCAGGCTGCGGGCCTTGGCCACGGCCAGGTTGGTGGCGCTGGTGAGGGTGAGCGCGCGGTTCAGGCTTTGCAGATGGGCATCGGTGCGCCTGCGGGCGGTGGTGTCGCGGGCCACGATGATGACGCCGTCGATCTCGCCCTGGGCATTGCGCTGGGGCATGTAGCGCGAGGTGGCGAAGAACTGCGGCTTGCCTTCGCGCGCGGGCGAGGCAAATTCCAGCTGCCCCTCGATGCCCGTGGCCAATACCCGCGCCACCAGCGCATCGTGCTGCTGCCGGCTCTCGGTGCCGAGCATGCTGACCGCGTTGTCCATCAAATCCACATGCGCGCCCAGGATGCCGCGGTACAGGCGCTGCATGGCCGGGTTCATGTAGACCCGTTTGCCGTGCTTGTCCAGGCACAAAATCAGGTCGGTGATGTTTTCGGCCAGGCCGCGGAACTGCTGCTCGCTGTCGGTAAGGCGTTTTTCCAGGGCCTTGCGCTGGGTGATGTCGCGGGCCGTGGCCAGCGAGTAGTCCACCCCCTCGAACACAAAATAATTGGTGTTGACTTCCACCGGGAATTCGCTGCCCTGGCGGGTGCGGTGGACGGACTCGAAGCGCATGGTGCCCTGCGCTTTCAGTGCATCCCAGAGTTGTCCCATCGCTTCCTCCGTCACCTGCGGGTCAATGTCGTACAACGTCATGCCACCAATCAGCTCGGCCTCGCTGTACCCCAGCGACTGGCACATGGTGGCATTCACGTAGACCAGGCCCGAGGTGCCAAACGGCACCAGGCACACAGAGTCCCCCACCCGGTCCAGCGCCGCCGACAGCATGCTCATCTTGCGGGTGGCATCTTTGATGGAGGTGATGTTCCACATGAAGCCTGCCGTGCCGACCAGCTCGCCGTCGATGGTGGCCGGGCCCCGGGCGACTTCAAACCATTGCAACGATGCGCCGCTACCACGCGTGCCCTCGGTACGCACCATCTGGCGGGTTTGCATGGCTTCAAGCTCTTTGGCGAAGTAGGCCGCTGCGTCCTCCGGCGGCACCAAGTCCACATCGGTCAGGCCCAGCATGTCGTGGGCAGTGGCAAAACCATGCAAATCCGCCACCCCCTGGCTGGCCACCAGAAACCGGCCCTGCGTGTCCTTGAGCCAGGTGTTGAACGGAAAGTTGTCGAGCAGGGCGCGCTGGTAGCGCTCGCGCAGCAGCAGCCGGGCCTCGGCCTGTTTGCGCAGGCTGATGTCGATGGACGCGCCCACCGTGGCGTACTGGCCCGGCCCCAGCAGCACGCGGGTCTTGAAGATATCGACCCAGGGCGCATCGGGCTGCATGCCCTGGGGCTCTTCCTGGTGCACCACCCCGCCGTTGCGCAGGACCTGGGCATCACTCTCCCGGAAGTAGCGGGCCACCGGCTCGGGCCACAGGTCCAGGTCGGTGCGCCCCTCCACCGCATCGAGGCCAGCCACCTGCGCGTAGGCGGCATAGGCGGGGTTGACCCGCAGGTACACGCCCTGCGCATCTTTGAGCCACACCGGGAACGGCAGGCTGTCCAGCAAAATGCGCTGCTGCTGGCTCTGCCGCTCCAGGTCCGCCCTGCCATCGGCTGCCGCCTGGGCCGCTGTGCGCAGCGCGCGCGTGCCCGCCCAGGACAACAACGCCGCCGCCGCCGCCCCGCCTGCTGCCTGCCAGGCACCGGGCGGATGCAGCAGCCAGCTGGCACCCAGGGTGGCCGCGCACAGCCCCCAGGGTGCCCATCCAAGCTTGCCAATGTCCAACGCCATGCTGAGTCCCTAAAGCCAATGCACACCTGGCACAGCGCATCGCCCGGTCACACCGCACCAGGCGTTGTGACCGGGCGATGCGCCAAGCCGACTTGTAACATTGTGCGCCAGGGATGTGGCGCTGTGGGGTCTACCGCACGCTTAACCGTGGATGTCCGGGATGCTGCCGTCTTTTCGGGCCTGGACCAGATCGGCCAAGACCTGGGCGCGGGTCAGCGGGGTGCCAGCGGGGGTGATGACGGGGTAGTTGTTGTCATTGATGGCGGCCAGGCTGCCATCTTTCTTGGCGGCCACCAGCTCGGCCAGCACCTGGGCGCGGGTCACGGTGCTGGGGGTGTTGTTGACCACGGGGTAATCGCGGTCGTAGGAATCGGCAAAGGCGCTGGTGGTGGCCACCGAGGCCAGGGCGATGAGGGAGGCGGCTAAAAATTTGGTCGTGTTCATGGTCATTCCTGAAAGTTAAAAAGTGCGTTCGGACCCGGAACCTCTGGCGGGGCCAGCCACTCTTGCAGAGTGGTTGCGGCACCAGAGGACAGGTTCACAGGGTTTCTCACCTTGCCTTGATTCAGAATGCATGCTTGTAACTAAGTTTCAGCTTTATGACACCCTAAACGGAACCAGGCTGTTTCGGTCTTGGAAACAATGGACACCCTCGAACTCATCCGTACCTTCCGCGAAGTCGCCGCCCGGGGCGGTTTTTCACTCGCTGCCAAAACCCTGGATGTGTCCAAAGCCAACGTGAGCAAGCATGTGGCCGAGCTGGAAAGCCGCCTGGGCACGCGCCTGCTGAACCGCAGCACCCGCACCGTCAGCCTCACCGACGCAGGCGGCCTGCTGCTGGAGCGCAGCAAGCCGCTGCTGGAGATGATGGCGCTGACCCGCGAAGAGCTGCAACACCGCGCGCAAGAGCCCAGCGGTCGCCTGCGCCTGACCGCGCCGCAAGGCATTGGCAGCGTGGAACTGCCCGCCCTGCTGGCCGACTTCATGCGGCGCTACCCCGAGGTGCACATCAGCCTGGACCTGGGCAACCGCGTGGTGGATCTGGTGGAAGAAGGCATGGACCTGGCGCTGCGCGTGGGCACCACACCCAACGACAACCTGATCGTGCGCAAGCTGCGGCGCATCGACGTGGTGGTCTGCGCGTCACCCGCCTACTGGCACAAGCACGGCCTGCCCGCCCACCCGGACGACCTGGCCGGGCACGATGCGATGACGCTGTCGCTGCACGGCAACCATCCGCAATGGAACTTCAAGGTGAACGGCAAGGCGCACAACGTGGCCGTGCGCAGCCGCATGGATGCCACCGATGGCATGCCGCTGGTGCACATGGCCTTGCACGGCCTGGGCGTGGTGCGCGTGCCGCGCATGCTGGTGCAGGCGCATCTGGACAGCGGGGCCCTGGTGCCGGTGCTGGAAGACTTTCGCGCCCACGACCTGTGGTTGTACGCCGCCTACGCCCAGCGCCGCCACAACAGCGCCGCGTTGAAGGCGCTGCTGGACTTCATGGAAGCCCGCTGGAAGCAGGATTGAGGTTTTTAAGCCATTTTTCAGGTATTGAATTGGCAGGTAGCGCTTATTTAATAAGCGTGAGCAGCTATCGATAAATGACTTAAAAATAATAGCATCAGACCAGGTGCTCGGCAAAAAACGCCAGCGAGCGTTCGCGCGCCAGGGATGCCGCCGGTGCGTCATAGGCCCCGCGCTGGTCGCAGTTGAAGCCGTGGTCGGCCGGGTACAGGCGCACATCCACCGCCAGGTGCGCCTGGGCAAAGGCCCGCACCGTGTCCAGCGCGATGCCGTGGTCACGCTCGCCAAAATGCGACAGCACCGGCACCCGGGGCGTGCGGGCCACCTCGGCCGCGGCCGTCATGCCACCGCCGTAGTACGTCACCGACGCGGCCAGCCCCTGCACCAGACAGGCCGCGCGCCAGCTCAGCAAGCCGCCCCAGCAGTAACCCACAATGCCGACCTTGCCCGCCTGGGCGGCGGCATAGGCCACGGCGGCCTGCACGTCCAGCATCAGCGTGGGCACGCCCAGCGCCTCGGCGGCGGCCTTCAGGGCGATACCGGCCTGTATGTCTTCGGGTGTGTAACCCAGGTCCACCCCCGGCTGCACGCGGTGGAACATGGCAGGGGCCACGGCCAGGTAGCCCGCCGCCGCATAGCCATCGGCCACCGAACGGATGTGGCTGTTGATGCCAAAAATCTCCTGGACCACCACCACGGCCCCCTTGGGCGTGCCGCTGGGCTGGGCCACGTAGGCGGGCAGCACAAAGCCGTCGGCGGCGGTCAGGTGGATGGTGTTGGGCATGGAGGTCTCCTGGGACTTAAAGGGGGGCCATGGTACTGGTATCGTTCTGGGCCTACCCCAGGACTCCCGAATGACCCCACTCTCCGACCTTCCCGTACTGCTGGTCACCGGCGGCGGGCGCGGCATCGGTGCCGCCACCGCCCGGCTGGCCGCCCAGCGCGGCTACGCCGTGGCCGTCAACTACGCGCACAACGCCAGCGCCGCCGAGCAACTGGTGGCCGAGATCCGATCCCAGGGCGGCCAGGCCATTGCCCTGCAGGCCGACGTGGCCGATGAAGCCCAGGTGCTGCGCCTGTTTGCCGTCGTGGACGCACAGCTTGGCCCGCTGCGCGCCCTGGTCAACAACGCCGGGGTGGTGGACGTGCCTACCCGCGTGGAGGGCATGACCGCTGCCCGGCTGCAGCGCATGTTCAGCATCAACGCCATCGGCCCGTTCCTGTGCGCCCGCGAGGCCGTGCGGCGCATGGGCCACCAAGGCGCGCGCGATTTCGGCCCCGGCTACGGCCAGGGTGGTGCCATCGTCAACGTCTCCAGCGCCGCCTCGCGCCTGGGCTCGCCCGACCAGTACGTGGACTACGCGGCAGCCAAAGGGGCCATCGACAGCATGACCATCGGCCTGTCCAAGGAGGTGGCGGGGGAAGGCATCCGCGTCAACGCGGTGCGCCCCGGCCTGATCGAGACCGACATCCACGCCTCCGGCGGCCTGCCCGACCGGGTGCGCGACCTGTCGGCCAGCGTGCCGATGCAGCGCGGCGGCACGGCGCTGGAGGTGGCGCAGGCGATTGTCTGGCTGCTGGGGCCGGAGGCGGGTTACACCACGGGGGCGCTGGTGGATGTGTCGGGTGGGCGGTGATTAATAGGCCGTAGGCTCTGCATCCACTGTGCCCGCCCGGTCCAGGATCGCCATTGCGGCGGAAAGGCTGGAACCCGCAGCCCGCTCTTGCAAAAACTGCTGGGCGGTACTGCGCGTCGCCAGCTTTTCGGCCAAAGCAATCGCCACATACTGGTTCATCGCCACACCGTCTTTAAGGGCGGCAACGCGCAGGTTATCAAAGAGGGATTGCGGCAGGCGCAAAGCAAATAGGCGGTTCGGCATTACTGAATCGTAGTGCAAGCAGGCCGGAACGGGCTCGGTTTCTTACGCAGGCGTTAAGCTCCCCCGCTATGGACTTCAAACCCCTCATCACCCTGTTGGCCATCGTCAACCCGCTGGCCATCGTGCCGTTTTTTATCCACTACACGCAGAGCTTTTCGGAGGCGCAGCGCCGCCGCACCATATGGGTGTCGTCGTTCAGCGTGTTTGTGGTGATTGCGGTGAGCGCCCTGCTGGGCCTGCAGATTCTGGAATTCTTCAACATCTCGCTGGCCAGCTTCCAGGTGGGCGGCGGCCTGCTGCTGCTGAGCTCGTCGCTGAACATGCTCAACGCCCAGCCCGCCGAGGCCAAGTCCAACGCCACCGAACTGCAAGACGCGTCCGAGCGCGCCGCCGTGGGGGCCAGCATCGCCGTGGTACCGCTGGCTATTCCCCTGCTGACCGGCCCGGCCAGCATGTCCACCGTGGTGATCTACGCCGACAAGGCCAAGACCTTCTGGCAACTGGCCACCCTGGTCGGCTACGGCGTGGTGATCGGCCTGGCCACCGCCCTGTGCTTCGCCCTGGCCGCCCCAATTGCCCGCGTGCTGGGCAAAACCGGCATCAACGTGATGACCCGCCTGATGGGCCTGATCCTGGCCGCCCTAGCGGTGGAGGTGATGGCCGACGGGCTGCACAAGCTGTTTCCGGTGCTGGGAGGATGATGCTTCGGTTTTTGTAGCTGCTTGCGCTGATTGAATAAGCGCTGGAGGCCTATTTTTATGGATTTTATGACACCCACTTTTCGCCGTTTCGCCCCTTTGCTGCTAGCCTGTGCCGCCGCCCTGGCCGGCTGCTCCACCACCGTGCCCGAGGGCATCACGGCGGTCACGGCGTTTGATGCCACGCGCTATGCGGGCAAGTGGTTTGAGATTGCCCGGCTCGACCATTCGTTTGAGCGCGGGCTGGACAATGTGAGCGCCCGCTACACGCTGCAGACCGATGGCAGCGTGCAGGTGATCAACCGGGGCTTCAGCCGCGAGAAGAACGCCTGGAAAGAAGCCGAAGGCGTGGCCAAGTTCACCGGCGACCCGCGCACCGCATCCCTCAAGGTGTCGTTCTTCGGCCCGTTCTATGGCGGCTACCACGTGGTGGCGCTGGACCCGGCCTACCGCTGGGCGATGGTGGTGGGTGCCGACCGCAGCTATGTGTGGATTCTGGCGCGCGACAAGCAGCTGCCCGCGGACATCCGCGCACAGTTGCTGGCCAAGGCGCTGGCGCTGGGCATTGCGGTGGACCAGCTGGTGTGGGTGGACCAGAGCCGCAGCGACAGCTAAGAACCTGTTTGCAAACGGTATTAAATGGTATTGTTAGGTATTCACAAGCAATACCTTATCGGAGGCCTCCATGACTGCCGCTGTTGCAAGCCCCACCAATCCCATTCGCCCTGTGGCGATCAAGATCGATGACGAGACCAAAGCCCGCGTGCAACGCCTGGCGCAAGCACGCCACCGCAGCGCCCACTGGCTCATGCGCGAGGCGATCACCCAGTACGTCGATCGTGAAGAAAAACGCGAGGCCTTTCGGCAGGACACGCTCAAAGCCTGGGAAGATTTCCGTGCCACCGGGCTGCATGTCACTGCCGACGAAGCCGATGCGTGGTTGGCCCAACTGGAACTGGGCAACGACGCCGAGCCGCCCGCATGCCACGTCTGATCTGGTCGCGGCCAGCACTGTTGGATGTGCAACGTCTGTACCGCTTTTTGGCTGTAAAAAATCTGGATGCGGCCCGACGCGCCGTCAAAACCATGCGGCAAGGGGTGAAGGTACTGGAGCTCCAACCCGGCATTGGCCGTCCTATCGAAGACATGCCCGAAGCGTTCCGGGAGTGGCTGATCGACTTTGGTGACAGCGGCTATGTGGCGCGCTACCGCATTGACGCAGATGCCGTCACGGTCCTTGCGGTACGCCACCAAAAGGAAGTCGGGTTCTGATGGGCCAGCGCCCTATTTAACCCCCATCCGCCCCACCAGCCGAAACGCCACCACCATCGCCAGCGTGCCAAAAATCGCCGTACCGATGGCCGCCCCGGCCAGCACGCCGACCGGGCCGAACTGCGCGCCCCACCAGGCAAACGGGATGGTGCCCAGGGTGGCGCGGGCCCAGTTGAAGCCGGTGGACCACAGCGGCTTGCCCAGGTTGTTGAACGCCGCATTGGCCACAAACAGCGCCCCCGCAAAGAAGAAGCTGGCCGCCAGCCAGGAGCAGAACATGTGGATCAGGTGCTCGGCGTCGCCATGCGCGCTGAAGGCCCAGACCAGCGCGTTCTGGCCCAGCGCCAGCAGCAGCCAGGCGGTGCCCACCGCAATCACCATGAACAGCAGGCTGTCGCGCAGGCCCTGGCGCACCCGGTCGAACTGGCCCGCGCCCAGGTTTTGCGCCAGGATGGGGCCGACCGCGCCGCTGAGCGCGTAAATCACCCCGAAGGCCACCGGCGTCACCCGGTCGATGATGGCCTGCCCGGCCACGGCGGACGCGCCAAACTGGGCGATGGAATGGGTCACGAACGCGGCGCTGATGGGGGTGGCCAGGTTGGTCAACACCGCCGGGCCTGCCACGCCCGCCAGCAGCCTGGCATCCGCGCCCAAAGCCGCCCGATTGGCCAGACCCCAGCGGCCCAGCAGGCCGTGGCGCAGCACACCGCGCAGGCCTACCGCCGCCAGGATGCCGCGCGACACCACGGCGGTGGCCGCCGCGCCGTCCAGTCCCATGCCCAGACCAAAGATCAAGATCGGGTCCAGCACGGCCGTCACCACGGCAGCACCCAGCGTCACCGCCATGGCTCCACGGGCATCGCCCACCGAGCGCATCAGCGCCGCGCAAGCCATACCAATGCCGAGCAGCGGCAGCGAATGCACGGTGACGCTGAGGTAGCGCACGGCCAGCCGCTCGGTCTCGCCGGTCGCGCCCAGCAGCTCCAGCAACGGGCGCAAGAACGGCGCAGTGCCGCTGCCGATCAAGGCGGCCAGCAGCACCATCAGCAGCAGGCTGGAGGTGGCCAGGCGCTTGGCATCTGCCGCGCGGCCCGCGCCCACGGTGCGCGCCACCACGGCGGTGATGCCGATGGTCAGCCCGATGCACAGCGAGGTATGGAAGAAACCCACCACCCCGGCAAAGCCCACCGCCGCCGCAATCGCCTGCTGGCCCAGCTGGGAGATGTAGAACAGGTTGATCAAATCCACAATGAACACCGCCACCAGCCCGATGGCCGAGGTGGTGGACATCACCGCCACATGCCGGAACAATGGGCCTGTAACAAAACGTGGTGAAGCGGGAGGAGCGGTAGAGGTCATGGGGACCATGGTACAAGTCTCGTAACTATCAAAAACATAGCTGCTCACGCTTATTAAATAAGCGCAAAGTGCCTATTCAATCTAAAAACAAGTTTGCCATGAGCGCCTTGCCCCACCGCCCGCAATCCCAGGATGCCCTGCTGGTGCGCCACCTGCACTCCTTCTTCGGCGCGCTGGAGCCCCAGGCCATGGAGCTGCTGCGGCACAGCCTGCAATGGGTGGAGGTGAGCGGTGGCGACACCCTGCTGACCCAGGGCGAGGCGGGCGATGCGATGTACCTGGTGGTCAGTGGCCGCCTGCGGGCCTTTGTGCAGGCCGAGGGCGCAGCGCAGCAGCGGGTAGGCGACATCGTGCGCGGCCAGGTGGTGGGCGAGATGAGCCTGTACACCGGCGAGCCGCGGGCCGCTACCGTGGTGGCCGTGCGCGACGCGGTGCTGGCCCGGCTGGACCGCCCGGCCTTCCAGCGCCTGCTGGCCTGCAGCAGCCAGGTGTCGCTGGCGTTCACCACGCAAATCATCCGCCAGCTCAAAGACCGCAAACGCGCCACCCCCGCCGACAAGCTGGTCACCATGGGCCTGCTGCCCATCACCACCGGGATCGCCCTGGCCGACTTTGCCGCGCGGCTGGCGGCACAGCTCGCCCCCTTGGGCCGGGTGGGCGTGGTCAGCCGCCACGATATTGATCAGCGGCTGGAGGCCCTGGGCTTGGGCCCCAGCGACAACACCGACAAAGAGACCCAGCGCCGCATCGCCATGCTGCTGGACCAGATCGAGGCCGAGCACGACTTCGTGCTGCTGCTGGCCGATGCCACGCCCACGCCCTGGACGCAGCGCTGCTGCCGCCACTGCGACGAGCTGCTGCTGCTGGCCGATGCCACCCAGCCGCCGGTGCTGCACCCCAGCGAAGTCCAGTTCCTGCGCAACCGCCCGCCGCTGACGGTGATTGCCGACATCCTGGTGCTGCTGCACCCTGCCGACAAGACCTCGCCGCGCGGCACCGCGGCCTGGCTGGCCCGCCGCCCGGTGGCCGGGCACATCCACATCCGCCCCGGGTTAGACCGCGACATGGCCCGCCTGGCCCGCATCCAGAGCCGCACCGCCGTGGGCCTGGTGCTGGCCGGGGGCGGCGCGCGCGGGTTGGCCCACCTGGGCGTGCTGCGCGCGCTGCACGAGCGCGGCATCGAGGTGGACTGGGTGGGCGGCACCAGCATCGGCGCGGTGATGGCCAGCTACGCCGCGTCCGACCAGCCACTGGACAAGATCATGGCCAACGCCCGCCGCGCCTTTGCCACCAACCCCACGGGCGACTTCAACCTGTTCCCGGTGCTGTCGCTGATCAAGGGCCTGCGGCTCAAGCGCATCCTCAGCACCGCCGTGGAAGAGCTGGTGGGCTTTGATGCCGACATCGAAGACCTGTGGAAAAACTTCTTTTGCGTAGCCACCAACTTCACCACCGCCAGCGAGCAGCGCCTGCAGCACGGCAACCTGGCGCACGCGCTGCTGGCCAGCACCTCCATCCCCGGCGCATTGCCGCCGGTGGCCCACGGCGGCGACCTGCTGTGTGACGGCGGCAGCTTCAACAACTTCCCGGTGGACGTAATGCGCAGCATGCGCGGCGTGGGCCGGGTCATCGGCGTAGACCTGAACATCCGCACCCCCGTGCGGGTGGACCATGAAGACATGCCCGGCAGCCTGGCCCTGCTGCGCGACCGCCTGCGACCGCTGGCCCAGCGCCGTTACCACCTGCCGTCCATGCCCTCGTACCTGATGACGGTGACCATTCTGTACAGCATGTCGCGCCAGCACAGCGCCCAGCAGCAGTGCGACCTGTACTTCAACCCGCCGCTGCACCGGGTGGGCATGCTGCAGTGGCGGCGGCTGGAAAACATCGTGCAGCGCGGCTATGCCCATGCCATCGTGGTACTAGACGGCCGGGACACCCCACCTGACATTCACAACCCATAGGCCTATAGTGTTTTGACCTTCACAAGGAGCCCGCCATGCGCATGACCGACGAAGAATACTTCCGCAGTTGCGTTGCCAAAGAGCGGCAACTGGCCCACCTGCTGGGCCACCACCAGATCGAGGAATGCTACGAGACGGCAGGCACGCTGTGGGAGGGCCGCACCAAGCTGCCGCAGTGGAGCCGCCAATGGAGCGCCTGCGGCCCGCTGCTCATCGCCCACCGCATCCCGCTGCATTTTGGGAGCGATGCCGCCGGGGCCTGGGTGCAGGCAGGCAGCACCACCCAGCACCTGGCCGACCACCCGAACGCCGACCGGGCGGTGATGCTGGCGGTGGTGAAGGAAGTGGTGCGTCGGCTGGAGCACCCGAAAGAGTTACGCGCCGCCTAGAAGGCCGCAATTACCGGGCGTTTATGCCGCTTTGCGGTGATTCAAAACCATAGCAGTCTATAAACTTTGGCGCTATGAACACACCCGACCTGCGCCAAGAATCCCCCTGGAACGCCGAGCTGATGCTGCCCCGGGTGACCGACAACCCCAAGCTGCTGGAGCTGCAAATCCTGCTCGGCGGCCTGCAACTGGTGCTGAGCCGGGTGCACCCCGCGTTTGCCGCCAGCCGCTTCATCGCCACCCGGCAACTGGCCCAGCGCCTGACGCGCGGCATCGAAACCCTGAACCCGCGCAAGGCCCACATGGGCAGCACCGACCTGCAGCAAGCCCTGCTGGAGACCGAAAAAGCCCTGGACCCCGGCAGCCTGATGGTGCTGCGCAAACTGCTGACCCAGGCCCTGAAAGACGAAGACGACGAGGCCGGCATGGGCCACACCGACTTCACCTACAGCGATTTCATGGCCGAAGAACGCATGCTGGAGCGTCGCCAGGTGGCACACTAAGATCGTGTACACAGGCCGAAACAAGACGCACCAGAAAGGGTAAGTCCTAATACCTGTGGCGACACATCCGTATACAGTCTCGACAACTTGCAGAGGGGCCCAGCGCTCCTCCCAGCGAGGGTCCGGGGAGACACCCAGCAGAATGATCAACACATCCATTTAGACATCCGCTACGAGATGTTTTTGAAAAGCGCCGCTTCACCCCGGCGCTTTTTTTTATGGCTGCTGCACTCTTGCGGCTTTATGCCTTTTAGGCCGTTTGCGCTTATGGTACGGGCGTGAGCAGCTCCTGAAACAGTAGCGTTTTGGGATGCGACAATCTGCGCATGGAACTCCTTATTGTCTCGCTGGCCTCGCTGCTGGCTGGTTTTGTGGATGCGATTGTGGGCGGCGGGGGCTTGATCCTGGTGCCTGCGCTGTTTGCCACCTTCCCCACGGCCCACCCGGCCACGCTGTTTGGGGTCAACAAGGGGGCCTCTATCTGGGGCACCGGTTTTGCCACCTGGCAGTACAGCCGCCGGGTGCAACTGCGCTGGGCCAGCCTGCTGCCCGCCGCCGCCGCAGGTTTTGCCGGGGCAATGTGCGGGGCCTGGCTGGTGACGGTGGTGCCCAGCGACTTTTTGCGCAAGCTGCTGCCGGTGGTGCTGCTGGCGGTGCTGGTTTACACCCTGGCCAAGAAAGAGCTGGGTGCCGTGCACGCGCCGCGCTTTTCGGGCACCCAAGAGGCGCTGATTGCCAGCGGCATCGGCCTGACCATTGGCTTTTACGACGGCTTTTTTGGCCCCGGCACGGGCAGCTTCTTTGTATTTTTGATGGTGCGCTGGCTGGGCTACGACTTTTTGCACGCCTCGGCCTCGGCCAAGCTGCTCAACACCGGCACCAACCTGGCGGCGCTGATTCTGTTTGTGTCTACCGGCCACATCTGGTGGCACTTTGTGCTGCCCATGGCTATTGCCAATGTGCTGGGCAGCGTGCTGGGCTCGCGCATGGCGCTGAAGCACGGCACGGGTTTTGTGCGCACCGTGTTCATCTTCGTGGTGAGCGCGCTGATCTTGAAGACCGGCTACAGCGCGTTCATCCAATAGCGCATTTGCTACTAAATAGGTAGCTCGTCACGCCCTTGGAATAAGCACTAGCGGCCTAAAACACCACTAGAACCTCGCGCCACGCGCCCTGCACGGTGCTCTGGGCTACCGTGGCCCCGGCCACCGCCAGCGGGCGCGGATCGGCGGCGGGCAGGCGCAGCAGCAGGTTGGCTTGCGTGGGCGGCTGCTGGCCTTCGCGGGCCACCGTGATGTGCAGGCTGTCGGCACTGCTGGCCACCTGCAGCCGCCACTGGCCGTGGTTGCCATCGCGGCAGGCCTGGGAATGGCCGTCGTCTTCAAAGCAGGTGGCTTCGAACTGGCCGGCATCGGGGTGCGGGAACACCTGAAAGCCGCGCACATCCTGCACGTTGTCGAAGTGGATCTCGCCCACGTTCAGCGGGATGGCGCAACCGGCCTGGGCCAGCAGCGGCGGTGGGCCGTCCAACGCGGCGGGCAAGGTGATCCACTGTCCGGCCTCGAAATACGCCGCGCTGTGCCAGCACACCCAGGCCCCGGTGCCGGGCAGCCAGACGCGGCGCTCGGTCTGGCCGGGTTCCACCACGGCGGCGGCCAGCAGGTGCGCGCCCAGCAGCATGTCGTCGTTTTCCTCCAGGCACTGCGCGTCCTCGGGGAAGTCGTAGTAGGTGGGGCGGATGATGGGCGCGAAGCTGCGGTGGTAGCGCCACACCAGATCATAGAAATACGGCATGAGCCGGTAGCGGAAGTGCACCAGCGCGCGGATCTGCGGGGTGACGGCCGGGTGCATCCAGGGCTCGTTGACGGTCTGGTCGTCGTTCCACGAGTGGATGCTGAAGCGCGGCAGAAAAATGCCGTGCTGCACCCAGCGCACCAGCAGCTCGGGGCCGGGCGCGGGGCCCGAAAAGCCGCCAATGTCGTGCCCGGTGTTGGACACGCCGGACATCGCCAGGCCCAGGCCCATGCGGATGTTGTATTTCAGCGTGTCCCAGGCGGTGTAGTTGTCGCCCGACCAGGTTTGCACATAACGCTGCATGCCCGCCGCGCCCGAGCGCGACACCAGGAACGGGCGCTCCTGCGGCGCGTATTCGGTTTGCGCGGCGTGCGAGGCCTGCACCATCAGCATGGTTTGCAACGGGCGGGCCTGCATGGCGGCGCGTGGTGTGCCAAAGCCGTGCACCTGGGCCTGGCTGCTCCAGATCTCGAACTCGTTGTTGTCGTTCCAGGTGGTGGGGATGCCCAGCTGTAGCAGCTGCGTGGTGACCTGCTGTTTCCACCAGGCGATGGTGGCGGGGTTGGTGAAGTCCAGGTAGCCGCCGGTGCCGTCCCAGAACTGCACGGCGGTGGGCTGGCCGTCGGGGTCGTGGATCAGCAGACCGGCCTGGGCGGCATCAATGAAGCGCGGGTGGTCGCGTAAGAGCGCGGGCTTGATGTTGGGCACCAGGCGCACGCCCCGGTCCAGGTAGCTTTGCACGAAGGCTGCCGGGTCGGGAAATTTGTCGCGGTTCCAGTGGAACACGTAGCGGCCCGCACCGATGGAGGTGTAGCCCGAGGACAGATGGAACGAGTCGCAGGGGATGTCGTGCTCGGCGCAGCGGGCCAGAAACTCGCCCATGCGCTCCTGGGCGTTGGGCGCGTCGGTGTAGCGCATGGTGGAGCCGGAATAGCCCAGCGCGTAGCGCGGCGGGAAGATCGGGCGGCCGGTAAGCCAGGTGTAGCGGCGGGTGATGGCGGCCGGGTCGGCCCCGGCGATGTAGTACAGGTCCAGGTCGCCGTGGTCGGCCACAAAGTAGCGGTAGTGGCCGTGGTAGTTGTCCATCTCGCGGCCCATGTCGAAGCTGCAGTCAGACAAGGTGTCGTAGAACAGGCCGAAGCTGAGGCCTGCGTCTTTTTCACCACCCTTGCGGGTGATGTAGAACGGGATGTGCTTGTACAGCGGGTCGGTGCTGCG
Source organism: Rhodoferax sp. LS1P39 (assembly GCF_056521425.1). NCBI lineage: Bacteria > Pseudomonadati > Pseudomonadota > Betaproteobacteria > Burkholderiales > Comamonadaceae > Rhodoferax > Rhodoferax sp. LS1P39. The sequence continues at coordinate 223,254 of NZ_JBWMAV010000006.1, read as the reverse complement.
GGCGTTGTAGCCCATGGGGTCCAGGTTGCACATGCGGTAGCGTTGCCCGGCGCGGTTGGCATCGCCCGCGCGCTCGCCCAGGCCAAAGTACTGCTCGCCCCGGGCGCGCTCCAGGTAGTGGTAGACCTTCTCGTCCCACCAGCCGAAGTTGTAGCTTTGGGTGGCGCGGTCGGCGGCGGTGGCGGTCCACGCGCCCTGGTGCTGGCCCTCCCATCGGCAAAAGAAGCCTTGCAGCGCAACCGTCAGGCGCACCTGGGCGGTGGTGATGCACAGACGCGTGCCGTCCTCGAACAGGTCAAACGCGGGCAGCGAGAAGCCGCTGGTGTCCATGCGGTCGCGGCCCTCGGGCGGCAGGTCTTCCAGGCCGGGGGCTACCGTCCAGGTGCGGGGCATCTGCAGCTGGCCTTGCGGCAACACCAGCACGCGGACGATGTCTTCTTCCAGGACCCAGATGTGGGCAGTGGCCCCACCCGGACTGGCCAGGGTGAGGTGGTTGCCCTGCTGCGATTGCAGGGCGAATACGGGGGGGTGGTCGAGGCGCATGGTGAAAATAAAAGTTAGATACGCAAGCCGTTGGTGTCAAAGCAGTGCAGGTGCTCGGGGGGTGCCGTCACGCGCACGGTGTCGCCGCGCTGGATGAGGGTCTGGCCGGGCAGGATCAGCTCGAACGGCGTACCTTCGACCACGCTGCCGTGCAGGATGCTGGTGCTGCCCAGTTGCTCCACCTGTGCCACCTTGAGGTGCAGGGGGCCGTGCTCGTCCAACTGCGCGTGCTCGGGGCGGATGCCCACGGTGGTGACACCCGGCTTGGCGCTGGGGAATTGCGCTGCGGGCACAAAGTTCATGCGCGGGCTGCCGATGAAGCCGGCCACAAACTGGTTGCAGGGCTGGTTGTACAGGTCCAGCGGCGTGCCCACCTGCTCGATACGGCCTGCGCGCAGCACCACGATCTTGTCGGCCATGGTCATGGCCTCGACCTGGTCGTGGGTGACGTAAATCATGGTCGCACCCAGGCGGGCGTGCAGGTCGCGGATCTCGGCGCGCATGGACACGCGCAGCTCGGCATCCAGATTGCTCAGGGGTTCGTCGAACAAAAACAGCTTGGGTTCGCGCACGATGGAGCGGCCAATCGCCACCCGCTGGCGCTGCCCGCCCGAGAGCTGGGTGGGCTTGCGCTGCAGCAGCGGGCCCAGCTGCAGCATGGTGGCGGCTGCGGTCACCTTGCGCTCGATCTCGGCCTTGGCCACACCCAGGTTTTCCAGCCCGAAGGCCATGTTGTTGTACACGCTCATGTGCGGGTACAGCGCGTACGACTGGAACACCATGGAGCAGCCCCGGTGCGCGGCGGTGAGCTCGTTGACGCGCTGGCCGTCGATGCGGATTTCGCCGCTGGTGGCGGGCTCCAGCCCGGAGATGATGCGCAAGAGCGTGGATTTGCCGCAGCCCGAGGGGCCGACAAAGACCACGAATTCACCGTCGGCGACGTGCAGGTCCACGCCGTGGATGATGGTGGTTTTGTCAAACGATTTGACGACCTGGGCGAGTTCTAAAGTAGCCATAGCGAATTCCTTACTTTCCTTACTTTCCTTACTTGACACCGGCACTGGCAATGCCGGTGGTGATGTACTTTTGCAAAAACGTGAACACCAGGGTGATGGGGATCAGCGTGATGACGGTCATGGCCAGCAGGTAGTGCCATTGGGTGTTGAGCTCGCCCTGGAAGGCATTCAGGGCCAGCTGCAGGGTGAAGTTCTCGGACTTGGACAGCACGATCAGCGGCCAGAGGAAGTCGTTCCAGCGCCACATGAACGAGAAGATGGCCAGCACCGCCATGGCCGGGGCCGCCAGCGGCAGGATGATCTTCCAGTAGATGCGCCACTCGCTGGCGTTGTCCATGCGGGCGGCTTCCAGCAGCTCGTCGGGGATGGTCAGCATGTACTGGCGCAGCAAAAACACCCCGGTGGGCGTGGCCACGGCGGGCAGGATCACGCCCCACAGGTTGTTCAGCAGATTCAGCTCCGAGATCACCAGAAACGCGGGCACCAAAATGATGGTGGGCGGAATCATCAGCGTGGCGATGATCAGCACAAACACCGTCTTTTGCCCGGTGAACTGGTACTTGGACAGGGCAAACGCCGCCATGGAGTTGAACAGCAGCGTGAGGATGGTGGCCACCACGGTGATGAACACGCTGTTCCACAAATAGGTGCCGAAGGCGAATTTGCCAAATAGCTCGGTGTAGTTGCCGCTGGCAAACTTGAGCTCGTTGAGCGGTTTGCGGTCGTTGATGTTGACTTTGATCTCGGTCTGCGGCGCGGCGGGGTCCACCATGGTGGCCATGATGCCGATGCGCCGCACCTGGGCCAGCTCGCGGGTCTGGCCGGTCTCGTCCTTGGCCAGAAACAGCGGCAGCGGTTTGTCAAAACCGGCCACCACCACCTCTTTCTGGCTGTAGGGCAAAAAGCTGGGCGGGAACTGGCTGAGCGCGCTCTCGGTCTTGAACGACGACATCACCAGCCACAGCACCGGGCCGAACATCACGAACAGGCCCGCCACCAGGTAGGCATACGACACCCAGTCCGTCCAGTGGAGGCGGTTGCGGCCCCGGGTGCGGGTTACAAAATTGGCCATGGTGTGCCGTCCTTACTTCTTGGTTTTGCCAGCGTCGCTGGCTTTGGACAGGCGCAGTTGCGCCAGGGTCAGGGCCATCAGGCCCGCAGCCAGGATCAGCGAAGCCGCTGCCGCCAGGCCGTAGAGGTGGATTTGCTCGGCAAAGCCGGTCTGGTAGATGTACTGCACGATGAAGGTGGTGGCCGAACCCGGCCCGCCGCCGGTGAGCACGAACACCTCGTCAAAGCTCTGCACCGCGCGGATCATCACCAGCACCAGCACCACGATCAGGTTGGGCATCAACAACGGCAGGGTGATGCGCGACAGCACCCGCCACGGCTTGGCGGCATCCATCTCGGCGGCCTCGTACACGTCTTTGGGAATGGCCTGCAAACCGGCCAGCAGGATCAGCGTGTAAAAGCCCATGTGCGCCCAGATGGACACCACCACCACCCAGAAGAAGGCCCAGTGCCGGTCCAGCAGCCAGTCCATCGGCTGCGAGCCCATGGCCACCAGCCCCGCGTTGAACACGCCCTGGCTTTGCAGCAGCCACTTCCAGATCAGCGCCACCACCACCGGCGACAGCAGCACCGGGTAGAAGAACACGCCGCGCCAGAAGCCCCGGCCGATGATCTTGCGGTTCAGCACCAGGGCCGTGACCAGCGAGAAAAACAGCATCAGCACCACCTGGATGGCGCTGAACTTCATGGTGTTGAAGATGGAGCGCCAGAAGATGTCGGTGCGGCAGCTTTGCAGGTCGCTGTAGTCGCGGCATTCCAGCAGGATGTTGAAGTTCTCCAGCCCCACAAATGGCCGCTGCGTGGGCAGCAGGTTGACCCCACCGGTCACCGCATAGACCAGGTTGATGAGGATGGGCAGGAAGGTGAAGATGCTGATGATCAGCAGGTTCGGCCCCACAAACAGCCAGCCGATGCGCGAGGCCCCCAGCCACTTCTGCCCCAGCCGGAACACCGGCTCGAACAGGTTGAAAAACAAGCCCAGAAGGCGCAGAAACACAGACATAGATCTCCTCTCCAGCAGCCTGCGCAGGCGCAGGCATCGCCCCCGCCGCCGCAACGGCAGGGGTTTGCTTCTCACTACACTACAAAATTAATAGCTGCTCACGCTCTATCCATAAGCACGGGAGGCCTGAAAAGCATCCAAGCAGCTCAGAGCCTACTTTTCGGCCTGCTTGACCGCCTCGGCCATGTCGGTGCCGATCTTGTTGACCGCCTCGTCCACGCTGATCTCGCCGACGATGGCCTGGGTGACGCGGGTCACGGTGGGCAGCATCAGGGCGCGGTTGTATTTGTAGCCCTGCAGCGCATAGGCGGCGGGGGCCACGGTGGGCGTGCCGTTGGTGAACACGGTGAGGGCGGCCTTGGCGGCAGGGCCTGCGCTGGTGTAGGCCAGGCCACGCTTGGCGACTTCGGCGTGGGCCGGGATGGTGTTGGTGCGCGAAGCGAACTCGGCCACGTTGGCCTCTTGCGCCATGAAGTCCAGGAACTGGGCCACTTCCTTGGGCGACTTGGTGGTCTTCAGCGCCACCCAGGCCGAGCCGCCGGGCATGCCGGAGCAGGCGCTGGTCCCGCAGGGGTTGGGCACGGCCACCCAGTCAAACGCGTTGCCGATTTCCTTTTGCATGCGGTTGATCTGCCAGGAGCCCGACAGAATCATCACCACCCGCCCGTTCTTGAACTCGCCCACGGTATCGGCATAGCTGGAGCCGCCGGAGCCGCCCCACACGTCTTTCAGCATGGTGCCGTCCTTGTGCCAGCCCACCAGCTTGGCCACGGTGGTCTTGTAGCCCTCGTCCAGCGCCAGGTTGCCCTTGGCATCGAATATCTTGGCACCAAAGCTCACAGCCGGGCCGGCAAAGCGGTGGCCCGAGCGGTCCCAGGCCATGGCGGCGGGGGTCTGGGTGGCCTTGGCGACCTTGCGGGCTGCGTCAGCCCACTCGTCCCAGGTGGCCTTGGGGCCGGGCAGGGGTATCTTGGCCTGTTCAAACAAGGTTTTGTTGACGAACGGGCCGGTCATGGTGAGCTGCGACAGCATGCCGTAGATGCCCTTGTCGCCCGCCTTGTTGCGCATCCAGGGCAGGGTGCTGCCGAAGTTGGCTTCCCAGGTTTTGCGGTCTTTGAGGTAGGGGCCGATGTCGATGTAGTTCTTCGACAGGCCGCCGATTTCAGCCACGCGGGCAATGTCGGGGCCCTGGCCCGCGGCCAGCTGGATGGGTAACTGCTCGACCACGGTTTTGTAGGGCACGATGTCCAGGTTCACCTTGGCACCGGGGTTTTGCTTCTCGTAGCGCTTGATCAGGTCGGCGGTCACGTCGCACTCGATGCCGTCCTGGTAGCACATGACGCGGATGTCGGCCACTGCCACGGTGGCCAGGCCCAGCAGGCCCAGGGCTGCAACGGTTTTTAACAGGGGGGAAGGGAATTTCATGGTGCTTGCCTCTTTGTTGGTAGTAGTGATGAACGTAGAAATCAACGCACCATGCACGGGCGCTTGTTGTCGAACTTCCAGCCGGGGATGAGGAACTGCATGGCCGTGGCATCGTCGCGCGCGCCCAGGCCGTGCTGCAGGTACAGCTGGTGCGCCTTTTCCACCTCGGCCATGTCCAGCTCCACGCCCAGACCCGGCTTCTGGGGCACCTTGACATAGCCGCCTTCGATCTTCAAGGGCTCCTTGGTCAGGCGCTGGCCGTCCTGCCAGATCCAGTGCGTGTCGATGGCCGTGACCTTGCCGGGTGCCGCCGCACCCACGTGGGTGAACATGGCCAGCGACACGTCGAAATGGTTGTTGGAGTGCGAGCCCCAGGTCAGCCCGAAGGCCTGGCACATCTGGGCCACCCGCACCGAACCGGCCATGGTCCAGAAATGCGGGTCGGCCAACGGGATATCGACCGACTGCAGCGCCAGGCTGTGCGCCATCTCGCGCCAGTCGGTGGCAACCATGTTGGTGGCCGTGGGCAGGCCGGTGGCGCGGCGGAACTCGGCCATCACCTCGCGGCCAGAGAACACGCCTTCGGCTCCGCAAGGGTCTTCGGCATAGGCCACCACGCCGCGCATGCGCTGGCCCAGGCGGATGGCATCTTTGAGCAGCCAGCCGCCGTTGGGGTCCAGCGTGACACGCGCCTCGGGGAAGCGCTCGTGCAGCGCCACCACGGCATCCACTTCCTCGTCGCCGCGCAGCACACCGCCCTTGAGCTTGAAGTCCTGGAAGCCATAGCGCTGCTGGGCCGCTTCGGCCAGGCGCACGATGGCTTCGGGGGTCATGGCCTTTTGGTGGCGCAGGCGGAACCAGTCGTTGTCGGCACCGGGCTCGGTGCGGTAGGCCAGGTTGGTCTGGGCACTGTCGCCCACGTAGAACAGGTAGCCCAGCATCTGCACCGCATCCCGCTGCTGGCCTTCGCCCAGGAGCGCGGCGACCGGCAGGTCCAGGTGCTGGCCCAGCAGGTCGAGCAGGGCCGACTCGGCAGCGGTCACGGCGTGGATGGCCACCCGCAGGTCGAAGGTCTGCTGCCCGCGCCCACCGCTGTCGCGCTCGGCGAACTGGCTGCGCATGGCGTTCAGCACGGCCTGGTAGTTGCCAATGGACTGGCCGACGATCAGCGCCCGGGCATCCTCCAGCGTCTGGCGTATTTTCTCGCCGCCGGGCACCTCGCCCACGCCGGTGTGGCCTGCGTTGTCGGTCAGGACCAGCAGGTTGCGGGTGAAGAACGGGCCGTGCGCGCCGCTCAGGTTCATCAACATGTCGTCATGCCCGGCCACCGGAATGACCTGCAGCGCGGTGATCCGGGGGGTGGCGGAGGGGGACTGGAGGGTCATGGTGTGGTTCGGTTTATTTCGTTACGGAGTGTTTTGTTATCGATAACAAGCTAAAACGAATCGTATCGCTAATGTTTGGGCATAAAACTAGGAGTTACCCTTGCATTTGGATGGGGAATACCCCATCGCGCACTCAAAAACGAAAAAGCTCCGACCATGTTACGGATACCATTTTTGTAGCCATGGCGCCCGCCCTGCTCCATCGGCAGGCGGGTGCGCCTGCCTGGCACCGTGCGGTGAATACTGTATTTTTGATAGCTACCAACGCCCATGTGATGGGCGGTAGCATCACTTTTTGCGGAGGGTTTGGGGTGCGGATGCCGGGGCAGATGCCGCCGATGCCGGTGCGGCGGGCGGGGTCACATAGCCGGGCAGCTCGGGCACGTCGGCAATCGCGCGGGGCGTGCCTATCGGCACCGGGGCCTGGCCCAGGCGCACGGCGGCCAGGTCTTGCAGGCTGGGGTACTTTTGCAGCAGCCAGTAGTCGAACACCCGGCGGGCGATGGGGGCCGCAGCCACGCCGCCAAAACCGGCGTTTTCCACCACCATGGCCAGGGCGATCTGCGGGTTCTCTGCCGGGGCGAAGGCCATGTAGAGCGCGTGGTCGCGGTGGCGCTCGGCCATGGCGGCGGCGTTGTACTTTTCGTTCTTGCCGATCGACACCACCTGGGCCGTGCCGGTCTTGCCCGCCGCCACATAGCCCGCGCCGCGGAACGAGTTGGCGCCGGTGCCTTCGATGTTCACGCCCACCAGGGCACGTTTGATGACCTCGATGTTGGCCTGTTTGGCACTGATCTCGGCCTTGATCTCGCGCAGGGTCTGCTGGGTGGTGTGGGCCACCACATCGGTCACTTCTTTCACCAGGTGCGGCTTCATCTTGATGCCGTCGTTGGCCAGGATGCCGGTGGCCGAGGCCAGTTGCAGCATGGTGAAGTTGTTGTAGCCCTGGCCAATGCCCAGCGAAATGGTTTCCCCGGCGTACCACTTTTGCTGCTCGGGCCGCTTGTAGGCGCGGCGCTTCCAGGCAGTGGACGGCAGAATGCCGCGCACTTCGCCCTGGATGTCGATGCCGGTGAGGCCGCCAAAGCCAAACTTGCTGATCTCGTCGTGCATCAGGTCCACGCCCATGTCGTTGGCCAGCATGTAGTAGTAGGTGTCGCAGGATTCGACGATGGATTTGTACATGTCCACCGTGCCGTGGCCGCCCTCTTTGTCGTCGCGGAAGCGGTGGCCGCCGAGCATGAAGAAGCCCGGGTCGGCAATGCTTTGCTGGGGCGTGCGCTTGCCGGTTTCCAGTGCCGCCAGGGCCATGAAGGGCTTGTAGGTGGAGCCCGGCGGATAGGTGCCGCGCAGGGCCCGGTTCAGCAGCGGTTTGTCGGGCGAGCCGTTCAGCGCCTGCCAGCTCTCTACATCAATGCCTTCCACGAACAGGTTCGGGTCAAAGGTGGGCATGCTGACAAAGGCCAGCACCTCGCCGGTTTTCGGGTCCAGCGCCACCAGCGCGCCCCGGCGGTTGCCGTACAGGTCTTCGACCAGCTTTTGCAGCTTGATGTCGATGGACATGACCACCGTATTGCCGGGCGTGGCCGGGTTGCTGGCCAGCTTGCGTACCGCGCGGCCCCCGGCCGAGGTTTCGATCTCTTCCACCCCGGTCAGGCCGTGCAGTTGGGCCTCGTAGCTTTGCTCGATGCCCAGCTTGCCGATGTATTCGGTGCCCCGGTAGTTGTCGGCCTCCTCGGACTCGTCGATGCGGGCTTTTTCCGACTGGTTGATACGCCCGATGTAGCCGATCACGTGGCTGGCCAGCTCGCCCTGCGGGTAGGTGCGGAACAGCCGGGCCTTGATGTCCACGCCAGGAAAGCGAAAGCGCTGGGCGGCAAAGCGGGCCACCTCCACATCGGTCAGCCGGGTGCGGATGGGCAGGGATTCGAAGTTGCGCGACTCTTCGGCCAGCTTCTTGAAGCGGCGGCGGTCGCGCGGCTGGATGTCCACCACCTCGGCCAGCGCGTCGATGGTTTGTTCCAGGTCGCCCACCTTGCTGGGCGTGATCTCCAGCGTGTAGGCCGAGTAGTTGGTGGCCAGCACCACGCCGTTGCGGTCCAGGATCAGGCCCCGGTTGGGCACCACCGGCACGATGGCGGTGCGGTTGCTTTCGGCCTGCTCCAGCAGGTCGTCATGGCGCGAGATCTGCAGGTAGGCCAGCCGCGCCACCAGGCCGCCAAACGCCAGCACCACCACCACCCCGGCGGCCACCAGCCGCAGCCGAAAGCGGTAGATCTCGGCGCCTACATCTTTGAGTTCAGTCATGCCGTAACACCACGGCGCGTGATACCACCACCGACGTCTTCAAACACGATGAGCCGCCAGAAACACCGTGGAACCGGCTTTGCCGGGCCACTGGTGTTGCCCCCTGCAAGGGGGTTGGCGAAAACACGAAGTGTGTAGCCTGGGGGTGTGCCATACCTACAGCGGGCGGGTCTTGTCGGGGTCGGGTGCCATGCGTTGCGGTGCCAGCAAGACGATGCTGACCAGCGGCCACAGCACGGCTTCGATCACCGGTGCCAACAGGAAGGACCAGCCGGGAAAGGTGCCACCGCCCAGCATGCGCAATACAAACTGCACCAGGTGCGCCACCACAAACAGCGGCAGCACCTGCATGGCCTGCGAGGGCACGGTAAACCACAGCAGGCGGCGGTGCATGGCGATGGCCAGAAAGCTCATCACGCTGTAGGCCAGCGCGTGCAGGCCCAGCAGGCTGACCTGGTGCACGTCCATGAACAGGCCAAACACAAAGGCGGTGCCAATGGCCACGCGCTGGGGCTGGTGCACGCTCCAGAACACCAGCACCACCGCCAGCAGGTCGGGCACCCAGGGCGCGCGGCCCCACAGGCCGATGTTCTCCGCCATGTTGAACAGCAGCGCCAGCACCAGGCTGACACCGATGAACACCGGGTTGGCAGGCAGCAGCAACTGCTGGCCAGGGCGCATGATCATGAAAGGCTCCCGTGCCGGTGCAGCATCATTTTTTAGCTCCTTTTTTAGGAGTAACCACGGGCACCGGCTCTGGCGGCATTTCGGGAATCTGCGAAGCCACCGGCTGCAACACCAGCACATGCCGCGGACCGGCCACCTGGGCCACTGGCGTGCAGTAGATGCGGGCAAAGGCCGAGTCGGCACGGCGCTCGATCTTGGCAATCTTGGCCACCTGCAGGCCCAGCGGGTAGACACCGTCCACACCGCTGGTGGTCAGCACGTCGCCGATCTGCACGTCGGAGTTGCCCGCCATGAAGCGCAGCTCCAGCTGGCCACCGTACGAGGCCGGGTCGCCATAGGCCACGCTGCGCGCGCCGGTGCGGGTGTTGAGCACGGGGATGGCCTGGTCGCGGTCGATCAGCAGGGTGACTTCGCTGACCATGGGGTAGGCACGGGTGACCTGGCCCAGCACGCCCTGGCCGTCCAGCACCGGCGAGCCCGCCACCACGCCGTGGGTCGTGCCTTTGTCGATCACCACCTTGTGGGTGTAGGGGTCGGCGGCGTCGTACAGCACTTCGGCGCTCTGGGCCGGGGTGGTGATGGTGGTGCGCAGCGCCAATAGCTGGCGCAGGCGGGAATTTTCCAGGGTGAGCTGCTCCACCTGCCCGGCGCGCACCGACTGGGTGACCAGCAGGCGCTGGGCCTTGTCGGCCTGGGCCTGCAGGCTGGCCTGGCTGGCAAAGTAGGCGCTGCCGCCCAGTGCCAGACGGAAGGGCTCGATCACCGCCCACTGCACCGGGTACAAAGCCGTGGCCAGACCGGCGCGCAGCGGCCGCATCAACGCAAAACGCGCGTCGGCCACCATCAGAAACAGGGCCAGCGCGCTACAAAATATCAGTTTGGTCAGGGCCGAGGGGCCCTGTTTGAAGAACGGGGGCGGGGTCCTGTCCAGCGTACCAAGTGGCATCGCCGTACCTCTGGTTGGCGTGTTCCGCGAATATTATTCGCTGGTGAAGATCGAACCGAGACGCTCCATGCGCTCCAGGGCGATGCCGCAGCCGCGCACCACGCAGGTCAGCGGCTCTTCGGCCACCAGCACCGGCAGGCCGGTTTCTTCGGCCAGCAGGCGGTCCAGGTCGCGCAGGAGTGCGCCGCCGCCGGTCAGCATCATGCCGCGGTCGGCAATGTCGGCACCCAGCTCGGGCGGGGTTTGTTCCAGCGCGTTCTTCACCGAGGCGACGATGTTGTTCAGCGGGTCGGTCAGGGCTTCGAGGATTTCGTTGCTGGAGATGGTGAAGCTGCGCGGCACACCTTCGGACAGGTTGCGGCCCTTGACTTCCATCTCTTTGACTTCGGAGCCAGGGAAGGCCGAGCCGATGTTTTTCTTGATGGCTTCTGCCGTGGGCTCGCCGATCAGCATGCCGTAGTTGCGGCGGATGTAGTTGATGATGGCATCGTCGAAACGGTCGCCGCCCACGCGCACACTGCCCTTGTAGACCATGCCGCCCAGCGAGATCACGCCCACTTCGGTGGTGCCGCCGCCGATGTCCACCACCATGGAGCCGCTGGCTTCCGACACCGGCAAACCGGCACCGATGGCCGCGGCCATAGGTTCTTCGATCAAATACACCTCGGAAGCACCGGCACCCAAAGCGGACTCACGGATGGCGCGGCGCTCGACCTGGGTGGAGCCGCAGGGTACGCAGATGATGATGCGCGGGCTGGGACGGAACACGCCACGGGGGTGCACCATCTTGATGAACTGCTTGAGCATCTGCTCGGTGACGGTGAAGTCGGCAATCACGCCGTCTTTCATCGGGCGGATGGCCTCGATGTTGCCGGGTACTTTGCCCAGCATGGCCTTGGCTTCCTTGCCCACGGCCTGGATGGTTTTTTTGCCTTGCGGCCCGCCCTCGTGGCGGATGGCGACCACGGACGGCTCGTCCAGCACAATGCCTTTGCCGCGTACGTAAATCAGGGTGTTGGCGGTGCCAAGATCGATGGCCAGGTCGGTAGAAAAGTACCGACGGAAAGTCCCAAACATGCAAAATCCTCTCGGGCATGGCCTGCGCATCGGCACGCCATCGCCGTGTAATACGGTTCTAAATAGACATCACCCCTACAGTGCCCAGGTTGTGGGCAATATGCCCGCCGCCCGGGTTCTGTAAAGGTCTTAATTAGGTTTCTTGGTGCAAAACAATGTCACGAAGCGACCGCGCGACCAAAGGCGGGATAATACCGCATCTCCTGTGGCTAACCTGCGCCAACTGCGCGGAAACCCCGCTTTACTTTCGTTTGCAACCCTGTTTAAGACATGGCCCTGACTCTCCCAGAACTTGACCGCATCGCCAACCTGGCCCGCCTGGAACTCCAGGCCGATGAACGCGACCGCTTGCTGAACCAGCTGAACGGCTTTTTCGGCATCGTGGAAACCATGCGCGCGGTAAATACCAAGGGCATCGAACCCCTGGCCCACCCGGTGGCGGTGATGCACGACATCGTGCTGCGCCTGCGCGACGACGTGGTCAGTGAGCCCAACCGGCGCGAAGCCAACCAGCAAACCGCGCCCGCCGTTGAGCGCGGCCTGTTCCTCGTTCCCAAAGTCATCGAATAAAGCGCCATGAGTTTTTCTACACAGCTACACGACCTGAGCGTGGTCGAACTGGCGGCACTGCTGCGCGCCCGCAAGGTATCCGCCGTGGAAACCACCCGGCACTTTCTGGCCCGTGCCGAAACCCACGCCTCGCTGGGTGCCTACCTGGCCATGGACGAAACCGTCAGCCTGCGCCAGGCCGCCGCTGCCGATGCACGGCTGGCCAACGGCACCGCAGGCCCGCTGGAAGGCGTGCCCATGGCGCACAAGGACATCTTCGTCACCCAGGATTTCCCCACCACGGCGGGCTCCAAGATACTGGAAGGCTATCGCTCTTCTTTTGATAGCACGGTAGTGAAGCAGCTTGGGCAGCAAGGGGTGATTACGCTGGGTAAGCTGAACTGCGACGAATTCGCCATGGGCTCGGCCAACGAGAACTCGGCCTTCCAGCCGGTGCTGAATCCCTGGGACACCACGCGCATTCCGGGTGGCTCGTCGGGTGGCAGCGCCGCCGCCGTGGCCGCGCGCCTGGTGCCCGCCACCACCGGCACCGACACGGGCGGCTCGATCCGCCAACCGGCCTCGTTTTGCGGCATCACCGGCATCAAGCCTACCTATGGCCGCGCGTCCCGTTACGGCATGGTGGCGTTTGCCTCCAGCCTGGACCAGGCCGGCCCGATGGCCCGCAGTGCCGAAGATTGCGCCCTGCTGCTGTCCGCCCTGTGCGGCCCCGACCTGGACCGCGACTCCACCTCGCTGGACATCCCCGCCGAAGACTACAGCCGCAGCCTGAACGACTCGATCGACGGCCTGCGCATCGGCATTCCCGCCGAGTTTTTCGGCGACGGTTTGGCCCCCGACGTGCGCGCTGTGGTCGATGCCGCCTTGCAGCAATATGTAAAGCTGGGTGCCAAGCTGGTGCCCATCGCCCTGCCGCGCACCGAGATGGCCATTCCCGTGTACTACGTGATCGCCCCAGCCGAGGCCTCCAGCAACCTGAGCCGCTTCGACGGTGTGAAGTTTGGCCACCGCGCCGACAAATACACCGACCTGATCGACATGTACAAAAAAACCCGCGCCGAAGGCTTTGGCGACGAGGTCAAACGCCGCATCATGATCGGCACCTACGTGCTGAGCCACGGCTACTACGACGCCTACTACCTGCAGGCGCAAAAAATCCGCCGCATGATTGCCGACGACTTCCAGCAAGCCTTTGCCCAGTGCGACGTGATTGCCGGGCCGGTCGCGCCCACCGTGGCCTGGAAGCTGGGCAACAAGTCGGCCGACCCGGTAGCCGCCTACCTGGCCGACATCTTCACCCTGCCCTCGTCCCTGGCCGGTTTGCCCGGCATGAGCATCCCCGCAGGCCAAGGCGAAGGCGGCATGCCCGTGGGCCTGCAACTGATTGGCAACTACCTGCAAGAAGCCCGGCTGCTGAACATCGCGCACCGCTTCCAGCAGGCCACCGATTTCCACCGCCAACAACCCGCCGGTTTCTGAATATGAGCAAAGCACCTCCTTCCCTGCTGGTCCAGGGCTATGAAGTCGTCATCGGCTTCGAGACCCACACCCAGCTCTCCACCGCCAGCAAGATTTTCAGCCGTGCCTCCACCGCCTTCGGGGCCGAGCCCAATACCCAGGCCTGCGCTGTCGATCTGGCCCTGCCGGGCACGCTGCCGGTGATGAACAAGGGCGCGGTCGAGCGCGCCATCCAGCTCGGGCTGGCGCTGGGCTCCACCATCGCGCCGCGCAGCGTGTTTGCGCGCAAGAACTACTTCTACCCCGACCTGCCCAAGGGCTACCAGATCAGCCAGTTCGAGATTCCGGTGGTGCAAGGCGGCTCGGTGGAGTTCTTTTTGGGCGACGAGAAGAAGACCGTGCGCCTGGTGCGCGCGCACCTGGAAGAAGACGCGGGCAAGTCGCTGCACGAGGATTTCATCGGCCAGACCGGCATCGACCTGAACCGTGCCGGTACGCCGCTGCTGGAGATCGTGACCGAGCCCGACATGCGCTCCAGCGCCGAGGCCGTGGCCTATGCCAAAGAGCTGCACAAGATCGTCACCTGGATCGGCATCTGCGACGGCAACATGCAAGAAGGCAGCTTCCGGTGCGACGCCAACGTCTCGGTGCGCAAGCCCGGGGCCGAGTTGGGCACGCGCCGCGAAATCAAGAACCTGAACAGCTTCAAGTTCATGCAGCAGGCCATCGACTTTGAAGTGCGCTGGCAGATCGAGCAGATCGAAGACGGCCATGCGATCCAGCAGGCCACGGTACTGTTCAACCCCGACACCGGCGAAACCCGCGCCATGCGCACCAAGGAAGATGCCGCCGACTACCGCTACTTCCCCGACCCCGACCTGCCGCCACTGGTGGTGGCCCCGGAGTGGGTGGAGCGCGTGCGCGCCGAGATGGCCGAGTTGCCGCGCGTGATGGCGGCGCGGTTTGGCGCGGACTATGGGTTGAGCGAATACGATGCCACCGCGCTGACGCAGAGCAAGGGCATTGCCCGCTACTTCGAAGCCGCGATTGCCGCAGGTCAGCCCGCGCAGCCCAAGCTGGCGGCCAACTGGGTGATGGGCGAGGTGGCCCGCCGCCTGAACGCGCAAGACCTGGACATCGCGCAGGTGCCAGTCGCCGCTGACAAGCTGGCCAAACTGCTGGACCGCATTGCCGACAACACCATCTCCAACAACGCCGCCAAACAGGTGTTCGATGTGCTGTGGACCGACGCGGATGCGCAGGTGGATGCAGTCATCGAAGCCAAGGGCTTGAAGCAGATGAACGACACCGGCGCGCTGGAGGCCATCGTCGACACGGTGATTGCCGCCAACGCCAAGAACGTGGCCGAGTTCAAGGCGGGCAACGAGAAGGCGCTGAACGCGCTGGTGGGCCAGATCATGAAGGCCAGTGCAGGCAAGGCCAACCCGGGCCAGGTCAACGCGCTCCTGAAGGCCAAGCTGGCGGGCTAAGTCCAGCCGTTTATATACTTTTCAGGCTGCTTGTGCTTATGGGATAAGCATGAGCAGCTACTAAATGCGTAGCAAGTTCAGTTTGCCGGGCCAGCCCACAGCGGCTTGAGCCGGGCCAGCTCTTCGTCGAAACGGTCGTTGACGCGCTTTTTCTCCAGCTGCTGGTTGGCGATGAAGCGCTGCTGGGCGACCAGGTTGTCCTGGAATTCGGTGACGCGGCGCTGGAGGTAGGCCGGGGCCTTGCTGGGGTCGGCCTTATAGAACTCAAGTTCGCTGTCCAGCGCTTTGCGTTGCACCGCCAATTCGGCCATGCGCTTGTTGGCGGTCTGGATGACGGCATCCACCTGGGTCAGGGCGCTGGCGCGCTCGGCATCGTGGGCGGCCTGGTTCTGGTAGCGGGTGAGCAAGGCGCGGTTGCGGCGGCGTTCCTCGTTGGCGCGGGCCCGGTCCTCGGCTACTTTTTTGTCGCGGGCTTCCTGCGCGCTGACTTCCTGGGCGGTGAGGACGGGGCCCAGGTTGCGCTTGACAGTGCCGCTGGCGTTGAGCTCTTTTTGCTCGCGGTCCAGGCATTCGGGGATGGGCCGGTCGGAGGTGATTTTTTTGCCCCGGCTGTCGGTACAGGTAAATATGCCCTGCGCAGACGCAACGCCGAGCAAACTATTGCACAGCACGGCTACACCTAAAACCCTGGCCCAACATCTCACATGGTTCCTTCATCAACTCCGTAGCGCTGCCGATAGGCTAGCACCCGTGGATAATGAGCCCGCAGCTCATTTGTATCATTTTGTTGCAAGTATTGTAGTAAATCTGCGAGCCTGGCAATAGCACAGACTTGCAACCCGAGCTGGTTACGGACAAATTGCACCGCACTGTGCGGTACATCACGCCCGCCCTCGGTGGCCATTTCCTGGCGGTCCAGCGCGATCACCACGGCGTGGGGTGTGGCACCGGCGGCCTGGATCAGCGCAATCGACTCGCGGGCGGCAGTGCCCGCCGACATCACGTCGTCGACGATCAGCACCCGGCCTTTCAGCGGTGCCCCCACCAGAGAGCCCCCTTCGCCATGGTCTTTGGCCTCCTTGCGGTTGTAGGCAAACGGCAGGTTGCGGCCCTGCCGCGCCAGTTCCACCGCCACCGTGGCCGCCAGCGGGATGCCCTTGTAGGCGGGGCCAAAAATCATGTCAAACTCGATGCCGCTGTGGAGCAAGGCCTGGGCATAGAACTCGGCCAGACGCTGCATGCGGGCACCATCGTCAAACAGCCCGGCATTGAAAAAATAGGGGCTCATGCGCCCGGCCTTGGTTTTGAATTCGCCAAAGCGCAGCACCCCGGACTCCACCGCAAACTGTACGAAATCCTGCGCTAAGCTAGCGGGCGCTTTAATGTCCACCATGGGGAAAATCCTTGTTCAAATTAACCAGCCTGAATCTCAACGGCATCCGTTCGGCCACCAGCAAAGGCGTGGAAGCCTGGATCGCCGCAACCGCTCCGGATTGTATTTGCGTACAGGAAGTCAAGGCCCAGGCCGCCGATGTACAGGGCAAGTTCGAGCAGCTGGCCGGGCTGCAGGGCTACTTCCACTTTGCCCAAAAAAAGGGCTATTCGGGCGTGGGCGTGTACACCCGGCACGTGCCCAGCGAGGTGGTCACCGGCTACGGCTCGCACGAGTTCGATGCCGAGGGCCGCTACGTCGAGCTGCGCTTTGACACCCCGACCCGCAAGCTGTCCATCATCAGCTGCTACTTCCCCAGCGGCTCGTCGGGCGAAGACCGGCAACTGGCCAAGTTCCGCTTTCTGGCCGAGATGGGCCCCTACCTGGCCAGCCTGCGCAAAACCCGCGAGTTCATTCTGTGCGGCGACGTGAACATCGCCCACCAGCAGATCGACCTGAAAAACTGGCGCAGCAACCAGAAGAACAGCGGCTTCCTGCCCGAAGAGCGCGCCTGGATGACCTACGCGCTGGCCCACCCCGAGGCCGCCGAAGCGGCCGGTCTGGGTCTGGTCGATGTGTACCGCCAGCTGCAACCCACCGCCACCGACACCGCCTACACCTGGTGGAGCAACCGCGGCCAGGCCTACGCCAACAACGTCGGGTGGCGGCTGGACTACCACCTGGCCACGCCCGCCCTGGCGGCGCTGGCGCGCACTGAGCATATTTACAAGGACGTGAAGTTCAGCGACCACGCACCCATCACGGTGGACTACGAACTGACGCTCTAAGCCCCTTCCGCCATGAGTACAGAGCACCCCACCGGTTGGATTACCGCTGCCGATGTCGCGCGCAAAGCGGGTGTGTCCCGCTCGGCGGTATCGCGCACCTTTACCGAAGGTGCCAGCGTGTCGCCAGAAACCCGCGAGAAAGTGCAACGCGCGGCAGAGGCGCTGGGCTACCAGGTGAACATCCTGGCGCGCAGCATGATCCAGCGCCAAAGCAATCTGGTGGGGGTGGTGGTCAAAGGCTTTGACGACCCGTTTTTGCAAAGCCTGCTCGGTCCCATCACCCACCATCTGGCGCTGCGCTCTCTGGCACCGCTGCTGATGGATGCCAGCGAGCCCGCGCAATTGGCCAAATCCTTGCGGCATCTGTTGCAGTACCGGATTGCGGGGGTGATCCTGACATCGGGCACGCCACCCATCCAGCTGGCCAAAGAGTACTTGCGCCTGCGGGTTCCCGTGGCCATGATCAACCGCGCGCCCGACCTGGAGGGCGTGGACGTGGTCAGCAGCGACCATTTTGAAGGCGGGGCGATGGCCGCGCGCGCCCTGCTGGCCAAGGGAGCCCGCAAGCTGGTGTTTCTGAGCTCGGCAACGGCCACCTACAGCGCTAGCGTACGCGGCGACGGGTTCGTGCAGACACTGGCGAAAGCCGTCCAAGGCGGTGAGGTGGTGTTGCGCCGCATGGAAGCGGCCGCAGCCACCTATGCCGGTGGATTCGAAGCCGCGCATGCCCTGCTGGCCGATACACAGGCCCGGCCAGACGGCGTTTTTTGCGCCAACGACGTACTGGCCTGTGGCCTGGTGGACGGTGCGCGTCGGCATTTTGGCCTGCACGTGCCTGAAGACTTCCAGGTCATCGGCTTCGATGACATTCCGATGGCAGGCCTGTCGGCCTACGCGCTGTCCACCCTGCGCCAGAACGTGGATGGATTGGCCGAAGCGGCAGTCACCTGCCTGGCCGAGCGCATGCAGGAGCCCGACATGCCCAGCCGCATGCTGCAGCTCCCCGTGGCGCTGGTAGAGCGCACCACCTTGCGCCCCTGAATACTTTCTCAGGGAAGACCCTAGATCACACATTTCTTTATTCACCGTACATTGCACACGTGTGCAAAGCGCCGCCAAAAATGCGCCACTACCTCTGGAGACAAACCATGCAACGCCAACGGACCCGACAACTCGTCTTATCTTCCCTGCTGCTCCTGCCCCTGGCCAGCCAGGCGGCCGACCGCCTCAACGTGCTCTGCGCCGCCGACAACGACTGGTGCGAGCTGATGCGCAATGCATTTGAAAAAGAGACCCAGGTGGAAGTCTCCATGGTGCGCAAAAGCGCCGGGGAAATCTTCGCCCAGATCCGCGCCGAAGCCAGCAACCCCAAGACCGACATCTGGTGGGCAGGCACCGGCGACCCGCATCTGCAGGCCGCCGCCGACGGCTTCACCGAGGTCTACAAGTCACCCCAGCTCGACAAGCTGCAACCCTGGGCGCAGAAGCAGGCCGAAATCTCGGGCTACCGCACCGTCGGCATCTACGCCGGTCTGCTGGGCATTGGCTACAACCCCGAAGTGCTGAAGCAAAAGAAGATGGCACCACCCCAGTGCTGGAAAGACCTGCTGAACCCGGCCCTGAAGGGCGAGGTGCAGATCGCCAACCCCAATTCCTCGGGTACGGCCTACGCCACCATCGCCACCCTGGTGCAGTTGCAGGGCGAGAACGAGGCCTTCGCGTTCATGAAGAAGATGAACGACAACGTCAGCCAGTACACCAAGAGCGGCTCGGCCCCGGCCAAGGCGCTGGCGCGCGGCGAAACCGCCGTGGGCATCACCTTCCAGCACGATCTGCTAAAGGAAACCGTGGCGGGCTTCCCGGTGGAAGTGGTGTCGCCTTGCGAAGGCACGGGCTACGAGATCGGCTCCATGAGCCTGATCAAGGGCGCAAAAAACATGGCGGTGGCCAAGCGCTTCTACGAATTCGCGTTGCGCGCCGATGTGCAGTCCCTGGGCGCCAAGGCCAGCGCCTTCCAGGTGCCGTCGAACAAGACCGCCACCATCCCGGCGAAAGCGCCCCGGCTGGAGAGCGTGAAGACCATCAGCTACGACTTTGCCAAGTACGGCAGCGACGAGGTGCGCAAGCGCCTGCTCAAACGCTGGGACGACGAGATCTTCTCGTTGCCCCGCTGAGCCACCTAACCTCCACCCAACAGAGAGATATGGCTTGTGAATAAGTCTTTACGTGGCTGGCTGATGCTGGCCCTCACCGCCAGCGTGCTGCTGCCCTGGCACGCCCAGGAAGCGGGCTTCTGGGGCGGCGAATGGTTGCATGCCGGATGGCCCGGCAACGACACCACCGCCGCCGCGCTATGGCAGGTACTGGGCCTGCAGCGCCTCGGCCTGTTGCCGCTGCTGCTCTGGCCGGTCGCCATCGGCCTGGTCTGCCTGGCACCGCTGCCGCGCCGTACCCAGGGTGCGGCCCTGTGCGCGCTGGCTCTGGCTGCTCTGGGCTGGCTGGCCTGGCTGGGCTGGGGCCCTGCGGGCACGGGCCTGCCCGGCCTGGGCTGGGGTGCGCTGCTGTTCAGCACCTGCGCCGTGTTTGTGCTCACCACCGGTGCCGCCTGGATGGGCGCTTGCCGGGGCGATGTGTTCGTCTGCGGCGTGATCGGCATGCTGGTGGCCCTGGTGGGGATGTTTGTGATGTTCCCGGTGCTGCGGGTGCTGGCCAGCGCGTTCGAGCAGGGCACGGGCTTCAGCCTGCAAGCGGCCTGGGCCCGGGTGGCCGATGGCCGTATCTGGTCCTTGGGCTGCGTGAGCGGTACCCGGCGTTGCGGCGTGGCCTGGAACACCCTGTTCCTGGCGCTGTGCACCGCCGCCGGTTCCACCCTGCTGGGCCTGACCTTCGCGCTGGTGGTAACACGTACCGGCTTTCGCTTCAAGCGCATCTTGCGGGCGCTGACGGTGCTGCCCATCATCACCCCGCCTTTCGTGATCGGCCTGGCGCTGATCCTGCTGTTTGGCCGCAGCGGCGTGGTATCCGCCTGGGTATCGCAAGCCTTCGACGTGCCCGCCGGGCGGGGCCTGTACGGCTTTTACGGTGTGTGGCTGGCACAGCTGCTGTCGTTCACACCCATTGCTTTCATGGTGCTGATCGGTGTGGTCGAAGGCGTGAGCCCTTCGGTGGAAGAGGCCTCGCAAACCCTGGGCGGCACGCGCTGGACCACCTTCTGGCGCGTCTCGCTGCCGCTGATGCGGCCCGGCCTGGCCAATGCCTTTCTGGTGGCCTTCATCGAGAGCATGGCCGACTTCGGCAACCCCATGGTGCTGGGCGGCAATTACGGCGTGCTGTCCACCGAAATCTACTTCGCCATCGTGGGTGCGCAAAACGACGGTGGCCGTGCCGCCGGGCTCGGGCTGATCCTGCTGGTGTTCGCGGTCAGCGCTTTCCTGGCGCAGCGCCACTGGCTGGGCAACAAGTCCTACACCACGGTGACGGGCAAGGCCGACAACGGCCAGCACGCGGGGCTGGACCGCCGTTTGTCTGCCGTGCTGGCGGTCATTGCTACGCTGTGGACCGCCTTCACCCTGGTGCTGTACGGCATGATTCTGGGCGGTGGCTTTGTCAACCAGTGGGGCCGCGACAACAGCTTTACCCTGCGCCATTACGCCAGCGCCTTTGGTATCGAATCCGGCGAGCACGGCCTGCGCTGGGTGGGCACCGCCTGGGATTCGCTGTTCACCAGCCTGATGATTGCCGGTGTCTCGGCCCCGCTGACCGCCGCCCTCGGGTTGACGGCCGCCTGGCTGCTGGTGCGCCAGCGCTTTGCGGGCAAGGCGGCGTTCGAGTTCGCCACCATGCTGAGCTTTGCCATCCCCGGCACGGTGATCGGCATCAGCTACATCCTGGCCTTCAACATGCCGCCAATCGAGCTCACCGGCACGGCCGCCATCCTGGTGCTGTGCTTTGTGTTCCGCAACATGCCGGTGGGCCTGCGCGGCGGCATGGCGGCCATGAGCCAGCTGGACCGCAGCCTGGACGAAGCCTCCACCATGCTGGGTGCCAACAGCTTCACCACCGCCCGGCGGGTGATCTTGCCGCTGATGCGCCCGGCCTTGAGCGCGGCCCTGGTGTACAGCTTTGTGCGCTCCATCACCTCCATCAGCGCCGTGGTGTTTTTGGTCAGCGCCAAATACAACATGGCCACGGCCTACATCGTCGGCCTGGTAGAGAACGGCTCCTACGGCATCGCCATCGCCTACTCCAGCGCCTTGATCGCCATCATGCTGGTCATCGTGCTGGCCGCACAGGGTTTGGTCGGCAAGCGGCGGCTGCGCCGGGTCGAACGCGTCGAAGGGACCACTCCCGCCCCCGTCTTTTCCCAAGAACGTGTTTTAAAGGTTGAATCATGAGTACTGCCCCCACGCAGGGCGCGCTGGTCTTCGAGCGCGTCACCAAACAATATGGCAAGGTCGTTGCTGTCAACGATGTGTCCTTCAGCATTCCGCAAGGCACGCTGGTCACCCTGCTCGGCCCCAGCGGCTGCGGCAAGACCTCCACGCTGCGGCTGATCGCCGGGCTGGAACATGTGAGCCAGGGCCGCATTTTCATCGGCGGCCAGGATGTCACCCAGCAGTCGGCCATCGAGCGCAATGTGAGCATGGTGTTCCAGTCGTACGCGCTGTTCCCGCACATGACGGTGTTGGAAAACGTGGCCTACGGCCTGGAGGTCGGCGGTGCCCGCAAGGTCGATGCGCGTGAGCAAGCCCTGGAAGGCCTGCGCCTGGTGGGCCTGACTGACTACGGCCCGCGCCTGCCCAGCGAACTCTCCGGCGGCCAGCAGCAGCGCGTAGCCGTGGCCCGCGCCCTGGTGCTCAAACCCCAGGTGCTGCTGCTGGACGAGCCGCTGTCGAACCTGGACACCAAGCTGCGCCGCCGGGTGCGCGAAGAAATCCGCGAGATCCAGCAACGCCTGCAACTCACCGCCGTGTACGTGACCCACGACCAGGAAGAAGCCCTGGCCGTATCCGACCAAATCATCGTCATGAACAACCAGCGCATCGCCCAGCAGGGCACGCCGCGTGAGCTCTTCGACACGCCGGCCGACGAGTTCGTGGCCGACTTCATCTGCGATGCCAACCGCGTCACCGGCGAAATCCTGGGCCACGTGTCTGCAGGCCATGCCGACTGCCTGGTTGGCGGCCTGGCGGTGCAATTGGCAAACCCCCGCGCCTACCGGGGCGAGATTCGCATTGCGGTGCGGCCCGACGCGGTGCATCTGGTCCCCGCCACCCACCAGCACATCCTGGTGGGCCAGGTGCGCCACGCCGCCTTTTTAGGCACGGAAATGCAGTACGCGGTGGAGTCGCCACTGGGTGAGTTGTTTGTGCGCCAGACCGATGTGCAGCAGCCGCTGGCCGTGGGTGCGTCGGTCGGCATTGGCTTTGCCGACCACGGCGTATGCATCGTGGGAGGCCGCGCATGAGCACCGCTGCGATAGCTGCGCGCTACGCGCTGGCCCAAAGCATCGCCCGCCAGGCCGGGCTGCAGGCCCTGGAATGGTTTCGCAAGCGTGACCAATTGGTGATCGAGTCCAAGGGCTTGCAGGACATGGTGAGCGCGGCGGACAAAGACACCGAGCTGTACATCCGCGCCCAGGTGCTGGCACGCTTTGCCGACGACGGTTTTCTGGGTGAAGAAGGCGGGCTCGACCATGCCGATGCCGACTACCTGTGGGTGATCGACCCGATCGACGGCACGGCCTGCTTCGTCAACGGCATGCACGCCTGGTGCCTGTCCATCGCGGTCATGCACGCGGGCAAGCCGGTGATCGGCGTGGTGTTTGACCCGAACAGCGACGAGATGTTCCACGCCTGCACAGGCCAGGGCGCGTTTGTGAACCAGTTGCCCATGCAGGCCCACAGCGCCCGCAGCATCACCGAAGGCGTGCTGGGTGTGGGCTTCTCGCACCGGGTGCCGGTGAGTGCCTTTGTGCCCTTCCTGGACCGGGTGCTGTCGGGCGGCGGCATGTTCATCCGCAACGGCTCTGGCGCGCTGATGCTGTCCTATGTGGCCGCCGGGCGGCTGATTGGCTACTACGAGCCGCACATCAACTCCTGGGACTGCCTGGCCGCTATCGTGCTGGTGCAGGAAGCCGGGGGCCAGGTGAATGACTTCCTGGCCGACAACGGCCTGCACGACGGCAACCCCATCATCGCCGCCGGTGCGCACCTCTACGCGCCACTGCTGGCGTTGATCGATCCGACCTGAACCGCGACGAACTCCCCGAAAACCCCCGCTCCACCACAAGGTGTCCTATGTTGCACTTCCCGTTGTCTGCTTGCGCGTCTGCCGCGGCGCTGACTCTGGCCATGGGCGCTGCCCAGGCCCAAACCGAAGTCACCGCCATTCTGGCCGGCCACGCCGCCCTGCCCGCCACCACCAGCGTCGCAGCCCCCGAAAATGCCGGTCCGCTGTTTGCCACCTCGGGCAAATTCACCGCCGCGAACCGCTTGCGCAGCGACACCCTGGGCAGCGTCCCCGGCATCAGCTTCGTCGGCGACCCCAAGTACCCCCGCAAGTCGGGCGGTAGCCTGCCGATGCAAGGGCAATCGGTGCAGGGGTTTTCCGGCATCGTCCCCCTGGGCAACGACCAGTTCCTGACCCTGACCGACAACGGCTTTGGCAACAAGATCAACTCGCAAGACGCTTTGCTGATGGTGCACCGGGTCCAGGCCGACTGGGCCCAAGGTTCGGTGACCCACAACGGCACCAGCTTTTTGCACGACCCCGACCGCAAAGTGCCGTTTTTCATCCAGAACGAAAACACCTCCGCACGCTACCTGACGGGCACCGACTTCGACCCCGAATCCATCCAGGTGGTGGGCGGGGAGTGGTGGATTGGCGATGAATTCGGCCCGTATGTGCTGCGCGTCACACCGCAGGGCAAGGTGCTGGGCGTGCTGGAAACCACGGTGGCGGGCAAGGCCTACCGGGGCCCGGACCACTACCTGAATGGCCGTTTGCCCAACTACCCCGGCGACGCAGTTTTTGACGTGCGCCGCTCCGGCGGTTTTGAGGCCATGGCCCGGTCGCCAGACGGCAAAACCCTCTACCCGATGTTCGAATGGCCGCTGTGGGACGCGCAGGCCAAGGCCCCGGAAAGCCGCAACGGCAAGCCCTACGCCCGCATTCTGGAGCTGGATGTGGCCAGCCAGCGCTACAGCGAACGCCAATGGAAATACGCCCTCGAAAACACCGGCAATGTGGCTGCCGATTTCCAGATGCTGAACGCCCACACCGGTCTGGTCATCGAGCGCGACGACACCACCGAGGGCGCAGGCCCGAACTGCCCGAACGAACCCCGGGTGGACTGCTTCACCCGCCCCGCCCAATTCAAGCGCATCTACAAGATAGATTTCAGCCAGCTGGATGCTGATGGCTTTGTGAAGAAGGTCGCTTTCATCGACCTGACCAAGATCAGCAACCCGCAGCGGCGGGCCAGGCGTGGCCCCAACGAAGCCCACTTTGCCCTGCCGCACTTGGGCCTGGAGGGCTTTGCCATCGTCGACTCCCACCATATCGTAGTGGTCAACGACGACAACTTCCCCTTCTCCTCGGGCCGCAGCATCGGCCAGCCGGATGACAACGAACTGACCCTGCTCGACATCCAGGCGCTGGTGGATGCCAAGTAAACCTGACCGCCTGGGACACCCACGCATCTAGCAGCTTTCAGGAAGCTCTCGCACCACCGTCACGGCGGCATCTGCTGCCAGCTTTTGTAGACGAACTCAAGGCTGTAGCCATACGGGTCCAGCACGTTGGCCGCGTAGTAGCGCGGGTCGTAGTGCAGACGGGCACCGGGCGCGCCCTTGTCGCTTGCGCCAGCCGCCATGGCGGCCAAGGGCGTAGACAGCACTTTTGGCCCCGGCTGGTACCGTTGAATGCTATTTAATGAATAGCTTCTCACGCCCAATCCATAAGCACAGGGGGCCGATTCGGCTTAAAGCCTCATCACCCCTGGCCTTCCGGCTTGATCTGCGCCCGCGCGATCACCGGCTTCCAGCGCGCTTGTTCGGATTTGATGAACGCATCGAACTCGGCGCTGGTGCTGCCCACGGCCAGGGCGGTTTCGTGGGACAGCTTTTCGGTGACCAGCGCGCCACGCGTGGCCTTGATGGCTTCGGCTTCCAGCTTGGCCTGGTTGGCCTTGGGCCATTTGCTGGGCACCATCAGGCCGTACCACTGGGTCATCTCAAAGCCCTTGAAGCCCTGTTCGGCTACGGTGGGCACGTCGGGCAACTGCGGCAGGCGCTGGGCCGTGCCGGTGGCGATGCAGCGCAGCTTGCCTGCCTTGATGAAGGCCAGCAGCGCAGGCGCACCCACCGACGCAGCCTGCAGGCGCCCGGCCATCAGGTCGGTCAGCATGGGGCCGGTGCCGCGGTAGGGCACGTGCAGCATGAAGGTGTTGCTGACCATCTTCAAATACTCGAACGCCAGGTGCCCGGCGCTGCCGTTGCCGGCCGAGCCGTAGTTGAGCTGGCCGGGCTTGGTCTTGGCGTAGGCGATGAATTCGGTGAGGTTCTTCACCGGCAGGTCGGGGTGCACCACGTACAGGCTGGGCACTTTGCTGACCAGGGTGATGGGCGCAAAGTCGCGGGCCGCGTCGTAGGGCAGCTTGGCGAAGATGTAAGGGTTGACGGCCAGCGTGCCAATGTGGCCGAGCACCAGGGTGTGGTCGTCGGTGCTGTTGGCCACCTCCTGCATGGCGATATTGCCCGCCGCGCCGGGCTTGTTGTCCACAAACACGTTCTGGCCGATAGTTTTGGCCATCTCGCCCGCCACCGCGCGGGCCACGATCTCGGAGCTGCCGCCGGGGGCGAAGGGCACGACCAGGCGCAGCGGCTTGCTGGGCCAGGTGGATTGGGCGCGGGCGGCGCTGGGCAGCAGCAGGCTGGAGGTGGCGGCGCTGGCGGCCAGCAGCAGATCCCGGCGGGAAAGGTTCAAGGAGGGCATGGCGTGTCTCGTCGTTGTAATGGTGGAGCCACCATCTTGCACCCGCCAACCTATCAAACACCTATCAACCCCACCGGCCCGGTTGCACCACCATAATCATTGCCATGCACATCCTGTTGGCAGAAGACGAACACGCCCTGGGCGAATGGCTGGCCAAGGCGCTGGCGCAGAGCGGCCACCGGGTGGACTGGCGCGACGACGGGCGGCTGGTGGAAGCCGCGCTGGCCGACTGCGACTACGACGTGCTGGTGCTCGACCTGGGCCTGCCGGGGCGCAGCGGCGGCGACATATTGCGCCGCCTGCGCGCGCAAGACAACCGCCTGCCAGTGCTGATCCTCACCGCCCGCGACGCGCTGGCCGAACGCGTCAACGCGCTGAACCAGGGGGCCGACGACTTTCTGGCCAAGCCCTTTGCCCTGGCCGAGCTGGAAGCCCGCCTCACCGCCCTGGTGCGCCGCGCTCGGGGCAGCGAGCACCCGCGCCTGGCCTGCGGCCCGTTGGCTTTTGACACGGTAACGCGCCAGTTCACCCTGGGCTCTGAGAGCCTGCTGCTGTCGCCGCGCGAGCACGCCCTGCTGCTGGCCCTGGTGCAGCGCAGTGGCGAGCCGCTGACGCGCCAGCAGGCTATTGCCCGCGTGTTCGGCGATGAGGACGAGGTGCAGGCCAGCGCTATCGACGTGCTGCTGCACCGCCTGCGCAAACGGCTGGAGCACAGCGGCGTGGGCATCCACACCGTGCGGGGCCTGGGCTACATCCTGGAATGCGATGCGCCAAGCCAGCCTTAAATTCCGCCTGCTGGCCCTGCTGCTGCCCACCCTGGCCGTGGCCACCGCCACCAGCCTGTGGCTGACCCGCGTGGATGCCGTGGCCTCGGCCAATGCGGCCTACGACCGCTCCCTGCTCGGGGCCATCAAGGCGCTGGACCTGAACGTATCCACCGCCTCGGGCGGGCTGGCGGTGGAGCTGCCGTACCGGCTGTTCGAGTTTTTCCAGCTCACCGCCACCGGCAATGTGTACTTTCGTGTGGCCACCGACGATGGCCGGGTGGAGATCGGCCACACCGACCTGCCCGCGCCGCCCCAGCCGCTGCGCATTGGCGTACCGCAGTTTTTTGATGCCAGCTACTTTGGCGAGACCGTGCGCGTGGGCGCGTACCAGCGCACGCTGGAGCCGCTGCAACCGGCGGCAGGGCAGACCTTGCTGGTGATCCAGGTGGCCGAAAGCACCACCTCGCGCGAGCAGTTCACCCACCGCTTTGTGCGCCACGCCGTGCTGCGCGATGCCGCGTTCTTGCTGGCGGTGGGCGCGCTGGTGGTGCTGGGCCTGTACCTGGCCCTGCGCCCCATGGCCCGGCTGGCGCGGCAAACCCAGGCCCGCGCCCCCGATGACCTGCGCCCCCTGCCCACGGCTGATTTGCCGCGCGACCTGCTGCCGCTGGTGGATGCGGTAAACCAGCAAATCGCCCGCACCGAAGCCCTGGTGGAGCAGCGCAGGGGCTTTATCGACGATGCCTCGCACCAGCTGCGCACGCCGCTGGCGGTGCTGCGCGCCCAGCTCGACTATCTGCTGCGCGAACCCGACCCGGCACAGCGCCAACTGGCGTTGCAAGCCCTGTCCGACGCGCTGGACCACGCCGTGCGCGCCACCAACCAGCTGCTGGCCCTGGCCCGCAGCGATGCCGCCCAGCCGCACTGGGAGCCGTTCGACCTGGCCGAGCTGGCCCGCGCGGTGGCGCTGGAGTTGCTGCCGCTGGCCCGCACGCGCGGCATCGACCTGGGCGTGGATGTGCCCGGCACGCCGCTACCCGCCCAGGGCGACCGCGCTCTGCTGCACCAAGCGCTGCTGAACATTGCCCACAACGCCTTGCAGCATGGCCGCGCCCACGGCGTGGTGACGCTGGAGGCACAGGCCGAGGCTGGGAGCTACCAGTTGCGCGTGCGCGACGACGGCCCCGGCATCGACCCCGCCATCGCCCCCCGGCTGGGCCAGCGCTTTGCCAAAAGCCGGGGCAGCCGGGGTTCGGGTTTGGGCCTGGCGATTGCGCGCTCGGTGCTGGAGCGGCATGGCGGACAACTGCGGCTGGAGACTGGCACGCCCGGTGTCTGCGCCATTCTGGAGTGGCCCACGCGATGAAGCGCCGCTGGCTCCTCCTGGCGACCCTGCTGGCAACCGCAGCCCACGCCGGGCTGCCCGAAGGCGCGCGCTGCATCGCCCCGGCCAAGGGCGGCGGCGGTTTTGATCTGACCTGCCAATTGCTGCGCGACATGCTGCAGGCCGCAGGCCAGACCCGCACGCCCATCGCCATCGACTACCAGCCCGGCGGCATAGGCGCGATGGCCTTGCACAGCACCGTGGCCCTGCGGCCAGCCGAGGCGCAGACAGTGGTGGCGTTCTCCAGCGGCACTTGGCTCAACCTGGTGCAGGGCCGGTTTGGCCGGTACAGCGCGGCCGACGTGCGCTGGCTGGCCGCGCTGGGCACCGACTACGGCGTGGTGGTGGTGCGCCAGGATGCACCGTGGCGCAGCCTGGCGCAATTGCTGGAGGCGCTGCGCAAAGACCCGAACCGGCTGATTTTTGGCGCAGGCGGCTCCATCGGCAGCCAAGATTGGATGAAGGCCGCGCTGCTGGCCCGGGCCGCCGGGGTCAGCCACAAGGCCATGCGTTTTGTGGCCTTTGAAGGCGGCGGCGAGGCGCTGACCGCCCTGCGCGGCGACCATGTGCAGGTGCTGGCAGGCGATGCCGCCGAGGTGGCCCGCCAGATCGACCAGGGCGCCCCCGTGCGGGTGCTGGCCGTGCTGGCCGCCCAGCGCCTGCCGGGCCGCTGGGCCCAGGTGGCCACCGCCAAAGAGCAGGGTTTTGACATCCAGTGGCCCATCGTGCGCGGCGTGTACCTGGGCCCGCAGGTGCCCGAACCGCAGGTGCGCGCCTGGACCGAAGCCCTGGCCCGCGCCGCCGCCCACCCCGCCCTGCCGGGGCAACTGGCGCAGGTCGGCCTACAACCCGGCTGGGCCAGTGGCCCCGCACTGCAAGCCCTGCTGGAGCGCCAAACCGCCGACTACCAGCAGCTCGCCGCCAGCTTTGGGTTGGCCCGGCGGGCACCTTGATTGCTATTGAAAATGTAGCTTGTCACGCTGATGGATTAAGCGCTAGAGGCCGATTTCACTCCAAAGCCGAAACCTGCACCTTCCCCGTGGTGTAGAAAGCCTGCAGGTTCGCCAGGGTCAGCGCTTCCATGGCCTGGCGGGTTTCGCGGGTGGCGCTGGCGATGTGCGGCAGCAGCACCACGTTGTCCAGCGCCATCAGCTCCGGCGGTACATGGGGTTCGTCGGCGTACACGTCCAGCCCGGCCCCGGCGATGCCACCGGTTTGCAGGGTCTGTACCAGGGCCGCCTGGTCCACCACCGAGCCGCGTGCCACGTTGACCAGAAAGCCGTCCGGCCCCAGCGCTTGCAGCACTTCGGCGTTGACCAAATGGTGGGTGGACGCGCCCCCGGCGGCGATCACCACCAGGGTGTCGGCCCAGCGCGCCAGCTCCACCAGCGCGGGCTCGAACTGCCAGGGCACACCGGCCACCGGCTTGCGGTTGGTGTAGCGGATCTGCATGTCAAAGCCGGTGGCACGCTGGGCCACGGCGCGGCCAATGCGGCCCAGGCCCAGAATGCCCAGGCGCTGGCCGCTGACCTTGCGCGCCAGGCGGAACTTGCCCTGCTCCCAGTCGCCGCGGCGCACAAAACGGTCGGCAGCGCTGGCCCCGCGCGCCACGTCCAGCAGCAAGGCCATGGCCAGGTCGGCCACGCAGTCGTTCAGCACCTCGGGCGTGTAGCCCACCTGGATGCCGCGCTGGGCCGCCACGGCCAGGTCGATCTTGTCCAGCCCCACGCCGTGGCTGGAGATGACGCGCAACGCAGGCAGGGCCGCCAGCAGCGCCGCCGACGCACCGGCCGGGGCCGAGGTGGCCAGGCCGGTAAAGCGCGCGCCGTGCTGGGCCAGAAAGGCCTGCGGGTCAGCCTGGTCGGCCAGGCGTTGCACCTCGAATTCGGCGGCCAGCGCGGCCTCCAGGGCGGGGGCCAGCGGGCCGTTTTGCAAAAGGATGGGGCGGGTGGTCATGGTGTGCTTTCTGGCTCAGTCGAGGCCGATTTTTTTGTCCTGGATGATGTGGGCGTAGCGCGTGCGGTCGTTGGCGATGAGTTGCTGGAACTGGGCGGGGGTGGTGCCCTTGGGCAGTGCGCCCAGGTCGGTCAGCTTGCGCTGGGTGTCGTCGGCGGCCAGCACCTCGCGCACGTCGGCAGAGATCTTGTCCACCACGTCCTTGGGCGTGCCGCCAGGGGCCAGGATGCCGATCCAGGAGATGGAGTTGAAGCCCGGCAGCGCGGCTTCGGCCAGCGTGGGCACGTCGGGCAGGGCCGGTACGCGCTTGTCGCCAGTCACTGCCAGGGCCCGCAGGGTGCCCGACTTGATGTGGCCGCTGCTCTCCAGCACAGTGGCAAACGTAAGTTGCACGTGGCCCGCGATCAGGTCGGCAATGGCCGGCCCACCGCCCCGGTAGGGTACGTGCAGCACAAAGGTGCCGGTGCCGCTTTTAAACATCTCGGCCGCCAGATGCATGGAGCCGCCCGCCCCCGAGCTGCTATAGCTCAGCTTGCCGGGTTGGGCCTTGGCGTAGGCGATGAAGTCCTTGGCGGTTTTGGCGGGCACCTGGGGGTTGAGCAACATGACCAGCGGCAGCTCGGCCACCAGCGACACGGGCTCGAAAGCGCGGTCCGGGTCGTAGGGCATCTTTTTGTACAACGCCGGGTTGATGGCCTGGGTGCCGATGTTGCCCATCAGCAGGGTGTAGCCGTCGGGCTTGGCCTTGGCCACAAATTCGGCCCCGATCATCCCGGCGGCCCCACCCTTGTTGTCCACCACCACGGGTTGGCCCCATTTCAGGGACAGCTTTTGCGCCACCAGGCGCGCCCCGGTGTCGGTGCCGCCACCGGGGGCAAACGGCACGACCAAAGTGACTGGGCGGCTGGGGAATGCGCCCTGCGCCAACGCCAGACTGGCCGACAGGGCGGTAAAGACGGCAATGGAGGTGGCCTTGACCAGGCGGGGGGTGCTCGCCATGGTGTTACACCGCACCGTGGGCTTCGACGTACAGCCCGTACACCGAATGGCGACTCGCCCTGGACAGGCAAACGGAGAAGGCGATCTGGGCATGTTGCATACGGTGTCTCGGTGGTGGAAGTGTTGGTATGGGAGTGCGAAACCAGTGCCTTGAGCGGCTGGAGCACCTACGTGGACTCCAGATCGAACTGATGGTAGCGCTACCTTACGCAAATGGTAACGCTACCAAGAGTACAAAGCAAGATCCAATACAGACTTGCAAGCTAGGGGTAAACGCGGGGCTGTGCTGCACAGGGGCCCGGGGCGTGTCCTGGCAAAGGCGCTACCCCACACGGCTACGGTTGGGGTAGCAGCGGTGGGCAATCAGTCCGCCGAAATCTTGCGGGCATCGATCAGCTTCTTCCAGCGGACCGACTCGCTGGCCTGGTAGGTCGCGAACTGCTCGGGCGTGTTGGCCACCAGCTCAAAGCCCACATCGACAAACTTCTGCCTCACCGCCGGGTCGGCCAGAGCCTCCATCAGCGCGGCGTGGATCTGGGCCTTGACCTCGGGCGGTAGGCCCTTGGGGGCGACCACGCCTTGCCAGGAGGTGGCGACCGCGTCGTTCACACCCGCCTCGGCCAGCGTGGGCACGTTGGGCAGCAGGGGCGAGCGCTTGTCGCTGGCGATGGCCAGGGTGCGCAGCTTGCCCGCGTTGATGTGCTGGATCACCGAGTTGATGTTCTGGAACGCGGCATCCACCTGGCTGCCCAGCAGGTCGGTGATGGCGGGCGCACCGCCCTTGTAGGGCACGTGCAGGCCGGAGGTACCGGTTTGCAGCCAGAACAATTCGGCGCTCAGGTGGTCGGAAGAGCCATTGCCCGCCGAGGCAAAAGTCATCGCGCCGGGCTTGGCTTTTTCGGCGGCGATCAGGTCGGCCACGGTTTTGAACGGCGACGCAGCGGGCACCACCAGCACGTTGGGGGCTTGCACGGCCACCGTCAGGTAGTCAAAGTCCTTGCCCGCGTCGTAGGCCACTTTCAGCAGGTGGGGGGTGATGACCAGCGGGCCCAGCGAGGTGACCATCAGGGTGTAGCCATCTGCTGGGGCACGCTTCACATAGGCTGCGCCGATGCTGCCGGTGGCCCCGGCCTTGTTTTCCACGATGACGGTTTGCTTGAACTTCTCTTGCAGCTTGGGGGTGATGGCGCGGGCCAGCGCATCCGACGAGCCGCCAGGCGGGAACGGCACCACCAGGGTGACGGTTTTGTCGGGCCAGGCGTAGGCGCTGGTAGACAGGGCCAGGGCCAGGGACACCAGGGAAAGGGCTTTTTTCATCATTGTCTCCAAACAAAATGGTTGTCAGGCATTCTATAAATTTATGCAGACTTGTCAAACAACTTTAGAGAATTTGAGGGAAGTTGTCAGAGCCTGTCAGAATCTGCGCTGCTCTTCCCAAACTTCCATGACCGAATCCCTGCTGCAAACCGACGGTGTCGGCTCCCTGCCCGACCGCATCTACGCCCGCGTGGTCGAGGCCATCCTGCGTGGAGACTTCAGCCCCCACAACAAGCTGCCCACCGAGGGCGCTTTGAGTGCCCAGTTCGGCGTGTCGCGGCCCACGGTGCGCGAGGCGCTGGCGCGGCTGCGCTCGGACGGCATCATCGACTCCAGGCGCGGCGCGGGCAGCACCGTGGTGCGCGCGCCCGGTGCCGCGGGCACGCCGGTGGTGGTGGCCACGCCCATCAAAAGCCTGGCCGACATTGAGCGCTATTACGCGTTTCGCAGTTGCATTGAAATGGGCGCTGCCGCCGGGGCCGCCGAGTTTCGGGACGATGACGACCTGGCCGCCCTGCAGCAGGCGTTCGAGGCGCTGAACACCGCCATGGAGGGCGGCCACTCCGGGGCGGACGAAGACGTGCGCTTCCACCTGGCCATCGCCCAGGCCTCGCACAACCCGTTTTTTGTGGCCACCATTGCCACCAGCGTGGCCCCGATCCGGCAGTTCATCGAGCTGGCCCGCAACGTGACCGACAAGAAGAGCCCGACCCGCGTGCGCGCCACCCAGGCCGAGCACCAGGCCATCGTGGACGCCATCACCCGCCGCGCCCCCGCCGAGGCGGCCGAGGCCATCCGCATCCACATCCTGAACGCCAAACGGCGGATTTTCGAGAGCACACCGCTGCCTTAGTTTGCTTGACAACTTTTAAAGTTGTCAGATAATCTTGGTCAAACAGGAGACCACGATGAGTACCGCCCAGCCCCACACCATCCGCATGCATGCGCGCGACAACGTCGCTATCGTGGCCAACGACGGCGGCTTGGCCGCAGGCACCGTGCTGCCCAGCGGCCTGGTGCTGAAAGACAAGGTGCCCCAAGGCCACAAGGTGGCGCTGGTCGATCTGCCCGCCGATGGCCCGGTGCTGCGCTACGGCATCCCCATCGGTTTTGCGGCGCAAGACATTGCCGCCGGGAGCTGGGTGCACGAGCGCCTGCTGCACATGCCCGACGCGCGCGGGCTGGAGAATTTGCCCATCGCTACCGTGCAGGCCGAGGTGCAAGCGCCGCTGACGGGCTACACCTTCGAGGGCTACCGCAACGCCGACGGCTCGGTGGGCACGCGCAATATTTTGGCCATTACCCAGACCGTGCAGTGCGTGGCCGGGGTCACCGACTTTGCGGTGCAGCGCATCAAGGCCGAGCTGCTGCCCAAATACCCCAACGTGGATGATGTGGTGGCGCTGGAGCACACCTATGGCTGCGGCGTGGCCATCGACGCGCCGGGGGCCGAGATCCCCATCCGCACCCTGCGCAACATCAGCCTGAACCCCAACTTCGGCGGCGAGGTGATGGTGGTCAGCCTGGGCTGCGAAAAGCTGCAGCCCGAGCGCCTGATGCCGCCTGGCACCATTCCGCTGATCGACGAACGTGCCCCCCCTCCTCCCTTGGACCTGGTGTGCCTGCAAGACGATGCGCACGTGGGCTTCATGTCCATGGTCGAATCCATCATGCGCCAGGCCACCGCGCACCTGGAGCGCCTGAACGCCCGCCGCCGCGTCACCGTGCCTGCTGCTGAGCTGGTGGTGGGTGTGCAGTGCGGCGGCAGCGACGCGTTCAGCGGTGTCACTGCCAACCCCGCCGTGGGCTATTGCACCGACCTGCTGGTGCGCGCCGGGGCCAGCGTGATGTTCTCGGAAACCACCGAGGTGCGCGACGGCATTGACCAGCTCACCTCCCGCGCCAGCAGCCCCGAAGTGGCGGAAGCAATGATTCGCGAAATGGCCTGGTACGACGCGTATCTGCAGCGTGGCAAGGTAGACCGCAGCGCCAACACCACGCCCGGCAACAAAAAAGGCGGCCTGTCCAACATCGTCGAAAAAGCCATGGGCTCCATCGTCAAGAGCGGCTCGGTGGCCATCACCGGTGTGCTGTCACCCGGCGAAAAGCTCCAACAAAAAGGTTTGACCTACGCCGCCACCCCGGCCAGCGACTTCATCTGCGGCACGCTGCAACTGGCCGCGGGCATGAACCTGCACGTGTTCACCACCGGGCGCGGCACGCCCTACGGCCTGGCTGCCGTGCCGGTCATCAAGGTGGCCACCCGCAGCGACCTGGCCCGCCGCTGGCACGACCTGATGGACGTGAACGCCGGGACCATTGCCGACGGCGCGGCCAGCATCGAAGACGTGGGCTGGGAACTGTTCCAACTGATGCTGGAAGTGGCCAGTGGCCGCAAGAAAACCTGGGCTGAGCACTGGAAGCTGCACAACGCCCTGGTGCTGTTCAACCCGGCCCCGGTGACCTGAAGCCTGCTTGCTATCTAAAAAATAGCTGCTCGTGCTTATTCCATAAGCACGGACGGCACTTTTAGCTCTTTTTCGCCTGCTGGTACAGCGGCAACACCTTGGGCAGGTTCTTTTCCATCTCGGCAATGCGGTTCTTGCCTGCCGGGTGGGTACTGAGCCACTGGGGCGGCGCGCCCTTGTTTTGCGCGCCCATTTTTTGCCACAGGGTGATGCCTGCGCGCGGGTCGAAACCGGCGCGGGCGGCCAGCTCCAGGCCGACCAGGTCGGCTTCGGTTTCGTCCGAGCGGCTGAACTGCAGGCTCAGCAATTGCGCGCCGCCGCCAATCACCGTGTTGCCCAATTCCCCCGCGCCCAGCAACTGGCTCAGCAGGTTGGCACCCACATTGGTGGCCACCGACTTGCCCATGCGCTCGCGGGCATGCTCGCGCAGGGCGTGGGCGATTTCGTGGCCCATGACGGCGGCGACTTCGTCGTCGGTGAGCTTGAGCTTGTCCAGAATACCGGTGTAGAAGGCGATCTTGCCGCCGGGCATGCACCAGGCGTTGACCTCGCTGCTGCCGATCAGGTTGACCTGCCACTGCCAGTCTTTGGCGCGCGGGTTCCATTCCACGGCAAACGGGATGATGCGCTCGGCAATGCGGCGCAGGCGCTGCAGTTGCGGGTGGTTGGCCGGGGCCAGCGCCTGCTGCTGCTGGGCCTGCTGCAGGGTTTGCTGGTACTGCGCACGGGCGGTTTGCTCCACCGACTCGGCCGGTACCAGCTTGGAAAACGCCGAGTTTTTGCCCACCTCGACCCCGTCGCGCGCCCACGCCAGCGGGGCGGCCAGCAGGGCAGCCCCCAGCAGCATCGTTGCGCATCCACGCTTTATGTCCATTAAGTTCTCCAATAACAATCCTAGCTACCGCTAACCACCGCACCGCTCAGGAATACCGTGGAACCGGCTTCGCCGGGCCACTGGTATTGCCCCCTGCAAGGGGGTTGGCGCAGCCTGGGGGTGAGTCCAGAACCCACCACGTATTATTCCCGGATGACGCAACCTCGCCCCGCCAGCCCCGCAATCCCCTCTTTGCCGCCCGAACAAGCCCCGCCTGTGCGCTGGATCGACACCCTGCGGGTCTACAAAGAACCGGCCACGCTGCGCATGCTGTCGCTGGGTTTTTCGGCCGGGCTGCCGCTGCTACTGGTGCTGGGCACGCTGGGGTTTTGGCTGCGCGAGGCGGGTATTGACCGCACCACCATTGGCTACCTGAGCTGGGTGGGGCTGGCCTACGGCTTCAAATGGGTCTGGGCCCCGCTGGTGGACCACCTGCCTATTCCGCTGCTGACCCGGCTGCTGGGGCGGCGGCGCAGCTGGCTGCTGCTGGCGCAGGCGGCCATCATGCTGGGCCTGGTGGGCATGGCCAGTACCGATCCGCAGGTGGACCTGAACCGCGTGGTGTGGTGCGCGCTGGCGGTGGCCTTTGGCTCGGCCACGCAAGACATTGCGCTGGACGCGTTCCGCATCGAGTCGGCCAACACCGAGCGCCAGGCGGCACTGGCGGCGGCCTACCAAACGGGCTACCGGCTGGCGATGATCTGGGCCGGGGCCGGGGTGCTGTGGCTGGCCGCGCGGGCCGAGGTGGCGGGTACCACCGGCTACCAGCCCGGCGCGTGGCAAACCGCCTACCTGGTGATGGCCGCCAGCATGCTGGTGGGTGTGGTCACGGTGCTGGTATCCCGCGAGCCCGCCCGGGTGGTGATGCCCGCCGCCCGCAATGCCGCCGAGTGGCTGCGCGGCGTGCTGATCGAGCCGTTTGCCGACTTTTTGCGCCGCTACAAAGGCCAGGCCCTGCTGATCCTGGCGCTGATTGCCGTATACCGCATCAGCGATGTGGTGATGGGCATCATGGCCAACCCGTTTTACGTGGACATGGGCTATACCAAGGACGAGGTGGCGGCGGTGACCAAGATCTTCGGGGTCATCATGACCCTGGTGGGGGCCTTCATCGGCGGCGTGCTGTCGATGCGGCTGGGCGTGATGCGGGTGCTGATGCTGGGCGCGGTGCTGAGCTCGGCCACCAATTTGCTGTTTGCCTGGCTAGGCAGCGTGGGGCACGACCTGCAGGCCCTGGTGTGGGTGGTGTCGGCGGACAACCTGGCCGGGGGCATTGCCTCGGCGGCCTTCATCGCCTACCTTTCCAGCCTGACCAACGTGCAGTATTCGGCCACGCAGTACGCGCTGTTCAGCTCGATGATGCTGCTGGCCCCCAAGTGGCTGGCCGGGTTCTCGGGGCGGTTTGTGGATGCCTACGGCTACAGCCCGTTCTTTACCGCCACCGCCTGCCTGGGTGTGCCGGTGTTGCTGCTGGTGGCCTTGGCTTCAAGGCAAAAAGTGCCTCCAGCGCTTATCAAATAAGCGTGAGCAGCTCTTAATTCAGGAGCAAATTCCCTGTAAAGTTTTTACGCAACTTTACAGGGGCTACAACCGGGATTGGCTGCAAAGGCGCACTATCACTTTACAAAGCGATTTTCCCCTTTCCCCCTTTTCCCCCGATTGAAGATGGACACCCCATGAGCGCACACCTGCTAATGATTGAAGACGACACCCGCCTGGCCGGTATGGTGGGCGAGTACCTGGGCCAGTCTGGCTTCACGGTGGCGCATTCGCCCACGGCCACGGGCGGCCTGGGCATGCTCAACGGTGCGGCCAGCGCCAGCCGCCCCGAGCTGGTGATCCTGGACCTGATGCTGCCCGACATGGACGGCCTGGAAGTCTGCCGCCGCATCCGCACCACCTCGGGCGAGGTGTCGCAGATCCCGATTCTGATGCTCACCGCCAAGGGCGACCCGCTGGACCGCATCATCGGCCTGGAGCTGGGTGCCGACGACTACCTGCCCAAACCCTTCGAGCCGCGCGAGCTGCTGGCCCGCATCCGCGCCATCCTGCGCCGCCGCATGGACGGCACGGCCACGCCGCATAAGGTGCTGCAGTTCGGCACGCTGGAGATCGACCGCGATGCGCGCTCGGTGTCGGTATCGGGCAAGGCCTGCGACCTGACCGCCTACCAGTTCGACCTGCTGGTGACCCTGGCCGAACGCGCCGGGCGGGTGCTGACCCGCGACCAGATCATGGAAGCCGTGCGCGGCCGCGAGCTGGAGGCCTTTGACCGCAGCATCGACGTGCACATGGGCCGCATCCGCGCCGCCATCGAAGCCGACCCCAAGAACCCCCGCCGCATCGTCACCGTGCGCGGCGCAGGCTACGTGTTCGCCAAGCAGCAGGATTAAGTACACCCCCAGGCTTGCCCACTGCGTGTGGCAGCGCCAACCCCCTTGCAGGGGGCAACAGCAGCAGCCTGGCAGAGCCAGTTCTGCGCTGTTCGCGAAGGGGCCTCGCTGCACTCGCCCTGGAGCAAATAACTCGGCGCTCATCCTTTAGCATCCTCTCCATGCAAGCCTCACTTCCCAAAATGTTCCAGCGGCTGTACGTCCGCATCTGGCTGGCCGTGCTGCTGGCCGTGGCGGTGCTGACGCTGCTGGTGGGCTGGGCCTGGCGCATGGCCACCGACCCGCCGCTGCGCGATGTGGAGGTGCGCAACCGCTCGGGCGAGATCATCGGCAAGGGAACGACCCGCCGCCACCGCGCCCGGGGACCGGAAGGCGAGCGCCTGCCCGAGCTGGCCGCCAGCGCCGCCGACAACCCGGACGAAGACGAAGAACCCCACCCCCCGTCCAGCACCGAACCCCAGGGCCGTGGCCCCGAATTCCTGGTGGTGATGCAAGACGGCCAAAAGCTGCTGGTCCACCTGCCCCGCCCCGAACGCTCCGGCTGGCTGCTGCGCCCGCCGTTCGGCTTCTTCTGGACGCTGGGCCTGGTAGGCCTGGCGATGGCGCTGGCCATGTACCCCATCATCCGCCGCCTGACCCGGCGGCTGGAATCGCTGCAGCGCAGCGTGGAGCAGTGGGGCGCGGGCGATTTGTCGGTGCGCGTGCCCATCCACGGGCAGGACGAGGCGGGCCTGCTGGCGCAGCGCTTCAACACCGCGGCAGAGCGCATCGAGACCCTGGTGGCCTCGCACAAAACCCTGCTGCAGTCGCAAAAATCGCTGCTGGCCAACGCCTCGCACGAGCTGCGCAGCCCGCTCACCCGCATCCGCATGGGGCTGGAGCTGATGGGCACCACGCCCTCGCCCAGCTTCAAAAATGAGATCAACCGCAACATCGCCGAACTCGACCAGCTGATCGAAGAAATCCTGCTGGCCAGCCGCCTGGATGCCAAAGAGGCCGACATGGGCACCATCGAAGAGGTCGATCTGATCGGCCTGGTGGCCGAAGAATGCGCCCGGCTGGATGCGGCGTTTGAAGTCGGTGAAGAGGGTGCAGACGACGTGGACGGCGAACACGAGCAGACCTTTGTGGTGCAGGGCGTGGCCAAGCTGCTGCGCCGCGCCATCCGCAACCTGCTGGAAAACGCCCGCCGCTACACCACCGGCGCAATCAACGTCAGCCTGCAGCAGCATGGACAGTACGCGGTGCTGCGCGTGTTCGACCGCGGCCCCGGCGTGCCCGCGGCCTTGCGCGAACGCATCTTCGAGCCGTTTTACCGCCTGCCCGGTGCCAGCGAGACCAACGGCGGCGTCGGCCTGGGCCTGGCCCTGGTCAAGTCCATCGCCGAGCGCCACGGCGGCACGGTGCGCTGCGAGGGCCGCGAAGGCGGCGGTGCCTGCTTTGTGATCGAGCTGCCCTGCTGAGCGAATATCTGCGCACACCAGTTACGTTTGCTGGCAATTAAGTGCCTGATTTATGAGCCTTTACGCATGGGGCGGGCCTTACCATGCACCATCAGTTCCGCCTTAACGCCGTAAACGCTGGCGCAGAACCCATTGGTTTCAACCGCTCAGCACACCTGCCAGAGTGCCTTTAAAACCCCGATGGCGTGTGCCGACAGAAAGAAGTCCTCATGGGAATTCCCTGCCTCCACCGCCTCGGCGTAGCCGATTTTCCCCACCTGGTTTCGGCGCTGGAACCATGAGCGGCAGCTCCCCCCTTTTCGCCACCACGGACGACGGTGTTCGCCTGGCACTGCGCCGCATCGGCGCGCCGAATGGCCGCCCGGTGCTGCTGTCGCATGGCTCGTTTTCCAACCACGGCACCTGTATGGGGCTGGCCACGTACCTGGAGAGCATGGGCTGGACGGCCTGGGTGTTTGACTGGCGCGGTCGCGGAGGCAGCGCCAAACCAAGAACCGGTGCCAGCTTTGATGCCGTGGCCCGCTGGGATGTCCCGTGTGTGGTGGACGCGGTCCTGGCCTACAGTGGCCACGAGCGCCTGTTCTGGGTGGGCCATTCTGGCGGCGGGCTGGTGGCGGCCATGTGGTTGGCACGGCATCCCCGGTCCACACAGCAGAAGATTGCCGGCCTGGTCATGCTGGCCAGCCAGGCTACCGAGGCGGCACGGCATTGGCGGGCCCGTGCCGCACTGCGGCTGTTTGATGGCTATCTGCGCTGGCAGCACACCGCCCACGGCCCCCGCCTGCGCATGGGCCCGGAAAACGAAGATGCCGCCATGATGCGCCAATGGTGCCGTTGGAACCTGCGGCAAACCTTCCACGGGCAGGACGGTTTTGACTACCTGGCGGGGCTGTCGCATCTGACGCTGCCGGTGCTGGCCCTGGCGGGCAAGGGCGACCGGCATATCGCCCCCCCACTGGGCTGCCACAAGCTGATGCAGGCCTTTGGCAGCACCGACCGCAGCTTCGAGATCTGTGGCAAGGCCCAAGGCTACCTGGAGGACTACACGCACAACCGCCTGATTCTTTCGCGCAGTGCCCACAAGGAAATCTGGCCGCTGGTGGAGCAATGGCTGCGCAACCGACGCGACAACAGGGTTTAGTACGAGCAGCGCACCAACTCCTGCGGGACTCCCTAGAATGGTCCATCCATTCTTACAACACGCCGGAGACAAACCCCATGAGCTACCACGCCGCAGCCGACCGCTACGCCGACAAAATGCAGTACCGCCGCACCGGGCGCAGCGGCCTGAAGCTGCCCGCCATCACCCTGGGCCTGTGGCACAACTTTGGTGACACCACCTCGCTGGCCACTCAGCGCGCCATGCTCACCACTGCGTTCGACCTGGGCATCACCCACTTCGACCTGGCCAACAACTACGGCCCGCCCTACGGCAGCGCCGAAAGCAATTTTGGCGAACACATGCGCCGCGACTTCCGCCCCTACCGCGACGAGCTGGTGATCTCCAGCAAGGCCGGTTACGACATGTGGCCCGGCCCCTACGGCCAGGGCGGCGGCGGGCGCAAATACGTGCTGTCCAGCCTGGACCAGAGCCTGAAGCGCATGGGCCTGGAGTATGTGGACATCTTCTACTCGCACCGCTTCGACCCCGACACCCCGCTGGAAGAAACCATGGGCGCGCTGGCCAGCGCGGTGCAGCAAGGCAAGGCGCTGTACGTGGGCGTGTCCAGCTACTCGGCGGGCAAAACCCGTGAAGCCGCCGCGCTGCTCAAGCAAATGGGCGTGCCCTGCCTGATCCACCAGCCGTCCTACAGCATGATGAACCGCTGGATCGAAGAAGAGCTGCTGGATGCGTTGGAAGACAACGGCATGGGCTGCATCGCCTTCAGCGCGCTGGCCCAGGGCCTGCTGACCAACAAGTACCTCCACGGCATCCCGGCCAACGCCCGCATCAACCAGCCCGGCGGCGGCTCGTTCAAGAGCGAACACCTCAGCGAGAAAAACCTGGCCCACGTCAGCGCCCTGAACGACATGGCCCTGGCGCGCGGCCAAAGCCTGGCGCAAATGGCCATTGCCTGGGTGCTGCGCGACCCGCGCATGACCAGCGCCCTGATCGGTGCCAGCCGCCCCGAACAGATCGTGGAACTGGTCGGCGCACTCAAGCAGCTCGACTTCAGCGCCGAAGAGCTGGCCCGTATCGACCAGCACGCGGTAGACGGCGGCATCAACCTGTGGAAGCGCCCGTCGACCGACCAGCGACTGGCCTGAGTACGGACCAAAATGGCTGCCCGTGCTTATCAGATAAGCACGGGCAGCTACTGAATTTGTAGCATTTGAGGTTTCACGTGAAACCAGCCGAGCTTCAGTGGTAATCGTCCTCCAGCTGGTG
The DNA here is from genome assembly GCF_056521425.1 of Rhodoferax sp. LS1P39. Lineage (NCBI taxonomy): Bacteria > Pseudomonadati > Pseudomonadota > Betaproteobacteria > Burkholderiales > Comamonadaceae > Rhodoferax > Rhodoferax sp. LS1P39. Next base: position 181,049 of record NZ_JBWMAV010000006.1, on the reverse strand, counting down.
CCGAACGGCCAGGATGGTGACGGTGTGTTGGGCTTCTATTTCGTACTGCACCACGTAGCCCGTCCGGCCCAATGGCACCACCAGCTCGCGCAGAAAAGGGCTGGGGCCCGCCTTGCGGAAGATGAAGGGCGCGCGGGCGAGGTGGTGCTCGATCTCGGTGGTGAGGGTGTCGATGGCCTGCTGCGCCGCATCCAGGTCTTCTGCCGTCTGCGCCCGTTCGAGCAAAAAGTCGAACAGCCGCAGCAGATCTTCGCGGCCCGCCGCGGTGTACCGGACCTGGTATTCGCCGGTCATCCGAGCAGATTTTTGCGCCGCGCATCCAGCCGACGCTGCAACTCAGAATGCACGGAAGCCGCACTGTAGTAGGTGCCGGTGCTGCGCGCATCCTCGCCCGCCTGCAGGCCCCGCGCTAGAAATTCCGCCTGCACCTGGCGCCGGTGGATGGCTTCGCGCATGGCGGTTTCGATCAGGCCGGTCAGCGTCTCGCCGTCGCGCAACACGCTTTCGGCGGCCAGGCGCAGCGCGGGTTCGACCCGCAGAGAGGGAAAGGTGGCGGTTTTCATGGCGGCAATGCGTTGCAGTTGCGATGCGTTGAGTGTACCGATTGTTTACCGTTCGGCAACACCGCGTTTCCCTGACTGCCCCTTCCAAACCTGCCCGTACACCCCATCTACCCAAATCCGGCCTACCAGCCCCACCCTTTTTTTGGATATTGCCTTCATGCCCTCTTTGTTCGACCCCATCCAGATCGGCAACTTCACCGCCCCCAACCGCATTTTGCTGGCCCCGCTGACGCGCGGGCGGGCGACGCGCGAGCATGTGCCCACCCCCATGATGGCCACCTACTACGCGCAGCGGGCAACGGCGGGGCTGATCATCACCGAGGCCACCGGCATCAGCCGCGAAGGCACCGGCTGGCCCTATGGCCCCGGCATCTGGACGGCTCCGCAGGTCGAGGCCTGGAAGCCGGTGACCGACGCGGTGCATGCGGCGGGCGGGCGCATCCACATGCAGCTCTGGCACATGGGCCGGGTGGTGCACCCCAGCTTTCTGGGCGGTGCGCAGCCGGTGTCGGCCTCGGCCACCACGGCCCCGGGCGATGCCCACACCTACAGCGGCAAGCAGCGCTACGCCCAGGCGCGGCCCCTGGCCCTGGACGAAATCAAGCGCCTGCTGGACGACTACGCCCACGCCGCCCGCAACGCCATGGCGGCGGGTTTTGACGGGGTGCAGGTGCACGCCGCCAACGGCTACCTGATCGACCAGTTTCTGCGCGACAACAGCAACCTGCGCGACGATGCCTACGGCGGCACGGTGGAAAACCGCATCCGCCTGCTGACCGAAGTCACCCAGCGCGTGGCCGACACCGTCGGGGCGGCGCGCACCGGCGTGCGCCTGTCGCCTAACGGCGACTCGCAAGGCGTGAACGACAGCGACCCCGAAGCCTTGTTCGGTGCTGCCGCCCGCGCGCTGGATGGCGTGGGCGTGGCCTACCTGGAGCTGCGCGAGCCGCCGCTGAACGGTACCTTCGGCAAGGCCGACCGCGCCCCCGTGCACCCGGTGATCCGCAAGGCGTACCAAGGCCCGCTGTTTCTCAACTCCGACTACGGCCAGGCCCGGGCCCAGGCCGCGCTGGACGCGGGCGAGGCCGACGGCGTGGCCTTTGGCCGCCCCTTCCTGGCCAACCCCGACCTGCCCTACCGCTTCGCCCACGGCCTGCCGCTGAACCCTGACGTGCCCGCCACCTGGTACAGCCAGGGCGTTGAGGGCTACACCGATTACCCGGCAGCGGTGCACCGTTAAAGTCACACTGGCCAGGAATTTACGGTTCATTTAAGCACTTCGTGCTGATGGAATGGGCGTGAGCAGCTACTTTTTATGTAGCAGCCACGCTCACATTTTTTTGGCCAGATATCGCCCTAATACCCCGCTGCAGTTACTCCAATAACTGCAACAATCGCCACCCTTACGTTAGGATGCACGCTTATCCACAGGGCATTTGGGGTGCATTTTGGACATCTTGCGACGCAACAACGTGCACGTCTTGGGCAGCAGCGGCCCGGTGCTGCTGTACGCCCACGGCTTTGGCTGCCAGCAGACCATGTGGAGCCGCATCACCCCGGCGTTTGCCAGCGGCTACCGGCAGGTGCTGTTCGACTACGTGGGCAGCGGCAAGTCGGACCTGGCGGCTTTCGACAGCCAGCGCTACAGCAGCCTGCACGGCTATGCGCAGGATCTGCTGGAAGTCTGCGACGCGCTGGGGCTGCACAGCGGCGTGACTTTCATCGGCCACTCGGTGAGCTGCAGCATCGGCCTGCTGGCCTCGATTGCCCGGCCCGGCCTGTTCGACCGGCTGGTGCTGCTGGGCCCCTCGCCCTGCTTTTTGAACCACCCGCCCGACTACCAGGGCGGCTTTGAGCGCGATGACCTGCAAGGCCTGCTGGAGCTGATGGACCAGAACTACATCGGCTGGGCCCAGTACCTGGCGCCGGTGGTGTCCGGCCAGGCCGCCGGTGCCCCGGCAAGCCTGCCCACCGCCGAGCTGACCGACAGCTTTTGCTCCACCGACCCGGTGGTGGCCCGGGTGTTTGCCCAAACCACTTTTTTTGCCGACAACCGGGCCGACCTGCCCAAGGTGACCCGGCCCTGCCTGGTGTTGCAGCACCGGGTGGATGCGCTGGCACCGCTGTCGGTAGGCGATTACATGCACCGGCATCTGCAAGGCAGCAGCCTGCAGATACTGGACATTACCGGCCACTGCGGCCACATGAGCCACCCAGCCGAGGTGATCGAAGCGATCCGCAACTACCTGCCCCATGCAGAGCCTGCCGCCGCCTGAGCCGGCCTGCGCAGACCCGCTGAACCAGCTGCCCTGCCCGGTGCTGGTGACGGACCTGCAGGGCCGCGTGCTGGCCGCCAACGCCGACCTGCTGGCGGTGGTAGGCGGCACCGAGGCGCAGTGGCAGCAGCAGGCCATGGACGTGCTGCTGCCCCCGGCCAGCCGCATCTTCTTGCAAACCCACGTCTGGCCGATGCTGATGAACCAGGGCGGCGTGCGCGAAATCTACCTGCACCTGCGCGGCGCGCAGGGCCAGCGCGTGCCGGTGATGGTCAACTGCCAGCGCGGCCTGTATGACCCCCCTGGCCAGGACGACCGCACCGAGGGCTGCTACTGGGTGTTTTTTGTGGCGCTGGAGCGCAGCCGCTTCGAGGCCGAGCTGGTGCAGGCCCGCGCCCGCGCCCAAAGCCTGGCCGCCGACCTGGCCCTGGCAAACGCCGAGCTGCGGGCCATGCACCTGCAGCTCACCCAGCACACGCATGTGGTCGAATCCGAAAACCGCGAACTCGCCGAACTCAGCCAGACCGACCCCCTGACCGGCCTGGGCAACCGCCGCGCCCTGGCCCAGGCCGTGGCCCACTGGCAGGCCCTGGCCGACCCCGGTGCTTGCGCCTCGGTGCTGATGGTGGACGTAGACCACTTCAAGGCCGTGAACGACCGGCACGGCCACGACGAAGGCGACCGCGTGCTGGCCACCCTGGCCCGCCAGCTACAGGCCAGCATCCGCAGCAGCGACCTGGCGGTGCGCTACGGCGGCGAAGAATTCACCCTGTGGCTGCCCAACGCCGACCGCCCGGGTGCCGCGCATACCGCCCTGCGGGTGCACGAGCATGTACGCAGCCTGCGGATCGGCGACCAGCCCATCAGCGTCAGCATCGGCGTGGCCACCGCCACCCTGGCCCACGACCCGGCGCTGCTGCAGCGGCTGCTGCACCAGTCGGATGCCGCTGTGTACCAGGCCAAAATGGCGGGGCGCAACCGGACGGTGTTTGCCGATTAGGGGATAGGTTAAGCGCCAAATCGGCAGCTAGCGCTTACGCAATAAGCACGAAAAGCTACTATAACCATAGCAATTTGAAGATGCAGGGTAGTGGAAGAATATCGCTTGCAAATTGCATAATTTGTTGATATTCTTTCAATTGAAACTACAGGAGCATCCATGCCCGCTACCGCATCCACTGCGCTCCCTTCCTGCGAACCCGGCACCGTCCTGGCGAAAGCCACCCTGCAGGCGGCCTCGCTGCTGGGTTTTACCGGCACGGTGCTGGGCAAGGTACTGGGCCTGAGCGAAGCCTCGATTTCGCGCATCGGCACTGGCGAGCGGCCGCTGCAGCCTACCACCAAGGAAGGCGAGCTGGCGGCACTGCTGGTACGCAGCTGCTGCGCCCTGGATGCCATGGTGGGCAGCGACCCGCAGCACCGCCTGGTCTGGCTGTGCAGCTACAACAAGGCCTTGAACGGCGCACCCAAAGAGCTGATGCAAACCGTGCAAGGCCTGGTCCTGGTGGCCCACTACCTGGACAGCATGCGGGCCAAGGTATGAGCCTGCTGGAGATCGACCCCGCCTGGATTACCGAATCGCTGGCCGAGTACGAACACGGCCTGGAAAGCGATGTCTGGCGCGCCGTGGACGGCCTGGAGGGCTTGACCGCGTTGCGCCTGGTGGACACGCTGGCCGAGTTGCAGGTGCTGGAGCAGATCCTGGCCGCCAGCCTGCCGCCCTTGCCCACCGGCACGGCGCACCTGGAACCCTGGCTTACCAGCCCGTTTCGCCACACCGTGCTGCACCCGTCGCGCTTTCGCCCGGCCCAGACCACCGGTATCTGGTACGGCGCGGATTCCCCCGAGGCGGCCTGCGCCGAAGTCGGCTACTGGCGCTGGCGCTTTCTGACGGACAGCGACGGCCTGCGCGGCAGTCATCTGGTGGGCCCGCTGAATCTGTTCCACGCGGTGGTCTCCGGCCTGTGCCTGAACCTGGAAAGCCCGCCATGGCACGACCATGCCGCCGTGTGGAGCGACCCGCGCGACACCCGGGCCTGCCTGGCGCTGGCCGACCTGGCACAGGCCCAGTCGGTACAGTGGATCCGCTACCCCTCGGCCCGCAGCCCGGACGGATTTTGCGCTGCCGTGTTCGACCCGCAGGCCCTGAGCGTGGTGGCTCCGCACGCGCAAGAGACCTGGGTGCTGAAGGTCAGCGCCCAGCGGCTCATCTTCGGCCACGCCCACGAGCGGGTGGAAGTGGAAACGGAAGGCTGGGTTTAAAGCACCGCCAACACACGCGCGGGTGCCACGTCCACCAGGCAACGGGTGTGGCCCAGCGGGCAATCGCGCTGGAAGCAGGGCGCGCAGTCCAGCGGCGGCTGGTAGGCGGCATCGTTTTTCAGCCACAGCACCTGGGCCAGCGGGTTCAGCGGCGGGGTGTGCAGCGGGCTGCTGGAGCCGAAGATGGCCACCTGCGGCACGCCAAAGGCGGCGGCCACGTGCATCAGGCCGGAGTCGTTGCTTACTATTGTTTTGGTAGCTGCTATCGCCGATAGTGCCTGCTCTAGCGTCGTTTTTCCTGCGAAATTCAGCGCCCAGCCGGGACGGGCCGCGTTGACCGGTGCGGCGATCTCCTCGCACAGCGCCCGCTCTTTGCCCGAACCCAGCAACACCACCGGCACGTCCAACTGCTGGGCCAGCGCGGCAAAGTGGGCGGCAGGCCAGCGCTTGGCCGCACCATACTCGGCCCCCGGCGCAAACACCGCGTAGCCGCCCGGCTGCAGGCCCAGGTCGGCCAGCGACTGCGCCACTACCCGCGGCTCCATCTGCAGGCGGGGGCGGTCGCTGTCCAGGCCGGTTTCACCGCTGAGTGCGGAATAGAACGCCACCATCGGCGGACGCTCGGTACGCGGCGGATTCTTCAGCCGCTGGGTCAGCAGGCCGATGCGGGCTTCGCCGAAGTAACCCACACGGCGGGGAATGCGCGCCAGAAACGGAATCAGCGCGCTTTTCAGCGAATTGGGCAGCACATAGGCCGCGTCAAACCGGCCCTGGAGCTGCGCCGCCATGGCCCGCCGCGCCTGCCACTGCAGGCCGCCGTGCTGGAACGGAAACTCGATTACCTCGGCCACCTGCGGCATGGCCCGGTACACCGGAGCCACCCAGGGCAGCGCCCCCACCGTGAGCCGCTCGCCCCGCGCCTGCAGGCGGCGCATCAGCGGCTCGGTCATCACCGCGTCCCCAATCCACTGGGGGGCGATAACCAAAGAATTAATAGGGGTCAGAACCCTATTAATTGACTCCACCGCTCAGTGTCCGCCGCCGAAGTGTTCGCCCGCCTTCAGCGCGTACACCGTGCCGCAGTAGGGGCACTTGGCTTCGCCGGTGTGGGCTACGTCGAGGTAGACCTTGGGGTGGCTGTTCCACAGGGCCATGTGGGCTTTTTGGCTGGGACAGAACACGCCGCCTTGGGCGTTCAGGTCTTTGGCTAGGAGTTCGATGGACATGTTCAGACTTTCGTGAGCCAGTGGCTGTACTTGGGGTTGCGGCCGTTGACGATGTCAAAGAAGGCGCTTTGGATTTTTTCGGTGATCGGGCCGCGGCTGCCGACGTAGTCGTCTTTACCAAGTGCGATGCGGTCGAGTTCGCGGATGGGCGTGACTTCGGCGGCGGTGCCGGTGAAAAAGGCTTCGTCGGCGATGTAGACCTCGTCGCGGGTGATGCGCTTTTGCACCACTTCCAGGCCCAGGTCCTTGCAGATGTGGAACACGGTGTTGCGGGTGATGCCGTTGAGCGCACCAGCGGACAAATCGGGGGTGTAGACCACGCCGCCCTTGACCACAAACAGGTTCTCGCCCGCGCCTTCGCTGACAAAACCGCTGGCATCGAGCAGCATGGCTTCGTCGTAACCGTCGTCCACGGCTTCCATGTTGGCCAGGATGGAGTTGGTGTAGTTGCTCACCGCCTTGGCCTGGGTCATGGTGATGTTGACGTGGTGGCGGGTGTAGCTGCTGATCTTCACGCGAATGCCGCGCTTCATGCCCTCTTCGCCCAGGTAGGCTCCCCAGGGCCAGGCGGCGACCATCAGGTGGATGGTGTTGCCTTTGGGGGACACGCCCAGCTTCTTGTCGCCAATCCAGGTCAGCGGGCGCAGGTAGCCGGATTCGAGCTTGTTTTCGCGGATCACGGCGCATTGCGCGTCGTTCACTTCTGCTTGCGTGAACGGGATCTGCATGCGCAGGATCTTGGCGCTGTTGAACAGGCGTTCGGTGTGCTCCTGCAGGCGGAAGATGGCCGGGCCGTTGACGGTGTTGTAGGCCCGCACGCCTTCGAACGCGCCGCAGCCGTAGTGCAGGGTGTGCGTGAGCACGTGGATCTTGGCATCACGCCACTCGACCATCTGGCCGTCCATCCAGATTTTGCCGTCGCGGTCAGACATCGAAGGGGGTAGCGGGGACATGGCGGTTCCTAGGGGAGGGTTGTGGGGGTGGTGGCGGATTTTACGGGCTGGGCGGGGTGGGTTCGGCACCGTCTGGCGCGGGGCGCAGCAGTTGCCATTCCACCAGCTTGCCACCGGCGAAGGTGCAGGTCACGTGCGAGGCGCTGGCATCGGTCCAGCGGAAGAGTTCGGGCTGGGTGTCTTTGGGGGATTGCAGCGCACCCAGCGACTTGGTCATGGCCACCACGTGCAGCAGGGTCACGCCGGGGCGCAGCTTGGCATTGAGCATCACCGCGCTGGCCACCGTGCCGATGGGCCGGTTGGCGGCGCGCTTCATCACCTGCAGCATGCGGCTGAAATGCAGCAGGATCCAGGTGACCAGCAGGCTCAACGCCATGGCCACCCCGGCCCAGGAATATTCACGGTACGCCACCACCACCAAGGCGATAACGCCCACCGGAACCAGGATTTTTTGAAATTGCATGCCGGGATTTTGTCAGACCCGGCCCGGCGACCAGCGAACCCCCACCGCCAGCCCGCCCAGGCGCGCCGATCGGCCCACCTGCACCTGCGCGCCCAGCACTTCGGTCACGCGCTGGACGATGGACCAGCCCAGTCCGCTGCCGGGCTGCTCCTGGCCCAGGGGCCGGTAAAAGCGCTCGCCCAGGTGGGCCATGTCGGCCTCGGCCATGCCCGGGCCGCTGTCTTCCACCTGCAGCAGGGTCTGCCCACCCTCCTGCGCCACGCGGATCTGGATGCGGGCCCCCGACGGGCTGTAGCGCAAGGCGTTGTCCACCAGGTTGCGCACCAGCACCCCGGCCAGCACCGCATCGCCCGGCACGGTGCAGGCGGTATCGGCCTCCAGCTCCAGGGTCTGCTGGCGCTGCAGCGCAGCGGGTGCCAGGTCGGCGGCGGTGCTGCGGGCCACGGCGCACAGGTCCAGCGTGTCGCTGGGCAGGGTGCCGGTGGCCTCCAGGCGCGCCAGGGTCAGCAGTTGCCCGACCAGCCGGGTGGCACGGTCGCAGCCTTCCAGGGTGGCGCGCAGCGCGTGCTGGCGCTGGTCGGCATCGGCCCCAGCCCCCAACGCCACCTGGGCCTGGGCGCGGATGGCGGCCATCGGGGTGCGCAGTTCGTGGGCGGCATCGGCGGTGAAGCGGCGCTCGGATTCCCGCATGCGGGCAATGCGCTCCAGCAGGCCGTTCAAGGCCTGCACCATGGGCCGCATTTCGGGCGGCAGGTCGGCGATCTGCACCGGCTCCAGGGCCTGTGGCTGGCGCAGCGGCTGCAAACCCTGGCGCACCGCCCACCAGCCCCCTACGGCCAGCAGCGGCAGGGCAAAGGCCAGCGGCAGCAGCATGCTGCGCAAAATGGCCTGCAGGATGTCGCCGCGTGCCGCCGTTTCTTCGCCCACCAGCACGTAGACATCGCGCGCGCGCTGGACGCTGGCAAACACCCGCCATTCGCGGCCCTGCGGCATCCGCACCGTGCTAAACCCCGCCACCAACGGTGCCATGGGTGCCGCAGGTGCATTGGCCGAGCGGACCACCAGCGCGCCCTCGTGGAACACCTGGAAGGCCACGCGCGAAGCGTAGCGGTGCGCCAACGGTGCATCCATGGCAGGGCCATCGTCATAGGGCGAGATCTGCTGCGCCACCAGCAAGGACGCGGCCTGGGCCAGGTGGCTGTCGAGCAGCTCGTCGAGTTCGTGGCGGGCATCGAACCAGGTGGCTACCGCCGCGCCCAGCCACACCACCATCACCAGCCCCAGCACCCCGGCCAGCAGGCGGGTTTGCAGCGAGCGGGCTTTCATGCCGGATCGCGCGGCACGGTGTAGCCCACGCCGCGCACGGTCTGCACCAGGTCGACCGCCAGCTTGCGGCGCAGGTGGTGGATATGCACCTCGATGGCGTTGCTCTCCACCTCCTGCCCCCAGCTGTACATCTGCTGCTGCAACTGTTCGCGCGACAGCACGCGGCCCGCATTGCGCATCAGCGTGTGCAGCACATCGAATTCCCGCAGCGACAGGGCCACGGTCTCGCCGTGCACCCGCACCTGCCGCGCCGCCGGGTCCAGCTGCACCGGGCCGCTGCACAAGTGTTCTTGCAACTGGCCATGCGCGCGGCGCACCAGGCTGCGTAGGCGTGCGCCCAGCTCGTGCAGGTCGACCGGTTTGACCACGTAGTCGTCGGCCCCCAGGTCCAGGCCCTGGATGCGCTCGGGTACGGTGTCGCGGGCCGTCAGCACCAGCACCGGTGTGGCAATGCGGCGCTGGCGCAGGGTGTGCAGTACCACCAGTCCGTCCTGCAGTGGCAGGCCCAGATCCAGCACCGCTGCCGCATACATGCCGGTAGCCAGTTCGCGCTCGGCGGCCAGGCCGTCACGCACCCAGTCCACCTGGAAGCCCAGCTGCCGCAAACCGGCACGCAGGCCATCGCCCAGCAGGGCATCGTCTTCCGCCAACAGGATGCGCATCGTCAGCCGCCTTTGCTTTTGGGCAAATATTCGGGCACTGCGACCGCCAAGACCTTAATCTGCGTCATCTTCTGTGCCGATAGCGCTCCCATTTGGGCCAGACACCAGACCGTTCGGCGACTGCTGCCACTGCCACGACCAGAAGGCCAGCACCGCCACCAAAAGCAAGGCGGCCAGCAGCCCATGGTTACGCTGCGCCAGGTCAGGCCCGGGGCCTTCGACCTGCCCGGTCAGCATGTTGCGGGCCACGTTCTTGCGGCGCAGCACACTCAGGGCCAGCATCACCGCCAGGTGGCCCAGCACCAGCGCCAGAAAGGCGTTGCCAAAAAATTCATGCACCTCGCCCAACCAGTCGCCCCACTCGCTGTAGGTGGCATAGCCCGACAGGGTCAACGGCAAGGCCAGCACCAACAGGCCTGCCACCGCTACCGCCATGGCCAGGTTCTGCGCCTGGCGGCCATCCACGGCTTGCAGCGATGCCACAGAGGCCAGCCACCGTGGCAGGCCCGCCAGCTTGCGCCACAGCAGCGACAAACGGGCCTGGCGGGGGCCGACCAGCCCATACACCACCCGAAAAGCCAACAAACCGGCCAGGGTGTAGCCCAAGGTGACGTGCAACATGCGCCAGCCCTCGCCATCGGCGGTGAGGTAGGCCCCCACAAAGCTCAGGGCAAACAGCCAGTGGAAGACGCGGGTGGGCGCGTCCACCACCCGGCGGGTACGGGGTGGGGTGGGGCCGCTGGATGCGGCGGCAGACGATGGGGTCATTGCGTTCATGGGGAGCTCCTTCAGTCGTCCCAGTTGCGCCGAAAGCGCGCATCCAGGCCTTTGGGGAAAGTGATTTCCGATTCGCGGAAACTGCCGGTATCGGCGCGGGTGTGGCAGGGCATGCAGTTGGCCGCGCTCTTCACAGCCGACTGTTTCCAGATGGCCGGGTCCAGCTCGCGGTGTTTGCGGATGAACCAGTCCGACTGCGTGATGCGGTCTTGTGGCGGCGGCGCGCTCACGCGCTTGTAGGTGCCGGCGTGGGTCTGCAGCCAGGTGCTGATCTCGCGCACGCTGGCTTCGTCCAGCGAAGCGTCGGTGCCGTAGTGCTGGCCCAGCGAACCCATCAAGTGCTTCCACGAAGCCGCAGGCAGCATGCCCGGTGGATAGGCGATGTGGCAGGCCACGCATTCCTGCTGGAACTTGGGCAAGGGCGCGGGCATGGGCACGCGGGAATCGGCCCAGGTGCCCCAAGACAACAGCGTAGCCCCCAGTGCCAGGGCGCAGCGGTGGGCGAAAAGATGGTGCATGGTGGTATCTCCGAGAAGGGGGTTCAACGCTTTAGCGCCATCAGCCAGGCCAGCACATCGGCTTTTTCGGTAGCGCTGCATTCACGCGCCAACACGTCATTGCAGTTGCGGCGAAACCATTTTTCGGTCTTGGCGGCATCGGTGAAACGTTGGGGGTTGAAGGCCGGTGCCAGCGCGGCGATGGACTTGCCGGTGCTGGCGTGTTGGCCGTCCACCGTGGGCGATGCCGTGTGGCACGAGGCGCAGGTCCACTCTTTGCCGTGGCGGGTGGTGAACAGCTGCTGCCCGCGTGCGGCCTGGGCGGGCGCACCTGCCTGGGCGGTGTAGCCTGCCAGTTGCTCAGTGGGTGTGGTGGCCAGCGCCCACGGGGCCCAGGCCAGTGCGCCCCACAGCAGCCCGCGGGCGATTGAAGTCAAGATGTCCATGCGTCCTCCATGCAGCCATGGTAGGAAGCGCAGATTATCGAAAACTTAAGGTCTACAAACGATCCAGCGACGCATCCCGGGGCTGGTCGCTGTGCGACACCGGAAAACCATCGGCCACATAGCCGGGGCCCTTCATCAGCATCACGATGGCGCAGCCAATGCCTACGGTGAGCACCGCTGTCCAATGGAACAGCACCGCACCCACCACCGCGTAGCCCACCATCTGCACCCGGCGCAGTTCGGCAGCGGTATCGCCCGCCATGGACGCGTACCACAGGCACCAGCCCGCAATCGGCGCCACGGTGCCGACCAGCAACACCACCGGCAGCTTGCGCCAGATAGCCCACTCCCAGCCCGCCGGGGACCGGCAGGTGGAGGGGAGTTTTTGAAGCCAGTCCATGGGTGGGGGTGCGGTGAACGCACGAACCATCCTACGCCAAAGAACGCACCACTTCCATCGCCTGCTCCACCCGCACCACCCGCTCCACCGCGTGGATGGTCAGGCTGTGCGACGCGATACAGTGTTTGTGGATTCACACCACCAACCAGAGACCATGTGCCAGCCTATGCCACGATCAATACGCGCGTTTTTGTCTGTTTTTTGGATACTGCTGTCGTTTCATGCGCAAGGAATGACGCTTGAAAAGCAGGGCAACCAGCTATTTGCGACCGGTCCGGTAGGAGGCGACGACTGGTTGAAATTCAACCAGGCCTTTGCCGATCCTGCCGTGGACACCGTGGTACTGGTTAATTCGCCCGGCGGCAGTCTGTGGGATGGCCTGAGCATCAGCAAGGTGATTGCCGACAAGGGCTATAAGACCGTGGCAGCGGGTTATTGCAACTCCGCGTGCTCCTTGCTGTTCATGGGCGGCAAGGAGCGGAGGTTTTCAAACGCATTCAACCCTGGGTTGACCTACATCGGCATCCATGGTGCGCACGACCCCCACAACGGATCGCTGCAGGTGCAGGCCAATACCCAGATCTTTGCGTTGCTGAAAACGGCCATGGGTGAGAAGTTCAATGCCAACATCATGAACACCGCCCTCTACCAGATGGACGACAACAGCGGGCTCATGGTGGTGCCGGACAACATCCGCAACCCCCGCGCACCCATCTTCCATTGCAAGGCGGGCCAAACTCCTCGCCCCAATTGCACGGACTATCGGAATGCGGATGCACTCAGCCTGGGTGTCATCACCCACAATGACCTGGTCACGCTGGCGTTGCCCAGCGCGTTTAGGCCGTCCACCCAACTGCTGGGCCGTGCGCAAACAGTTTTGCTGGACAACCCGATTGCCTACCTGGACGCTGCCGCCCAGCAACACTGCGTCAGCAGGCCTTGCAAAGACAACATCAACGCGCTCCAGACTCTGGACGAAAGCAAGGCTTTGGCGGTACGCGAAGTCGGCACGGGTGTGGGTGTGTCGTCTCAGCAACCCCATATCCTCAAGGCGGTGGTGGTGGCCGTCTATGCCTGTAACCATCTTCCAGACCGCCCGGTGCGGCTTTGCACCGCAGCACTGGCCAATGGTTATGACCTGCGGCATTTCTATACCGAGGCCGAGCACCGTGCCAAGCTCGCGCAGCTCCAGGTGCCGACCGAAAAGTTTTATGCCAGCGAAGAGTTTGGCGGCGGCTTTGGCACCGCCAAGGCCTACCGCACCGAAAAGCCCATCGACGTGCCGCCCATGCAGATCCAGGGTGTGCAAACCATCGGCACCCAGGCGCTGGCCCGCATGCTGAAGTCCGACACGCCGCCTGTAGCCATCGACGTTGGCGGTACCGATGAAACCATTCCCAGCGCATCGACCCTGTTTTTTGGCGGCAATGCCTATGACAGCCCGGAGCTGGACTCCATGTTTAATTACCGATTTATCGCGCTGCTGAAACAACTGGCACCCGATACCGAGCAGCCGCTGGTGATTTTTGGTAACGGGCGCAACTGGTTGTCCGCCAACGCCGCACTGCGCGCCAAGCAAGCGGGCTATACCCAGGTGCTGTGGTACCGCGGCGGCATGGAGTCCTGGAAGAGAGCGGGCCTGCCCTCGGCACTGACCACGGTGCGGGCTGTCGCCAACTAAGGCATCACGCCAGCCCGCGCACCACCTCCATCGCCTGCTCCACCCGCTCCACGGCGTGGATGGTCAGGCCTTCGATGGGTTTTTTGGGGGCGTTGGCCTTGGGCACGATGGCCACGCTGAAGCCCAGCTTGGCGGCTTCTTTCAGGCGCTCCTGGCCGCGCGGGGCGGGACGCACTTCACCGGCCAGACCCACCTCGCCAAAGGCGATGAAACCCTTGGGCAACGGCTTGCCGCGCAGGCTGGAGGTAATGGCCAGCAGCACGGCCAAGTCGGCGGCAGGTTCGCTGATGCGCACGCCACCCACCGCGTTGACGAACACGTCCTGGTCCATGCAGGCAATGCCCGCGTGGCGGTGCAGCACGGCCAGCAGCATGGCCAGGCGGTCCTTGTCCAGGCCCACGCTCAGGCGGCGCGGGCTGGGGCCCCCGCTGTCCACCAGCGCCTGGATCTCGACCAGCAGCGGGCGCGTGCCTTCCAGCGTCACCATCACGCAGCTGCCAGGCACCGGCTCGGGGTGCTGGCTCAAAAAGATGGCGCTGGGGTTGCTCACGCCCTTCAGGCCGTGCTCGGTCATGGCGAACACCCCTATCTCGTTCACCGCGCCAAAGCGGTTCTTGATGGCGCGCACCAGCCGAAAGCTGCTGTGGGTGTCGCCCTCGAAGTACAGCACCGTGTCCACCATGTGCTCCAGCACGCGCGGCCCGGCCAGCGCGCCCTCTTTGGTGACGTGACCCACCAGCACGATGGCCACGCCGCTGGCCTTGGCCGCGCGCGTGAGGTGCGCCGCGCATTCGCGCACCTGCGCCACCGAGCCAGGGGCCGAGGTGAGCTGGTCGGAATAGACGGTCTGGATCGAGTCGATCACCGCGATGTGTGGGCGGTGGGTTTGCAGCGTACTGAGGATTTTTTCCAGCTGGATTTCGGCCAGCACCTGCACCTGGCTATTCACGATACCCAAGCGGCGCGAGCGCAACGCCACCTGCGCCCCGCTCTCCTCGCCGGTCACGTACAGCGTCTTCTGGCCCGAGCGTTGCAGCGCATCCAGCGCCTGCAGCAGCAGCGTAGATTTGCCGATGCCGGGGTCGCCGCCGATCAGCACCACGCCGCCTTCCACGATGCCGCCGCCCAGCACCCGGTCCAGCTCGTCCAGGCCGGTGGGCGTGCGGTCCATGTCCGTCGCTTCAATGTCGGCCAGGGCCATGACCTCGGCGGTTTTGGCCAGGGCAGCGAAGCGGTTGTTCTTGCTGGCCGCCACCGGCTCGGCCACGGATTCGATCAGCGTGTTCCAGGCCTGGCAGTGCGGGCACTTGCCCAACCACTTCGGGCAGGTACCGCCGCATTCGTTGCAGGTGTAGATGGTTTTGTCTTTGGCCATAAAAGTGGGAGGGGGTCACCCGATTTGTTTGCTAAGACGCAAAGTAATGAACTAAATCAAAGGCTTAACGCAATTTTCTTTACTAGGCTTTGCTAGCTTTCGTGGCTTTAGCAAAGGGTTCTGAAGATGTGACGGGCATCCAAATGGGTGCCGCCCTGGGGCCGGTTCGGAGGATTTGGCCTTGGCGTCGCATGGCCTGCAACAGGTTGCGCACCTTGTTTTGCCTTTGTGTGCTGTCCAATACATCGGGTAGCTTGGCCAGCACCAGGTCGTCCAATTCGCGGCGGGTGGCCTGGCCATACTGAAGCAAATAGTCCACTACCAACTGTTGGTAATAACTATCGTCCAACCCCCGGTTATGGATGTACCGCGCCTTCTGGTCGGTCCACGCGGCCACCTTGGCCGAAATAAAGTAGTTGGGCGAACGCCCTTCTATCAGCTTGAGTGCCTTGAGCGCGCGCACCGGCTCGGGCGCAAGAACATGCCGCCTTTGCACCTGGTCCAACCAAAACACCTGCCGCAAGTCCAGATCGCTGCGTTGCATCAGCAACTGGGTGTATTGGATATCCAGAATCTGGCCGGGAATGGACAGTTCGACACGGGGTCGACCGTTGTCTGCCCCCTCCAACACATAGTCTGGCATGGGGAAAAACCGCTCTCGCTGCGTCTCGAACATGCGGCGGATACCACTGCCCACCTGGTCAATCATGCGCAAGCGGATCATCCCATCGATCAGCCACTGGTTGCGGTAGTGCTCTGGTGGCGATTGCTGCTCCAGCATCCATTCCACACTGGGAGGAATGAACTGGCCCAGGTTACCCAACACCAGCCGCTCCGGGTGTTCCACCACGTTGATCTTTCCCCCTAACCGATAGTCCTGGTGGGCCACCGCGTTGTGCAAGGCCTCACGCATCACCCATGCGTCGTAGCGTGGCACCGCCGTCGGAAACAAGGTGCCATCGGGCATGTGCTCGATCGTCACATTGCGGATCTGTGCACATACTTTTTCTGTGGCAAGCAGCAAGGGAATGCCAAAGTGCTGTGACGACTCGGTGCGGTTGCCCGCGTCGCGCAATATCCAGCTGATCTTGGCATCCACGGGTGACAAAAAATGTGCGGCTTCGTCACGCCCCAAAAGCAGCAGCGCCGAACGGGTGATCCGTCCCTGCTTGGTAATGCGTGCCTTGTTCAGCAAAGTGGGTACGTCGTAGCCGGCGACCTCCTCGCGAATTTGCGCATGGCGCTCAGTGTTCGACTCACTTTTCAGCAGGTATTCGGTGAAGCGCTTGCGGGCGGCATCCAGTGCCAGCGGGTCCAGGTCGCTCAATCCCGCGCCAGGCACCAGCTCACCCGACCAATCGTCTTTCTGGCCCAACATGGCCCACAAACGGGCCTCTTTGTCCGGGTGTTCTGACAGCTTGGTTTTATGGCTGTCGATGCGGATGTAACGTTGGTTTTGGAACGCAATCGGCGCGCTGCGGGCGGGGTGGATCTCCAGCATCACAACCTGGCCTTGCGGCAGAGTCAGCCCGTGGAACTGAAAATCTGCGCGCGGTGAAGTCATGTGCTGCAACCACATGGTCAGCGACTGGTTGCCCTCCTTACGCAGGAAGGGGTTGAAGGTGGTGCCGTTGATAGCGTGCGAGCCGTCTGCCACGCCCCACACCAGCCAAGCCCGTTCGTGCCCCTGCAACGCCGCCGCGTTTGCCAGCGCAGAAAGATACTGCCCGATATCGGCAGACGCATCTAGGTTGGACTTGAATTCGACCGTACTCCCTTCACGCGGCAAGGCGCACAAACGCGCCAGCATTTCCAGCTGCGCAGAAGAATCCGTCATGGGCAGCACCCGCGCTGGAAATGCATCGTCTTGTCTTTGGCCATCCCGGAACTATAGCCGAAGGCTGTGTAAAAACACAGTAGCTATTGTTTTAGGAGCTGCTAGCGCCTATTCCATAAGCGCTAGCGGCACTTTTTATCCAAAGATGGTTGCTACGCTGTACTTATTGCCGCGTAAGAATCAGGTGCGTGGCAAGTGGGGGAGGCAACTCACGTTTGACATGAGGGGTCTGGCGTCGGCTTCACGTAGGCGACTCACTGATAAGTGTTGCGAGAAGGCGTGCGTACATAGAGGGAAAGTGATACGTTCCTAGACCCTGCCAGGCTCGAAAGTCGGATGAAGATATGTGATCAACATCGAAAGTTTTATGCCATTCTGAGCCTTGAGCAACGATCACTTTGCCTGGCCCATCCGAGAATTGATCGGCTGTGATATCGACGATCAGATCACCGCTTGCGAGCCAGACGTGCGAGGTCCAAGTGTTGTCAATCTTGCTTCCTCGCTCACCTGATACGTACTCAAACCCGAGTAAGCCGTTGTCCGCTAGATAGGCTCCAAGCAGAAGGCAAACGTCGCTACAGGAACCGGCGGGAAAGCTCGACATTGAATTAGGTAACTCGTCGATCGGTATCGCTTCCAACGCTGCCCGCATTCGAGTTGCTAAGTTTTCGACAAGGGCGGTATTCACGTCACGAAACTTGCTTTACACCGCAAACCCTGTGGTTTAAATCATCCATCGAAATCTCCTGAAAGTAGCTTGCAGATTTGCTTCCCGTAGGGTGATCCAGTTTATATACAGAGTTAAAAACCCCGACAAACCTTGCAGGCAAAGCGCCGAACCACTATAGCCCGCCGAAGCTTCGCCACACCCACGCGGCGGCACTGTCCCTTCAAAAGAGGGCCACTCGCAAAACTATTATTTTCGTAGCTGCTCCCGCCCATTCCATCAGCGCTAGCAGCACTTTTTATCTACAAAATCAAACCCAAGGCTGCGCCAACTGCTCCGTGGCAAACACCCGTTGCACCGCCGGACGCGCCAGCACCGCTTGCAGGTACGGCCCCAGGTGCGGGTAGGTGCGGGCCGGGGCGCTGGTGAAGTTGCGGGTCCAGCGGCACAGCATCAGGGCGTAGGCATCCAGCGCGGAGTAGGTGGGGCCCAGCAGCCAGGGGCCGCCGTGGCGGGCCAACTCGGCATCGAGCTGCGCCAGCAGGCCGCCGACGCGGTGTTCGGCCTGGGCTTTTACCTCGGCGGCACCGGCGGTGTTGCCGGGGTTCACCAGGCGGTGCGGGTAGAAGTAGGCGATCAGCGTGCTTTGCAGGGTGTTGGTCATCCACACCAGCCACTTGTAGAAATGGGCGCGCTCCACCGTGCCCACCGCTGGGGCCAGGCCTGCGGCAGGGTGGCTGTCGCACAGGTGCAGGCAGATGGCGGCGGACTCGAACAGCACCAGGTCGCCGTCGGTCAGCACCGGCACCAGGCCGTTGGGGTTGAGTGCCAGGTAGGCCGGGGCCTTGTGCGCGCCTGCGCTGGTGTCGACCAGCAGCAGTTCAAACGGCAGGCCGATTTCTTCCAGCAGGATGTGCGGTGCCATGGCGGCGGTACTGGGGGCGTAGTGGAGTTGCAGCATGGTGGTTAAGAATAGTTAGGGGGCCTGGCGGTGGTGCTGGCGGATGCCCCAGGTGGCCAAGCTTAAACCGGCCAGCGCAAACACCAGCAGCGGCAGCACCAGGCCCATCGGGCCCATGCTGGCGATGGCGTAGGCAAACACCGGCGGGCCAATCGTGGAGCCCAAGTTGCCCATTTGCGCCACCGCCCCGGTGGCACGGGCCTGCACGGGGGGCGCGTCGCTCAAGTACGGAACCAGCGCAAACGCGGCCCCGCCCGCCAGGCCCACCAGCGCCATCAACAGCAAGGCCACCGGTGCAATTGCGAAGCCCTGCCACAGGCACAGCCCTAGCGCCAGCCCGGCGGCGGCCATGCCCGCAAACGCCAGCGGCACCAGCGTGGAAGGGCGCATTACCGACTGCGCCAACCAGCCCGCCAGAAAGTTGCCGCCAATGCTGAGCAGCGGCAGCAGCACCGCCAGCCAGGCGCGGTCGGCCCCGGCGTAGGGCGGAATAAAGGTCAGCAAGGCGATGGCGGTAGCGGTGTAGAAGAAAAAGCAGCAGCCCGGCAGGGCAGTGGCCCACTGGCTGTAGATGCGCGCATGCAGCTGCGGCAGGCGTGCCAGCGCGGGCCAGGGCTGTGTGTTGGCGCTGTCGCGGGGCAGCTGCCACAGCACCATGGCACCCATCAACGCCATCGCTAGCGCATGCACTTGCATCAGCCCGCTGAGCTGCCAGTGCGCCAGCACCCAGCCCCCGCCCGCCGCCGTGAGCGCAAACGCCACCCCCACGAACGTGCTCCACAGCCCCATGGCGATGGCGCGGTGCTGCGGCGCGCTGTGCTGCATGATCAGCGTGGGCGCGGCCACCACCACCGCCAGCTGCGACACGCCTTCCAACAGCCGCGTGAACCACAGCAACGCAAACGGCGGCTCCAGCGCATGCACCCCGGCCAGCACCGCCCCCAGCCCCATGCCCACCAGCAGCAAGCGCCGGTAGCCGATGGCCGGGGCACACAGGCCCATCGTCACGCCCAACACCAGCCCCACCATGCCCACGGTAGACAAAATCCAGCCCATGGCCGCAGGCGTGGCACCGTAGGTGGTCTGCAGGGCCTGGAAGGCAAACGACACCTTGGAAAACTGCATCGCCGCCGCCACGCCGCACAGCCACAGGGTGAGAACGCGGGGCCAGTGGGTGGTGGTCAGTGGGGCCATGTACAAAAAGGAAGTGCTTCTAAAAATATAGCTGCTTGCGCTTATGGAATAAGCACGGATGGCTCATTCTATGCCTGGTTTTTGGGCCATAACCGCACCGCCAGCGCCACCCCACCCGCCAAGGCCGCCATGCCACACACGCCCGGCCAGCCCCATTGCGCCAGGGCCTGGCTGCCCAGCCAGGCACCGCTGGCCATGCCGATGAAACTGCCGCCCATCAGCACCGCGTTCAGGCGGCTGCGGGCGGCGGGCTCCAGACCGTAAACGATGGTCTGGTGGGCGATCAGGCTGGCCTGCATGCCCAGGTCGAACACCAGCGCGCCCACGGCGATCAGCCACAGCGGGCCGCCGCCGTCCAGGCTACCGATAGCCATGGCGACAAATGCTGCCACCACCAGGCCCGCGCCGATGCGCGTCACCACCTCGGGGCCACGGCGGTCGGCCACCTTGCCTGCCAGCGGCGCGGCCAGTGCACCGGCAGCCCCCGCCAGGCCAAACGCCCCGGCGGCGGCACTGCCCAGATGGAAGGGCGCGGCATGCAGCATCACCGCCAGCGTGGACCAGAACGCGCTGAACCCCAGGCTCAGCATCCCCTGGGCCAGCACGGCGCGGCGCAAACCAGCGTGGCGCTGCAACAGTGTGAACAGGCTGCCCATCAGAGCCAGGTAGGGCATCTGCGTGGTGGGCGCAAAGCGCGGCAGGCCGCGCCACAATGCCACGCCCAGCATCGCGATGCTGAGCGCTGCCACCCCGAACATGCCGCGCCAGCCCGCGTGCTCGGCCACAAAGCCCGACACCACGCGCGACAGCAAAATGCCCAGCAGCAGCCCGGTCATCACCATGCCCACGGTCTTGCCCCGGTTGGCCTCGGGTGCCAGCGTGGCGGCGGCGGGCACGATGTCTTGCGCCAAGGTGGCCGAGATGCCAATCGCCAGGCTGGCCGCCAGCAGCACGCCCAGCGACGGTGCCATCGCCGCCGCCAGCAACGCGATGCACAAAATGGCCGCCTTGCCCAGAATGATGCGGCGGCGGTCAAACCGGTCGCCCAGCGGGGCCAGCAGGATCAGACCCGACGCGTAGCCCAGTTGCGTCAGCGTCGGCACCAGGCCGATGGAGCCCGGTGTGGCCTGGAACTCGCCCGCCAGCACGCCCAGCATGGGCTGGCTGTAGTACAGCGCAGCCACCGCCAGCCCGGTGCCCACGGCCAGCAGCAGCACCAGCCCGCCAGACATTTCGGCAGCGGGGTGGTGAGAAGGGGCGGAATCCATGGCCATGGGGCACATCCTTGCGTGATTGAATGCAGCAAGTGTCCCTGAATCTGGCCCACCAGGTCACCGGCCCCGGCCTGGTCAAATAAAGCGCCCTTCTCCTACATCCCTGTCACACCTGCAGGTCTAAGCTGGCTGTATTTTTTGGGAGCTCCACGCATGCAACTCACTGCCACCTGCACCTTGCAGGTCCACAACGCGGGCGAATGCCCTCTGGTCGCCATGCTGCGGGCCTGCCACGGCGAGGCCCAGCACATCGTGCAGGAAAACTTCGAGGTGCAACCCTGGGTGCCGCGGGTGGACTACACCGATGTCTATGGCAACCTGTGCCAGCGCATGGTGCTAACGCCCGGCCCCACGCAGATGGCCTTGTCGGTCACCGCCAACGTGGATGCCGACATTGCCGTTGCCCCGCAAACCGCCCCCACCCCCATGCAGCTTCTGCCCGACAACGTGCTGATCTATCTGCTGCAAAGCCGCTACTGCCCGTCGGACAAGATGGCCGAACGGGCGCTGGGCATCGTGGGCAGTGTGGCACCGGGCTACGACCAGGCCGAAGCCATCCGCGCCTGGATCCACACCCACCTCACCTACCAGTACGGCGTGAGCACCGCCACCACCGATGCGCTGGACACGCTGTCGCAGGGCGCAGGCGTGTGCCGCGACTTTGCACATGTGGGCATCGCCCTGTGCCGCAGCCTGCGCCTGCCCGCGCGCATCGTGGTGGGCTACCTGTACGGGCTGGATCCGATGGACCTGCACGCCTGGTTCGAGGTGTTTGTGGGGGGCCGCTGGTACACCTTCGATGCCACCCAGGCCCAGCCGCGCGGCGGGCGCATCGTGCTGGCCTACGGGCGCGACGCGGCGGATGTGGCGTTTATCTCCGACTACGGCAGTGCGCCGCTGGAGGTGCAGCAGATGCAGGTCACGGTGGACCTGCTGGCTGGATAAATTACTCCGGTAAAACGAGCGATTCGCCGCGCGTCTTTTGGTCGTGCTGCTTGTGCAGCAGGTCGTCGATCTTGCGGGTGAGTTTGTCGGCCGCGCCGTCCACCGCCTTGTGCAGCGTGTCGGCATGGTGCGTCACGGCCACGGGCGGGCGGCCTTCCAGGCGGGCTTCGAGCATGCAGCGCTTGTCCTGGCGGCTGCTTTTGTCGCTGTTCTCGTCGCTCAGGTGCACTTCCACGCGGGTGATGTGCGGGCTGAGCCGCGCCAGCGCGTGCTGCACCACGCCGGTCACGTGGGTGGCCAGGCCTTCGTGGCCTTCGATGTTGTGGTCGGTGTTGAACTGGATTTGCATGGAGTCTCCTTGGTGTTGTGGCAGAGCGCTGATACGGCCCTGGCTGCTAGATAGAGCCCTTGGGGGCCTGTGAGTTCCCCCAAAGTGCCCCAAGGTCCATTATGCGCGCTATTTTTTTAATAGCTACTTGTGCTTATTTGGTAGGCGCTGGGTGCTATTTTTATGGTGCATCGACGGGCGGGGAATGCCTACGACTTCGGCCCCGCCTTCAACTTCTTGGCCACCGGCGGCAGGTAGTTGTCGGGCGAAATGATGGACTTGCCGGTTTGGTTTTCCAGCTGCTGGCGGGCCTGGCGGGCGATGCGGCCACCGGCCTGGGCGGCCCCCTTGTTTTCGGTGAGGCCGGTGGCATCCACGTTTTCGGCGATTTGGCGGGTGGACAGCTCGGCCAGGGCGGTGAAGATGAGCTCGGCTTCGGTCATGTGGTCGCGCAGGTTCTGGCTTTTCAGGCCCTTCTTTTCCTTGTGCTCCTTCACGCTCACGCCGGTCCACTCCTGGTGGATGATGTTGGTAAGGATGGCGAATTCCTGGCCCTCTTTGATGTCGTGCTCGCGCCAGAAGTCGGTGAGTTTGTTGCGCGTTTCCTGGCCGGTCATGCGCTGCTGAATCCACTTGTCGCTGCGGCCATGCTGTTGCCAGGTTTGGCGGGCGCGGTCCAGCGATTGGGCGGGATCGGCCATTTCCTGCATGCGCTCGTAGCCGACCTTGGCCAACCAGAGTTTGATGGGCTCGGCTTTGGGGCTGGGGATGGACTGGACGATGCGCAGCAGGCTTTGGGCGGTAGCGGCATCCGTCAAACGCAGCTTGCCGTCGGCGGCGGGCATTTTCAACTGTCGACAAATTGTCGACAGTTGGGTGCCGTCTTCTTGCAGCACACGCTGTTTCATCTTGAACCAGTAGTCGCGTGCATTGGCGCTGTCGGTCAGCACCTGCACGATATCGATCACCGAAAACCACCACACCTCGGTCGCCTCGTCGTACACGCGCCGGATCGCCTGGCCGTCGAAATCGCTAGGGAGTATTGCCATATTTTTGCTCCTGATACCGTAGCTGCTCACGCCCATTCAAAAAGCGCGAGAGCCTCTTTTTATCTTAAACCTTCGGTGCCAGGATCGCCATGGTGATGCGCGACACGCAGGTCAAATTACCTGCGTCGTCTACCAGTTCGATGGCCCAGACCTGGGTGGTGCGGCCGATGTGGACGGGGCGGGCGGTGCCGGTGACCCAGCCGCTGGAGACACCACGCAG
Source organism: Rhodoferax sp. LS1P39 (assembly GCF_056521425.1). Taxonomy (NCBI): domain Bacteria; kingdom Pseudomonadati; phylum Pseudomonadota; class Betaproteobacteria; order Burkholderiales; family Comamonadaceae; genus Rhodoferax; species Rhodoferax sp. LS1P39. The sequence goes on along the minus strand of NZ_JBWMAV010000006.1, from coordinate 157,667 downwards.
GTGGTTGGCGTTGATGTCCAGGCCCACGGCGCGGTGGCCCTCGGGGGCAGCGTACATGGCACCGATGGAGCCCAGGGTTTCGGCCAGCACCACGCTCACGCCGCCGTGCAGCAGGCCGTAGGGCTGGCAGGTACGGTGGTCTACCGGCACACGGGCGCGCACAAAGTCGTCGCCCACCTCCAGAAACTCGACACCCAGGTGGGCGATGGCGGTGCCGATGGCACCCGCGGTGCAGATTTCGACGGTGAAGGGCTGCTTCCAGGTGGACATGGGGAGGACTCCAGTAAGGGATATAAACGAATGCTTTTCAGCATAAACCACGCCCCGCGCGTCTGGAGTCTCTCGCTTGCCAACCCACGCTTCTGTTTCCGCCGCCAACCTGCGCGGCATTGTGGCCATGGTGATTGCCGTGGGTGCGTTCTCGGTGATGGATGCCGCCCTGAAAACCCTGAGCCACCACTACCCTCCCCTGCAGGTGGCTGCGCTGCGCGGGCTGGTGGCGCTGCCGCTAGTGGTGGTGTACGTGCTGTGGTGCAAGGAATTGCCCAGCCTGCTGAAGATACGCTGGCCGCTGCATCTGTTGCGCTTGGGTGTCGGGGTGGCCATGCTGTCGCTGTTTGTGACGGCGCTGCGCACGCTGGGGCTGGCCGAGGCCTACACCATCTTTTTCATCGCCCCGCTGCTGATCACGGTGCTGTCGATTCCGGTGCTGAAGGAGCGCGTGCAGCCCCGCCACTGGTGGGCGCTGGCGGGCGGGCTGTGCGGCGTGGTGGTGGCGCTGCGGCCCGACCAGGGGGCGTTTTTGTCGCTGGGCGCGCTGGCGGTGCTGGGCGCGGCGGCGTGCTATGCCGTGTCGGCCGTGACCGGGCGGGTGTTGAGCCGCACCGATTCCAGTGCCGCGCTGGTGTTCTGGGGCACGACCGGGCTAGCGGTGGGGGCCGGGGCGCTGGCCTGGCCGCACTGGGTGGCGGTGCTGCCCACCGACGCGCCGGTGCTGGCGGTGATTGCGGTGAGCGGCTTTGCCGGACAGTTGGCCATCACCCAGGCGTTTCGCTACGGGCAGGCGGCCGTGGTGGCCCCGTTTGAGTACACCGCGCTGGCCTGGGGCGTGGCGCTGGACGGCCTGCTGTGGCACACCGCGCCCGACCACCGCACCCTGCTGGGCGGGGCCATCGTGATTGCCTTCGGGCTGTGGGTGGTGCGGCAGGAACGCACCAAAGAGCTGGTGGTCACCCCTTGAAAACTAACAATCAAATGAGCATCCCGTGCTTATGGGACAAGCACAGAAAGCTATCAAAACCATAGTTTTACGCCTTGCGCGCCAGCACCGCCTGCAGCTGCTCGGCGGCAAGCTCAAAGTCGAAACCGGTGACTGCCGTCTGGAACGCTGGGTAGCCGCCCGCAGGGAACAGGCTGCGCAGGCTGGCGGCGTGCTCCAGCACCAGTTCGACCGCGTCGCCATCGCTGTCTTCCAGCAGGTGCAGCAGTTTTTGTCCCAGCGCCCGGGCATCGGCGCTGGCGGCAGCGGGGGCGGCTTCTTCCACCGGGGGCTCGGCCACGCGCTCGACCAGCAGGCGGCGCAGGGCGGCCAGGCCGCGGGTGTTTTCGGCCTGCAGGCGGGCCATGGCGGGGGCGATGTCTTCGCCCGAGGTGCCGCTCTGGTGCAGCACCTCTTCGAGCGCCAGCGCAGCAGCGGCCAGGTCGGTCAGGCCGATGTTGCCCGCCACGCCCTTGGCGGTGTGGACCACGCGCTGCAGGGTGGCCAGGTCGCCCTGGGCCAGGGCTTCCTGGGCGCGCTGGGGGGCGTTGGCGTGGTGTTGCACAAACTGCTGCAGCAGCCGCAGGTAGAGCTTTTCATTGCCCGCCACACGGCGCATGCCGGAGGCGGTGTCCAAGCCGGGCACGGCGGGCCAGACCTGGGGGGCGGCAGGGCTGGGAGCGGCGGGCGGGGGTGGCACGCTGGCTCCGGCGCTGGCCGGCCGGGCCCAGCGCAGCACGGTCTGCAGCAGGGTGACCGGATCCAGCGGCTTGGTGATGTGGTCCACCATGCCCACGGCCAGGCAGCGCTCACGCTCTTCGCGCAGGGCGTGGGCGGTCATGGCGATGACGGGCAGCTCGGCATAGCGCGGGTTGGCGCGGATCTGCTGGGTGGCTTCCAGCCCGCCCATCTCCGGCATTTGCAGGTCCATCAGCACGGCGTGGAAGTGCGCGGGCGGGGCAGCGACCAGCAGGTCCAGCGCAATGCGGCCGTTGTCGGCCACCACCACCTCGGCCCCGGCGGCCTGCAGCAGCTCTACCGCAATCTGCTGGTTGATGTCGTTGTCTTCGGCCAGCAGCAGGCGCAGGCCGTCCAGGCGGGCCGGGGCCGCGTCCACCGGGGCGGGCAGTGCGGCCGGATCGGCCAAGCCAAACCAGATCTGGAAGCTGAAGCAGCTGCCCACGCCGGGTTCGCTGTGTACGCTGATCTCACCGCCCATGCGCTCCACCAGGCCCCGGGTGATGGCCAGGCCCAGGCCGGTGCCGCCGTATTTGCGGGTCACCGAGCCGTCGGCCTGGGTGAAGGCCTGGAACAGTTTGGCGGCCTGCGCTTCGGTCATGCCGATGCCGGTGTCGCGCACGTCGAAGCGCAGCTGCACCCGCTGGGGAGGGGTAGGGTCGGTGTCCACGGTGTGTACCGACACGGTGACCATGCCTTTTTCGGTGAACTTGGCGGCGTTGCTGAGCAGGTTGGTGAGGATCTGCCCCAGCCGCAGCGGGTCGCCCACCAGGGCCGGGGCCACCCCGGAGGCCACGTCGAACAACAGGGCCAGGCCTTTGTCGGCCATGCGCTCGGCCAGCAGCGTGGTGCTGTGGTTGAGCACCTCGTCCAGCCGGAACGGCACCTGCTCCACATCGAGCTTGTCGGCCTCGATTTTGGAGAAGTCCAGGATGTCGTTGATGATGCCCAGCAGCGCCACGCCCGCGCGGTGGATCTTGCCGATGTAGTCGCGCTGGGTGCTGTCCAGGTTGGTCTTCAGCGCCAGGTGCGACAGGCCGATCACGGCGTTCATCGGGGTGCGGATTTCGTGGCTCATGTTGGCCAGGAACATCGACTTGGCCTGGGTGGCTTCTTCGGCCACTTCCTTGGCCTGGCGCAGCTCGGCCTGCACCTGGGTGAGCTCGCTGATGTCCACCAGCACGCCCACCAGCCCGGCCACCCGGCCATCGGCGTGGTGGAAGGGGTTGATGGAGTACAACGTGGTGTGGGGCTTGCCGTCGGCAAACAAAAAGGTTTCTTCGCGGCGCATTGCACTGTTGGTGGAGACGATGGTGAGCTGTTCGCTCTGGATCACCTGGCGCCGCGCGAGTGGAATGAATTCCAGCTCCATCACCGTGGTGCCCAGCAGGTCCTGGGCGTGCAGGCCGAACGCATGCTCATAGGCCTGGTTGCAGCCCAGAAAACGGGTTGCGGCATCTTTGTAGAACACCGGGGTGGGGATGCTGTCAAGCATGGCCTGCAAGGTGGCCGCGTGCTCGGCCGACAGGCGCAGCCCGGTGTGGCGGCTGCGCATCACCTGGCTGGCGATGCGGCTGAGCAGCAGAATCAAGCCCAGCCCCAGGGCCGCCACCAGGGCGGCCAGCGAATAGTGCCAGCGCACCATCGGCCCCAGCGCATCCAGCTGGTCCAGGGCCAGCATCTGGTAGCCGGGCTGGGACAAGGGCACCCGGTTGACCAGGTAGGGGTTGCCGTCGACTTCCCAATGGCTGGGGTGCAGCAGCGGGGCCGGGCGCTGTACCGGAATCGTGGCCATCTGCGCCGTGGCGGGCGGCACCGGTGCCAGGACTCCCACATGGCGCAGCATGAAGTCGCTGCGCGAAGCGCTGACCACGATGCCGTCGCGGTCCACCACCAGCGCAATCTGGTGGCCCGACAGCAAGGGCGACAGCGCGCTGGCATCGTGCTTGATGACCACCACGCCCTGGGGCACGTCGTCGCGGTCGGCCCGCAGCGCGTAGAAAAAGCCGGGTTGGTTGGCGTAGCTGGTCAGCCCCTGGCCCACGGTAAACATCTGGCCCACGCCGTGCTCCATGGCGTCGTTGAAGTCGCCGCGCGCCAGGTAGGTCTGGCCGAGCAGGCTGTTGGGCTGCCGCCCGTCGCTGGTGGCCACCACCAGACCTGCCACGTTGACCACGAACACATGGCTGTACTCCTGCCGCTGGCGGGTCTGCTCCAGGCTGTCGCCCAGAAAGCGCACATACGGGTCGCCCACCAGCTTGGCCCGCCGCGCGGCCTCGGGCATGGCCAGCAGGCTTGCGGCCTTGGGGTTGGACTCGCCCAGCAGCTCCTGCACGGCGGTGTGCTGGGCCAACAGCGCGGCCACCGTGGCGACCTCGGAGAACTTGCGGTCGATGATGCGGGCGGTGCTGAGGGCATCGGTCTGCGCAGCCAGGGCGCTGTCGGTAATGTGCGCGCCCACGATGCGGCCCGACAACCACAAAGTCACGGCGCACACCAGCACCAGCCACAGCACGGCGCAGATGCCGGTCCAGCGGTTGAGCTGGCGCAGCTGGGCCTCGAAGGCCTGCAGGACAGTGGGCGTGGCCCCCGTGCGGGGACGGAGGTCCGCAGAAGGCGGATGGTCGATAGGCATGCCGTGGACTGGAGTGGCGCGGCCAGAAATCACCACGCGGGGCTCCACGATACTGCGGATGTAAGCTTAAGTACACCCACACAACGCCGCCTCCTTTGACCAAACAGCTACAAAATAAGTAGCTGCTTGTGCTTATCCCATCAGCACGGGGGGCCTAAAAGGCTTGTTCCTCTAGCCGGGCGAAGCGGCACCCAACCGGGGAAACAGCCGCAGCGCATTGCCCCGCGCCATGCCCTCGTGCTCTGCCGTCGTGAGGCCACCCAGGCTGCGAAAAGCCGCCACATTGGCCGCAATGCCCGCCGCCGGGGTGAACGGAAAGTCGCTGCCAAACAGCACGTGGGTCAGCGAGGTGAGTCGGCGCAGGCGCTCGATGGCCCCGTCACTGGCCGACCCGGCCAGGTCGTAGTACAGCGCGGCCAGCACCCGGCGCACCTCGTCTGCGCCCCCGGCAGGCCGCTGCTGGAGAAACGGCAGGGTCGAAAACATGGCAATCCGCTCGGCCACCGCCGACAGCGCGCCGCCCGCGTGCGGAATGATGATGCGGATGTCGGGGTAGCGGGTGAGCGTGCCCGCAAACACCAGGTCGGTCACGGTGCGGGCCGTGTCCATGGGAAATTCCAGAATCGGCGCGGGCCGGCCCAAGCCGACCGACTCTAGGCACGGCGGCGAGGTAGGGTGCAAGAACAGCGTGGCGCGGCGGCGGTGCAGCTCGGCAAACAGCGGGTCCAGCCGGGTATCGCCCAAGTAGATGCCGTGCACATTGGTTTCCATCACCACGCCGTCCAGCTTGAGCACATCCAACGCGTAGCCCATTTCGTCCAGCGAGGCGGCCACATCGGGCAGCGGCAAGGTGGCAAACGCGCCAAAGCGGTTGGGCGTGCGCTGCACCAGCTCGGCGGCAAACACATTCAGCGCGCGGGCCAGCCGCTGGCGCGCCAAGCCGTCTTTCAGAAAGCCCACGGTGGGTGACGAGACCGACAGCATCGAGGTGTCGATGCGGTGCCGGTCCATGTGGGCCAGGGCCTTGTCTTCCGACCACGGCGGCACCGGAAAGCCGCCGTCCAGCGTCACCAGGCCCGCATCGGCCAGCGCCTGCGCATAGAACGGCGGCAGATAGTGCGAATGCGCGTCGATCAGGCCGCAGGCGCAGGGGCTGGCGGTGTCTGCTGCATGGGTGCTAGCGGCTACGCCCAGGGCCAGGGCGGCAGAAAATTGGCCGATGGCGGCACGGCGAGAGGGGTTGTGCATGGCGGGCTTTCTTTAACGGCGTTTGGATGGGGCGGTTTCTTGCAGGAACAGCACGACGAAGAAACCCAGCACCAGGGCTACCGCCGCCAGGTGCAGGATGTACTGGATGCCGTAGTGCTGCGCCACGTAGCCCGCAATCACGGGGGCGATGCCGCCGCCAAAAATCTCGCCCGTGCCGACCACGATGCCGGACGCGGTGGTCATCAGCTTGGCGGGCACCGACTCGGCGCTGATGGGGCCGACGGTGAGGCAGATCATGCTGAACACAAAGAACAGCGTGGTAAACAGGCTGCCAAACAGGCGGTAGGGCTCGGCCCCGGTGTGCATCAACCAGTACAGGCCCAGGCCTGCGCCGACCACCGAGATCAGCATCACCGGCTTGCGGCCCAGCCGGTCCGACAGCGCAGGCATCACCAAGGTGCCCAGCGTGCCGCCAAAGCCGATGGCCGACAGCACCAGGCCCATTTGCTCCAGGCTCAGGTGCAGGTAGTCGATCAGGTAGCTGGGCAGCAAGGCGCTCAGCACCACCAGGCAGGTCAACCAGCAAAGCATGCCCAGCATGTTGAGCGGGATGTTGCGGTAGCGGAACACGTCGCTCCACTTGTGCGCCGACACGTCGGCGGTAGCGGTGTGCAGGGCGGCCACCGCAGGCGTTGTGTTGCGCAGCACGCGGTACAGCAGGTAGGCGATGACCAGGCCGGGAATCGACACCAGGGCAAAAATCCAGTGCCATTCCACGACCTTGAGCAGTTGCGTCACCAGCACCGGGGCAATCCCTAAGCCAAACAAGGGCAGCGCCATTTGCTGGATGCCGATGTTCATGCCCTGGCGCGAGGGCTTGGACGCGTCCAGCGTGGCCACAATGCTCACGGGGGTGAAAGCACCTTCGGCCAGCCCCATCAGCGCGCGGATGGCCATCATGCTGACGACCCCCGTGGCCAGGCCGCTAAAGCCCGCCAGCAGCGAGAAGATGATGACCGCCGGAATCAGCACCTTGCGGTGGCCCAGCCGGTCCGACAGGTTGCCCATGAAGATGGAGGCCAGGCCCCAGGCGATGGACAGCACCCCGGTGATCTGCCCCAGGTCCTGGTAGTTGAGGTTGAGTTCTTTCGAGATCACCGGGAACAGCGGCAGGATCATGAAGCGGTCGATGCCGACCAGGCCAAAGCCCAGGCACAGCAGGGTGACGGCTTTCCATTCGTAGCTAACGTCCCAGCGGGACGGTGTGGAAGTAACGGGGGTAAAAGTGGCAGCGTGCATGGTGGCTCCTGGTTAATTCACATAGACACCGTGGCGCTGCAGATCCGCCGCCAGGTCGTCTACCAAATCGGGGGTGTCTGCGGCCTGCGCGACTGCGCCGTACAGGTAGAAGTCGGGCCGCACCAGCATCGCGCTGATGCCGTGCTGCGCCATATAGGGCAGGAACTTGTGGTCTACGTCGGCCCAGCTACCGGGCGTAGCGCCGTCGGCGGTGATGACCACGCGCCGGGCCCCCAGGGCATCCAGAAACCGGTTTTGGGCCGCACCCAACGCGACCTCCACGGTGGAGACGAGCACAAAGCCCAGGCCCACTACCGCGTCGAACCGGCCCTGCTGCGTGCCCCGGCGCACCGTGCCGTGCGGGCTGAGCAAGCCAGCAGGGGCTTGCAGCGAGCCATCCACAGCGTGGCGCAGGATGCCCGCCGTGAGGCTGGGGAAAGGCGGCGGCGGGGTAGCCTGGCCGCTGAAGAAGGCGGCATCGCGCTCGGCGGCTTTGACAGGGTCGGGGATGCAGATCACCTTGCCCAGGTACATTGACAAATCGATCACGTCGCTGACGTGCGGGCGGCGCTCGGGCTGGTAGGTGTCGAGCAAGCTGTCGCTGGCCTTGCCGCCGAGCACCAGGTTCAGCTTCCAGGCCAGGTTCCAGTCGTCGCGCAGCCCGGCGCACATGCCCTGGCCCATGAAAGGCGGCATCACGTGGGCGGCATCGCCCGCAATCAGCATGCGGCCCTTGCGCCAGGTGTTGGCCAGCAGCGAGCGGAAGGTGTAGACCTTGTGCCGCACGATGCTGGCCTGGTGGGGCTGCACCCAGGGGGCCAGCAGCTCCCAGGCGCGGCTTTCCAGCTCCAGGTCTTCGCGCTTTTCACCGGGCAGGCGCATGAATTCCCAGCGGCGGAAGTAGCGACCATCCTTCACGCCTGCGGGCACGATGGTGGTGGGGCGCAGCGGGTTGCAGTACTGGGCGGCGGGCGGGATGTCCAGCACCACACCCTCGTGCGGCAGCACGTCGATCACCAGCCAGTCGGCCTCGAAGCCGCGGTCTTCCTGGGTGGAGCCTATGGCCTGGCGCACCAGGCTGTTGGCACCGTCGGCACCGATCAGGTACTTGGCGCGCACGGTGCGGCGTGCGTCGGTTTCAAAGTCGCGCACCGTCAGCTCTACGTAGTCGGCGGTCTGGGTGGCGGCCACAGCTTCCCAGCCCAGGTTCACCTCCACATTCGGGCAGGCGGCCACCACGTCTTCGAACATCTTCTCCAGCGTGGGCTGGTGGATGAAGTTGACCTCGGGGCCGCCGGAGATGGACTCGGATTCCCAGTCGATGGCCAGCAGCTCCTTCCAGTCGGCGTTGAACCAGCGGTACATCGGCCCGGCGTGGCTCACTGCCGGTAAATCCGCGCCCATGCCCAGGGCGGACAGCACGCGGTACAGCTCGTGGTCTATGCACACGGCGCGCGGCAGGCTGAAGCGTTCGCGCCAGCGCTCGAACACGGCCACGCTGCGGCCTTGGCGGGCCAGCGCCAGGGCCATGATTTCGCTGACCGGGCCGTAGCCGATCTGCACAACGTCGTACAGGGGAATTTCTTGTTGCATGGTGGGTCTCCAGGGGATCAGGCGGTCAATTCAAAGTTGGTCACAAAGTCGTCGGGCGGCGGCGGGCCCCAGGTGTAGAGCGAGTCCTCGATGGGGTGGTCGGCGCAGGGCCACTCCATGCCCGCGGGGATGTAGTCGATGTCGAACGAGTACTCGGCATAGCCGCCCCAGGGGTCGCGCACGTAGCGGAAGTAGTTGGAGCCCAGCACGTGGCGGCCCAGGCCCCAGCCCTGCGCGTAACCGGCCTGTGCCATCTGCTGCGCACCCAGGCCCACGGCATCCAGCGACGGCACCGTCCAGCTGCTGTGGTGCAGCCCGCCGCCGCCCGACAGGGCCAGCGCGATCAGGTGGTGGTCGCTGCCGTGCGGGCTGTGCATAAAGCCGATGACCGGGCCCGAGCTGTCCGACAGGCGCAGGCCCAGCACCTGGGTATAGAAGCGCACGGCCTCCAGCACATTGGCGCTGAACATCAGGATGTGCGACAGGTGCAGCGGTGCAATCTGCTGGATCGCACTGCGGTTGGGCGCGCGGCCTGCGGTGCCGGTTTCTGGAGGGATCACGCGGGGCACGGGGGCGGAGGGCGAGGATTTCTCGGCCACCACGATCTGCAGGGGCAGCTGGTCCGGGCCCTGGATCCACACACCGCCCTCCCCTTCGCAGGGCGCGACACGGGGGATCTCCAGCGCCGCCAGATGCTGTGCGAAGCGCGCCTGGTCTGCCGCATAAATGCCATAACTCACCCACAGCAAACGCTTGGTTGCACCGGGCAGAATGCGCGCCCAGCGGTGCGGGTGGCCCTGGGTGTACAGCGCCAGGCCTTCGCCCTCCTCGCGCACTTCCAGGCCAAAGCTGGTGTAGAAATACCGCGCCTGCGCCAGGTCGGGCACGCTGAACACGAATTCGTGCACCGAGTGCACGGCGAGATGGTCCGTCATTTTTGTCTCCAACGTTTTGCGGACGTGGCTGTCCCCACCGCCTCTGCGGGCGGCATCTTTCACACAGGAATCTGGAGGTTTAGCGCACCTGTTGGCGCTGGGTGCCGAGCACGCCGGCCGAGAGCGTCATCACGTCACCCCGCGCCAGAAACTGCGGCGGCTTCATGCCCAGGCCCACGCCTTCGGGGGTGCCGGTGATCACCACGTCGCCGGGCAGCAGGGTCATGAACTGGCTGAGGTAGGACACGACTTCGGCCACGTTGAAAATCATGTCGGCGGTGTTGCTGCGCTGGCGCACTTCACCGTTGACGCGCAGCTCCAGCGGGATGGTTTGCGGGTCGGGCAACTCGTCGGCGGTGACCAGCCAGGGGCCGATGGGACCGAAGCCGTCGAAGCTCTTGCCCTTGCCCCATTGGCCGTTGCGCTTGATCTGCCAGTCGCGCTCGGACACGTCGTTAGCCAGCACGTAGCCCGCCACATGGGCCAGGGCCTGCTCTTTGGAAACCTGGCGCACCACGCTGCCGATGACGATGCCCAGCTCGATCTCCCAGTCGCCCGCGACCGAGCCTTCGGGCAGGGTCACGTCGTCGTTCGGGCCGGCCAGCGAAGTCAGCGCCTTGGTGAACACCACCGGCTCCTTGGGGATGTCGTGGCCGGACTCGAGTGCGTGCTTGCGGTAGTTCAGGCCGATGGCCACGAACTGGCGCACGCCGTTCACCGGGCAGCCGATGCGCGTGTCTGCGGCCACCAGGGGCATGCGTTGCAGGTCGATGGCGGCCAGGGCTTGCAGGCGCTCGGGGGCCAGCCATTCGGGGGTGAGGTCGGGCACCAGCAGCGACAAATCGCGCAGTTGGCCGTGGGCATCGACAGCGCCGGGTTTTTCTTGGCCGATGGGGCCGTGGCGGAATAGTTTCATGGGGTCTCCTGGTGGTGTGGGGAAGCGATGGTTGGATTTTTGTTTAAATTGCACACATCGTCAATATGACGAATTGCACAATTTGATAGGGGTTTTCACCCATGACGGTGCCTGCGGCAGGGGCGGCGGCGGGTCGTGTAACCTAGGCCCATGAACAAAGCGGAAGAGAAACCAGGGGTGGAAGACCACCGTGTGCGGGTGGGTGCGCAGCGGCGCGAGGCCACGCGGCTGCGCTTGATCGAGAGCGCGCTGACGGTGCTGGCCGAAAAGGGGCCGGACACCGCCGCCATTGAAGATTTCATCGCCGCCGCCCAGGTGTCGCGTGGCACTTTCTACAACTACTTTCGCACCACCTCGGAGCTGCTGCTGGCCGTGGCCGGTGGCATGAGCGACGAAATCTTGCAGGTGGTGGACCCGGTGGTGCAGCAGTTCAGCGACCCGGTGGCGCGCTTTTCGGCGGGTTCGCGGCTGTACATGCAAACCGCCCTGCGCTACCCGATGTGGGGGGCCTTCATCACCCGCGTGGGCACCCGGGTGGCGGCGCGCGGGCAGTTGATCGACGTATACCTGAACCGCGATTTGCTGGAGGCCATCGCCCAGCAGCGCCTGAAGATCGACAACGTGCGGGTAGCCCGCGACGTGGTGCTGGGCACCATCTTCTTCGGCATAGAAACCATGCTGACCGAGCCCACCCACGACCACCACCCCGAGCAGATGATGCGCTGCGTGCTGACCGGCTTCGGCCTGCCCCAGGCCGAGGCCGAAGCCATTGCCTTCGCCCCGCTGCCGGTGCTGGGCGATGTGCAGGGGCCGATCTTTTCGCGGCTGACACCGGTGTCCGCCAGCCCGGCCGTGGCCAAACGGGTGCGTAAGCCTGCCAGCGCTAAAGCTACAAAATAGATAGCCTCTTGTCTTTGGCAGCCCGTTGGGGTTGCTTCTTCACCCACTTGGTGGCTATTACGCTATGACGATCCAGTTTCTCTCCCAGAGTCCCAACAGCAAGCAAACCACCGCCCATCTTGCCCATGTGCTGAAACCGGGCATGGACCCGGGCCGCATTTATTTGCTGACCGGCCACATTTCCACCGGACCCCATATCCGGCAAGAGTTTTTGGACATCGTGGAATGGACCATGGCCGCCCCAGACCGCGAACTGGTTTTGCTGGTGGGGGTCTTCAAGACGTTCAAAGACAATGAATGGATTCTGAATCCGGTAACGGTGACCAAAGTCAAAGACGATGTGGCGAGGCTGGTGGCCGAAACCGGCATGGCCTATTTGCAGAAGCAGCAACTGGCCCATGTGCGCCTTCCCATCACCGTTCACGCAGCCGTCGCATGGCACGTCAAGGCGATTGGACTCACGGGGCGGGGACTGGATTTCTTCAAAGCCACTGCCGCCATTTTTGGCAGCACCAACTTCACCACTTCGGCGCGCCACGGGGCTAATTTTGAGCTGGATGTTTACGTGGATGGCACCACTGCCCAAGGAAAAAGCCTCCTGTCAGGCTACACCCACAAGGTGGGCTACCTGATTCAGGAGGCCATCCAGGGCCCGGCAAAGATTGCCCACTTTCACGCCCAGGTGGCAGCCGCAGTGGGTGCGCAAACCGGGCAGACGGTGGTGGTGTAGCCCGGCGGGTGGTCAGCCCATGGCGTTCAAGGTCTCACCCAGCGCATTCACCATGCTGTCGATTTCGGCGGCGGTCACCACAAACGGCGGGGCCATCTGGATGGTGTCGGCACCGTAGCGCACGTAGAAGCCTTTCTTCCACATCGCCATCGCCACTTCATACGGGCGGCGGGCGGGCTCGCCGGGGTAGGCGGCCAGGGTGATGCCGCTGGCCAGGCCGTAGTTGCGGATGTCGGTGACGTGCTTGGCACCTTGCAGGCTGTGCACGGCATTCTCGAAATGCGGGGCGATGGCGCGCACGCGCTGGGGCATGTCTTCTGCCACCAAAATGTCTAGCGTGGCCAGGGCCACGGCGCAGGCGACCGGGTGGGCCGAGTAGGTGTAGCCGTGGGCGAATTCCAGCATGTAGTCGGGCGCACCGGCGTGCATGAAGGTGTCGTAAATTTCCTTGCCGACCAGCACCGCCCCCATGGGCTGGGAGCCGTTGGTGATCTGCTTGGCCACGTTCATGATGTCGGGGGTCACGCCAAAGGCCTCGGCACCGCTCATCGCGCCCATGCGGCCAAAGCCGGTGATCACTTCGTCAAAAATCAGCAGGATGTTGTGCGCGGTGCAGATCTCGCGCAGGCGCTGCAGGTAGCCCACCGGCGGCACCACCACACCGGCCGAGCCGGACATGGGCTCGACGATCACCGCCGCGATGTTGCTGGCATCGTGCAGCGTGATCAGGTCCAGCAGCTCGTCGGCCAGTTCCACGCCGGTCTTCGGCATGCCACGCGAGAAGGCATTGCTTTTGAGCTGGGTGTGCGGCAGGTGGTCGGCCTGCAAAGCTTCGCCAAACATCTTGCGGTTGGCACCGATGCCGCCCACCGAGATGCCGCCAAAGCCTACGCCGTGGTAGCCCTTTTCGCGGCCTATGAAGCGGGTCTTGCTGGCCTGGCCCTTGGTGCGCCAGTAGGCGCGCGCCATCTTCAAGGACGTGTCGGCGGCTTCAGAGCCCGAGCCGGTGAAGAACACGTGGTCCAGGCCGTCGGGGGTCAATTCCACCAGCTTGTTGGCCAGCTCAAACGACAGCGGGTGGCCGAACTGGAACGCGGGCGCGTAGTCCAGCGTAGCCATCTGGCGGGTGGCGGCTGCCGTGAGTTCGGTGCGGCCATGGCCCAGGCCGGAACACCATAGGCCGGACAGGCCGTCGAAGATCTGGCGGCCATCGATGTCGGTGTAGTAGCAGCCCTTGGCACTGGTGATGATGCGCGGGTCGGCCTTAAAGTTGCGGTTGCCGGTGTAAGGCATCCAGTGCGCGTTGAGCCATGCGGCATCGGTACGGGGACGTGCAGCTTGCTGCAGTTGTTGGGTATCGGTCATGTCCATGGCGCGCTCCGGATGTAAAAAGAATAGGCGGATTCTGGCCGCCCCTGTTACTCTCATAAAGAGTTAAATACCACTCTGTAGTTAGCAACTTATGCAAGTAACCAAGAACCGGGCTGTGCTGGGGCAACTCACCGACATGGACATCCGCCTGCTGCGGGTGTTCAAAAGCGTGGTCGAGTGCGGGGGCATGGCGGCTGCCGAGCTGGAGCTGAACATTGGCACCTCCACCGTGAGCCGCCACGTCAAAGACCTGGAAACCCGCCTGGGCCTGACCCTGTGCCGCCGGGGCCGCAGCGGCTTTGCGCTCACTCCCGAGGGCCAGCACATCTACACCGAGACCTTGCGCCTGCTGGCCGGAGCCGAGGCGTTTCGCGCCAGCGTGGACGCACTGCACCAGCGCATGGGCGGCGAGCTGCACCTGGCCGTGTTCGACAAAACCGCCAGCAACCCGCAGGCGCGCATCCACGCGGCCATTGCCCAGTTTGCGCAGCAGGCCCCCGATGTGCGCCTGTGCCTGCACGTGGCCACCATCCACGCCATCGAGCGGGGGGTGCTGGACGGGCAGTTCCAGCTGGGCATCATCCCCGGCCACCGCAACGCCGACAGCCTGGCCTACGACGCGTTGTTTGGTGAAACCATGCTGCTGTTCTGCGGCGCGCAGCATGTTTTATTTGACCAAGACATGCAGGCCATGGGCTGGGACGACCTGCGCCGCTACCCGTTTGCCGGGCTGGGCCAGCACTCGCCCAACATGGAGATCAGCCAGCGCGAACGCCTGCCGCGCAAGGCCACGGGCTTCGACCAGGAGTCCATCGCCACACTGATCCTGAGCGGCCACTACCTGGGCTTTCTGCCCGACCACTATGCCGAAGGCTTTGTGCAAAAAGGCCAGATGCGCGCGGTGCAGCCCGCGCTGTTCCACTACGCCTGCCAGTTTCTGGGCATCACCCGCCGCACGCCCGAGCCGTCACCGGCTACACGGCTGTTGCAGGAGTGTTTGCGGCTGGCGCATGCCGCCTAAAGTACCGAAACCTCGGGGACTTTGGCAAACAATTGCGCCGCGCTCAGCTCCAGCGCCACGCTGGTCAACACGATGGTTTCGCCTTTGGCAAACGGGTGCAGCACCCACAGACCGTTGGGGCTTTTACGGTAGCAATCGGTAATACGCGTATCCAGGTCGATCAGAACGTATTCCTGCAAGCTGGCCAGGCTGCGGTAATGGGTGAACTTCAACCCCCGATCGAACCCAGCGGTTGTGGGCGATAGCACTTCGACGATCAGTTTGGGCTCGGCCTTGAAGCTGGGGCTTTCCAGGTCGCGCGGGCTGCAGGTGACCATCACGTCGGGGTAAAAGTACGCGTTGGCAGCCTCCACATGCAGGCGCATATCGCTCACATAGGTTTCGCAGGGGGTATTGCCCAGATGCTGGTGCAGGGCGATGGCCATGTTCAGCGCGGTCTTCACATGCCGGTCCTCCGCCCCCGCCATGGCAAACACCTCGCCATCCATAAACTCGTGGCGTTCGGTCTGGGTGTGTTCCCAGGCGAGGTAATCGACAGCGGTGAAAACAGGAAGTGGTGCGGCGTGTCCCATGGCAGCTTTCGGGTGGGGAATATCTGATTATGCGGCAGCTATAAATTTAAGCCAAAAGTACCGTCAACGCCCACGCCATCGGCGCAACCAGCTACTAAAACAATAGCACATACTCACCACGCATCCAGCCCCAGCAGCTTGCGGCCCAGGGGGTTGGGCTGGGCCAGGGGGTGGTGATTTTTCTCGTATTCCCGCGGGTCGCCGGGAAAGGGGTCGCCCAGCGGGTGGGTTTGCGCGGCCCAGGTGTGGATGCGGGCCTGGCGCAGGGCTTTGTTGCCAAAGTCTGCGGGGAACATCGAGATGTACTGCGCCATGCGGGCCCGGTTTTCCGAGCGGTTCGGGCGCACGCCGTGGGCCAGCAGGCTGTTGAAGATCAGCAGGTCGCCCGCCTCCAGGCTGGTGTTGACGATGGCGTGGCCGGTGGTGTCGGGTTTGAAGGGGTTGGCGCCCGGCGGTTGGCGCGCCCACCAGGTGTCGAGCTCGGCAAAGATGCTGGGCACACACTGGAATCCGCCCACTTCGGCATCCTGTTTGGCCAGCGACAGCACGCCCTGCACGGCAATCGGCAGGGGCCGCTGCGACACATCCACGTCGAAATGGATGAAGCCGTTGACCTGGCCGGAGGCGCGCGCACCCCGGTTGGGTGGATTCAGATTGGCGCGGTCCACGGCAACCCACAGGTCTTCGCGGTCCCAGATGTCGACAAACGCGTCGTACACGCGCGGGTGCTGGCGCGTCTCCCACATGGCAGGGTGGTGGTAGACCTCGACCATACCGGTGTTGTTCAGCTCGGTCATCTTGTGCTCGCGGCGCTGCGACTGGTACCAGGTGCCGGGGTCTTGCGGATCCATTTCCTGGAACTCCCACAGCATGTCGGCCACCGCCTGCACCTTGTCCAACGGCACGGCCTGGCGCACGATGACGTAGCCATGCGTCACCCAGTGCTGCCAATCGGCCTGGCTCAGCACGCGCAGGGGCCTGGTTTTCTGGATGTCTTTGAGCTGAACGGTCTGGCCCTGGGCACCGGGGTGGTTGCCGTGGCCGTCGGGGGTGGTGGGGTACATGGTGTGTCTCTTGGAGTGGTGTTGGGATGCCGCAATTTTCAAATTGGCAGCGCGTTTGCACAGCGTCCCTTGTGGGCCTTGGTTGGTACTATTGAGGCGTTTTCAAACCAAACCACTCCCTATGCGCGCCGTTTTTGAAGCCATCACGCCCGAACCGGGCAGCTCCTGGGCGTTTCTGGACCGGCGCTTGCCCGAAGGCATTCCGTTTGAATGGCACCACCACCCCGAGTACGAGCTGACGCTGACGCTGAACAGCCGGGGCTACCGCTACATAGGCGACGACGTGCAACCCTACGGTGATGGCGACCTGGTGCTGGTGGGCCCCGGCATACCGCACAGCTGGTGTTCGCTGGAGCCGGTGGATGCCCGGCAGCCGCATGTGGCGCTGGTGGTGTGGTTCACCCAGGCCTGGGTGGAGGGGCTGGCCACCACCCTGCCTGAGCTGGGCCCGGTGGCGGCCCTGGTGGCGCGTGCCAGCCAGGGCCTGTGCTTTGGTGAGGCCACCCGCGCGTCGGTGGCGCAGACCATCCAAGCTATGCGTACTGCCGACCCCGCGACCCGACTGTTGCGGCTACTGGAGGTGCTGCACTGCCTGGCGCAAGACCCGGCGGCCACGCCCTTGCTGCAGACATCGCAACCCACCGCCATGCGCCTGTCGGCCGAGCCGCGCATCGCCCGCGTGCTGAACCACCTGCACGCCCACTTCGCCGAGCCCATCCTGGCTGCCGACATGGCTGCGCTGGCCTGCCTGAGCACCTCGGCGCTGCACCGCATGTTCCGGCGGCACACCCGCACCACGCTGGTCGATTACCTGACCCGGCTGCGCGTGGGCCGGGCGTGCGCGCTGCTGATCGCCAGTGCACAGCCGATTGCGGCTATCGCGGGCGACGTGGGCTACAGCAATCTGTCGCTGTTCAACCGGCAGTTCACACGCATCAAGGGCGAGGTGCCCAGCGCATTCCGCAAGCGGCACAAAGCCGTGTTGCATTTATAAGAAAAATGCCTCTAGCGCTTATTCCGTAAGCACGAAAAGCTATTTAAATAATAGCAATCAGGCATTGCGCGCCATGCGCTCGCTTTTCCAGTACACGTCGTCGCCGCCGTCCACGCGGTTCAGCACCCGGGCCAGCACAAACAGCAAATCGCTGAGCCGGTTCAGGTAGTGGCGGGGCGTGTCTTTCAGCGCATCTTGCTGCTCCAGCGCCACCACGGTGCGTTCGGCGCGGCGGGCCACGGTGCGGCAGATGTGGGCAAGAGAGGCGGCGCGGGTGCCTGCGGGCAGGATGAACTCGGCCAGCCGGGGCAGCGTGGCGTTGTGCTCGGCCAGGGCCTGGTCCAGCGCCAACACGGCCTCGGGTTTGAGCAGCTCGAAGCCGGGGATGGACAGCTCGCCGCCCAGGTTGAACAGCTGGTGCTGCACCTCCACCAGCAGGGTGCGCACACCCTCGGGCATGGGCTCGCACAGCAGCAGGCCGATGTGGCTGTTGAGCTCGTCCACGTCGCCCATGGCATGCACGCGCAGGCTGTTTTTGGAGACGCGGGTGTTGTCGCCCAGGCCGGTGGTGCCGTTGTCGCCGGTGCGGGTGGCGATTTGCGTGAGGCGATTCGCCATGGCGGTTCCTTCGGTTGAATAGGGGGAGAATTGTCTGTGAAATCCTTTTAATCCCCCATCATCCCCATCCAGTCAAAACGCACGCCATCCAGAAACACCGCAGAACTGGCTTTGCCAGGCTGCTGGTGTTGCCCCCTGCAAGGGGGGTGGCGGAAAGTGCAAAGCACTGGAGCCTGGGGGTGTTACACAGAGCTACCCCATGCACGCCCCTACCCTCGCCATCCGCCCCGTTCCCTCCCCCCTGGCCGATGCCTTGCAAAGCCGCTTTGGCGCGCAGTTCTCGGTTGCCATGGCGGTGCGCGAACACCATGGGCGCGACGAATCCGCGTTCTCGGTGCCACCGCCCGCCGCCGTGGTGTTTGCCGAAAGCACCGCCGACGTGGCCGATGCGGTAAGACTCGCCGCCAGCTACGCGGTGCCGGTGATCCCCTTCGGCGTGGGCTCGTCGCTGGAAGGGCATTTGCTGGCGGTGCAAGGCGGCATCAGCCTGGACGTGGGCCGCATGAACGCCATCCTGAGCATCGATGCCGACGACCTGACGGTCACCGTGCAGCCCGGCGTGACGCGCAAGCAGCTCAACGAGGCCATCAAGCACACCGGCCTGTTCTTCCCCATCGACCCCGGCGCGGACGCGACCCTCGGCGGCATGTGCGCCACCCGCGCCAGCGGCACCAACGCCGTGCGCTACGGCACCATGCGCGAAAACGTGCTGGCGCTGGAGGTGGTCACAGCCAGCGGCGAGGCCATCCGCACCGGCACCCGCGCCAAGAAGTCCAGCGCAGGTTACGACCTCACGCGGCTGATGGTGGGCAGCGAGGGCACGCTGGGTGTAATCACCGAAGTCACCCTCAAGGTGTATCCCCTGCCCGAGGCCATCTCCGCGGCCATCTGCTCGTTTCCCAGCATCGAAGCCGCCGTGCGCACCACCATCCAGGTGATCCAGCTGGGCGTTCCCATCGCCCGGGTGGAGCTGATCGATGCCAACACCGTGCGCATGGTCAATGCCTACGCCAAACTCGGTCTGCGCGAGGAACCCATGCTGCTGATGGAGTTCCACGGCTCGCCCACCGGGGTGAAAGAGCAGGCCGAGCTGGTGCAGGAGATCGCCTCCGACTTTGGTGGCCAGGCATTCGAATGGGCCAGCACGCCCGAGGAGCGCACCCGGCTGTGGACGGCCCGGCATAACGCCTACTTCGCCGCCGTGCAGTCACGCCCCGGCTGCAAAGCCATCTCCACCGACACCTGCGTGCCTATCTCGCGCCTGGCCGACTGCCTGCTGGATTCGGTGGCCGAGGCGGATGCGTCGGGCATCCCCTACTTTCTGGTCGGCCACGTGGGCGACGGCAACTTCCACTTTGGCTATTTGATCGACCCCGACAGCGCCGACGAGCGCGCCCGCGCCGAGGCCCTGAACGATGCCCTGGTGGCCCGCGCCCTGCGGCTGGACGGCACCTGCAGCGGCGAGCACGGCATCGGCCTGCACAAGATGGAGTTTCTGGTGGCCGAGGCCGGTGAAGGCGCCGTGGCCATGATGCGCGCCATCAAGCAGGCGCTGGATCCGCTGGATATTTTGAACCCAGGGAAGATATTCAAAATGTAAATATCAGGTAACGCGCGCGAGCCTGCTATTTTTCATCTAAATGACTGAGAAACTGGCCCTATCCCGCGGGGATGCAGACATGTAAACTTTAGTATCTGCTGTAAATAACCATGCCATGAGAACCATCATGAAAAGTTTGCTGCTTCCATTCCTTCTGGCCGCACTGGCCGTAGGTGCCCAGACCACCGAGAAAACCATCCGCATCTGTGACAATTCGGGCTGCTCGGACCGGCCCCGCAATTCGGCTACCTTTGATGCCACCCACGATGACAATCCGGAAGAAACCCGCCGCATTGCCGCGCTGACCCAACTTGCCAACAAAGACCCCAAGGCCGCCTTTGACCTGGGGTTGCGCTATTTCCGGGGTGACGGCATCAAGCGCGACAGCTACCAGGCGCTGCAATGGATGCGTGAGGCCGGTGACCGCGGTAACGCGCAGGCCCAACTGGCCCTGGGCCGCTTCTACCTGATGGGTCTGGAAGAAATGGGCCCCGATCCACAAGAGGCCGAAAAGTGGCTGCTGCTCGCCTCGGGCAGCGGCAGCAAAGAAGCCAAAAAGCTGCTGGTCGAAGCCCGGGCCGCCAAGAAGACCGAGCAAGAGAACTACCAGTGGCGTGAAACCTACCGCAAGTCCTGGTACGGCTGGTGGGCCACCGGTTACGCCTATTACTGGGCTTGGGGGCCTTCCGGCTGGTACTACCGATAACTTTGATTTTTTCTAACCTGCAACCCTTCGCTTTGAAAGACTGAGCCATGAACACACCGCAAAAAACCGTCCGCTGGGCCACCCTGGCCTGCGCCCTCTCCTTTGCTGGGTGCGGCGGCGGTCAAATTACCGCCGGCAATGCCCCCACCGCCGTCCAGGGCGGCGCGGCAGGCGGCACCAGCGCAGGTGCCAACTCCAGCCTGGAGCGCTGCGATGCGCCCCTGGGCACGCTGGCGGTAGACGATGGCCGTGGCAAGGATTGGTACGCCAGCTTCGGCGCAGCCACCCAGATCACCAGCATCGAGCCCTTGTTGCGCCTGGCGGTGCAGCAGTCCAACTGCTTCGTGATCACCTCCATCGGCAACAACCGCATGGAAAGCAAGATCTCGACGATCACCGACAAACAGCGCAATTCAGGCGAATTCCGCGCCGGTTCACAGCAGCAAAAAGGCCAGCGCGTAGCGGCCGACTACTTCCTGGACCCGGCCATCATCATTGACAACGAATCCACCGGCAAGATCGCGGGCGCGTTGGGCGGCTTTCTCGGCCCAGGCCTGGGTGCCATCGCAGGCTCGCTGGAGAGCAAAGCCTCGGTCGTGACGCTGTCGCTGTTCGACATCCGCTCGCAGGTGCAAATCGCCATCTCCGAAGGCAACGCCACCGCCACCAACTACGGTGCCGCGCTGGGTGCCTTTGGCGGCGGTGCCGCAGCGGGCCTGGGCGGCTTTTCACGCACCCCGGCCGGCAAAGCCACGGTATCTGCCTTTGTGGATGCCTACAACAGCATGGTGATTTCGCTGCGCAACTACAAGGCACAAGAAGTCAAGGGTGGCCTGGGCAAGGGCGGCGTCCTCAAGATTGGCAAGTAATCGACCTGGCCCTTAGAACGTGTTCACGTTCTTACGCAGAAGCCTCCTTCGGGAGGCTTTTTTCATGGCCCGTAGACACCCGGTACAGCCACACCGCCCGCCCGTCCGGGGCCTGCAGCCGCCCGGTGGGCACCACGCCCTCCACGGCAAATTCCAGGCTCACCAGCCACGTGCCCGGTGCCATCTGCGCCCGGGCCTTGGCGAAGGCGCGGGCCATGCTCTCGGGGCGCTGGAACAGGTAGACCAGCGTGTAAGGAGCCCAATCGGCGCGCCAGATGTCGCCCTGGCGCACGCGCGCCCAGGGGCAACGCAGGGCGCACACCGCCCGCAGCGGCCAGCTCCACTCCAGGCCGTGCAGGCGGGCCTGCGGGTAGGCCAGGCGCAGGGCCTGCAGGCCGTGGCCCAGGCCGCAACCGGCATCCAGCACCAGCGCGCCCTCGGGCAAAGGAATAGCCGCCGCCAGAGCTTGTAGTGCGCGGGTGGGCGTGGGGAACAGCGGGGCATCGCGCCAGGCATTCAGCGGGTACACCAGCAGCAGCAAGGCCAGCGGCAGCAGCCAGGCCCAGGCCGGGAGCGCCACCATGCCGGACAAGGCCAGCGACAGCGGAAACCCCGCCGCGATCAGCCCGCGCCGCCACCAGGTGGCCCCCAGCAGGCTGCAGGCCGCCCCGGCGGCGGTGGTCAGCAACAACGCCACGGTGCCCGGCAGGCCCAGCTGCAGCAGCGTGGTGAACAGCGCCCAGGCACCGCCCCAGGCGAGCAACGCGGGCAGGGGCCAGCGCAACACCGGCTCAGTGCGCTGCGCTGCGCGTGAGTTTTTCGACCAGGCCGTTCAACTCGTCCAGCGAGCCGAACTGCACGATCACTTCGCCCATTTCTTCGAACTTGCCGTGGCGTTTGACGCGCTTTTTGACGCGGATGTCCACCTCGGCCATCAGCAGGTCGGACAGCTCTTCTTCCACCCGTTTCAGGTCGCGCGACTTCTCTTTGGCGGCCTTGGGCGAGGGCGTGAGCGAGAACTCGGCGCTGAGCTTTTTGACCAGGCTTTCGGCCTCGCGCACCGACATTTTCTTGGCGGCGATCTGGCTGCCTGCGCTGATTTGCGTGGCGCGGTCGAGCGCCAGCAGGGCGCGGGCGTGGCCCATGTCCAGGTCGCCCGCCATCAGCATGGTCTGCACCGGGTCGGCCAGGTTCAGCAGGCGCAGCAGGTTGCTGGCGGCGCTGCGCGAGCGGCCCACGGCCTGCGCGGCCTGCTCGTGCGTCAGGCCAAATTCCTTCACCAAGCGCTGCAGGCCCTGGGCTTCTTCCAGCGGGTTCAGGTCTTCGCGCTGGATGTTTTCGATCAGGGCCATGGCGGCCGCAGATTCGTCCGGCACGTCCCGCACCAGCACCGGCACGCGGTCCAGCCCGGCGATGCGGGCGGCACGAAAACGCCGCTCGCCAGCGATGATCTCGTATTGGCCTGCGTTGTCGCCGCTGGCCAGTTGGCGCACCAGAATGGGCTGCATGATGCCCTGGGCCTTGATGCTTTCGGCCAGCTCGTACAGCGCGCCCTCATCCATGCGGGTGCGCGGCTGGTACTGGCCGGGCACCAGGTCGCTCAGCAGCAAGACGGTGGGCAGCCCCGTTTCCAGCGGCGTGGGATCGACGACCTTGGGGCCGAGCAGGGCATCCAGGCCCATGCCCAGGCCTTTGCGTTTGGGGGTTGCCATAGTCTTGTGCTTTCTATTTTTGGTTCAGTAACAACGCCCTGCCCTGCGGCCAGTCGCCCAGGCCGGATTCGGTATTGATGTGGCCGCGCGGGCCGATGTTGTGCAGCGCTGCGCCCCAGTGCTGGGCGTACTTTTCGGCGGCGGCCAGGCTGCAGTACGGGTCGTCGGTAGAGGCCACCAGCGTGGATACAAACGGCAGCTTGCCCAGTACCGGCACGGCCCAGCGGTGCAGCTGGGGCGGAAAATCCGCCTGCGCCACGTCGGGCGGTGCCACCAGCAGCGCGCCCTGTACCTTGGCCGTGCTGCTAGACACCGCCGCCCACGCCGCTACCAAATGGCAGCCCAGGCTGTGCGCGGCCAACCACACGGGGCCATCCTGCTCCTGCACCACCTCTTCCAGGCGGGTGGTCCAGTCGCCGCGCAGCGGCTGCATCCAGTCGTGCTGCGTAACCCGCAGGTCACCAAACTGGGCTTCCCACAGGGTTTGCCAGTGGCCGGGGCCGGAGTTGTACCAGCCGGGAAGGAGGAGAACGCGGGGAGTTGTCATTGCTATGTAATTAGTAGCTGCTTGCGCTTATCGAATGGGCGGTAGAGGCCTATTTCTTATAAATTCAGGCTTGGATGCGGTCGACCATTTCCTGGGCGAATTCAATGTAAGCCAGGCTGCCCTTGGCCTGGGGGTCAAACACCACGCCGGGCAGGCCGTAGCTGGGTGCTTCGGCCAAGCGCACGTTGCGCGGGATCACGGTGTTGAACACCTTGTCGGCAAAGTGGGCCTTGAGCTGCTCGCTCACCTGCTGCTGCAGGGTGATGCGGGGGTCGAACATCACCCGCAGCAGGCCGATGATTTGCAGGTCTTTGTTCAGGTTGGCGTGCACCTGCTTGATGGTGTTGACCAGGTCGGTCAGCCCCTCCAGCGCAAAGTACTCGCACTGCATGGGCACGATCACGCCGTTGGCGGCGCACAGGCCGTTCAGCGTCAGCATCGACAAACTGGGCGGGCAGTCGATCAGCACAAAGTCGTACTCGGCCGACACCTTGGCGATGGCCGCCTGCAGGCGCTTTTCGCGGCGCTCCAGGGTCACCAACTCCACCTCGGCACCGCTGAGTTCGCGGCTGGAGCCGAGCACGTGGTAGTCACACTTTTCGGCAATCACCCGGGCCTCGGCAATGCTGCTGGATTCGAGCAGCACGTCGTACACGGTGAGTTCCAGCGTACGCTTGTCCACGCCCGAGCCCATGGTGGCGTTGCCCTGCGGGTCCAGGTCGATCATCAGCACGCGCTGCCCCACCTTGGCCAGGCCGGCGGCCAGGTTGACGGTGGTGGTGGTTTTGCCAACCCCGCCCTTTTGATTCGCAACACAAAAAACTTTAGCCATGCGGCACTTTCAGATTATTTAGACAGCGCCAGCTTCACGCCAAAGCCAATGAGGAAAACGCCCGCCAGCTTGTTCAGCGCGCGGGACACAGCCGGGTTCGCACGCATGCGCTCGGCCAGAAAATGGGTCAACAGCGTGGCGACCAGGCCGTAGGCAAAGGTCAGCGCCGCAATGGTCAGCGCCATCACCGCGAAGGTCAGCAGGCCCTGGTGCTGCACCGGGTCGACAAACAGCGGGAAAAACGCCATATAAAACATGATGGCCTTGGGGTTCAGCAAGGTGATGACCAGGGCCTGGCGCAGAAAGTGCGATGGTTTGATGTTCAAAATAGGCGCGTCGCCCGCCTTGGCCAGCAGCATCTTGCAACCCAGAAACGCCAGGTAAGCGGCACCCAGCCACTGCACCGCCGCAAACGCCACCGGGTAGCTGGCCAGCAAGGCCGCCACACCGGCTACCGCCGTCCACATCAGCACCTGGTCGCCCAGGATCACGCCCAGCGTGGCAGCCAGGCCGCCGCGTATGCCGCCTTTGCTGGTGGAGGTGATCAGCGCCAAATTACCCGGGCCGGGGACCATCAAAAAAACGATGATGGCAGCGACGAACGCGCCGTAATTTGCAATGCCGAACATGGGGAACTCCTCGCGTGTGAGGAGGGGAGTTTACGCGAGAGAGTTTTTGGAATGCATCCAGATAATGCAACGCTCGGCATCCAGCCCCGGCACGCTAAGTTGTTCCACGTGAAACACCTCTACCGAGGCGGGCAGCGCGGCGATTTCGGCATCGGGGTGCTTGGCCTTCATGGCCAGCCACACGCCCGGCTCCGCCAACGCGCCGACCGACCAGGTGGTGAAATCCACCAGCGAAGCAAACGCCCGGGCGCTGACCACGTCGAACTTTTCAGTCAGGCTTTCCACCCGCGCATGCACGCCGCGCAGGTTGGGCAGCTTGAGCTCCAGCGCGGCTTGCTGCACAAACGCGGCTTTTTTGCCCACGGTGTCCACGCAACGCACCTGTAGCTGCGGGCAGCAGATGGCGAACACCACGCCGGGCAGACCCGCGCCAGAGCCGACATCCAGCAGCTTGGCATCCACACGTCCGTCCAGGTGGCGCAGCAGCGGTGGCACGGCGGCCAGGCTGTCGATGAGGTGGTGGGTCAAGGCCTCGGCCGGATCGCGCAACGAGGTCAGGTTGTAGACCTTGTTCCACTTCAGGATCATGTCCAGGTAGCGCAGCAGGGTGTGGTGCTGCGCATCCGACAGGGCCAGGCCGAGCTGCGCGGTGCTGCGGGTCAATATCTCCAATCGGTCGCTCATGCGGCGGCTTCCTCCACAGTAGGCCGGTCTTTCCAGCCCATCTTCTTCAAATGCACCAGCAGCAGCGAGATGGCCGCCGGGGTCACGCCCGACATGCGCGAGGCCAGGCCCAGGGTCTCGGGCCGGTGTTTGTTCAAGGTGTGGCGCACCTCGTAGCTCAGGGCGCTGACCTGCAGGTAGTCCAGATCGGCGGGGATCTTCAGGTGCTCGTAGTGGGCGGCGCGGTCGATCTCGGACTTCTGGCGCTCGATGTAACCCGAGTACTTAGCATTGATGTCTACCTGCTCCAGCACCGCGGCCACAAAGTCGGCCTCGGCGGTTTCACGTGGAACACCGGGGGCGAACTCGGGCACGGCAAACTTGGCCCCGGCTAAAGACATCAACCCGTCGTAGTGCACGTCCGGGCGGCGCAGCAGCTCGGCCAGGCTGTACTCGTGCTCGATGGCCTTGCCCAGCACGCGCTCGGCCTCGGCCACCGCCAGGTTTTTGGGGCTGACCCACAGGCTGCGCAGGCGCTCTGTTTCACGTGAAACAGCCTCGCGCTTGCGGTTGAACGATTCCCAGCGGGCATCGTCCACCAGGCCCATGGTGCGGCCCATCTCGGTGAGGCGCATGTCGGCGTTGTCTTCGCGCAGTTGCAAGCGGAACTCGGCGCGGCTGGTGAACATGCGGTAGGGCTCCGTCACGCCCTTGGTGATCAGGTCGTCGACCAGCACGCCCAGGTACGCCTGGTCGCGGCCCGGCAGCCAGGATGCTTCACCCCGGCATTGCAGTGCGGCGTTGATACCGGCAAACAAGCCCTGGGCGGCGGCTTCTTCATAACCCGTGGTGCCGTTGATCTGGCCCGCAAAAAACAGGCCGCTAATCTGGCGGGTTTCAAAACTGCTCTTGAGGCTGCGGGGGTCGAAGTAGTCGTATTCGATGGCGTAGCCGGGTCGCAGGATGTGGGCGTTTTCCATGCCCTTCATCGAGCGCACCAGCTCGTACTGCACGTCGAACGGCAGGCTGGTGGAAATGCCGTTGGGGTAGATCTCGTGGGTATTCAGGCCCTCGGGCTCCAGAAAGATCTGGTGGCTGTCTTTGTCCGCAAAGCGGTTCACCTTGTCTTCCACGCTGGGGCAGTAGCGCGGGCCCACGCCCTCGATCTTGCCGGTGAACATGGGGCTGCGGTCAAAGCCCGCGCGGATGATCTCGTGCGTGCGCGCATTGGTGTGGGTGATCCAGCACGGCATTTGCTGCGGGTGCATCGCCCGGTTGCCCATGAAGCTGAACACCGGAATCTGCGTGCCCATGCCGCCGGGCATGCCGTCGCCGGGCTGCTCTTCGAGTTGGCTGTAGTCGATGCTGCGGCCATCGATGCGCGGTGGCGTGCCGGTTTTCAGGCGGGCCTGGGGCAGCTTGAGTTCTTTCAACCGGGCGCTCAGGCTCACTGCTGGGGGGTCGCCCGCGCGGCCTGCAGCGTAGTTGTTCAGGCCGACGTGGATCTTGCCGTCCAGGAAGGTGCCCGCCGTGAGCACCACGGTGCGGCTGCGGAACTGCACGCCGACCTGCGTCACCGCACCCACCACCCGGTCGCCCTCCACCATCAAGTCATCCACCGCCTGCTGGAACAGCCACAGGTTGGGCTGGTTTTCCAGCATGCGGCGGATGGCGGCCTTGTACAGCACCCGGTCGGCCTGGGCACGGGTGGCGCGCACGGCAGGGCCTTTGCTGGAATTAAGGATGCGGAACTGGATGCCGCCCTCATCGGTGGCCAGGGCCATGGCCCCGCCCAGCGCGTCCACCTCTTTGACCAGATGCCCCTTGCCGATGCCGCCGATGGAGGGGTTGCAGCTCATCTGGCCCAGCGTCTCGATGTTGTGCGTGAGCAGCAGGGTCTTGCAGCCCATGCGCGCAGCGGCCAGCGCGGCCTCGGTGCCGGCATGGCCACCGCCAACCACGATCACATCAAATTCTTGGGGGTACAACATACGCGCGTCCTCTGTCAGTGCCAGCCCCATCGCTGCCCGGACCCACCCAAACGGCAGGACACAAACAGAGGGGGAATCCGCCATTTTAATAAGCCCCTCCATTCCCTGCGGCAACACCGGCTCTTATCATGCAGCCATCGCCACCCGCAAAGGAAACCCCATGCCCTCCTCTACCGAAGCCATCATCCTGGCCCGCGTCAACCAGAAGATCCTGGCCGCTGGCGAAACCCTGCCGCGCGTGACCCTGCAAGACGGCAGCCAGCTGCAAACCGGCACGGTGGCCGCCATGCTGCACAACGTGGCGCTGTACAACGCGGCAGATGTGAGCGGACGCGGCGAGATCGAACGCGAGCTGGAGCTGGCCATTCCCACCCTGGTCCAGATCGGCCTGTTTGCCCTGTTCACGCCCGAAGAATGGTGCAGCGGCAACAACCCGGGGCGGCAGTTTGTGGGCTTGAAAGCGCAAGAGTACCTGGCAACGCAGAAGTAGACCGTAGCGCTGCGGTTTTTATAGCTGCCTGCGCTTGCCATACCAGCGCAGATAGCCTATTCGGCGTGTGGTTTTAACGGCCAGCGACAATCTCCCCCATGCCGCCGCACGGTGCAGCGGCCCTGCTTGGAAATTTCCCATGGCCTCTAGCCTGCTTGCCCTGATCGACGATATTGCCTCCATCCTGGACGATGTCGCCCTGCTGACCAAAGTGGCGGCCAAAAAGACCAGCGGCGTGCTGGGCGACGACCTGGCGCTAAACGCCCAGCAAGTAACCGGCGTGCACGCCGACCGCGAGCTGCCGGTGGTGTGGGCGGTGTGCAAGGGCTCGTTTGTCAACAAGCTGATCCTGGTGCCTGCGGCCCTGGCCATCAGCGCCGTGGCCCCCTGGGCGGTGACCCCGCTGCTGATGGTGGGCGGGGTGTTTTTGTGCTTTGAGGGCTTTGAAAAGCTGGCCCACAAATACCTGCACAGCGCCGATGCCGTCGCCGCCGAGCACAGCGCGCTGGTGGCGGCCGTGGCCAACCCGGCCATCGACCTGGTGGCGCTGGAAAAAGACAAGATCAAGGGCGCGGTGCGCACCGACTTCATCCTCTCGGCCGAGATCATCGCCATCACCCTGGGCACCGTGCAGGGCACCAGCTTCACCACCCAACTGGCGGTACTGACCAGCATTGCGCTGCTGATGACGGTGGGCGTGTACGGGCTGGTAGCGGGCATCGTCAAGCTGGACGACGGCGGCCTGCACCTGAGCCAGCAAGCCAGCGCCTGGCAGCGCGGCCTGGGCCGGGGCATTCTGGCGTTTGCGCCCTGGATGATGAAGACGCTGTCGGTCGTGGGCACCGCCGCCATGTTTTTGGTAGGCGGCGGCATCCTGACGCACGGCTGGCCCGCCCTGCACCACCTGGCCGAATCCATCACCCTGCAAGCCGCCGCCGTGCCCGGCCTGTCCACCCTGGCCCCGCTGCTGGTGGATGGCATCACCGGCGTACTGGCGGGCGCGGCGGCGCTGGCGGCTGTCACGCTGGTGCAAAAGCTGCGGGCTAAAGTCGCAGGTTGACCTGAATCCTCCTTTATGCACACCACCTACGGCGCGGATAAAAACGGCCTGATCTGCGGCTACCTGTTCAGCCACGCTGCCGCAGGCCGCCCGGTCGATCTGCCCGAAGCCGCCGCCTGGCTGCGCAGCGAAACGCCCAAGGGCCCCGGCGACTTCGTCTGGCTGCACTTCAACCTCAGCGATGCCACGGCCGAAGCCAGCATCCGCAAGCAGCTCGACCCGGTGCCCGAGTTTTTTGAGGCGCTGCACGCGGGCTCGCGCTCTACCCGCATCGAGGACGCGCACGACACCCTGGTGGCGGTGGTCAACGACGTGGCGTTTGAGTTCGCCTTCGACCCCGCCGAGATCGCCAGCCTGTGGCTCAACGTGACCCCGCACCTGGCGCTGAGCGCCCGCTCGCACCCGCTGCGCTCCATCGACCGCATGCGCGACGCGGTCAAAAACGGCAAGCCGCTGGCCTCATCGGTGGCGTTTTTGAACCAGTTGCTGATGGAACAAGGCGACGTGCTGGTGCGCATCGTGCGCGAAACCACGCTGCAGGTAGACGCGATTGAAGACAAGTTTCTGGTGGGCCGGCTGCACAACCGCCGCGCCGATCTGGGCCGCCTGCGCCGCGTGCTGGTGCGGCTGCAGCGCCTGCTGGCCCCGGAGCCGGGGGCCCTGTTCCGCCTGCTGCGCCTGCCGCCGCCCTGGATCAGCGAGCACGACCTGGAAGCGCTGCGCCAGGCCACCGAAGAGTTTTCGCTGACCATCCGCGACATGTCGGAGCTGAAAGAACGCATCAAGCTGCTGCAGGAAGAAATCGCCGCCCAGGTGAGCGAGCAAACCAACCGCAGCGTCTTCACCCTGACCATGGTCACCGTGCTGGCCCTGCCGATCAACATCGTCGCCGGCCTGCTGGGCATGAACGTGGGCGGCATCCCCCTGGCCGACCACCCGCACGGCTTTATGGTGATCGCCGGGCTGATCGGGGTGTTTACCGCATTTGCGGGCTGGTACCTTTACCGGCAAAAATAGTGCAAATTTAATAGCTGCTACCGCCGATGGAATGGGCGGTAGCAGCTATTTTTATGCCTGAAAAATGGCGTAAAAACTATAGCGTTGCCATGTCGATCACGAAGCGGTATTTCACATCGCTCTTGAGCATGCGGGTGTAAGAAGCCTCGATCTGGTCCATGGGAATGGTTTCGATGTCCGACACGATGTTGTGCTGGGCGCAGAAGTCCAGCATCTCTTGCGTTTCTTTAATGCCGCCGATCAGCGAACCGGCCAGGCGGCGGCGCTTCATGATCAGGCCGAACACGTTGGGCGAGGGATGCGGGGTTTCGGGTGCGCCGACCAGGGTCATGGTGCCGTCGAGCTTGAGCAGGCCCAGGAAAGCATCCAGGTTGTGCGCAGCGGCCACGGTGTTGAGGATGAAGTCAAAGCTGTTGGCGTGGGCGGCCATCTCGTCGGCGTTCTTGGACACCACGACTTCCTTGGCACCCAGGCGCAGCGCATCTGCGCGCTTGCTCTCGGAGGTGGTGAACAGCACCACGTGCGCGCCCATGGCGGCAGCGATCTTCACGCCCATGTGGCCCAGCCCGCCCAGGCCGACGATGCCCACCTTGTGGCCGGGGCCGACCTTCCATTGGCGCAGCGGCGAATAGGTGGTGATGCCCGCGCACAGCAACGGGGCCACGGCGGCCAGATCGGCTTCGGCGTGGCCGATGCGCAGCACAAAGGATTCGCGCACCACCATGTGGTTGGAATAGCCGCCGTAGGTGTTCTCGCCGGTGGTCTGGGCCGGGCCGTTGTAGGTGCCGGTAAAGCCGTTGTCGCAGTACTGCTCCAGGCCGTCGGCGCAGGGCGTGCAGTGCTGGCAACTGTCGACCATGCAGCCGATGCCGACCAGGTCGCCTACTTTGAATTTAGACACCAGATCGCCCACCGCCGTGACGCGGCCCACGATCTCGTGGCCGGGCACCGACGGGTACACCGTGTTTTTCCACTCGTTGCGGGCGGTGTGCAGGTCGGAATGGCACACGCCGCAGAACAGCACATCCAGCGCCACGTCCTGCGCGCCGGGGGTGCGACGCTCGAAGCTGAAAGGGGCCAGGGGGGAAGTCGGGGAGGTGGCGGCGTAGCCGTGGGCGGTGGTCATGGGTGGGTTCCTGTGGGGTATTTAGCGGGTTGAGGGCGGATGGTAGTCCTGAATGGTGACGGGGGTGTGGGCGGGGGTTTGCTGGATCTATCAGAGCGACATACCAAAAGACATGATCTATGTCCGACAACATTTAGGTGAAAACCAACTTTGGCTTTCAAAATGAAAAACCCACTGAGTGATGAATCTCAGTGGGTTTGATATTGGTGGAGGCCGTCATCTCTCGACAACTATCTATCCGCTCTCAGTTATTCCTTACACATCGGCCCGGCGCTTTAACCCCCATTAGTGACGCGCACTCGGACTTCACGGTTAGAAAGACGGTGAACAGGTTAGTTTTCATTTTGAACTCCAAGTTACAGATGAAAGAGATTTCAACCAACACAAAGAGAGAAAACGCCAGGCCGCTTGCAAGGTCTTGCACTAAGGCAACGGTAAACAGCATTACTGCCAAGTCATTACTTGCTCGATTCTACGGGTTTGCTTGAACCACAACTATGGACATACGATGTTCAACAATCAAACGGATCAATTACCCGATCTGCACCGGCTCCCCCGTGCGCGCACTCTCGTACAGCGCGTCCAGGATCTGCATCACCACCAGGCCCTCGTCGCCGCCCGCCGGGTGCGGGGTGCCGGTGAGAATGGCCTCGGCGTAATCGAACATGGCCGACTTGGCATCTACCGTGGGCGGGCACAAGAGCATGTCCACCGGCGCGCCGTTGACTTCGGTGTAGACGTGCGCGTCGAAGGTGTAGCCGCCACCCAGGTTCTTTTGCAGCAGCCCGGCCTTGGTGCCCAGCAGCCGGGTTTCCATCAGCTCGGCTTCCTGGATGTTGGCGGCCCAGGAGGCCTCTAGCGCCAGCGTGGCACCGTTGGAAAAGCGGATGAACCCGGCAGCCAGGTCTTCCACGTCAAAGGTCTTGCCGGCCTTCTGGGCCAGGTCGCTGGCGATGGGGCTGTAGGTGCTGCCCATCACCCAGGTGGGTTGCGGGTAGCCCATCAGCCACAGAGCCAGGTCCAGGCGGTGCACACCGAGGTCGATCAACGGGCCGCCACCGGCAAGGGCCTTGGTGCCAAACCAGCCGCCAAAGCCGGGCATGCCGCGGCGGCGGTGCCATAGGCTCCGGCCAAAGTAGAAGTCGCCAAACAGGCCGGCATCCACCTGGGCTTTCAGGGCGCGGGATGCCGCGCTGAAGCGGTACGAGAAGTTGATCATCAGCCGCTTGCCCGCGTCCTTGGCGGCTTCCAGCATTTGGCGGCCCTCTTGGGCGTTCATGGCCATGGGCTTTTCGCACAGCACGTGGCAGCCAGCGGCCAGGGCGGCCAGGGTCAGTTCCACGTGAAACTTATTCGGCGTGCAGACGCTGACCACGTCCAACTTTTCGGTGGCCAGCATGGCTTCGGCCGAGGCGTAGCGGCCTGCCACCTTGAACTCGTCGCCCACCTTGGCCAGGCGGGCGGCATCGGGGTCGGCAATCGCCACTACTTCGACCTGCGGGTGCTCTTGCCAGCCTTGGATGTGGGCGCGGCCCATGCCCAGGCCGATCACGCCAACGCGCAATGTTTTAGCTATCTCGCTCATGCCAGATCCTTGCTGGTTTGGACAATGCCGACATTGGTGAACCCGGTTTTGGGACTGATGCGCTCCAGTGGCTCGGGATTAGGGCACACGTCCACAATATTGACGCGGGGCGCGGCCCACTGCACGGCGTTGGCGATCACGCGCTGCACGTTTTTGTCGTGGTAGGTGGGGTAGGCCTCGTGGCCGGGACGGAAGTAGAAGATGCGGCCATGGCCGCGCTCCCAGCAGCAGCCGGAGCGGAACACCTCGCCACCCTCGAACCACGAGATGAACACCGTGCTGTCGGGCTGCGGAATATCAAAGCGCTCGCCGTACATCTCTTCGTTCGGCAGCTCGAAATACTCGCCCAGACCGGCCGCGATGGGGTGCGAAGGCTCGACCACCCACAAGCGCTCTTTCTCGTGCGCCTCGCGCCATTTCAGCGAGCAGTTGGTACCCATCATGCGGCGGAAGATTTTGCTGAAATGGCCGGAGTGCAGCACGATCAAACCCATGCCTTCGAGCACGCGCTTTTGCACCGCATCGACCACCGCGTCCTCCACCAGGTTGTGCACCTTGTGGCCCCACCAGATCAGCACGTCACAGGTGGCCAGGCGCGCCTCGCTCAGACCATGCTCGGGGTCGTCCAATGTGGCGACGCTGACATCCACCGGCAAAGCACCGGGGTTCAGGCCGGGGGTGGCGGCCAGGGCGTTGGCTATTGCTGTGTGCAGGCCTTCGGGATAGATGGCACCCACGGCGGCATTTTCGCGTTCGTGGCGGAATTCGTTCCAGACAATAACAGAAATACGGGTTTTCACTAGGGTGCTCCTGGGGTGAGGGTTTGGCTTTATCTGGCCTAGACTCTAAGCCTGCCCTGCCCCTCTCACCAGCCCGATTGCTGTCAATAATCCGCAATGAATAGCAAAATTCCTGGATCGCACGCATCCACCTTCTGCAGCGTCCCGCAGGCTCCATCTGCCAGCCAGGATGCCGCCGCTATGCGCCAGCACCTGGGCGACTTCTTAAGCCGCGCCATGGCGGGCAGCCTGGTGGTGCACCAGCCCGGCGGGGCACCGGTGGAGCGCGGCGAGGGCCACTTCCACGTCGGGCCCGAGCTGTTTTTACAAACCGGTGGCTGGACCGACTTTCGCCTGCCGCACGGCTCCCTGACCCTAGGCCCTGGCGAGGCGCTGCTGATGCCGCCGCAGTTGCTGCATGCCGAGCAGGTGCGCGCCGCGCCCACCCAGCCGTTTGCCAACCTGGTGGTCTATGCCGAGGCCCACGCCCTCACCTGCCATCTGGCCCATGAGATCCACACCGGCAAGCCCGGCATACGCCATCTGGAAATGCGCCAGCACCCCCAGGCCCGCCACATCCACGACTGGCTGGCCGACGCGGCCCGGCTGGGTCAGGGCCAGCAGGCGGCATGGGCCCCGCTGCAAATCCGCGCCCTGGTGGCCGCCGCCACCGCCGGGGTGCTGCGCGCCCTGGCCGATGTGGACCCGCACACCGCCCCCGAATCCGCTTGGGTGACCAAGGTGCGGGTACTGGTGCAAAACCAGCTGGGCGATGCAGATTTGAGCGTGCGCGGCCTGGCCCAGCAGTGCGGCTGCACGGCAGACTATTTGTCGCACCTGTTCCGGCAGCAGACACAAGAGGCCCTGGTGGCCTACATCAACCGCATGCGCATGGCCCGTGCCGCCCGCCTGCTGGCCGAGAGCGCGCTGGCGGTGAAAGAGGTGGCTTGGGCCTGCGGCTACGCCCACCCCAGCTACTTCATCCACAGCTTCAGGGCGCAGTACGGGCAAACACCCAAGGGCTATCGGCAACGGAGTGACAAACCCATTTAGTCAGGCATTTACTATTCACTTCATAGTTAAAATAAGATTAACCTGTTGATTCAATGGGAATTTTTTATTATTTTTTCTATTCACCATGCCTGCCGATACCGACGCACTTTTATTGCATTTACAAACCTTTGGCGCGTCACGCTCGGCAGAACTCCAGAAGGCCCTGGGCAAAAGCCAGTCCACGGTATCGCGCCTGCTGGCCCAGTTGCCGGGCCAGGTGCTGACCCTGGGCCAGGGAAAAAGTGCCCGCTACGCCCTGCCCCAGCCCATCGCAGGCGGTGCCGCACAGCAGCCACTGTGGCGGGTGGACAGCGCAGGCCGGGCCCAACCCTTGGGGCTTTTGAGCCTGCTGGCCCGAGACCAGATCCACATCGAAGCGCCAGGCCTGGATGTGCTGGGTACTACCGGCTTACCCTGGTACCTGTCGCCGCTGCAGGCGCAGGGGTTTTTGGGCCGCTTGCTGGCGCAGAGCCTGGCGGGCTATGGCGTGCCCGGCAACCCGGACCATTGGGACGTGCAGGCCACCTTCACCGCCGCCTTGCACCTGCACGACGCGCCTGGGGCGTTGGTTCTGGGGCATCTACACGCTGCCACGGCTTTGCCCGCCCTGCCCCCACCCGGCCCCGACCTGGGCCTGGCACTGGACGCGCTGGTCCATACCTTTGCTGCGGGCGCGTCCATAGGGGGCGACCAACCCAAATTCTTGGCCACCAACCACCAGGGCACACCGGTGCTGGTGAAGTTCTCGCCGCCGCGCGGCACGCCGTTTGGCGAGCGCTGGCACGACCTGTTGCATGCCGAAGCCCTGTGCCTGCAGGTGCTGCAGACTTACGGCCAGCACGTGGCGGCCTGCGAGGTGGTACATAGCCACAACCGCAGCTACCTGGTCAGCCAGCGGTTTGACCGCATCGGCAACGCAGGCCGCCAGCACGTGGTGTCGGTGGGTGCGGCGCATGCGGCCTTTGTGCCCGGCGGCTACCAGCACTGGGCCGCTACCTGCGATGCGCTGGCGCGGCAAGGGCGGCTGTCGGCAGACGGTGCACAGCAGGCGCTGTTCCGCCTGCAGTTTGGCCGCCTGGTGGGCAATACCGACATGCATGCGGGCAACCTGGGCCTGTTTGCCCAGGGCGACAGCTTGAAAGAGATCGCCAAAGGCCGCTTCGCCCTGGCCCCTGTCTACGGCATGCTGCCCATGCGCTACCAGCCCGATGCCCAGACCGGCACTCTGGACTACGCCGCATTTGCCACCGATGGTTTTTGGGCCAACGCCACCGCCATGGCCGCCGCCCGGCAGTTTTGGTCGCTGCTGGCCGAACACCCACAGGTCAGCCCGACGTTACAGGGTTTGGCCCGAACTATGGTGCAATCTGCTGCATGAAAACACTCATCTTCGCGGGCAGCACCCGCAAACAGTCGTACAACCGCCAACTGGCCCAGGCCACCGCCCGCATCGCCACAGATGCCGGGGCCGAGGTCACGCACATCGAGCTGGCCGACTTTGACATCCCCATGTACAACGCCGACCTGGAGGCCGAGGGCACGCCCGCCGACGTGCTGCGCCTGAAGCAGATCATGTTTGATCACCCGGCCTGGATCCTCTGCGCGCCCGAATACAACGGCAGCTACCCGGCGCTGCTGAAAAACACCATCGACTGGGCCTCCAGCCCCGTCAAGACCGACCCGGTGTGGAAAGATGGTTTCCGCTCCTTCACCGGCAAGGTGGTGGGCCTACTGAGTGCGTCGCCCGGTGGGCTGGGGGGTTTGCGCTCGCTGACGCACCTGTCGCCGCTGATGGCCAATATGCAGTGCTGGGTGGCCCCCAAGCAGTTCGCGCTGGGCCGGGCCTTCGATGCGTTTGCCGAAGACGGCAGCTTGAAGCAGGAAGCCCACCGCGCCAGCGTGCAGGCGGTGGTGGAGCAAGTGCTGTGGGCGACCCGTAAATTTCAAGCTTAATTGGCCTCTAGCGATTATTCCATAAGCGTGAGCAGCTCCTAAATTAATAGTAAACCCATGGATTGCCGATCCGGCTGCGGTGCCTGCTGCATCGCGCCCAGCATCAGCTCACCCATCCCCGGCATGCCGGTGGTGGATGGCATCAGCAAGCCCGCCGGGGTGCGCTGCGTGCAATTGGATGCGGCCAACCGCTGCCGCATTTTTGGCCAGCCTGGACGTCCGGCGGTCTGCGGCCAGTTGCAGCCTGCGCTGGACATGTGCGGCAGCAGCGACTTGCACGCTATGCACTACCTCACGCAGCTAGAAATCGCCACCCGTCCCGGCATCTAAAACATTTCTTTCCCTCAAAGGCAGGCTCCACGCACCGTGGAGGCCTGCCTTTTTGCATTTTTGGGGTTTTTCAGTCCACAAACCACGGCAGACATCGTGTTTGGCTATTCTTCTAATGGTTCTATTAATACATAGTAGTAGTAGTAAGCATGCGGCTCTTCTGTGGGTAAGCCGGTTTTGTCTTTTGTAATCAACAGCTTATCCCGTGTTGTCGGGTGTGCGTGACCTTGCTTTTCTGGTGTCACGCCAAAATGAACAACTTTTTAAAAACGACCTTACCTGTGGATAACTAGCTGGTTGTGCCAGAACTATCCACAGCTTTTCAAGCCAAGACACCATGACCACCCAACTCAAGATTGATTTCGTCTCCGATGTGTCCTGCCCCTGGTGCGTAGTGGGATTGAAGTCGCTGGAACAGGCGCTGGCGCGGGTCAGTGACAGCATCACCGCCGAGCTGCACTTCCAGCCGTTTGAGCTGAATCCGCAGATGGCCCCCGAGGGCGAAGACACCACCGAGCACCTGGCGCGCAAATACGGCTCCACCCCGGCCCAAGCGGCGGCCAACAAGGAAAACATCCGCGCCCGTGGGGCAGAGCTGGGCTTTACCTTCAACCTGGGCCAGCGCAACCGCATCTACAACACCTTCGATGCCCACCGCCTGCTGCACTGGGCTGAGCTAGAGGGCCACCAGCACGCGCTGAAACAGGCCTTGTTCGATGCCTACTTCACCCTGGGGCAAAACCCCAGCGACCACGCCTTGCTGGTACAGGTGGCCGAGCAGGTAGGGTTGGACCCGGTGCGGGCGCGGGCGATTCTGGAATCCGACGAGTTTGCGGCGGAGGTGCGTGAGCGCGAGCAGTTCTACACCAGCCAAGGCATCCGTTCGGTGCCCGCCATCATCATCAACGACCGGCATCTGATCTCGGGCGGCCAGCCGCCTGAGGTGTTTGAGCAGGCTTTGCGCCAGATTGCGGCAAATAGCCATTAGCTAGCGCACCAAGCCTGCGCGTCGGGAAGGATTGCGCACATTCCCGGTGCAGTTTTGTACGCAATTTAACAATTGCAGCGTACGCAAAGCTGGCACGGCCTATGCATAGGGGACGGATATGTCCGCTCCTACTACCTCCTCCGCACCTTCGGCCATCGAAATCATCGCGCTGACCAAGCGCTATGGATCGTCCAAGCCGGCCGTTGACAGCATCAATCTGCGCATCGCCAGCGGTAGCTACTGCTGCTTGCTGGGGCCGTCGGGCTGCGGCAAAAGCACCACGCTGCGCATGGTGGCCGGACACGAGTCGGTCACCAGCGGCGACATCCTGCTGGAAAACCGCAACATCACCGACCTGCCCGCCGCCGCGCGCGGCACAGCCATGATGTTCCAGAGCTTTGCGCTGTTTCCGCACCTCAGCGCACTCGACAACGTGGCCTTCAGCCTGAAGATGAAGGGCATGGACAAGGCCGAACGCCATGCCAAGGCCAAGGATCTGCTGGAGCGCGTGGCCATGGGCCACCTGGCCGACCGCACACCCAGCGAGTTGTCGGGCGGCCAGCAGCAGCGCGTGGCCCTGGCCCGGGCACTGATCACCCAGCCCAAGGTGCTGTTGCTCGACGAGCCTTTGTCTGCCCTCGACCCATTCTTGCGCATCCAGATGCGTGCCGAGCTGCGCCGCTGGCAAAAGGAGCTGGGCCTGACCTTCATCCACGTCACCCACTCGCAAGAGGAGGCCATGGCCCTGGCCGACACCATGGTGGTGATGAACCACGGGCTGATCGAGCAAGTGGGCAGCCCGCACGAGGTGTACAACCGCCCGGCCAGTGAGTTTGTGGCGCGCTTCATGGGCGGCCACAACGTGCTGGACACCCCGCGCGGCAAGATTGGCGTGCGCACCGACCACATGCAAATCATCCCCGCCGAGGCCGCCGTGGCCGACGGCCCTGACAACATCCGCGCCGTGGTCAGCGATGTGGAGTACCAGGGCACCTACGTGCTGCTGGGCCTGCAAAAACCCGGCGTGGCGCAAACCGCCAGCTCTACCGCCGAATTCTCGGTGATGGTGTCCGAAGCCCAGTTTGCCGCCCGCCCCTACCGCGTAGCCGAGGCCGTGCAACTGGCCTGGGCGCCGGATGCTGCCCACCCGCTCAGCCCTGTTTCTGTTCCTGTTCCTGCCTGATTTCCACCCCGTAACCCCCTAGGAGTTTTTGACCATGTCCGACGTACTTCCTGAACCCATGAATGCCCTGCAAGCCACCATGCAACGCCGCACCCTGCTCAAAGGCACGGCCGGTATTTTGGCCAGCGGCATTGCGCCGTTTGTGCACGCCCAAGAAAAGATCACCCTCCGCTACCTGGGCACCGCGGTGAACCAGGACAAAGCCATTGCCGAAAAATTCAAGGCCGACACCGGCATCACCATCCAGTACGTGGCCGTGACCACCGACGACGTGACCAAGCGCGCCGTTACCGCGCCCAACAGCTTCGATTTGATCGACACCGAATACTTCTCGCTGAAGAAGATCGTGCCCACCGGCAACCTCAAGGGCATCGACACCAAGCGCATCAAGAACGCCGACAAGATCACCCCCTTGTTCACCACCGGCATGGTCAACGGCAAGGCCGTGGGCGACCAGGGCACGGCCCCCAAGAAAGTGATCTTCCTGGAAGGCGAAAAGTCGAAGAAATTCTCGGCCACGCCCACCCAGTACATGAGCCTGATCCCCACCGTGTACAACGCCGACACGCTGGGCATCCGCCCCGATTTGATCAAGCGCCCCATCACCTCCTGGGCCGAGCTGCTGAACCCGGAGTTCAAGGGCAAGGCCGCGATTTTGAATATCCCAAGCATCGGCATCATGGACGCGGCGATGGTGGTCGAAGCCATGGGTATCTACAAATACCCCGACAAAGGCAACATGACCAAGAAGGAAATCGACCTGACCATCAAGACCCTGATCGAAGCCAAAAAGCAAGGCCAGTTCCGCGCGCTGTGGAAAGACTTTAACGAGTCCGTCAATCTGATGTCGTCCGGCGAAGTGGTGATCCAGTCGATGTGGAGCCCTGCCGTCACCGCCGTGCGCACCAAGGGCATCGCCTGCACCTTCCAGCCATTGAAGGAAGGGTACCGCGCCTGGGCTGCCGGTTTCGGCCTGCCCGCCACGCTGAAGGGCCGCACGCTGGACGGTGCCTATGAGTTCATCAACTGGTTCCTCGACGGCTGGGCCGGTGCCTACCTGAACCGCCAGGGCTACTACAGCGCCGTGCTGGACACCGCCAAGTCCAAGATGGAGCCCTACGAGTGGGCCTACTGGATGGAAGGCAAGTCCGCCACGCAAGACATCAAGAGCCCGAACGGCGATGTCTTGGCCAAGGTCGGCCAGATCCGCGACGGCGGCAGCTACGAAGCCCGCATGGGCGGCATCGCCTGCTGGAACGCGCTGATGGATGAGAACAACTACATGGTCCAGAAGTGGAATGAGTTTGTAGCAGCGTAAATAGGCACACCCCCAAGCTGCAGTGCTGCGCACTTTCCGCCAACCCCCTTGCAGGGGGCACAACCAGTGGCCTGGCAAAGCCAGTTCCACGGTTGTTCACGGACGGGCATCGCTGCGCTTGCCTTGGGAAACCCCGGAGCGTTGATTGCATCCAGATATGTTTGCAGGGGCGTAGATTTATAAGAAATCGGCCCCTAGCGCTTATTCCATCAGCGTGAGAAGCTACGATTTTGATAGTTAACGCGGATCTTCATCCATGAGCACACCCACCGCCCCCTTGCCTTCACCCACCCCCGCGCCCGGCCGCAGCCTGTCCGCCTGGTGGCAGGCCACGCCGTTGACGGCGGTGTTTGCGGTGTTCTTTTTGGTGCCACTGGCGCTGATCGTGATGGTCAGCTTTTGGGACTTCAACGAATACGAGCTGCTGCCCGGCTTTACCTTCAAAAACTACATTTCGATTTTTGACGGCTGCAGCAATACCAGCGAGATGTGCGTCACTTTCAAGACGTACTTGTCCACCTTCAAATTCTGCTTCATGGTCTGGCTGATCACGCTGGTGATTGGCTTTGCGGTGTCGTACTTTCTGGCCTTCCACATCCAGTCCTCGGGCACGCAGACGCTGCTGTTTGTGCTGTGCACCATTCCGTTCTGGACCAGCAACGTGATCCGCATGATCTCGTGGGTGCCGCTGCTGGGGCGCAACGGCCTGGTCAACCAAAGCCTGGTGGGCGCTGGCATCGTGGACCAGCCGGTGGAGTGGTTGCTGTTCTCCGACTTTTCGGTCACGCTGGCCTTTGTGCACCTCTACACCATGTTCATGATCGTGCCCATTTTCAACAGCATGATGCGCATCGACCGCAGCCTGCTGGAGGCCGCCAACGACAGCGGTGCCAGCGGCTGGCAAACCCTGTGGAACGTGATCGTGCCGCTGTCGCGCACCGGCATCATCATCGGCTCCATCTTTGTCATCACCATCGTGATGGGCGACTTCGTCACCGTGGGCGTGATGGGCGGCCAGCAGATCGCGTCGATTGGCAAGATCATCCAGGTGCAAACCTCGTACCTGCAATTTCCCCTGGCCGCCGCCAACGCGGTGATTTTGCTGGCCATCGTGCTGATGATCATCTGGGCACTGACCCGGCTGGTCGATATCCGTAAGGAGCTGTGAGATGAAACGCGCACCCGGTTTTGTGCCTTTGGCGATTGTTTTCGCCCTGTTCGTGCTGTTCATGTACGGCCCGATGTTCGTCATCTTCATCCTCAGCTTCCAGGGCCCCGAGGGCGGCTTGACCTTTCCGCTGCGCGGCCTATCGCTGCACTGGTTTGCCAAGCTGGCCGAAGGCCTGGGCGTGGTGGACATTGGCGCGGCCCTGCGCCGCTCGCTGGCGCTGGGCCTGGCGGTGATGGCCTGCACGGTGGTGTTCTCGGTGCTGGCCGGCCTGGCGTTTCGCAAAAAATTGGCCGGTGGCAATGCGCTGTTTTTTATCGTGATTGCCAGCCTGATCATGCCGTCCATCATCGTCTCGTTAGGCATCGGCCTGGAGTTCCGCCTGCTCGACGGCGGCATCAAATGGGCGCTGGAGGCTTTGGGTATGCAGGACACGCTGGACGAATACGGCACCGCCCTGGGCCTGTTCACCTCGGCGCTGGGCGCGCACCTCACCTGGACGCTGCCCTTCGGCCTGCTGATCATGTTTGCCATCTTCAACCGCTTCAACCCCGCCTACGAGGAAGCCGCCCGCGACCTGGGCGCCACGCCATGGCAAGCCTTCAAGCACGTGGTGCTGCCGCTGATTGCGCCGTCTGTGGTGGGTATCGGCATGTTCGGCTTCACCCTGTCGTGGGACGAAATTGCCCGCACCTCGCAGGCGATTGGCGATGTCAACACCCTGCCGCTGGAGCTGCAAGGCCTGACCACCACCGTCACCACGCCGTCGATCTATGCGATTGGCACGGTGACCACCGTGGTGTCGTTCATCGTCATGGGTATCACCTTGCTGCTGGTAAAGTTCTTGGGACGCAAACAAAAAGGCCGCCCATAGTGTCCACCGCCCCCGTTCCCGCGCTCAGCGACAGTGACATTTACGAGCGCATCGTTTCCGCCATCCTGGACCACCGGCTCCAGCCTGGCACCAAGCTGGTGGAAGACAAACTCGGCACCGCCTTTGGCGTGTCGCGCACCCGCATCCGCCCGGTACTGGTGCGCCTGGCCAATGAGCAAATAGTGACCATGGTGCCCAACCGCGGTGCCTGCGTGGCCCAGCCCACCGAGCAGGAGGCCCGCGAAGTCTTCGAGGCCCGCCGCCTGGTCGAGCCGCCGCTGCTGGAGCGCTTCATGGCCGTGGCCACGCCGTCCGACATCGCCGTGCTGGCCCACTTCATCGCCGAAGAAGAGGCTGCCCGCGCCAAGGGCGACATGCGCCACGCCATCCGCATGTCGGGCGAC
The DNA here is from genome assembly GCF_056521425.1 of Rhodoferax sp. LS1P39. Lineage (NCBI taxonomy): Bacteria > Pseudomonadati > Pseudomonadota > Betaproteobacteria > Burkholderiales > Comamonadaceae > Rhodoferax > Rhodoferax sp. LS1P39. Next base: position 114,937 of record NZ_JBWMAV010000006.1, on the reverse strand, counting down.
TTCCACCTCACCATTGCCGAGCGCTCGGGGCAGCAAACCCTGGGCCGCATCCTGCGCGAACTGGTGTCGCGCACCTCGCTCATCTTGATGACCTGGGGCCCGGTCGAGCTGCCCGGCAGCCGCGCCGGTGGCTGTGGCTGCCAGGAACACCGCTCTGTCCTGGATGCCATCCGCCTGCGCGATGTAGAGGCCGCCACCCGCCTGATGCGCGAACATCTGGAGCACCTGGAGGCGCAGGTGCAGTTCGGCACCGTGGCCACCACCTCACCTGACCTGATCGAACTCTTCGGCCACGCGGCCTGATCCCATGCGCCACCTGCTGGTCATCAATCCCAACACCAGCGACAGCGTCACCGCGCTGTTGCGCACCCACATCCTGCAGGGCAGCGGCCCGGACGTGGCGGTGCACATGGCCACGGCCCGCTTTGGTGCGCGCTACATCTCCAACGAGGCCAGCTACGCCATCGCCGCGCACGCCACGCTGGATGCCTGGGCCGCGTGGCTGGCCGATGGAAGCCCTACGCCGGATGCGGTGCTGATCGCTTGCTTTGGCGACCCCGGCCTGTTGGCCCTGCGCGAATGCAGCCCCGTGCCCGTCACCGGCCTGGCCGAAGCCGCGTTTGTGGAGGCGGCCCAGCATGGCCGCTTTGCCATCGTCACTGGCGGCGTAGCCTGGAAACCCATGCTGCAGCGTCTGGCCCACAGCCTGGGCTATGGCGAACAACTGGCCCACATCCACACCGTTGAGGCCACCGGAGCCGAGCTGGCCGCCGACCCTGCCGCTGCCCGCATCTTGCTGGCCGCCGCCTGCGTGGAGGCCGCCGCCCAGCCCGGCGTGCAGGCCGTCATTTTGGGCGGCGCCGGTTTGGCCGGCATGGCCGCGCAGATCCAGGGCGAAGTGCCCGTGCCGGTGATCGACAGCGTGCTCGCCGGTGCGCGGCAGGCGCAGACCTGGGGCAGTGGTGTGCCCAGCGATGCCCGGCTGGCCGGTGCCTGGACCGGCCTGTCGCCCGCATTGCAGCAGCTTGCTACTAATTAAATAGCTGCTCTCGCCCATAGAATAAGCGTTGGCTGCTTATTTCTTATGTATCCACCTCGCATGCGCCGCCTTCGCCACCTCACCAGCCAGCACCGCATTGCCGCCACCAACCGGCTGCTGGGCGGGCTGCTGGCGTTCAACGCGGGGGCCATCAACGCCGGGGGGTTTCTGGTGGTGGGCACGTACACCTCGCACATGACCGGCTTTGCCTCCATGCTGTCCGACAACCTGGTGCTGGGCAATATCAAATTGGTGCTGGGCGCGCTGGGGGCCTTGCTGGCGTTTACCGCAGGCGCGGCGGCCACGGCGGTGCTGGTGAACTGGGCGCGCCAGCACCATCTGCGCAGCGAATACGCGCTGCCCTTGCTGTGCGAGGCCTTGCTGCTGCTGGTGTTTGGCCTGATCGGGGCCACGCTGAACCGGCAAACCCCGTTTGCCGTACCGCTGACGCTGCTGGTGCTGGCCTTCACCATGGGGCTGCAAAACGCCGTGGTGTCCAAGCTGTCGGCCTCGCAGATCCGCACCACCCACATGACCGGCGTGATCACCGACCTGGGCATCGAACTGGGCAAGCTGCTCTACATGAACCGCGAAGGCAGCCCGCTGGAATCCCGCGTGCGGGCCAACCGCACCAAGCTGCGCCTGTACGCCACCCTGCTGTCGGCCTTTGTGGTGGGTGGGCTGGTGGGGGCCACCGGCTTCAAGTACGTGGGTTTCATCTGGGTGTTGCCGCTGGCCCTGCTGCTGCTGGGCCTGTCGCTGCCGCCGCTGGTGGCCGACCTGGTGCGGCCCCGGCGGCCCAGCCGCGTGGATTGAAGTCGCCCGGTCATCCAGCAAATAATTGCTACGCTTTATATAGCTGCTTGTGCTTATAAAATAAGCGCTAGAGCTGTATTTGGTATAAATATAGAATCCGGAGAAAGTCCCAAAAATCCGCCGAAATGCATACACTGTTTCTTATTGCTTCAGCCCTGAACCTTAAGCGCCCATGGATGCATCTTCACCTGTTTCCAGCCTGACACCCGTCGCCGAGGCCTTGCACAAGGACCGCAGCAAGCTACGGCAACGGCGGGCGGACGGGGTGGCGATCGCGGTAGCCCTGGCCTTGGCGGCGGCGGTGGCCGCCGCGCAGCTGCAATGGAACACCACCCGCGCCGATGCCAACCTGCAGGCCGTGGCCAACAACCTGGCCGACAAGGTGCACCAGGCCAGCACGCAAAGCAGCACCATGGCGACCGCCACGCTGGTGGCCGCGGTGAGCTTCGACGTGAAGCAGGTCCTGATCGGCAACATTTCGGGCGACTACGGCCAGCTCTACACCGACTTTTCCACCCTGCTGCTGGCCCCCGGCACACAAGACGTATTTGTACTCAACGCCAAAGGCGCGGTCCTGTCGGAACTGAACCAGGAAGGCGCCTCGCCCCTGCTGGGCCGCGAGCTGGGCGGGCAGGCCTATTTCCAGCAGGCCATGCAAGGCCAGCCGGTGTTCTACCCCACCACCGATGCCAGCGGCCAGCAACGCCGCCTGGTGTTTGCCGCCCCGGTGCGCACCAGCGCCGAGGCCAGCAAGCCGCCGAACGGGGTCTACGTGGTGCAGACCGGCGCGGACGCGCTTGACGCGGCGCTGGCGCAGCACACGGCCCCGGCCCTGGTGGTGTCACCGCAAGGCGTGGTGTTCACCAGCAACCAGGCCGGTTGGCGCATGCAGCTGCTGCCTGGCATCACTGCCTCACCTTTGCCCCAAGGTGCAGCGCAAGCCCAGTTTGGCAATGCGGAGCTGGCACCGCTGCCCTTCAGGCTGGAGGGCAGCAGCCTGCGCTGGCCAGGCCACCGCACCACCGTGGCCCGCCGCACGCTGGACTGGGACAGCCGCGACGGCCCCTGGCAACTGCTGCTGCTGGAAGACCGCAGCCTGTGGGCCGCCCTGCTGGCCCCGGGCCTGGCCGGCAGCGCGGTGCTGCTGTGCGTGCTGCTGGGCTACTACGCCGTGTCGCGCCGCAACCTGGCCCAGCAGCGCCGGCAAAGCGATGCCGAGCTGCGCCAGCTCAACGAGGTGGTCCAGGCGGCCAGCCAGCGCATGCTGGACATCAGCGATGCCTTGCCCTGCGCCGTGTTCCAGATGAGCATGCAAGCCGACGGCACGCCGCGCTTCCACTTTGTGGGCAAGCCCATCCTGGCCCTGCTGGGCGTGAGCGCCGAGGCGCAAATGCAGGACCCGCGCGCCCACCTCACCCATGTGCATCCCGACGACCTGCCCCGGGTACGGGAAGCGCTGCGTGGTGCCCACCAGGCGGCGGCCACACCGTCCACATTCCAGGACCTGGAAGCCACCGCCACCAGCAACGAATCTCTGGCCGTGCGCTACCGGGTCCAGATCGATGGTAAGTCGCGCTGGATCCAGCTGCGGGCCACCGGCATCGTGCACGCCAAGAGCCCCGACACCCAGGTCTGGACCGGCTACTGGCTGGATGTGACCAGCAACATCCAGGCCCAGGAAACCCTGCAGGCCCGCGAGAAGCAACTGCGCACCGTGCTCGAATCGGCCCCCAGCGCACTCATCATCACCCGCCAGGACGGCCGGGCACTGTTCCACAACCGGCGGGCACTGGAGGTGTTTCGCATCAGCGAGCAAGACCTGGTACAGCACGGTGTGCGCAAGATGTATGTCGACCCCGAAGTGCGCAAGCGCGCGGTCGAGACGCTGGTGCGCGAGGGCAGCATCAGCAACTGGGAAATTGCCTTCACCCGGGGCGACGGCACGCCGCTGTGGGCCTCGCTATCGTCCAGCCTGGGCGAGTTTGGCGGCCAGAGCGCGGGCTACACCTGGTTTGACGACATCACCAGCCGCAAACTCGCGGCCGACGCGCTGCAGGCCGCCAAGGAAGCCGCCGAAGCCGCGGGCCAGGCCAAAAGCGCGTTTTTGGCCAATATGAGCCACGAGATCCGCACCCCGATGAACACCATCATCGGCCTGTCGGAGCTGGCCCTGAAAACCCCGCTGGATGCGCGCCAGCGCGAGTACATCGACCGGGTGCAGATGTCGGGCAAACACCTGCTGGGCATCATCAACGACATCCTGGATTTCTCAAAAATCGAGGCCAACAAGCTGCAGGTGGAACACGTGCCGTTCGAGCTCGATGCCCTGCTCACCAACGTGGCCAACCTGGTCACCGAAAAAGCCAGCGCCAAGCAGCTGGAGCTGGTGTTCGACATCGCCCCCGACGTACCGCCGCACCTGGTGGGCGACCCGCTGCGGCTGGGGCAAATCCTCATCAACTTTGCCAACAACGCCGTCAAGTTCACCGACGCGGGCGAGATCGTGCTGGTCGCCCGCGTGCAGCAACCCCAGCCCGAGGGCCTGGCCGCCGACCAGATCCAGCTGTACTTCGCCATCCGCGACACCGGCATCGGCCTGAGCCCCGCACAGTGCGCCGCGCTGTTCCAGAGCTTCCACCAGGCTGACGTGTCCACCACGCGCAAATACGGCGGCACCGGCCTGGGCCTGTCGATCTCCAAGCGGCTGGCCGAGCTGATGGGCGGCGCGGTGGGCGTGGACAGCCAGGTCGGCCAGGGCAGCAATTTCTGGTTCACCGCCAACCTGGGCGTGGGCCTGGCCGCCGAGCCAGAGCCCACCCCCCTGACCGGCCTGCGCGCCCTGGTGGTAGACGACCACAGCATCGCCCGCAGCATCCTGGCGGCCATGCTGCAAGAGCACCAGTTCACCGTACAAACCGTGGCCTCGGGCGCGCTGGCGCTGGACTACCTGCAAAGCCACGCCTGCGACATCGTGTTTCTGGACTGGCACATGCCCGAGATGGACGGCATCGCCACCGCCCGCGCCATCCAGGCCCTGGGGCTGCCGCAGGTGCCCAAGATGGTGATGGTCACCGCCTTTGGCGACGACGGCCTGGCCGAGCTGGGCAAGGCCGTGGGCATCGCCACCGTGCTGGTCAAACCCGTGTTTGGCACCACCCTGCGCGACGCGCTGGCCCGCGTAGGCCACGGCCCGGCGCGCAACACCTCCACCCCCACGCCCAGCGACCTGTTTGCCCGCATGGCACCCTTGGCCGGGGCCCGCATCCTGCTGGTGGACGACAACGAATTCAACCAGTACGTGGGCCTGGAGCTGCTGGCCTCGGCCGGGCTGGTGGCCGAGGTGGCCGACAACGGCCAGGTCGCACTCGACATGCTGGCCCAGTCTTCGTATGACCTGGTGCTGATGGACATGCAAATGCCGGTGATGGACGGCATTACCGCCACCCTGGCCATCCGCCAACAGCCCCAGTTTGCCACCCTGCCCATCATCGCCATGACTGCCAACGTCATGCAGCACGACCGCGATGCCTGCCTCGCCTCCGGCATGGGCGACGTCATCACCAAACCCATCGTGGCCGACCACCTGTGGAGCGTGCTGGCCAAATGGATTGCGCCACGTGAAACACCGGCGCTCGCCGCGCTGCCGGTGCCGGATACGGAGCCCGAGGTGGTGGAGCTGCCCGCGCGCATCCCCGCGCTGGACATGGCCGCAGGCCTGCGCCGCCTGAACGGCAACCGCAAGGCCTACCTGCACATGCTGCGCCTGTTTGTGCGCAACCAGCAAAGCACCCCGGCCCAGCTGCATGCCGCCCTGGCGCAAAGTGACTGGCCCACCGCCGAACGCATCGCCCACAGCGCCAAGGGCGTAGCTGGTAGCATCGGTGCGGTGGCCCTGCAAGAGCATGCCGGGGTACTAGAAGCCGCCCTGCACGCAGGGGCACCACTGGCGCAGCTCCAACCCCTGGTAGCCGAGGTCGAACAATTGCTCAACACCCTGGTACAGGCCCTGCAAGCCCAACTGGCCCCCGAAGCCGCCCAGGCCACCGTAGCCGTAGACCCGCAGCAGCTACGCCAGGTGTGCACCCAACTGGCCGCCCTGCTGGCCCAGGATGACAGCGATGCCATCGCCCTGCTGGAAGAATACGCCACCCTGCTGCACTCTGCCTTCCCCCAAGCCTATGCCGAGATGGACCAGGCGCTGAAAGACTTTGCTTTCGATACCGCTTTGCAGGTGCTGCAACAACAAATGCTTACCCAGCCGTTGGGGCAGCAGGATGCCATCGGCTAAAGTGGGTTCCATGCCTGACATCCCTCCTACCCCAGACAAACAACGCTTCGCCAGCGCGAAGGGGCCGGTCAACCGCCGAACCACCGCCCAAGCGCCTGCTGCGCCCGTAGTGCCCGCTGCAGTACAGCAAAAGCTGGCCCGCAAAACGCTTCAGCACCTCTTGGGCAGCCCTTTGGCCGAACAGTTGACCGCACCGGTTGCCAAGTTGCAGACCTCGCGCGCCAGTGTGGCGGCGGTGGTGGGCATCACACTGGCAGGCACGGGCGTGCTGTTGGCGGGCTTGCAGGGGGCCGTGGTCTGGGCCGTGGGCTCGGCACTGGTGGGTACCGCGGTGGGCACCTATGCCATGGTGCAGCGGCGCAGTGTGCCGGTGGTGGTAGCGGTCAGCGTGTTGGACCCCCAGGCCTTGGTTGCACTTGACAAGGTGCTGGCTGCTTTGGCCACCGAAGTGCCGGACTCCACCATAGAGCAACTAATAGGCATCAAGACCACGCTGGTGCGTATTGCGCCGATGCTGGCCACGGCCACGGTAAACGAACACTTCACCCAAGACGACAAGTTCTACCTGGCCGAATTGGTGCGCCGCTACCTGCCCGACACCCTGGCGGCCTTCTTGGCAGTGCCCTCCGGCCAGCGCAGTGTGCCTAGTGCCCAAGGGGGGCCCTCGGCCCTGGGCTTGTTGGGTGACCAGCTCCGCCTACTGCAAGCCGAGCTATCGCGCCGCGAGCTGCAGCTGGTACAAAACACCCATGGTGCGCTAGAGAAGCAACAACGCTTTTTGCAAGCCAAACACCCGTAAAAAAGGCCACTGGATTGCAGTGGCCTGTGGGATGCAGTGGAGACTTATTCTTCGGTGGGTGCCGCTACCGCTCCGCCCTGGTCCATCAAATCCGCTTCCTGCTTGTCGCGCACGGTTTTGGAGATGGTGAAAGTGCTGCTGATCAGGAACAGCCAGCTCACCACCATGAAGCCTTTTTGCCAGACGTCGATCTGCATACGCCACAGGCCCCAGGCCGTGAGTGCAGATGCCGCCGCAAACGCAGCCCAGACCGTCATCACCCAGGCACCCGTATCAACCTGGCCGTCGCGGTTGTCGCGGATGGTTTTAGCCAGCGCCAGCGTAGCAAACAGGCAAAAGAACATGCCGATGGCCAGAAAAGCCCGGTCCAGCTCCTGGCTAGGCAGCTGCAAAATGCCCACCGCACAGCAGGCAATCGCTAGTGCAAACGAGATACGGGTTTGCATGCGCCAGCTGGTGGTGTCACGTTGCATGATGTATTTGGCGTTCGCCATGGTGTGTCCTTAAAAGTAAAGAAAAAAGAGGTTTACAAAGCGACGGGCCCGGCCATCGAGGCCGCCGTGGCGTCGCGGGCTTTTTGCTGGCGCACGCGGTCCAGGTAGGGCTCTGCCAAGGCTATTTGTTGTTGCATGGTGGCGTTGTTCTGGCCCATCACGTCGATGGCCTTGGCGCGGAAGGTATCCATCGCGTCCATGGCCTTGAAGGTCTGATCAAACATTTCTTTGATCTTGTCGATGCCCAGCATTGGGTTAGAGGCAAATTGCGCGGTGCGCTCCACGTGGGTGTTGAGCTGGCGGCCTGTCTCGGCAATCAGGTTTTCAATGCTGCTGTTCACGCCGGTCAGCATGTCCATCACCGCAATCTGGTTGCCGGTGGCGCGGGCCACGGTTTGCGCTACGGCCAGCGCGCTCATGCCGGTAGTGGCCACGCGGGTGCAGCCGTTCATCATTTCGCGGCCAGTTTTTTTCAGCACATCCAGCGCTAGGTAGCCATTGGTGCACACGGCCTGCTGGGTCAGCATGTCGGTGAGGTTCTGGCGCGCATAGAACTGCACTTCTTGCTGCAAGGCCTTGGCACGTTCGGGGTCCGTGGCTTGCAGGCTGGTGACTTTGGCGGCCAGGGAACTGTCCAGGCTTTCGGCAAAATGAATGGCTCCACCTAGCTTTTGCATGGCCTCCCACAGCTTGCCCCGCACAGCTTCCACCTCGACCACATCGCGCTGCATGTCGTCACGGGCGGCGTAGAGCTGCTGCATGCTGCCTTGGAGCTGGCTGCCCGCACTTTCAAACTTGCGAAAGTAGGCCTGCAGCTTGTTGCCAAACGGAATGAAGCCGAGCAGCTTTTGCGGCTGGAACAGGTCGCCCTGCTTACCAGGGTTGAGCGCATCCAGGTGGCCACGCATCTCCTGGATGGCCTTGAACGCACTGGTGTTCTCCACACCCACAAAGTTGCGTTGCATGAAACTGCCCTGCATCAGGCTGGCAGCGATGGATATCTCTTCCTTCCCCAGGGCAAACGCACTGTCGAGCTTGGCCTTGAAGGTGTCGGTGTGCAGGTCTTCGGTCAGCAGCGCGGCCACGAAGCGGTCAACCTGCTCGTCCACTGCTGTCTTCAGCGTGGGCGGCAGCGGTACCGCCGAGTTGGCGACTTCAGGCGCCAGCGGGCTTAGAACTTCGGGCGGCGTGAGCTGAAAAGCAGGGGCTGCGGTAGACATGGCAAGGCTCCGTATGACAGGGTATACAAACAGTGTAATGTAGGTCTAGGCCACTGAGCAACGCCTCTCATTTGCTATTATTTAAATAGCTGTTAGCGCTTATGGATTAAGCGCTAAGGTCTAATTTCTCTCTTAAAACGGTGACTCGGCCAAGTTCACCGGTTGCAGCGGCACTGCATCGGGCTTGGTACCCGCCTCGCCCAACGCCATTTCACCGCCCAAGGCGATCAGCAGGTCGGGGATCATCTGGCGCATTTCGCCGGTGGCGATGGCTGCGTCGGCATCAAAGCCGTCTTCTTTCTCTTGCGAAGTGCCATCGAACACGCCATCCAGAAAGGTCACTTTCTTGACCTGCAGGCTCTCGGTGAGCACAAAGGACACGCGGTCCTCCCAGGTCATAGCCAGCTTGGTGGGCAGCTTGCCGTCGGCCACGTGCTGGCGCACTTCGTCGATGTCCAGCGCGTGGCGGGCGTATTTGACGACCGATTTGGATTCATCCGCGGCCTTGAGTTCGCATTCGCGGTCGATGCTGAAACCGGCGGGCGGCTCCTGCGTGGTGAGCCAGTTGGCCATGGCGGTGGCGGGCGACAGGCTGGTGTTGATCTGCAGCACGGCAAAGCCGTCGATGGCCTTGACCAGGGCGGTAATCACCTCGTCGGCGCGGCCCTGGCTACCGGCATCCACCACCAGCACCAGGGCGGCGGGGTCGATCCACACCAGCACTGCGCCGCGCTTGGTGAAAGCCATGGGCAGCAGCGACAGTTTTACGTCTTCGCTGATCTCCTTGCGTTCCTTTTTTCCGGGCTTGCGGCCCGTGGTGGCCTCGATCTGGGCCAGGCGCTCTTCAGATTTGCGTTTGATCACCGAGCTGGGCACGGCCTTGCTCTCGAACATCAGCTTCAGGATCAGCTGGCCGCCGATGGACTCCAGCAGCGGGCCGTTGGCCACGCCACGCGGCTCGGTCCAGCCAACCGACATTTCCTGGCTGGCACCGCATTCGGCAAAACGGTCTTTGTCCAGCGCCGTTTCAATCGCCAGCAGGTCGGGGGCCCAACCGGGGCCAATGCGGTACACCATCACATTTTTAAACACGGGAATTCTTTCTGCGTTGATTCACAAGAGCCGGTGATTGTCGCTGTTCAAGATCGAACTTTACATTCGGCATGGCGGGACTTATTAGGGCCTTTACAAGTGCATTCCACACTTGCCTCCAACCTGTCGCCAATCCCGGCAGCAGGCGAAAGTCCCCCTATTTCCCCAGGAGTTCGCACATGGCATCCACCCGCACACCGTTCAAAAGTCTTGTTTTAGCTGGTCTTCTGGCCACCGTAGGCGCTGCTGCTTTTGCGGCTGACGCTCCACCGCCACCCGCTGCTGCTGCCACCACCGGCATGGCCAAGCACGACCCGGCCAAGATGCAAGCGCATATGCAAAAGCGCCAGGCCGACTTGAAGGCCAAGCTCAAGCTCACCGCCGCCCAGGAACCCGCCTGGACCACCTTCACGGCCAGCATGCAACCGCCTGCCCACGGCCCCCGTCCGGACAAGGCGGCCATGGAAAAACTGACCACGCCTGAGCGCATGGACAAAATGCGCGCCATGCACGCCGAGCGTGGTGCCCACATGGAAAAGCGTGCCGAAGCCACCAAGGCTTTTTACGCAGCACTCACGCCCGAACAGCAAAAGGTGTTTGATACCAACACCATGCACCACGGCGGCCGCGGTGAGCACGGTGGCCGCCACCACAAGGGCTAAGCAGCGTTACAGGTAGAGAGAGAAGACCTTCCAGAAACACCGCAGAACTGGCAATGCCCGGCTGCTGGTGTTGCCCCCTGCAAGGGGGTTGGAGAAAGATGCGAAGCACTGTAGCCTGGGGGTGAACCTAATCCCCTAGCCCAGCATCTTGGCTAGCTCACCGGTCTGGATGAGCTTTTGCAGATCGGTAAATCCGCCCACCAGCGTGCCCCGCACGAACACCATGGGCAAGGTGGGCCAACCGGTCCACATCTTCAGAGCGCCACGCTCGCGCCACATGCTCAGATAACTGCCGTACTCCAGGTAATGGTGCGGCACCTGTGCCGCATCCAGCGCCTTGCGGGCCCGGCGCGGAAACGGATTGGCCCGCATCCCCACCACCACCACCGCATGCGCCGCTACTGCCGCCTGCACCTCTTGCACGATGGCCCGCTGTGATGCCGCCACCTTGTCGCGCACGGCGGGGTGGATACGGGCTTCTTCGAGGATGGAACGGGGCATCGAGCTTCCTTAGAACAAAGCACACAGCATAGCCCAGCGGGCCTGCCGCAAACCCTGTGGATAGTTTTTGCATAAGCCAGCAGTTATCCACAGCTTGTGGCAATCCTTAAAAGTTGTCCCTATTTGCGTGACACCAGAAAAGCACAGTCGCGCACAGCCGTCAAAATGGCCTAAGTGCTTGAGCCAAAAGGCTTATCACACCTTATCCACAGCCAGGTGCAGTCCTTACTACTACTACTATTTGATTAATAGAGATATTAGAAGAAGAGAGAAGCCAAGCCGCGCCTGAAATTACGTCTCGATCGTGTCGTGCGTGGCCACGCTGCCCTGTCGCCAATAGCCTGCCGCTTTGGTCCACTGCGGCTGCACGCCGCGTTCGCCCACCAGATGGGCGCGCAAGGCCTTGGCGGTGTGGGTTTCGCAGCCCACCCAGGCGTGGATGTCGCCGGGCGGCAAGGCCAGGCTGCGCAGGCGCTCCAGCAGCAGCGGCTGCTGGCCGTGGGGTTGGCCCTGGCGGTGTACCCACACCACCGTGGTGTTCGCGGCGCTGGCCAGGGTTTGCTCGTCTTCTGGGCCATCTACTTCGATCAACACCAGCGCAGGGGCACCGGCGGGCAATTCAGCCAGGCGGCGGGCGATGGCCGGAATGGCGGTGTCGTCGCCGATCAGCAGGTGGCCGTCAAAGTCGGTGGGCAGGATGAAAGAGCCGCGCGGGCCGCCCACGCCTAGCGTCTGGCCTATCTGCGCCTGCGCTGCCCAGGTGGTGGCCGGGCCTGCGTCGTGCAGGGCGAAGTCGATCACCAGGGTGAGCGCTTGCGGGTTGAACTGCTGCGGCGTGTAGTCGCGCATGGTGGGGCGCGGGCCGTCTTCGGCACCGCCGGGTAGCACCAGTTCGCCTGTAACGGCATCAGGGAAGAAGACTTTCACGTGGTCGTCAAAGCCGGGGCTGGTAAAGCCTGCCAGATCGGGCCCGCCCAGGGTGATGCGGACCATGTGGGGTGTGAGCTGCTGGGTTTGCACCACGGTGAGCTGGCGAAATTTGAGCTCGTGGCGGACGCGGGTGGCGGTGCGGTTGGGGGTGTTGGTGTTCATTCAGATTCTTTCGAGTTGTTGGGCCGCGTTGTCCAGAATCTGGGCAAAGGCGTGGGCTTGTTCGTCGCTCAAGGGGGCTCCGCCCAGGCGCATGCGGGCGGCCAGCTTGAAGTTTTCCAGTGCGCGCACCACCTGCGGTGGACGGCCTGGGTGGGGGGTGTCGGCATTCGCCATGCGCGACAGCAGGGCATCGGCCTCCACCCGGTTCTCGGCCAGAAAGGTCTGGCCTGCGTCGGTGATGCTGTAGAGCTTGCGGCCACCGCCGCTCTCGGCCATGGTGGTGTAGCCCAGCTCTTCCAGCAGGGTCAGCGTGGGGTAGATCACGCCGGGGCTGGGGCTGTAGCTGCCGCCCAGGCGGTCGCCGATCTCTTTGATCAGCTCGTAGCCGTGGCGGGGCTTGTCGGCTATCAGTTGTAGCAGCACCAGGCGCAGGCCGCCGTGGCCAAACACCCGGCCTGGCCCGCCGCCGTGGCGACCACCGCGCCCGGGGTGGTCACCGCCCGGGTGCGGATGCTCGCCACGCACGTGGTGGCCATGGTGCTGCGGGTGGTGGTGCTCTGCACGGCCATGGCGGGGGCCGCCGTGTTCAGGGTGGTCGCAGCGTTTTTCAAAATGGGGCATGGGTTCTTTCGATGGGGTTTAGATGCCATTACGATATATCTAAATCGCATCGAAAGAAGCACAAAAAGACAATACCCCTGCGCTGCCACAGGGATATTTGCTACGCTATGTATAGCTTCTTGTGCTTATGGAATAAGCGCCAGAGGCCGATTTTGTATCTAAACCTGCCGCAGATGCCAGGCCTTGGGCCGGGTGAAGGTCTGGATGCCGTAGGTCGATAACGTCAGGCCCACGCCCGAGTCGCCATGGCCGCTCCACGGCAGGCGGGGGCTGACGCGGTCGCAGCAGTTCCAGTAGACGCTGCCCGCGTTTACCTGGGCCAGCACGGCGCGGGCGCGGGCCTCGTCGGGGGTGAATACACCCGCCGTCAGGCCGTAGCGGGTGTCGTTCATCAGGGCCACGGCCTCGGCATCGCTGGCCACTTTCTGGATGCCGATCACGGGGCCGAAGCTTTCCTCGCGCATCAGGTCCATGCCGTGGTGGACGTTGACCAGCACGGTAGGCGCGAAGGTGTTGCCCGGCAGGCGCGTGCCGCCGGTGAGCAGTTGTGCGCCTTTGGCCACCGCATCGGCCACCTGCGCGTCCAGCACGTCAAGCTGGGCGGCGCGGGTGATGGCACCGATGTAGGTGTCGTCTGCCATGGGGTCGCCCACCTTGAAGCCGTGCACGGTGTCCACAAACGCGGCCACAAATGCATCGAACACCTTTTCGTGCACGTAGATGCGCTCCACCGAGCAGCAGCTCTGGCCGGTGTTGTACATCGCGCCATCGGCCAGGGAGGCGGCGGCGTTGGCGGGGTTGGCATCGTCGCAGACGTAGGTCGGGTCCTTGCCGCCCAGCTCCAATTGCAGCTTGACCATGCGCGGACCCAGGGCCTGGGCGATCTTGGCCCCGGTGGCGTAGGAGCCGGTAAAAAACAGGCCGTCGATGCGCTGCGCCTGCAGGGCCGCCCCCACCTCGCCGCCGCCCACGCACAGGGCCAGCACGTCTTGCGGCACACCCGCAGCATGCAGCAGCCGGGCGATGGCCATGCCGGTCAGCGTGGCGAATTCAGACGGCTTGTAGAGCACGGCATTGCCCGTCAGCAGCGCGGGCAGGATGACGTTGCAGCCCACGAACCACGGGTAGTTCCAGGCGGAGATATTGGCCACCACGCCCAGCGGGATGTGTTGGATCTGCTCGGTCATGCCGCCGTCGGTAAACACGGTTTGGGTGGCGGTGCTGGCCTCGGCTTCGGCCAGAAAGAAGTCGATGCGGCCCAGCAAGCCGTTGAGCTCGTTGCGCGACATAGCGATGGGTTTGCCGGTCTCGGCTGTCATGGTGGCCGCCAGGGCCTCCAGCTCGGCCACCACAGCGCTGCGGAAGTGGGCCACGCAGGCCAGGCGCTGGGCCAGCGGCGTGGCGGCCCAGGCGGGCTGGGCGGCACGGGCAGCCTGGTATTTGGCGGTGACGCTGGCGGCATCGTCGGCGGGCACCTGGGTGATCTGCAAGCCGGTGGCGGGGTTGTGGATAACAAGGGTGGTCATGCGGAGTCCTTGGCGGCTTGAGCGGCGGCCAGAAAGTCGGTGAGCAAAGGGGTGTCGTCCAGCGTGCCCAGGGCAGGCTGGTGGAATTCGGGGTGCCACTGCACGGCGGCCACATAGGCCGGGCCGGTGCTGCGGATGGCTTCGATCATGCCGTCGTCCGGGCTGCGGGCTTCGACCACAAAGCCGGGCGCCAGATCTTTGATGGCCTGGTGGTGGATGCTATTGATTTGATTGCTGCTTGCGCCCGCCAATAGGGCGCTAAGCCGTGTTTCTGGCACGATTTCCAGCGCGTGGAAATGGTGGTCGTAGGCATCGGCATCGCGGTGCAGCACGGCCTCGGGGCGCTGGGTGGCGATGTCTTGGTACAGCGTGCCGCCAAAGGCCACGTTGATCAGCTGCAGGCCCCGGCACACACCAAACACCGGCTTGCCCGCCGCCACAAAAGCGTGCACCAGGGCCTGCTCGTAGCCGTCGCGGATGCGGTCGCCGCTCCAGCGCTCCTGCAGCGGGGTCTCGCCATAACTGCCAGGCCACACGTCGGCCCCGCCGTGCAGCACCAGGCCGTCCAGCCAGTGGGCATAGTCGCTGTAGCCGATGTCGCCGCGCGCGGTGTCTCCGGCGGGCGACGGCACCATCACCGGCAGCGCGCCGCCGGACATGATCCAGTGCGCCATGGACTGCTCGACGTACTGCAGCGTCTTTTTGGCAAAGGCGGCGCGCGCCGGGTCGGGGTGCAAAAAGCAGGCGCTGATGCCGATCTTCAAACGGTCTTTAGGGTGACGTATCACATCGCCTCCAAAAACAGCGCCTCGAAATCTGCCGCCGTGCAGGGCCGCGGATTGGTCTGGTGGCACATGTCGGCGGTGGCAATTTCTACCAGGCGCGGCAGGTGCTCGGGGCGCACGCCAAAGTCGGCCAACCGGGTGGTGATGCCCACGTCCACCTTGAGCTGGCGCAGCCAGGAAATGAAAGCTGGACCGCCGCCGTGTACTTTGCACACATGGGCCAGCTCGTCGAACTTGTGCGGTACGGCAGCAAAATTCCAGGCCATCACGGTGTCGATCATCAGCGCGTTGGCCAGGCCGTGGTGCAGGTCGCACACGGCACCCAGGGCGTGGGCGCAGGAATGCACCGCGCCCAGGTCTTTCTGGAATGCAATCGCGCCCATCATCGAGGCCATCATCATGTCGGACCGGGCCTGCAGGTTGCCCGGTTCGCGCACCGCCGTGCGCAGGGCGGCGGCAGCGATGCGCGTGCCCTCCAGCGCAATGCCATCGCACAGCGGATGGTAGGCGGGCGAGAGGTAGCTTTCAATGTTGTGGGTGAGTGCGTCCATGCCGGTGGCAGCCGTCACGTGGGCGGGCAGGCCCAGGGTGAGCTCGGGGTCGGCAAACACGGTTTTGGCCAGGATGTGGGCGCTGAACACCACGCGTTTGAGGTGGGTGTCGTTCTCGCTCACCACGCTGGAGCGGCCCACTTCCGAGCCGGTGCCCGAGGTGGTGGGCAGGGCCACAAAGTAGGGCAAAGGCTGGGTGATGGGGCGTACCTGGGGGTGGTCCCACACGTATTCCAGGATGTCGCCGGGGTGGGTGGCCGGAATGCCCACCACCTTGGCCACGTCCAGCGCCGCGCCGCCGCCAAAACCGATCACGCAATCGGCGTTGTGGGCTTTGAAGGCGGCTGCGCCGTCCATCACCTGGCTACAGGTGGGGTTGCCAAACACGCCGCTGAACACGGCCACGTCCAGCCCCTGCAGGTGGGTCAAAAACTCGGCCATCACCGGCAGCGCGGCCAGGGCCTTGTCGGTGACGATGAGCGGGCGTTTCAGGCCCTGGTCAATCAGGTGCTGGGCCACGCGTTTGCGGGCACCGGGGCCGAATTGGATCGGCGTGGGGAAGGCGAAGGAAGAGATGGTCATGGTGTGTTTTAAATGATTTCGAAGTAGCGTTTCATTTCCCAGTCGGTGACGGCATCCAGCCACTGCCGCCATTCCCATTCGCGGGTGGCGGCAAAGTGGTCGACGAAGGTGTCGCCCAGCCAGTCACGGGCGACGGTGGACTGCTGGAAGTTGCGGGTGGTTTCAATCAGCGTGCGGGGCGCGCGGGCGATGTGCTCTGCGCCGCCGTTGGTGCCGGTGATGGGCGGGGTGGTGAGCTTGAGGCCCTTCTCCACCCCGTCCAGCCCGGCGGCAATCACCGCGGCCATGGCCAGGTAGGGGTTCACGTCGGCCCCGGGGCAGCGGGTTTCCAGCCGGGTGGCCTTGGGGCTGCCTGCGATGACGCGGAAGCTGGCGGTGCGGTTGTCGAGGCCCCAGGTGGGTTTGACCGGGGCCCAGAAGCCGTCGACCAGGCGCTTGTAGCTGTTGATGGTGGGCCAGATCATGGGGCCGAATTCCATCAGGCAGGCCACCTGCCCGGCCAGGTAGCTCTCGAACAGCGGGCTCATCTTGCGCAGGTTGCCGCCATCGAAAAACAGGTTGTTCTTGCCCTCATCACCCAGTTTCATGAGGCTCTGGTGGATGTGCCCGCTGCAGCCCGGCATGTTCTGGTGCGGCTTGGCCATGAAGCTGGGCATGATGCCAAAGCGGGCACCGATTTCCTTGGCCCCGGTCTTGAACAGAATCGCCCGGTCGGCCTGCGCCAGCGCCTCGCTGAAGCCAATCGCCACCTCGAACACGCCCGGCCCGGTTTCGGTGTGCAGGCCTTCGATGGGCACGCCAAAGGCCAGCATCTCGTCCATCAGCGCGTTGAAGAAGGGCCGGTTCTGGTTCATGCGCAAGAGCGAATAGCCAAACATGCCGGGCGTGAGCGGCGTGGCCCCCACGCCTTTTTTGTCGGCCCAGGTTTGCGGTGTTTCCAGGAAGTTGAACCACTCGAACTCCATGCCCGTCATCACCTGGAAACCCATTTTCTCGGCGCGCTTGAGGACTTTTTTCAGTGTCTGGCGTGGGCACAACGGATGCGGGCTGCCATCGGCCAGCACAAATTCGCCCAGAAAAAACGGCACCTTGTCGTCCCAGGGCACGTTGCGGGCGGTGTTCAGGTCGAGCCGGGCCAGCGCGTCGGGGAAGCCGTGCTGCCAGCCGGTGACGGTGGTGTTGTCGTAACACACGTCCAGCATGTCCCAGCCCAGCACCACGTCGCAAAAGCCGAAGCCGCCCGCCGGGTAGGGCTCGGCCGCGCCCATGAACTTGTCGATGTGCAGGTACTTGCCGCGCAGCACGCCGTCGATGTCGGCCACCGCGACTTTCACCTTGGCGGCACCGGAATTTTGCAGCGCGGCCAGGGCCGGGTGCTGGGGAGAAGTAGTTGCCATCTTGTCTCTCGCTGTATTTTTGATCCGCCCATTCAAGCGCGTCGCACTGTGCTTGTCAATTCTGGATTTGGTAGATTGTTAACAATCTGCAATATGTCTTGCCTTGGCAGCGTTTCGCGGTTACACCGCCAAAGCAGTTTCCGCCGTCGCGCGTTCTGGTGCTCTCAAGAGCAGGCATGGGATGTGCATGTGTTCATTTTCCATTCATCGGGAATTACGCAAGTTCCCCCTGTAAGCCCGAAGGGCGATACAGGGGCGCTGCGCAAGTCCTATTCCTATTATTTGAGAGGTCCTTGATGTCACTATCGCCCCAACAGGTTGCCGACGATGCCAGCGTGCTGCAAAGCATGGGCTACAAGCAAGAGCTGTCGCGCACGATGAAGCCGTTTTCCAACTTCGCGATTTCCTTCTCCATCATTTGTATTTTGTCGGGCGGCATCAACTCGCTGTCGCAGGCCATTTCGGGGGTGGGCGGTGCGGCCATCGGCATCGGCTGGCTGGTGGGCAGTGCCATCAGCCTGGTGTTTGCGCTGGGCATGGCGCAGATCGGTTCGGCCTTTCCCACCGCCGGGGGCCTGTACCACTGGAGTTCGATCCTGGGCGGGCGGGGCTGGGGCTGGCTGACCGCCTGGCTGAACCTGCTGGGCCTGGTCACGGTGCTGGGGGCCATCAACGTGGGCACCTTCTATTTCTTCATCGGTGCGTTTGGCACCAGCTTGGGGTGGGAACCCACCTTTGCCACCCAGGCCGCGTTTGTGATTGGCATCACCGCGCTGCAGGCGCTGGCCAACCATGTGGGCATCAAGCTGACGGCGTTTTTGACCGACATCAGCGGCTACCTGATCTTCGCCACCGCCATTGGCCTGACCGTGTCGCTGTTGGCCTACGCCCCCAGTTTTGACTTCGCGCGCCTGTTCACCTTCAAGAACTACAGCGGTGATGCGGGCGGCGGTGTCTGGCCCGCCACGCAAAGCATGTGGATGCTGTTTGGCCTGGGCCTGCTGCTGCCCATCTACACCATCACCGGCTTCGATGCCTCGGCCCACACCGCCGAAGAAACCATGGGTGCATCGCGCGCCGTGCCCAAGGGCATCGTCACCTCGGTGCTGTACTCGTCGCTGTTTGGCTACCTGATGCTGTGCGCGTTTGTGATCGCCATCCCCGACATGGACAAGGCTGCCGCATCCGGTGGCGGTGTGTTCTTTGGCACCATGGATGCAGTGCTGCCTGCGGGCCTGAAAGCCGTGCTGTACTGGGCCATCTTTGCCTCGCAATTCCTGTGCGGGCTGGCCACGGTGACCTCGGCTTCGCGCATGGTTTTTGCGTTTGCCCGCGACGGCGGCCTGCCCGCCTCCAACGTGTTGAAAACCGTACACGCCACGCTCAAATCGCCCGTGGCCGCCATCTGGACGGCCTGCACCATCGCCGTGCTGTTCACCCTGTACACCCCCGCCTACACCACCATCGTGTCGGTTACGGTGATCTTCATCTTCATCTCTTACGGCCTGCCGATCGCCCTGGGTGGCCTGGCCTACGGCGGCACCTGGACCAAGATGGGCCCGTGGGACATGGGCCCGGTGTTCCGCCTGGTGGCCTTGCTGGTGACTTTGAGCGCGGCGCTGATCTTGTTCCTGGGCGTGCAGCCACCGAACGACGCGGCCTTGAAGATCACGCTGGCGTTCTTGGCGTTGACGGCGGTGGTCTGGTTTGGCTTTGAACGCCGCCGTTTCAAAGGCCCACCGGTGGCCAGCATGACCGCAAAGTAGATAGAGTTGACGTTCACCCCCAGGCTACAGCGCTGCGCGTCTTCCGCCAACCCCCTTGCAGGGGGCAACACCAGCAGCCTGGCAAAGCCAGTTCTGCGGTGTTTCTGGAAAGGGCGCGTTCTCGCTGTTGTGGGAGTTGTCGGTAATGCAAAGTAGATTAAATTCAGGGAATGTCAGTCCCTCATCCCACCATCGCCCTCCTGCAAACCAGCTCCCTCACCAGCGTGGTACAGCAAGAGCTGGAAAGGGCGATTCTGGTGGGCGAGTACCCGCCGGGCACCAAGCTGATCGAGGCCGCGCTGGCCCTCAAACTGGGGGTGTCGCGCGGTCCGGTGCGCGAGGCCTTTCGAATGTTGGAAGAAGGCGGCCTGCTGCGGGTAGAGAAGAACCGGGGCGTGTTCGTGCGCGACATCCCCACCGCAGAAGCCATCGAAATTTTTGACCTGCGCGCCACCCTGGACGAGCTGGTGGGCCGCCAGCTGGCGGTGCACATCACACCCGCGCAGCTCAAGGAAATCAAGGCCCTGGTGGCCGAGATGGAGCGCCAGGTGAAGGCCCAGGATGCCTATACCTACCACCTGCTCAACCTCAAGTTCCACGACCGCCTGGTCGAGCTGGCGGGCAACCGCAAACTCACCGAAATCTACCGCAAGCTGATCAAGGAGTTGTCGCTGTTTCGCCGCCTGAATCTGGCCGACAGTTGGCTCATGCCCATCACCGCCCACGAGCACCGTCCCATCGTCGCCGCCATCGCCTCGGGCGACCCGGAGCGGGCAGGCCGCGCCATGTTCGAGCACGCCATGGACAGCAAAAACCGCACCATCTCCAACGAGCTGGCGCGCGCCACCGGCGTGCCGCTAGCGGTCAAAACGCCGCGCCGCAAACGCGTGTAATTCCGCCGCTACGGCTTCCACCACTGGCCCCCAGCCGCCGCCCGCCGGTTGGCGAAACAAACGCATAACCTCTGGGTACCAGGGCGAATCGGACCGCTCTGTCAGCCAGCGCCAGTCAGTCAAATAGCCGGGCAGCAGCACCCAGCAGGGCTTGCCCAAAGCGCCCGCCAGATGGGCCACGGCGGTGTCCACGCTGATGAGCAAATCCAGCTGCGCCACGATGGCTGCGGTGTCGGCAAAGTCCTGGATCTGCGCGCCCAGCGAGGTGGCTACCCAGGGGGCCGTCTCGTCCTCGCCTGCGCCTTTTTGCAGACTGATGAAGCTGATGCCCGCCACAGCGGCCAGCGGCTGCAGCGTGTCCAGGTGGGGCAGCGAACGTTCGGCATCGTTTTCAAATTTCGGGTTGCCTTTCCACACCAGGCCCACGCGCAACCCCGTGGTTGGCAGGCGCGGTGCCCAGGCGGCCACCAGTGCGGGCTCAGCGTGCAGATAGGGCAAGGTAGCGGGCACGGTGTCCAGCCGCGTCTGGCACAGCGCGGGCAGGCTCAGCAGTGGGGTCCAGCAGTCGGTGGGCGGCACGTCTTCATCAAATGCCACCAGCGCATCCACGCCGGGCAGTGTGGCCAGCAGGCATTTCAGCGGCGGGTGGCACAGCAGGGTGACGTGCCCGGCCCCGCGTGTTTTCAGCTCTGCGCAGTAACGGCCAAACTGCAGCATGTCGCCATGCCCGGCCTCAAAGCCCACCAGTACCGACCGCCCCGCCAGCGGCTCACCCTGCCAGCGCGGGCAGTGCAGTTGGCGCTCTAAAGCGGCATACCAGTCGCGCGACTCGAACTGCGCCCAACCCTCCTCCCACCGCCCCTGGCGCAGCAGCAGATAGGCCAGGTTAAAGCGCGCCTTGGCGTGGCCGGGCGCAAGAAAGATGGCTTCGCGGCAGGCTTCTTCGGACTCCAGCTCCAGCCCCATGCGGGCGTACACCGCGCCCAGGTTGCACCAGGCGGCGGGGTCGTCGCGCCGCAGCCGCAGCGCCTGTGCGCAGGCCACTTCGGCTTCATCGAGTTGGCGCAGCAGCAGCAGCACCCCGGCCAGGTTCACCCAGGTCTGCGGCAGCGTGGCGTTGTGGGCCAGCGATGTGCGGTAGCTGTCGGCGGCCTCGGCCAGTGCGCCGCGTGCTTCCAGCGCCAGCCCCAGGTTGGCGTGCGCCTCGGCCAGCGTGGGCGCCAGCGCCAGGGCCGCCCGCAGGCAGGTTTCGGCACCCGCCGCATCGCCTGCGGCGAGCCGCTGGGTGCCGTCGAAAAACAGCGCTTCGGCGTTGGGGAGGGTGTGGGACATAGCGGTATTCTCGGTGGTCTGCCGCACCGGGCAAGAGTCCTAAAAAGATAGCTGCTCACGCCGATGGAATAAGCGGTAGAGGCCGATTTGGCTTAAAAACGATTTTCAGGAGATGCACCCATGTTCACAGGCATTCTGGTCACCAAGGACGACGCGGGCTACCGTGCCACGCTACAGCAGATCGATGGGTCCCAACTGGGCGATGGAGATGTGACGGTGCGCGTCGAGTGGTCCACCCTTAACTACAAAGACGGCCTGGCTCTCACCGGCGCGTCGCCCGTGGTGCGGCGTTTCCCGCTGGTGCCGGGCATCGACTTTGCGGGCACGGTCACGCACAGCGCGCACCCGGCCTGGAAGGCGGGCGATCAGGTCATTCTGAACGGCTGGGGCGTGGGCGAAACCCACAGCGGTGGCCTGGCCCAGCAGGCGCGTGTGCCCGGCGACTGGCTGGTGGCCTTACCCCCGGCCTTCACCACCCGCCAGGCCATGGCCATCGGTACGGCAGGCTATACCGCCATGCTGTGCGTGCTGGCGCTGGAAAAACACGGCATCCGCCCCGCAGATGGCGAGGTGTTGGTTACCGGGGCCAACGGCGGCGTGGGCAGCGTGGCCATCGCCCTGCTGGCCAAGTTGGGCTACACCGTGGTGGCCAGCACCGGCCGCCCGGCCGAGGCCGACTACCTGCGCGCCCTGGGCGCCACCAGCATCATCGACCGGGCCGAGCTCAGCGCCCCCGGCAAGCCGCTGGGCAAGGAGCGTTGGGCCGGGGTGGTCGATGCCGTGGGCAGCCACACCCTGGCCAACGCCTGCGCCACCACCCGCCGCGCCGGGGCGGTGGCGGCCTGCGGGCTGGCGGGCGGCATGGACTTCCCCGCCAGCGTGGCCCCGTTTATCCTGCGCGGCATCAGCCTGTACGGCATCGACAGCGTGATGTGCCCCCTGCCCCTGCGCCAACAGGCCTGGCAACGCCTGGCGCAGGACCTGGACGTGGCCAAGCTGGAGTCCATGACCCGCGAGATCGCCCTGGATCAGGCCGTGGCCACCGGGGCCGCGCTGCTCCAGGGCAGCGTGCGCGGGCGGGTGGTGGTGAAGCTATAAAAACAAGAGCTGCTCACGCTGATGGAATAAGCGTTAGCGGCCTAAAACACTTACATCAGCGCCAACCGGCATCTACCCAGTAGTTGTGCCCGGTGCACATGCGCGCGTCGGCTGACGCCAGGAACAGCGCCATGGCGGCGATGTCGCTAGGTTGGATGCGCTCTTTCAGGCACTGGGCGGCGATGATGGCGGCCTCGCCCTCGGGCGTGTACCACTGCGCCTGGCGCGGGGTTTCCACGTTGCCGGGCAGGATGCAGTTGACGCGGATACGCTGCTGCCCCAGCTCGCGGGCCAGGGCCCGGGTCATGCCTTCGATGCCGGCCTTGGCCGTCTCGTACAGCACCAGGTTCTCCAGCCCCAGGTGCCAGGCGATGGAGCCAAAGTTGATGATGGAGCCGCCGCCGCGCGCCTGCATGCCGCCCACCACCGCCTGGGCGCAAAACAGCAGGTGGCGCAGGTTGACGCCGATGCGGTCGTCAAAGTAGGCGGGGGTGACCTGGGCCAGCGTGTGGCGGTCGTCGTTGCCCGCGTTGTTGACCAGCACGTCCAGCGCTCCGATGGCCGCAAACGTGCGCGCGATGGCCTCGGTGTCTTGCAGGTCGCACAGGTGGAAAGTGGCGGACTCGGGTGCCACAGCCGGTGCCATGCGGTCCAGAAAGTGCACCTCGCAGCCCTGGCGCACAAAGGCCGTGACCAGCTCTGCGCCAATGCCGCTGGCACCGCCGGTGATGGCCACGCGCTGGCCCGCCAGGCTGGGGTAGAGGGTGTGGGAGGGTGTGGTCATGGTGTCTCTGTGTTTTAGTTTGATGCCCGTACTTTATCGAAGTTATGCGCTTCACAGGGCACTACCGCACAGGTACTTTCCATACGCCAGTCGCGGCCCAGCATGCGGGGGGCCGTGCCCAGCACCTGTACGGCGGTGGTTAGCGGGGTGTCGGCACTCGATGGGCCGACCATCACGTCAAACCAGCCCGGCTCCACGCAACGTTGCCCGTTTGGGTGGGTGAAGCACAGCATGTCCACCGGCACATTGAAGTTCAGCCGCGCCACCTGCCCCGCCGCCAGTTCCACGCGCTGAAAAGCCTTGAGCTCTTTCACCGGCCGCACCACCGAAGCCAGCCGGTCGCGCACATACAGCTGCACTACCGCCACGCCGGGGCGGCTGCCGGTGTTGGCCACCTCGCACTGCACGCGGACATCACCGTCGGCCAGGTCCACCGCGTCGTTCTCCAGCACCAGATTCCGGTAGGCAAACTGGGTGTAGCCCAGGCCGTGGCCAAACGGGTAACGGCTGCCGAAATGGAAGGCGATGGGTGTGCCGCCGCTTTTCAGCGAATGGTTGTAGAAAAACGGCATGGCCCCAGCGCTGGTGGGTACCGACACGGTCATGCGGCCCGTTGGCTCCTGCAGCCCGGCCAGCACCTCGGCCAGTGCCGTGCCGCCCTCTTGCCCGCCCGCAAACGCCATCAGGTAGGCGGCCACGCGGCTTTCCAGCCCGCCCAGGTGGTAGGGCCGCCCGGACATCTGCACCACCACCGTGGGCGTGCCGGTGGCCACGATGCGTTCCAGCAGCGCTTGCTGCACGCCGGGCAGGCTGAGCGAGTCGGTGTCCGAGCCCTCGCTGACGGTGCCGGTCTGGAACAGGCCCGCCAAGTCGCCCACGCAGACGATGGCCACGTCGGCGGCCTGCGCGCAGGCCACGGCCTCGTCCATGCCGTCGGTGCGCTGCGACACCGGCGACACCCGCTCCACCCCGGCAGGGGCCACATCGCCGGGAAACACCGGCGCGCCACTGTGCCGCTGCTCCAGGATCGCGCAGCCCTGGGCGTAGTGCACATTGGCCGCGCCAAACACCGCCTGCAGGCCTTGCAGCGGGGTGGCGATGTGGTCGGTGCCCTCGGTCTGGTCCTGCAGGATCAGGTGCGCCGGAAAGCTGTAGCCGCTGAGCAAGGCCATGGGGTCGGCGGCGGTGGGGCCGATCAGCGCGATCTGCGGTTTTTTGGATGGCTGCAGCGGCAGGATGCCATTGTTCTCCAGCAGCACGATGGACTGGCGGGCCACGTCCAGTGCCGCCTGCCGCGCCGCCGGTTGGCGCAGCGGCACAAAGGGCTTATCTGCAAAGTCGCGCTCGAACAGGCCCAGACGGAATTTCTCGGTCAGCACCCGGGCCACGATTTCGTCCACCTTGGCGATGCTGAGCAGGCCGCGCTCGATGGCGGTGGCCAGGTGCTGGGCGCAGTCGTCGCCGGGCAACTCCATGTCCAGCCCGGCGTTAAAGGCCAGCGCCGTCGCCTCGGCTGCGTCGCGGGCCACGCCGTGGTGCTGGTACAGCAGGCTCACGCCCACATAGTCGGCCACCACCAGGCCGTCAAAGCCCCACTGCGTGCGCAGCACTTCGGTGAGCAAGTGCGTGGAGGCGTGCACCGGCTCGCCGTCGATGTCGTGGTACGCGGGCATCACCGAGCCTGCACCGGCCTGCTTGACGGCCATCTCGAACGGCAGCAAAAACGTGTCGTTCAGCGCCCGCCAGCCCAGGTGCACCGGCGCGTGGTTGCGCGCGCCTTCGCTGGCCGAGTGGCCGACAAAATGTTTCAGCGTGGCCAGCACATCGCGCTGCGGCCCCTGCAGGCCACGCACATAACGGGTGGCCAGCACGCCGACCAGGTACGGGTCTTCGCCCAGGGTTTCTTCGGTGCGGCCCCAGCGCACATCGCGCGACACATCCAGCACCGGTGCCAGTCCCTGCTGGCAGCCCACGGCGCGGCACTCCAGGCCGATCTGCGTGCCTACCTGCTCGATCAGCGCCGGGTTCCAGGTGGCGCTCATCGCCAGGGCCGACGGGAACAGCGTGCCGTCGCGGGTCATCAGGCCCACCAGGCATTCTTCGTGCGCAATGGCCGGTATGCCCAGCCGGGTTTCAAAACGCAGGGTGCGCTGTAGCTTGTTCAGTGCGCGCAGGCCGCTGGCGGCATCCACGCCGTGTGTGCCCAGCGGGCGGGTGATCTGCCCCAGGCCATTTGCCAGACGGTGGCGCAAGGTGGCCGGGTCGCTGTGGCCAATGAAGGCCTCGCCGGAGCGCACCTGGTGCGCACCGTCTTCGGCCAGCACCAGCCAGAAGGCGTGCAGCTGGGCGGTTTTTTCGGCCAGCGTCATGCGCGCCAGCAGGTCGGCCACGCGCTGAGGGATGGGTTGCAGGGGGTCTTGGTAGGGCAAAAGTGTAGGCATGGCTGCTACGTTAGCGTTAACGTTATAAACTGCGAATCGGACAAACCCTAGGTTACCGTGGTAGACAATCGACGCTACCGTTGGTCCTACCGTTACCCTTTTCGCTCCATCCATGCCCAAAACCACACCCACCCTGGCCGAGATCGCCACCGCAGCAGGGGTGTCTGCCATGACCGCATCGCGCGCGATGAACCACCAGCCCGGTGTCTCGCGCAGCACCCGCGACGCCATCCTCACGCTGGCCCACAACATGGGCTACGTGGCCAACCGCAGCGCGCAAAAACTCTCGGGCGGGCGCAGCCGGGTGATTGGTTTGCTGGCCTCTGACCTGGGCAACGCCTTCACCAGCGCACTGGTTTCGGGCGCGGTGCAGGCCGTGGCCGCAGCGGGCAACGAGGTGCTGATCTACTCGCTGGTCGACCGCGCCCAGCGGCCCAACGACAACGTGCTGCAGCTGCTGCAGCAGTTCACCGACGGCGTGATCGCCATCCTGCCCTACCAGTTCGGTTTTGTGGAATCGCTCAGCGCCGCCCAGGTGCCGGTGGTCACCATCGACCAGCACACCACCGTGTCGTCCATCGCCGCATTCCCGTCCGTCGCCTCCGACAGTTACGGCGGTGCGCGCAGCGCCATGCAGCACCTGGCCGGGCTGGGCCACCGGCGCATTGCGTTCATCACCGGCGATGAACGCATGCACTCGGCCCGCGACCGGCACCGCGCGTATGACGACGCGGTTGCCATCCTCGGGCTGGAGCGCGACCCGGCCCTGGTGCTGCCCGGCGACTACTCGCTACACGGTGGCCGCACCGCCGCCCAGCAGTTGCTGGCGCTGCCGGTGCGCCCCACCGCCGTATTTGCCGCCAACGACCTCAGCGCCTTGGGTGCCATGGCGGTGCTGCAAACCGCCGGGCTGCGCGTGCCGCAAGACATCTCTGTGCTGGGTTTTGACGACCTGGAAGCCGCCTCCCTGGTCCACCCCGCCCTGACCACCGTGCGCCAACCCATCGCCGACATGGGCCGCGCCGCCGCCAACACCTTGCTGGCGCTGATCGCCGGGCTGGATGTGGCGACGCAGCAGGTCAGCCTGCCCACCGAGCTGGTGGTGCGGGCGTCGACGGCGGCATGCAAGCGGGGGGCGAAAACGCCCAAGAAGTAAGCGGTGTTTTTGCTATCTAAAAAGTAGCTGCTACCGCCCATGGAACGGGCGCCAACCTCCTAAAACCCTTAAACCCCTTGGATGCGTCTTAGCCATGCCCCGCCATGGCCTGCGCCGCGTTTTCAAACAGCGCGGGCGCCACGTGGCGTGCGGCCAGAGCCTGGCCGAGCTGCATGCGCAAAAAGCCGTTGGTGGTGTAGCGCGACACGCCGCTGTAGCAGCGTTCCACCAGGCCCTGGACCATGTCGGAATACGCGTCGAAGACTTCGGGGCGGATCTGGAAGTTGTCGTAGTTGACCACCGCAAACACCCGCCGCCCCAGGGCTTGCACCCGCGACTCCACCTCGGCGCGGATGGCGGCCACGTCGGCCAGGCTGCGCACCTCCAGCCCCTCGAAGTTGATGAACAGGTGCTGCTGCGCCGCATCCAGCGAGAAGCGCTGCGCCAGGGGCACGGCCAGTAGCGTGTCGCGCAGCGCCATGGGGGTATCGGCAAAGATGCGCGCGTCCATCAGCCGGGGGGGCTGCTCCATCAGCGGGGTGAAGTCCATCTGCGCCAGGATGTCGCGCCCCAGGTGCACGCCCGGCGCGATTTCCTGCAGCGCCAGCCCCTGCTGCGTGAGGGCAAACACACAGCGCTCGGTGACGAACAGCACCTGCTGGCCGCGCGCGACGGCATGCGCCCCGCTGAAGGTGCGGTGCTCCACGGCGTTGACGAACTTGTGGGTTGTGCCATCTTGCACGATGCGCAGCAGCCCGCCGTGGATCTGCAGCTGCAGCCGCCCGGCGGTGAAGGTGCCCACGAACACCACCTTTTTGGCGTTCTGGCTGATGTTGATGAAGCCGCCCGCGCCCGCCAGTTTGGGGCCGAACTGGCTGACGTTGAGGTTGCCTTCGCGGTCGGCCTGGGCCAGCCCGAGGAAGGCGATGTCCAACCCGCCGCCGTCGTAGAAGTCGAACTGGTAACCCTGGTCGATGACCGCATCGGTGTTGGTGGCGGCGCCAAAGTTCAGGCCGCTGGCTGGTACCCCGCCCACCACGCCGGGCTCGGCGGTCAGGGTGATCAGGTCGGTGATCTTTTCTTCGGCGGCCACGCTGGCAATGCCCTCGGGCATGCCGATGCCCAGGTTCACCACGCTGTTGGCGCGCAGCTCCAGCGCGGCGCGGCGGGCGATGATCTTGCGTGCGTCCAGGGCCAGCGCCTCGGCTTGGCCCGCAGGGACGCGCAGGCTGCCGCTAAAGGCCGCGCTGTAGGGTTCGGCATAGGTCTGCCAGTGGTTCTCGGGCCGGGCCAGCACCACGCAGTCGACCAGCACGCCGGGGATCTTGACCTCGCGCGGGTTCAGCGAATGCGCCTCGGCAATGCGCTCCACCTGCACGATCACGATGCCACCCGCGTTGCGCGCCGCCATGGCCATCGACAGGCCGTCCAGCGTCAGCGCCTCTTTTTCCATGGTGATGTTGCCCGCGGTGTCGGCGGTGGTGCCGCGCAGGATGGCCACGTGGATCGGAAAGGCCTTGTAGAACAGGGCTTCCTCGCCGCCCAGGGTGGTCAGCTCCACCAGTTCGTCCACGGTGCGGCTGTTGAGCTTGCCGCCGCCAAAGCGCGGGTCTACAAAGGTGCCCAGGCCCACCCGCGACAGGTGGCCGGGCCGGTGCGCGGCGATGTCGCGGTACAGGTGGCTGATCACGCCCTGCGGCAGGTTGTAGGCCTCGATCTGGCCGTCCATGGCCAGCTGCTGCAGCTTGGGCACCAGGCCCCAGTGCCCGCCGATTACCCGCTTCACCAGGCCCGCATGGCCCAGTCGGTTCAGGCCCTTGGTCTGGCCGTCGCCCTGGCCCGCGGCGTACACCAGGGTGAGGTCGCGCGGTGCGCGGGGTGCCTGGCCGGGCGCGGCCACATGGGCCAGGTGCAGCGCCTCCAGGGCGATGGCGATCTCTTCGGCAAAACCAATGCCGACAAAGCCGCCGGTGGCCACGGTGTCGCCGTCATGGATCAGGCGCACCGCCTCCTGGGCCGAGACGATCTTGCTGCGCCCGGTGCCAAGGCGTGTGGGCTGCGAAAGCGGGGTGTGCATGGCGTGCCTCCGTGTGTCTAGAACACGCCCACTGTGAGGTAAAGACCGAGCACCAGCAAGCTGGCGGTGAAGGCCGTGAGGCTGCCCACCACGAACAGGTCGAAGTACGACTGCTTGTGGTTCAGCCCGCAGATAGCCAGCAGGGTGATCACCGCGCCGTTGTGCGGCAGGATGTCCATGGCCGCTGAGCCCATGGAGGCAATGCGGTGCATGATTTCGGGGTTGATGTGCGCCGCCTGCGCGGCCTGGGCGTAGTAGTCGCCCATCGCGCCCAGGGCCAGGCTCATGCCGCCCGAGGCCGAGCCGGTCATACCCGCCAGCACCGTGACCACCAGCCACAACGAAACGACGGGATCGGAAGCCACCGACTTCAGCCCCTCGCGCACCACCGCGAACGCAGCCAGTGCGGCGATCACTGCGCCGTAGCCTACTTCGGAGGCGGTGTTGGCCATGGGCAGCAGCGAGCCCAGCGTGCCCTTGCCAATGGCATCGCGCAGGTCTTTGATGCGGCCCAGGTTGGTCAGCGCCACCACCACGATGGCGGCCGCCATGGCACCGATGATGGCCCAGATGGCCAGCACCTTCTTCAGGTCGATGTGCTTGAACTTGTCGGTGTCGAGGTAGCTGTGGTCAAAGGCCGGAATCACGTACTGCGACAGCACGAAGTTCATGCCAATCACCACCAGAATCGGCAGCAGCGCCATGAAGAACGAGGGCAGATTGGCGTTGTCCACCGTGGCCAGCTCTTCCTTGTGCTCGCCATAGCCTTCGCCGTTCTTGCGGGCAGCGGCGCTGCGCTGCGACAGCCACAGCATGCCAGCGGCAAACATGAACACCGCCGCAATGGTGGACAGGCCCGGCGCCGCATACACCGTGGTCTTGAAGAACGGGATGGGGATGGCGTTCTGGATCGCCGGTGTGCCCGGCACCGCCACCATGGTGAAGGTAAAGCTGCCCAGGCCGATGGCCGCCGGAATCAGCCGTTTGGGAATGGCCGCTGCCCGGAACAGCGAGGCCGCGATGGGGTACACCGAGAACGCCACCACAAACAGCGACACCCCGCCGTAGGTCAGCAGCGCACAGGCCAGCACCACCGCCAGGATGGCGCGTTCGCCGCCCACCCAGGCCACGATGCGCTGGGCGATGGCGCGCGCCGCGCCCGACTCGTCCATCAGTTTGCCGAACACCGCGCCCAGCAAAAACAGCGGGAAATAGGTGGCGAAATAGCTGCCCAGCGCGGGCATGAAGATCTGGGTGTAGCTGGCCATCAAGGGCAGGTCGCCGTAGTTGAAGGCGATGGCCACGGCGGCGCACAGGGGCGCTACAAAGATCACGTTCCAGCCACGGTGGGCCAAGAAAATCAGCAGCGCCAAAGACGCAAAAATCCCAATAATGCCCAGCATGCGGGTGTCTCCGTTGTTGTAATACCTGGCTGTATAGGCACAAGGCGTGCCAGCCTCGGGTCCGCTGGCGCGCCGCAGCGCCTCAGGCCTGCGCGCCAGAGGAGAAACCTGCACAAACCGCAGAAATGCCGCGCCTCCGCCACCAGCCTGGCAGCCCGTGGCCCCGGCGCAGGTGTCCAGACTTCTGGACAGTTTGTTACTTCTGCGAGACAGTCGGGCTGGGCCGACGGCCCAGGGCGGCCATTAGACTGGCGGCGTGCGCGGCGCACGGCCCTGCTCCGCCCGGCACCATAAAAACGACCTGAGACAACGAAGAGACACGCGACCTATGGGCACCACCTACCCACCATCCGTGGCCCCTATCCGGGCTGCAGCCACCCCGGGTGACGTTGGCCGCTGGCCCGGCACCCAGACCCACGACGCCGACGCGGTACGCGCCATGGCCATGAAGTCGATGTTCGAGCGCCTGGAGGGCCTGTGCGAAGGCGCGCTGGCCGTCAACCTGGATGCCGAGGTGGTCTGGATCAACGAAAAATACGCCCGCAAGCTCGGCCAGCCCAGCGCCGCCGCCGTCCTGGGCCAGCCGGTGGAAAACATCATCCCCAACAGCCAGATGCGCGAGGTGGCGCGCACCGGCCGCCCCATCGTGCTCGACATCATGCCGTTTGGTGACGAGCACCTGGTGGTCACCCGCATGCCCATCCGCGACGAGGCCGGGCAACTCATCGGGGCCGTGGGTTTTGTGCTCTACAACCACCTCGAAGGCCTCAAGCCGGTGATGCACAAGATGGCGCAGCTGCAGCACCAGCTCAAGGCCGCCGAAAAGGAACTCGCCGACAACCGCCGCGCTAAATACAGCCTAGCTTCTTTCCTGGGCATGTCGGCGCTGGCCGTGGAAACCAAGCGCCAGGCGCGCCGTGCGGCGCAGCTCGACACCACCGTGCTGCTGACCGGCGAAACCGGCACCGGCAAAGAGCTGCTGGCCCACGCGATCCACAACGTATCGGCCCGGGCGCATCTGCCGTTTGTGAGCGTCAACGCCGCCGCCATCCCCGAGGCCCTGCTCGAAGCCGAGCTGTTCGGCGCGGCACCCGGTGCCTACACCGGTGCCGACCGGCGCGGGCGCGACGGCAAGTTCAAGATCGCCGACGGCGGCACCCTGTTTCTGGACGAAATCGGCGACATGCCCCTGGCTCTGCAGGCCAAGCTGCTGCGCGTGTTGCAAGAGCAGGAGATCGAGCCGTTGGGTGCCAACCGGCTGGTGCGGGTGGATGTGCGGGTGATCGCCGCCACCAGCATCGACCTGGCCGCGCGCGTGGCCGACGGGCGTTTCCGCAGCGACCTGTTCTACCGGCTCAACGTGCTGTCCATGTCGCTGCCACCGCTGCGCGACCGCCTGGAAGACCTGCCGCTGCTGGTCGAGCGCCTGCTGGAAGATATCTCCTTGCGCATCGGCCAGCCGCTGGAGATCGACCCCGATGCCTTCGCCGTGCTGGCCGGGCACCACTGGCCGGGCAATGTGCGCGAACTGCGCAACGTGGTGGAGCGCGCCCTGCTGATGCACGAAACCCAACGCCTGGGTGCCGTGCACCTGGCCAGCGTGCTGCCCAGCACGGTAACGGTTCCGGCCCCATCGCCCGTTTCCGATGTGGTGGAGCCCTTGAGCCGCGTGGTCGATGCCGCCGAACGCAGCGCCATCGCCGCCGCCCTGCGCATGACCAAAGGCAACAAGGCCGCCGCTGCCGCCGCCCTCGGCATCTCCCGCGCCGCGCTCTACCAAAAGCTGGGCGCCGCCCGCACCGAACCTGCGGGCGGTGCGGAAGGCGGGGGGCAAGGCGCTATTTAAAACGTAGCTGTTTGCGCCCATGGAATGGGCGTTGGAGGCTGATTTTGTTTGAATCCATCACCAGTGGATTTGTTCGAACAAGCCCATCAGCTTGGCTGCCCGTGCAGCATTGAACTGCCCTACCCAGCCGATGCGTCCCAGCAAATGGGCGCGGAAATCCACCAGTTCGGCAGGGTTCTGCGACGCTGGCCCCTGGTGCACGCACTGGTGCAAACAGGCTTTGAGCCGGTCGAAATCCTGCCGTGGCGTATGCGGTCGCGCGTTCACCACGATGCCGGTGATGCGTTGCTGCCGATGCTGTGGCAGGCAACGGGTCTTGGCCGGATGCAAGGCAAAACCTTCGTCTTCGGCAATTGCCGCCACCCAGGCCTGCAGCGCCCGGAACTGCGGGCGCAAGGCCGCCGAACCCGAAAACACCAAGTCATCCGCATAACGGGTGTAGCGGGCACCGAACACCCAGGCCAAACCGTCCAGGCGCAGATCCAGCCCAAAGGCGCACAGGTTTGCCAACGTCGGCGAGGTCGGCGCGCCCTGGGGCAGGTGGGCGGACTGCAGCCGTTTGGCACCCAGCCAGTCCAGGCCTCCGTCGTCCCGCAACCGATCCACCACCATCCTGGCGGTCCGGTGGGTGCACAGCGCTGTCAGGCAACGCGCCACACCGGGGGGATAGCCCAGGGTACGCCACAGCGCCATGACCCTGGCAGCGCGGATACCGCCAAAGAAGTCGCGCAGATCGAACCGGACCACCACGGCCTGGCCTGCATGGGCCGCTGCGTGGGTCGCGACCGAGCGCCCAGGAACAAAGCCGTGCGCTGCCTCGTGCACCGGAACGTGTTGCAGCAGTCCGCTGTAGAGCGCGCGCTGCACCTGTTTGAGTGTGACCTTGGGAATTTCCAGCAGGCGCAAACCGCCGGTGCGCTTGGGCTGCAGCTGGTAGCGGTAGTGCTCGGACCCCACGGGACTTTCGGGAGCCAGCCAGGCTAATCGGTCCAGCGGCATCTCCAGCCACCCGGCCAGGTCGTCTACGGTTGCCAGATCGGGGATTTCGCAGCCATCCAGGCCTAGAGGCCGCGGCAGCATGCGGGCGGGGCGCAGTAGCAAGCGCCGGATGTGCGGTCGCGCGCCGTTTGCAAAGGCTGCGTCAAAAGGGTGTGCGGCTGGTAATTCTGCGCCGTGGTTTTCGTCGTCTACCAGGGGGGACTGCCCGGGCGCAGGCCCCAGAATGCGCTGCGTCAGCGTATCCAGGTCCATGTGTTGCCAGCTGGTGGCGGGCAGCATCGCCAAAGGCGCGACGACGGCTGGAAGCCATGCCGGGTTGTCACCCAGCGTGGCGGCCGCCCGCGCCTGCAGAGCGGCTGCGCTGGTGCCGCCAGGCTGGTGGGCATCGGCCAACAAGCCGCGTGCCAGGCTGCGGGCGATCCAGGTTCGGTAGGAAATGTCTCGCATAGGCCCCAAAGAAGGTGGCAACCAGCGCGCCAACCAGCAGGTCCGGCGTGGGCAATCTGCGCAAACTGCGCATGCGGCGCACGCACCGAGATGGCTCGGCACACAACAACCATGGGGTACCCCACAGTGCGAGACAGAGCAACGTATCACCCTGGGCTCACGACACTTGGCGCGCTGGCGCCAAAGCCATTCTACGGGGCAGTTTATGCCGTATGGGTATGGGTGGATGCTATTGAATAAATAGCTGCTCCCGCCCACTCCATAAGCGCTAGCCGCCTACCGGGGCCTAGAGCACTGGCAGCATGTCGTAGGTGGGCGGGAGGGATGCCATGCATTTATCTATGGCTGAATATATAAATTCAAGAATATCCCAATCAATTCAAATAGTTAACCTATTCCATGAATAGATACTTTGCTTTAAACCTGCTTACGCCGCCGCGCCCGCATAGCCAGCTGCCAGGCGCGTTTGATAGCCGGGGTCAGCCACAGGGCTTGCAGGGCCACATAGGCGATGGCGGCAAAGGCGGCGCCCATCAGCGGCAGGCCGACCAACAAGGGCCAGCCCATGGCCTGCGCCCAGGCCATCATGCCCTGCATCCAGTCGGCATCCAGGCTGGGCAGGGGCGGCAGGACGTAGGTGCCGGGCAGCACCCACTGCCCGAGCTGGAAGGCCAGCACGTACAGCGGCACGATGGTCAGCGGGTTGGTGTAACAGGTGGCCAGCGCGCCCGCAATCGCGTTGCCGCGCAGCCAGGCGCACAGCACAAAGGTAGAAGGCACCTGCAACGGCCCGGGGATCAGGCCGCAAAACATCCCAATCGCTACACCCAGGGCCAGCGGACGGCGGTTGAAGTCGAACACGTCGTGCCGGTCCAGCCAGGGCTTGGCCCGCTCCAGCAGGGGACCGTGCAGGTGGGCCAGCACTTTGGGCTCCAGGCCGCGTAGCCAGTGGCGTAGTCTTTGGGAGTAGCTGAGCATCAGTGTGCGGAGGGTCCAGGTTTGCGTGAGGTGACCAGCGAGGCCACGATGGAGGCTGTAATCAGCGCTGCCGTGACCAGCAAGGCATAACCAATCGGAATTTTGACCAGGTCAATCAGCAGCATTTTGCCGCCAATGAATATCAGCACCAGCGCCAGGCCGTAGGCCAGCAGGTGGAAGCGGTCTGCCAGGTCGGCTAGCAGGAAGTACAAGGCGCGCAGACCCAGGATGGCAAAAATGTTGGCCGTGAGCACGATGAACGGGTCGCTGGTGATGGCGAAGATGGCCGGAATGCTGTCCACCGCAAAGATCAGGTCGGTGGTGCCGATCAGCACCAGCACCACGAACATCGGGGTGTAGTGCTTGACGCCGTTGACCAGCGTGGTCAGATTTTCGCCGTCGAAATGGGGGGCGATCTTCATGCGGCCGCGCAGAAAACGCAGCACCGGGTTGTGGGCAATATCGGGCTCCTTGCCCGCCGCCAGCCACATCTTGGCACCGGTAAATACCAGGAACGCGCCGAACACATACAGCAGCCAGTGGAAGGTGGCCAGCAGCCAGGCACCGGCCAGGATCAGGATGGCCCGCAGCACGATGGCACCGATGATGCCGATGATCAGCGCCCGCTTTTGGTACGGGGCTGGCACACCAAAGTAGCTGAAGATCATCAGGAACACAAAGATGTTGTCCACCGACAGGCTCTTTTCTACCAGGTAGCCGGTAATGAACTGCATGGACACGGTGTTGGCCACCGCCCGGCCCTGGTCAAAATCCAGGTAAGCCCATAGCAGGGCCACGAACACAAAGGCCAGCGAGAACCACAGCAGGCTCCATCCGGCGGCCTCTTTCATGGTGACCTGGTGCGCGCCCTGGCGCTCCATCACCCACAAATCGATACCAATGGCTACCACCACAAAGACGGCAAAGCCCACCCACATCCACCAGGTTCCGATGGTTTCCATGCTCTGGTCCTCCGCTGCGTTGACGCAAAAATGTTTAAGAGTTTGTGCCTAGTACTCAGGCACGTAAGTAGAGGAACAAAATGAAAGTGATGATTTCGCGCGCAGGCCTAGGCGCAAAACGCAGACATAGCTGTGGCTATGGCGAGGCTTTGCAACGACGGTATGGGTGCGAAAGCGCGCTTTCATGTTCCGATACTTGCGTGGCTGAGTACTATGTCGGTGCGTGCGATGGCCAGGCGTTTGAGTGGCTGGGCATGCTGCGGGCGCGACTGTTGCAGATGTTTAACCACGCGGCTGACGGCGCGGCGAATGGCCGCTTGCAGAGCGGCCACCCAGTCGCTGGCCGTGGTTTTGACCACGATGCTGCCTCGGTTGCGCAGGTGCAGCTGCACCTGGCATTGCTTGTCCACACCGCCGCGCGGGCCGTTGGCATCGCGAAAGCTGACCCGCACCGTATCGATGAGCCAGGCCATACGGCGCAAGGCAAAACGCAGCCGCTGGTCGCTGTCTGCGCTGAGTTGCTGGGTGTTGATGCCTTGGGTTTCCACAATGATGTGCATGTTGGCTCCTGAATGGGTTGGGATGACCGGTCTTGCAGACCGTAGGGGCGTTGCCTTGCGTTGGCAGGTCGGCAAACAGGCCAAATTCTAAAAACCCAACCATTCGTAGAAAACACGCTTAAAACATATGGATACTTCGAAATTTACGAAATGTTTTACCTCCAGCTTGAAGGATCTACATATTCCAAAGAGGCTGCCTGCGATACAGCCATAAGCGCAAGCAGCTATGCTTTTTATTTAATGCCCATCAAATTCCCTGCCCGCCCGATACCTCGATGCGCTGCGCGTTGACCCAGCGGTTGTCCTCGCCCAGCAGGCTGGCGACCATGGGGCCGATGTCGTCGGGCAGGCCGACGCGGCCCAGGGCGGTGATCTGGGCGATGTGTTGGTTCATCGCGGGGGTGTCGCGCACCGCGCCGCCGCCAAAGTCGGTCTCGATCGCGCCGGGGGCCACGGTGTTGACGGCAATGCCGCGTGCGCCCAGCTCTTTGGCCAGGTAGTTGGTGAGCACCTCCACCGCGCCCTTCATGGCGGCGTAGGCGGCAAAGCCCGGGTAGTTCAGGCGCGTCAGCCCGCTGGAGAAGTTGACGATGCGCCCGCCGTCGGCCAGCAGCGGCAGCAGGGTTTGCGTGAGGAAGAACACGCCCTTGAGGTGCACGTTGACCAGGCCGTCAAACTGCGCTTCGGTGGTGCTGGTAAAGGGCGCAAATTCGCCGTGACCCGCGTTGTTGACCAGGTGGTCGAACGTGTCGCGCTGCCAGGTGGCCTGCAGGGCGCTGCGCAGCCGGTCGGCAAAGGCGGCGAACGTGCCCACCACGCCGGTGTCGAGCTGCAAGGCCACGGCTTTGCGGCCCAGCGCCTGCACCTCGGCCACCACGGCCTGGGCCTCGGCGCTGCGGCTGTGGTAGGTGACGATGACATCGCCGCCCCGGCGGGCCACGCTGAGGGCGGTGTTGCGGCCCAGGCCGCGGCTGGCTCCGGTGATGAGGGTGATTTTTTGCATTCGAAAGCTCCGGTTGTGTGAGGGTTTCAGTGTCTGGCGCGGGGGCTGCACGCAGTTGCCTGTTGCGCGGCGTTCCTTGCCTGATCCTCCAAAACCCATCCGCACGCGACGGCAACCGGATACGCTTGGGCCATGACCACACTCCTGCACGCCGTGGGCCGTTACGCCGAGGCCCACCCCCATGCCACCGGCCTGACCCCCACGCCCATCCCCGGCCTGGCCGTCGCCCGCGCCACCGAGCCCAGCGGGCTGATGCACGCGGTGGCGCAGCCCATGGTGTGCCTGGTGGTGCAGGGCAGCAAGCTGGTGACCACGGGCATACAGGCGTTTGCGTTCAGCGCAGGCGACTCGCTGCTGATCACCGCCGATGTGCCCACCGTCAACCAGATCACCCGCGCCAGCGCCGCCGCGCCCTATTTGTCGCTGGTGCTGCCGCTGGACCTGGCCGTGGTGGCCGACCTGGCCGCGCAGATGGACCCGAGGCCCGAAGGCAGCTACGCCCCGGTGCGGGTGGATGCCACCGAGGCCGAGGTGGCCGACGCCGCCCTGCGGCTGGTGCTCCTGCTGGACCGTCCGGCAGCCCTGCCGGTTTTACAGGCGCAAGGCGTGCGCGAGCTGCACTACTGGCTGCTGGCCGGGCGGCACGGCGCGGCCATCCGCCGCCTGGGCTGGCCCGATGGCCACGCGCCCCGTGTCGCCAAAGCCGTGGCCGTGCTGCGGGCCGAGTTTGCCCAAACCCTGCCGGTGGAGCGGCTGGCGGCGGTGGCAGGCATGAGCCCGTCGTCCTTCCACCAGCATTTCCGCAGTCTCACCTCGCTCTCGCCGCTGCAGTTCCAGAAACAGTTGCGCCTGATCGAAGCGCAGCGGCTGATGCTGTCCGAAGGCATCAGCGCCAGCAGCGCCGCCTTCGCTGTGGGCTACGAGAGCGTGCCCCAGTTCACCCGCGAATACGGCCGCCTGTTCGGTTTGTCGCCAGTACGGCACACCGAGGCGGCACGCAGCCAGGTACGGGTGGCAGCTTAATTGCTCCTTTTTCTATAGCTGCTTGCGCCAGTGGAATGGGCGGTAGAGGCCGATTTGACCCCTATATCTGATAGGGAAGACGGCCTGGGCTCCAGCCCCCATCCCAACCTTCCCCCGGAGGGGGAAGGGGCAAGACAGGGGCTCGCGCCCTAGGCGCGATGGGGCGCACAGCGCCCCCGATCCCGCACCCGGGGTCCCCATCTGTATGCGCCGAGGAGCACAGCTTTGGGCGGATCAGGGCTGGCGTCTGTCTGAGCCGCAGGCGAGTTTAGCCAGACCCCGCCCAAAGCGAGCACCGCAGGTTCCCGTAGCGCCAGCGGAGGGCGCAGACAGTTGGGGCGCCTTTCTTTTGGTTACTTTTCTTTTGCGCAAAAGAACAAGTAACTGCGCCGCCGGGCGCATCACCCGGCCAGGGATCGCCGTAAACGCCAACGGCAAGCCAGCCCCTAGGGTTTCCCGCAATGCCCATGCTCCTAGGCTAGATGGTAAATTCCGCATCCATTGTGGAACCGGTTCCACACTAACAGGAAATGCGGGAAAGATGGCCACCATCAAGGACGTAGCAAAGCTGGCAGGCGTAGGCGTAGGCACCGCGTCGCGGGCCATGTCGGGCAAGGGCGCGGTGTCGGCCGACGCGGTGGCCAAGGTGCAGGCGGCGGTGCAGGCACTGGACTTTCGGCCATCCAACGTGGCCCGCGCGCTGTCGCTCAAGACCCTGGGCATGGTGGGCGTATACGTGCCCGAATTCGGCGGGTCCTTCATCTCGCGCATCCTTAACGCCATTGATGCCGAGCTGCGCGCCGTGGGCCGCCACATGGTGGTGGCCAGCGGCTGCGGTCAGGGCGACCCGCGCCAGCAAGCGCTGGAGGGCGTGGAGTTTTTGGTGCAGCGCGAGTGCGACGGCATCCTGGTGTTCAGCAACCACCTGCTGGAATCCGATTTGCAGGCGCTGCAGCTGCGCTTTCCGCGCGTGGTGCTGCTGAATCGCCAGAGCCCGGCCCTGGGCGAGCGCGCGTTCTTTGCCGACCACGAACTCGGCGGGCGGCTGGCCGCCCGGGCATTGCTGTCCCAAGGCCACCGCGCCATTGCCACCATCCAGGGCGCGCTGGACGCACCCGACAACGCGCAGCGCATGCAGGGCTTTTACGCGGCGCTGGCGCAGCAGGACATCGAAGTCAAATCCGCCCACCGCATGGACGGCGGCTTCACCTTTGCCAGCGGCCACGCGGCTGCCACCCGCCTGCTCAAACGCAAGGACCGCAGCTTCACCGCCGTGTTCTGCGCCAACGATGTGATGGCCATGGCCGCGATTTCGCGCTTCACCCAGGCCGGGCTGAAGGTGCCGCAGGACGTGTCGGTGATCGGCTACGACGATACCGATGTGGCCACCTACACCGCCCCGCCGCTGACCACCGTGCACATGCCCATCGCCGAACTGGGTGCGCAAAGCTGCCGCCACGTGCTCAACCTCTGTTACGGGCTGGCGCTGGAGGTGCAGCGCGACTTCGCCCCCCTGGTGGTGTGGCGCGAATCGGTGGGCCCCGGCCCCCATTTTTCCAACTAAGAAGGAGACCCGTTCCATGGCTATCGCCCTCGGCATCATCGGTGCCGGCAACATCTTCCCGGCCTACCTGCGCACCCTCAAGCGCAGCCGCCTGTTCCGCATCGTCGGCGTGGCCGACGCGGTGCCTGCGGCAGCGCAAAAACGCGCCGAAGAATTCGGCCTGCCGTTCATGACCGTGGAGCAGCTCCTGGCCAGCGATGCCAGCATCGTGCTCAACCTCACGCCGCCCCAGGCCCACCACGCCACCGGCCTGCAGGTGCTCAACGCGGGCAAGCACTTTTTCACCGAAAAGCCGCTGGCCGCCAGCTTTGCGCAAGGCAAGGAACTGGTGGCGCTGGCCAAGCGCAAAAAGCTGCGCATAGGCTGCGCGCCAGACACCTTTTTGGGCGCCGGTGCGCAAACCGTGCGCGCCCTGGTGGACGCGGGCACGGTGGGCGCCATCCGCTATGCCACGGCGCAGTTCATGGGCCACGGGCCGGACCATTGGCACCCCAATCCGGCCTTCTTCTACCAGCCCGGCGCGGGCCCGATGTTCGACATGGGCGTGTACTACCTGACGCACCTGGTCAACCACCTCGGTCCCATTGCCAGCGTGCGCGGCACGGCCCACACCGCGCACACCACGCGCACCGTGCCGCTGGGCGAGCGCAAGGGCCAAAAGATCGCGGTGGACACGCCCACCCACATCGTCAGCCAGTTGAGTTTTGCCAGCGGTGCCGAGGTGGTGCTGACCTGCAGCTTCGACGTGTGGAAGCACAGCCACGCGCCCATCGAGCTGTACGGCGAAGACGGCAGCATCCTGGGCCACGACCCCAACCAGTTTGGCGGCACGGTGAAGTTCGCCCGCCAGCTGGGCGACTGGACGCGCAGCCCCGACAAGCGCCCCTACACCACCAACGCGCGCGGCATCGGCCTGATTGACATGGCCCAGGCGATTGCCGCCGACCGCCCGCACCGCTGCAGCGAAGCCCTGGCCCTGCACGTGCTGGAAGTGATGGAGCGCGCCCTGGATGCCGCCCGCACCGGCAAGCCCCAACGCACCACCACCACCTGCGAGCGCCCCGCGCCGCTGACCCAAAAACTTTTTTAACCCTTAAGGAAGCACGATGACAACTATCCGAACTTTCGCCACAGCCAGAACGCACGCCGTCCAGAAACACCGCAGAACTGGCTTTGCCAGGCTGCTGGTGTTGCCCCCTGCGAGGGGGTTGGCGGAAAGTGCGCAGCACTGCAGCCTGGGGGTGAGGGGTAATACACCATGAAAATCTCGGTACAAATCTATTCCCTGCGCGAAGCAGGCGACCTCGATGTGCAACTGGCCCTGGCGCGCAGCTGCGGCTTCACCTGGGTGGAAACCGTGGCCACCCACGGCCTCACGCCGCAGGCCTTTGCCGACAAGGTGGCCGCGCACGGCCTGCAGGTGTCGTCCATGCACGCCGCGCTGGCGCTGCTGGAAACCGACATCGCCACCGTCATCGAAGCCTGCCGCCTCACCGGCTGCCCGTTGGTGGTCATGCCCTGGCTGCCCATGGGCGAGCGTTCGCCCACCGCGGCGGGCTTTGTGGCCCTGGGCCAGCGCCTGGCCGCGCTGGGCGATGCGCTGCGTGCGCATGGCGTGCAACTGGCGTACCACAACCACGATTTCGAGTTCTTGCCGTACGAGGGCCGTACCGCGCTGGAATGGATCTTTTCCGCCGCTACACCCGCGCAACTGGGCTGGGAGGCCGACCTGGGCTGGGTCAGTCGCGCCGGGGCCGACCCGCAGGTGTGGCTGGACAAATTTGCCGACCGCCTGGTGGCGGTGCACGCCAAAGACATTGCCCCCCCGCGCATGGCGCTGGCCGAGGACGGCTGGACTACGCTGGGCCAAGGCATCGTGCCCTGGGCGGCCTTGCTGGCGCAGCTGAAAACCCGCACCGACCTGGTGGTGTTCGAGCACGACCACCCGGTGGATTTTGCGGGCACGCTGCGCAACAGCCATGCATTTCTCACCCAACATCTAGGCTGATATGGCACACAACAGCATCCAAGGCCCGGCTATCTTTCTGGCCCAGTTTGCGGGCGACACCGCCCCTTTCAACACCCTGCCCAACATCGCCCGCTGGGCGGCCGGGCTGGGCTACAAGGGCGTGCAAATCCCCAGCTGGGATGGGCGTTTGTTCAACCTGGCCCGCGCCGCCGAGAGCCAGACCTACTGCGACGAAGTCACCGGCCAGCTGGCCGAGCACGGGCTGGTGATTACCGAGTTGTCCACCCACTTGCAAGGCCAACTGGTGGCGGTGCACCCGGCCTACGACCTGCCGATGGACGGCTTCGCCCCCGAGGCAGTGCGCGGCAAACCGGCCGAGCGCACGGCCTGGGCCATCGCGCAACTCAAGCTGGCGGCCCAGGCCTCGCAGCGGCTGGGGTTGAAGTCGCACGCCACCTTCAGCGGTGCGCTGGCCTGGCCCTACCTCTACCCCTGGCCGCAGCGCCCGGCGGGGCTGGTGGAGGCGGCTTTTGACGAACTGGCCAAGCGCTGGCTGCCGATATTGGATGCGTTCGATACCGCGGGCGTAGACGTGTGCTACGAAGTGCACCCCGGCGAAGACCTGTGCGATGGTGCCAGCTACGAGATGTTCTTGGACCGCGTGCACCAGCACCCGCGCGCCTGCCTGCTGTATGACCCCAGCCACTTTGTGCTGCAGCAGCTCGACTACCTGGCCTACATCGACCTCTACCACGACCGCATCAAGGCCTTCCACGTCAAGGATGCCGAATTCCGCCCGAATGGCCGCACAGGGGTGTACGGCGGCTTCCAGAAATGGCAAGACCGCGCCGGGCGCTTCCGCTCGCTGGGCGACGGCCAGGTGGACTTTCGCGCCATCTTCAGCAAGCTCACCCAGTACGGCTACCGGGGCTGGGCGGTGCTGGAGTGGGAATGCTGCATCAAGCACCCCGAGCAAGGCGCCGCCGAGGGCGCGCCCTTTATCACCGACCACCTGATCCGTGTGGCCGAGCGCGCCTTTGATGACTTCGCCGCCAGCGGCACCGACGCAGCCGCGAACCGCCGCATGCTGGGCATTGCCTAAACGCTACAACCGTTTTCCAACAACAAAGAAAGAGAGTTCACCATGACACCCAATATCGAATTCCTGCTCGACCAAATGACCCTGGAGGAGCAGGTGGGCCTGCTCGCCGGGGCCGACTTCTGGACCACCGTGCCCGTGCCGCGCCTGGGCGTGCCCGCCATCAAGGTGACCGACGGCCCCAACGGCGCACGTGGCGGCGTCTTCAAAGACGGCCCCACGACAGCCTGCTTCCCCGTCGGCATAGCACTGGCCTCCACCTGGAACCCGGCGCTGATCGAGCAAACCGGCGCGGCCCTGGGCACCGAGGCCAAACTCAAAGGTGCCAGCGTGCTGCTGGCCCCCACCGTCAACCTGCACCGCACGGTGCTCAATGGCCGCAACTTCGAATGCCACTCCGAAGACCCCTGGCTCAGCTCCGAGCTGGGTGTGGCCTATGTGCGCGGCGTGCAAAGCACCGGCGTGGCCGCCACCATCAAGCACTTTGTGGGCAACGACAGCGAATACCAGCGCATGAGCATGAGCTCCGACATCCCCGAGCGGGCCCTGCGCGAGCTGTACCTGCTGCCGTTTGAGCGGGCCGTCAAGGAAGCGGGTGTGATGGCCGTGATGACCGGCTACAACCGCCTGGACGGCATTTTTGCGGCCGACCACCAGCGCATGCTGCAGCAGGTGCTGCGCGACGAATGGGGCTTTACCGGCCTGGTGATGTCCGACTGGATGGGCCTGCACAGCACGGTAGAAGGCGTGCTGGCCGGGTGCGACCTGGAAATGCCCGGCCCGGCGGTGGAGCGCGGTGCCAAACTGGTGCAGGCGGTAAAAGACGGCTTGCTGCCCGCTGATGCCGTGCGCGCCTGCGCCCGCCGCGTGCTGCAACTGATCGAGCGCGTGGGTGGGTTTGCCAACCCCGGCATTCCCGCCGAACGCGCTGACGACCTGCCCGCCCACCGTGCGCTGATCCGCCGCCTGGGCTCTGAAGGCGCGGTACTGCTGAAGAACGAAGGCCTGCTGCCGCTGGCCCCACAGGCTGGCCAGACCGTGGCGCTGATCGGCATTGCCGCCGTCACGCCCCAGGCCATGGGCGGCGGCAGCGCCACCGTCAACGCGCACTACCGCATCGCCCCGCTGGCGGCCCTGCAGGCACAGTGCCCAAACACTACGTTCACCCACCACGCCGGGGCCGACATCCACCGCTATGTGCCGGTGCTGAACACGCCCATGCAGCTGGAGTTTTTCAACAGCCTGGACTTCAGCGGCCCGGTGGTCTGCCGCCAGACGGTGCACAACACCGAGCAACTCTGGATCGACACCGTGGACGCAGCCGTCACGGCCGATGCCTTCTCGGCCCGGGCCACGCTGCGCTTTGTGGCCGCCGAGGCGGGGGAGCACCAGTTCTCGCTGGTCAGCGCGGGCCTGAGCCGGGCGTATATCAACGGCGACCTGGCGGTGGATGCCTGGAGCGGCTGGAACCGGGGCGACACGTACTTCACCTTCGGCTGCAACGAGGTGCGCCACAGCCGCACGCTGGCCCAGGGCCAGGTGTGCGAGGTGGTCATCGAGTTCAGCACCGGCACGCCCGAGTCCACCCCCATCCACGCCCTGCGCTTCGGTGCTTACCGCGTGCTGGGCGAGGCCGACATCGCCGCCGCCGTGGAAGCCGCCCGCCATGCGGATGTCGCCGTGGTGTTTGCCGGGCTCAACGCCGAGTGGGACAACGAGGGCCTGGACCGCAGCGGCATCACCCTGCCGCACAGCCAGAACGCCCTGATCGCCCGCGTGGTGGCCGCCAACCCGCGCACCGTGGTGGTATTGCAAACCGGCTCGCCCGTCG
The DNA here is from genome assembly GCF_056521425.1 of Rhodoferax sp. LS1P39. Lineage (NCBI taxonomy): Bacteria > Pseudomonadati > Pseudomonadota > Betaproteobacteria > Burkholderiales > Comamonadaceae > Rhodoferax > Rhodoferax sp. LS1P39. The sequence goes on along the minus strand of NZ_JBWMAV010000006.1, from coordinate 70,241 downwards.
CCCTGCCCTGGCTGGCCGACGTGCCCGCCGTGCTGCAAGCCTGGTACCCCGGCCAGGAGTGCGGCAACGCCATCGCCGACGTGCTGCTGGGCACCGCCGAGCCCGGTGGCCGCCTGCCGCAAACCTGGCCCATGCAGCTGCAAGACACCGTGGGCTTTGGCAACGCCTTGCACTACCCCGGCGTAAACGGCCATGTGGTGTACGACGAGGGCATCCTCATCGGCTACCGCCACTACCAGCAGAAAAACATCGCCCCGCTGTTCCCCTTTGGCCACGGTCTGTCGTACACGCAGTTCCGCTATGGTGCGCTGCGTCTGGCTTCCACGGAGTTACAGCCCGGCGGCGAATTGCTGGTGGAGATGGATGTGCAGAACGTCGGTCAACGTACCGGGCAAACCGTGGTGCAACTTTTTGTTGCCGACACCAGCGCCAGCCTGCCGCGTCCCGCGCAAGAGCTCAAGGGCTTTGCCAAGCTGACCCTGGCCGCAGGGGAAACCGGCACGGCGCAGTTCCGGCTGGGCATGCGGGCCTTTGCGTTCTATGACGTGGACCGCGCCGCCTGGGTGGCGGAGGCGGGGGGCTACCAACTGCACGTGGGCACTTCGGTGGATGCGCGGATTGCATCGGCGGAGGTGGTGCTGGGTGGGGACTGGGTGTCGGCGGTGTAGGGATTGGACGGGGGTTACTCCCCAGCCGATAGTTCTAGCGCACTGAGCAGCGTGCTACTGGAGGCGGTGATTTCGGTGGCTCCCGCGGCCAGTGCTTCGGCACGGAAACTGCGGGCGGCCCACGCACCGCAGAAGATGTAGACGGGCGTCTGCGGGTTGATCAACTTGATTTTGCGGGTGAGGTCGATGCCTGCCGTGTCGCTCTCGGGCCGCCCCATGTCCGACACCACGATGTCGTAGGTGAGTTTCTTGAACTGCGCGATGCCTTCGTCGGTGCTCAGCGCTGTATCGACCCGCACGCCCAGCTCTTCCAGCGTTGCGACGAAATAGCTGTTGTTCCTGGGCTGGTCGTCGACCCACAGGATGCGCTTGCCGCTGGCGGCGGGCGCGGCCATCTGCGCTGGTACCGGGGCCGGGTCCAGGTGGAGCCGCTTTTCCAGCTCGGCCAGCTTGGTTTGCAGGTCGCTGACGATGGCGCGTTGCTGCTCGGAGGCCTCTTCCATCGTCAGCTCATTGCCCGCCACCTTGATGGTGAACTTGCGCTTCAGCGCCGATTCGAGCAGGGTGCGGATCGGCACGTGGAGCTTGTACAGCAGCAGGCCGAGCAGCACCGGCCAGGCCAGCGAAGCCAGCGCGGAAACCAGTTTGGCCAGGTTGTCCATCGTGGGCTCGCTATTTCGGGCACTGGCACAGTTTTTCCAGCGTGCCCATGCGCAGCAGCAGCGCGAACACTGCGGTCACCGGCACGCCGCCCAGGTACAGCAGGTCACCGCTGTAGGCCAGCAGCAGGGCCTTGATGGATGCGATATCCAGGGCGAAGGCCACCAGCTCGTCGGCCTTGGTGGCCTTGGCCGCGCAGTAGGCTTCGCAGAGGTAAGTGGCGATGTCTTTGCCTTCCTCGGCCATGGCCTTGAGCAGGCGCTCCAGCTCCTCCTGGATCTCCTGGGGCAGCTTGCCGCGGCCCGCGATCCACTCGCGCACGCTGGCGGCATCGGGCCGGAACACCTCGAAGCCATCGGGAATCTGGTACTTGGCTTCGGCGTGCTGGACCAGGGTGGTGTAGGCCAGGTAGGCAAACCAGCGCGCGGCGGGCTGGTCGGGTGGGGTGGCGGCCAGGACCTCGCCCACAGCGGCAATCTCGTCCGCCAAAAGCTCCAGTTCCAGGGTGTCCGCCATCACGCTTCTCCTTGCTGCATACAGCCACTGTATTCCGCTGCGGGTGGACAGGGAACCGGGTGGGCGGCGGTTTCATCCTCCAAATGGATGAAATGCCGTTTGCTCTATTTTTTATAGCCGCTCACGCTCTTGCCATAAGCACGGGGGGCACTTTTTGTACTCAATGCCCCTTGCGGCCTGCCGCCAGCCAGCCCTCTACGCTGTATACCCCCAGCGCCGCCCAGATCAGCACAAAGCCCGCCAGCCGCGCCATCTGGAACGGCTCGTGGAACACCCACACGCCCAGGGCGAACTGCAGCGTGGGCGAGATGTACTGCAATATGCCCAGGGTGGTCAGCGGAATGCGCCGCGCACCGGCGGCGAACAGCAGCAAAGGGATGGCGGTCAGCGGCCCGGCCAGCAGCAACCAGGCCATCGCGGACGCATCGCCCTGCACCAGCACGCCCTGGCCCTGTGCGCTCCACCAGGCCAGCGCACCCAGGCCTAGCGGGGCCAGCAGCATGGTCTCCAGCGCCAGGCCTTCTAGCGCGCCCAGGCTGGCCACCTTGCGCAGCAGGCCGTAGAACCCGAAGGTGGTGGCCAGCACCAGCGCAATCCAGGGCAGGCGGCCGGTTTGCACGGTCAGCCACAGCACGCCCGCCGCGGCCACGGCCACCGCCAGCCATTGGCCGGGGCGTGGGCGTTCGCGCAGAAACACATAGCCCAGCGCCACATTGACCAGCGGCAAGATGAAATAGCCCAGGCTGGCATCCACCACATGCTGGTTCTGCACCGCCCAGACATACGTCAGCCAGTTGCCTGATAGCAGCAGGGCCGACAGTGCAAACGCCCCCAGCACCCGGGGCTTTAGAGCCCGCATCCAGCCCCAGTGCCTGCGCACCAGCAGCACGCCCAGCACAAACACCAGCGACCACACCGTGCGGTGCACCACCACCTCCAGCGCCGGAATGCCCGCAAGCTGGTGGAAGTACAGTGGAAACAGGCCCCAGGCCGCGTAGGCGAGGGCGGCGTAGACGATGCCGATGTGCATGGGGGAGTTTTCAATCAAAAAGGGTGCTTGTGCTTATGCTACCAGCGAGAGCAGCTACTAATTAAATAGCAACTGGGTGGCGATGGGCTGCGCCGTGCTCTAGACTGGACGCACCCCGATTCCAACCCCTCCCACCCCTTGAAAGGACCCCTCCCATGGCAGGCAGACTCGCAGGCAAGACGGCCATCATCTCCGGCGGTGCCACCGGCGCAGGCGGCGCGGCATCCAAGCTGTTCGCCGCCGAGGGTGCGCGGGTGGCGATCTTCGACATCAACGTGGCCGCAGGCGAAGCTGTGGTGGCCGAGATCCTGCAGGCCGGGGGCGAGGCGGCATTCTTCCAGGCCGATGTGTCGGACCGGGCGCAGATCGAGCACGCGCTGGCCGGTGCCAACGCCCGCTTTGGCCCGGTCTCGGTGCTGTTCAACCACGCGGGCACCATCGTCGTGAAGCCCTTTCTGGACACCACCGACGAGGACTTCGACCGGCTGATGGACATCAACGTGAAAAGCATGTTCATGGTGACCCGCGCCGTGCTGCCGCAAATGCTGGCGGCCGGCAAGGGCAGCATCGTCTGCACCGCCTCCATCTCGTCGGTAGCGGCCACGCCGCTGGAGGTGCTGTACTGCATGACCAAGGGGGCCTGCGCCATGCTGGCCCGCGCCGTAGCCGTGGAGTACCGCGACCGGGGCATACGCTGCAACGCGGTCTGCCCCGGCTTCATCGACACCCCCCACGGCCAGCGCGAAATTGCCGCCCTGACCCAGCACGGCGTAGACGCCTCGGTCGCCGCCCTGTCGCTACAGCAAGGCCGCCTGTGCCAGCCCGAAGAGGTCGCCAAGGCCGCGCTGTTCCTGGCCAGCGACGAAGCCAGCTTCGTCAACGGCGCGCACCTGTTTGTGGATAACTGTTTTACGGCGGCTTAAAACAAAAAACGCGCCCGAAGGCGCGTTGTTGAGGAGCAGTAAGCCGCAGCTTACTTGGCCATCACGCGGGTCATTTCCAACACTTTGTTGGAGTAGCCCCATTCGTTGTCGTACCAGCTCACCAGCTTGACGAAGGTGCCGTCCAGGGCGATGGAGGCGTCTGCGTCGTAGATGGAGGTGCGGCTGTCGCCACGGAAGTCGGTGGCAACCACCTTGTCTTCGGTGTAGCCCAGCACGCCCTTCATGGCGCCTTCGGACTGCGCCTTGAGCTCGGCGTTGATTTCGGCGATGGTGGCCGAGGTGTTCAGCTCCACGGTCAAGTCGACCACCGACACGTCGCTGGTGGGCACGCGGAAGGCCATGCCGGTGAGCTTCTTGTTCAGCTCAGGAATGACCACGCCCACGGCCTTGGCGGCACCGGTGCTGGAGGGGATGATGTTTTCCAGAATGCCACGGCCACCGCGCCAGTCTTTGTTCGACGGGCCGTCCACGGTTTTTTGCGTGGCGGTGGCAGCGTGCACGGTGGTCATCAGGCCGCGCTTGATGCCGAACTTGTCGTTGATCACCTTGGCCAGGGGGGCCAGGCAGTTGGTGGTGCACGATGCGTTGGAGATGATGGCCTGGCCAGCGTAGGTCTTGTCGTTCACGCCGTAGACGAACATGGGGGTGTCGTCTTTGGAAGGGGCCGACAGGATGACCTTTTTCGCACCTGCGTCGATGTGCTTCTGGGCGGTTTCCTTGGTCAGGAACAGGCCGGTGGATTCGACCACGATGTCGGCACCCACGTCGGCCCATTTCAGGTTGGCCGGGTCGCGCTCTTGCGTCAGGCGGATCTTTTTGCCGTTGACGATGAGCACGCCGTTGTCCACCGACACTTCGCCCTTGAAGCGGCCGTGCACGCTGTCGTACTGCAGCATGTAAGCCAGGTAGTCGGGCTCCAGCAAGTCGTTGATGCCGACGATTTCCACGTCGTCAAAGTTCTGCACCGCAGCGCGGAACACCATGCGGCCAATGCGGCCAAAGCCGTTGATACCAATTTTGATGGTCATGTCTCTATCTCCAGGAGTTAACAAAAGGTGACGCTTGCACGGATAGCCCCAGGCGAGCCCGGGGCTGCACGAATGACTACTTCTTTACTTCTTCTTCTTTTTCGGGGCCAGCACTTTTTGCACCGTAGCGGCCACGTTCTCGGGCGTGAAGCCGAAGAGCTTGAACAGCACGGGAGCCGGTGCGGATTCGCCGTAGGTGTCCAGGCCGACCACGGCGGCACAGCCGTACTTCCACCAGCCGTCGGTCACGCCCATTTCAACCGCGATGCGCGGCACGCCTGCGGGCAGCACTTCGGATTTGTAGGCTTCGGTCTGGCGGTCGAACACGCTGGTGCTGGGCATGGAGACCACGCGCACGGCGATTTTTTGGGTGGCCAGCAAGGCCTGGGCGGCCAGGGCCAGTTGCACTTCGGAGCCGGTGGCGATGATGACGGCCTGGGCCTTTTTCTTCAGGCCGACGGCGCTGGGCTCGGACAGCACGTAGGCACCGCGGCTGATCTCGCCCAGGTCGGCCTTGGCGGCGTAGGCGATGTTCTGGCGGCTCAGCAGCAAGGCGCTGGGGCGGCTCTTGCTTTCCAGGGCCACGGCCCAGGCCACGGCGGTTTCGGCGGTATCGCCCGGACGCCACACGTCCAGGTTGGGGATCAAACGCAGGCTGGCGGCGTGCTCGACCGACTGGTGGGTCGGGCCGTCTTCGCCCAGGCCGATGGAGTCGTGGGTGAACACGTGCACCACGCGCAGCTTCATCAGCGCGGCCATGCGGATAGCATTGCGGCTGTAGTCGCTGAAGGTCAGGAAGGTGCCGCCGTAAGGAATGAAACCACCGTGCAGGGCCACGCCGTTCATGATGGCGGCCATGCCGAATTCGCGCACGCCGTAATTGATGTGGCGGCCACCGTTGCCCACACCGGTGATGGTGTCGAAGCGCAGGTTGGGCGTGCTCTTGGTGTTGGTCAGGTTGGAGCCGGTCAGGTCGGCCGAGCCACCCAGCATTTCGGGCAGGGCGGCGGTGAAGGATTCGAGTGCCAGCTGCGAGGCTTTGCGCGAGGCCACCGTTTCACCCTTGGTGTGGGCGGCGATCACGGTGTCCACAGCGGTCTGGGCAAAGTTCTTGGGCAGCTCGCCCTTCATGCGGCGCAGCAGCTCTTTGGCTTCTGCGGGGAAGGCCTTTTTGTAGGCGGCGAACTGGTCGTTCCAGGCGGCTTCGCGCGCGGCTCCGGCGGCCTTGGCATCCCAGGCGGCAGCGATGTCTTTGGGGATGGTGAACGGCGCGTAGGGCCAGTTCAGGGCTTCGCGGGTCAGCTTGATTTCTTCGGCACCCAGAGGTTCGCCGTGGGCCTTGGAGGTGTTGGCGCGGTTCGGGCTGCCTTTGCCGATGTGGGTCTTGCAGATGATGAGCGTGGGCTTTTCGGCCTGGGCCTTAGCGTGGGTGATGGCTTCCGACACGGCAGCCGCATCGTGGCCGTCGATCGGGCCGATCACGTTCCAGCCGTACGCCACAAAGCGCAGGGCGCTGTTGTCGATGAACCAGGGGGCGACCTGGCCGTCGATGGAGATACCGTTGTCATCGTACAGGGCGACCAGCTTGTTCAGCTTCCAGGCACCGGCCAGGGCCGCGGCTTCGTGGCTGATGCCTTCCATCAGGCAACCGTCGCCCATGAAGGCGTAGGTGTGGTGGTCGACGATGGCATGGCCTTCGCGGTTGAACTCTTGGGCCAGCAACTTCTCGGCCAGCGCAAAGCCCACGGCATTGGTGATGCCCTGGCCCAGTGGGCCGGTGGTCGTCTCAACGCCGGGGGTGATGCCGTACTCGGGGTGGCCCGCGGTCTTGCTGTGCAGCTGGCGAAAGTTCTTCAGCTCGGCCATGGGCAGCTTGTAGCCGGTGAGGTGCAGCAGCGCGTATAGCAGCATGGAGCCGTGGCCGTTGGACAGGATAAAGCGGTCGCGGTTCATCCAGTTGGGGTTCTTGGGGTTGTGCTGCAGGTGCTGGTCCCACAAAGCCACGGCCATGTCGGCCATGCCCATGGGCGCACCGGGGTGGCCCGAGTTGGCGGCTTGCACCGCGTCCATGGCGAGCGCGCGGATGGCGTTGGCCATGGCCGCCGACGGTTTGCCCGTGGCCTGCGCGGGTGCTGCGACGTCGGGAGTGGTTGCGCTCAAGAGGGTATCGGCCATCGGGGGTTGCTCCAGTGGAAATGCAGGGTGAGGATTCTTGTGAGTCCGGTATTTTACGGGGCGGCCATTGGGCGCTGTGTACCGGCCCGGTAACACGGGTTGCACGGCATCACAATGGATGCTTACCTCCGTAAACCCGCCCGCCCCGAACCGCCATGCCACTCGCCAAAATCGAAGTCCGCCGCAGCCGCCCCGCCGCCGAAGTCACCGCGCTGATGGAGGCCGTCTACCTGGCCCTGCGCGATGCCCTGCAGGTGCCCGAAGACGACCGCCAGATCCGCTACATCGAGCACCGCCCCGAGCACTTCTGGGTAGCTCCCGGCAAGACCGAGAACTACACCCTGGTGGATATTTTGATGTTCCCCGGCCGCAGCCTGGATACCAAACGCGCGCTGTACCAGGCCCTGGCGCAGCGCCTGGGTGCCCTGGGCATCGCGCCCACCGACCTGATGGTGGTACTGACCGAGCCGCCCAAAGAGAGCTGGGGCATACGCGGCGTGCCTGCGTCGGAGCTGTAACTGCAGTTTTAAGCCTTTTAGGCCTCTAGCGCTTATTCCATAAGCGTAAGCAGCTATTTTTTACATAGCAAACAGCAGCAACCACCCCACCGCCGCCCCGGCCACCAGAAACGGCAGGGACCAGATGTGGAAGCTGACCCAGGCTTTTTTATCTGGTGCCATGCGCAGGGCGATCAGGTTGGCGAGGGAGCCGACCATCAGGCCGAAGCCGCCGATGTTGACGGCGTAGGCCAGCACCTTCCAGTCTTTGGAGAACTCGGCCAGCGCAATCGCTGCGGGTACGTTGCTGACGATCTGCGAGCTGGCGATGCCGGCCCAGAACAGGTGCAGCGGCTGCGCCAGCCCGCAGCCCGCCAGCGCGTGCTGCACGGCATCCAGCCCGGCCAGCAGGCGCAGGTCGATGAACATCAGCACAAACACCAGCAACAGGCCCCAGTCGATCTGCGCCAGCACCCTCCAGTGCAGGGCCCCCAGGCACAGCAGCACGGCCACTAGGGCCCAGGGCGCGTAGTGCAGGTCGGTCAGCACCAGAAACACCGGGTACAGCAGCAGCGACGCGCCCAGCAGCCGCCGGTTCAGCGGGTGATGCGTCTCGGGGTCGGTGGCCTGCAGGGCGCGGTCGGAGAAGGCCAGGGCCGTCACCGCCAGCAGCAACAGCATCAGCACCGCCACCAGCGGCAGCATGTGCCACACAAAGCCGCCAAACGAGCTGCCCGAGAGTTGCCACAAAAACAGGTTTTGCGGATTACCAATGGGCGTGAGGGCCGAGCCCGCATTCACCGCCAAGGCTTCGAATACCACCAGCCGGGTGGTCGGCAGCGGGGTGATGCGGCAGATCCCTAGGGTGAGCGGCACGATGACGAACAGCGCCACGTCGTTGGTCAGCACCGTGGACAGCACGGCGGCGGCGCTGACCAGGCACAGTGCGGCGGCGCGTTCGCTGGTCATGTAGCCCACCAGCCAGTGGCCCAGGCGGTGCAGTGCGCCGCTGGCCTCCACGCCCTGGGTCAGGGCCAGCAGGCCGGTGAGGGCGGCGATGGTGGGCCAGTCCACCAGGCCGGGGTAGGCGGACAGCGGGGTGCGGGTGGCGAGGGTGAGTGCTACCAGGCCCAGCAACAGGATGTGCAGAAACCGGTCTTTGCGCAGCGACTCAAACACGGGGTGCTTGCTTGATTTTGTGGACCAGCGCGGTGGTGGAATAGCCGTCCAGAAACGGAATCGCCCGCGCCGTGCCGCCGTAGGCCTGCACCACCGCCGTCTCGGCCAGTCTTTGCATGTTGTAGTCGCCGCCCTTGACCAGAATGTCGGGGCGCAGCTCGGCGATCAGCTCCAGCGGTGTGTTTTCATCAAACCAGGTGACCAGGCTCACCGACTCCAGCGCCGCCATCAGCACGGCACGGTCGGCCTCGTTGTTGAGCGGGCGGTCCGGGCCTTTGCCCAGGCGGCGGGCCGAAGCATCGCTGTTCAGTGCCACGACCAGGCTGCCGCCCAGCGACCGGGCCTGGGCCAGGTAGGTGGCGTGGCCGCGGTGCAGGATGTCGAACACCCCGTTGGTAAACACCCAGGGGCGGGGCAGGTGGGCCAGCCGGGCGGGTGCGTCGGCGCGGCTGCAGATTTTGTCCAGGAATGCGGGGGCGGCTAAGGTGTCGGTCATAGGCAAATGCTAGCAGTCCTCAAGAAGGCAGTTGCTTTGCCGATGTTTAAATGGATACTCTCAGACCCATGAACCTCATCGCCGTCAACACTTCTACCCTGCGCCTCGGGCAGCCGCTGCCGTTTGCCTTGCGCAACGAGCAGGGCGTGCTGCTGGCGCACAAGGGTTACATCATTACCGACCGCGACGAGATCACCTACTGGACCTCGCGCGGCATGACTCTGTGTGTGGACGTGGATGCTGCCGACAACCACCGCGCCTACGTCGGCAAGCTGTACGACATGGTGCGCACCGAGACCCCCCTGGGCGACATTGCCGAAATGCAGCTGGAGGTCTCGGACCTGGCCAAGGGATCCGCCACCGAACCCACCCGCATTCCCGACTGGACCGCGCTGCAAATCCGCGCCAACGGCCTGCTGCGCGACCCGCAAGGCGACCAATTTCTGCCCCGGCTGGAAAAGCTCTACACCGAGCTGCACGGCCTGGTGGAAAACCACCCCGATGCCACACTGTGCGCGCTGATGCATTTGTCGGCCACCGAAGTACAGATGTACAGCGCCACCCATTCCATGCTGGTCTACGTGGTGTGCAGCCTGGCCGCGCGCGAGGTGCTGAACTGGCCGTCCGACCAGGATGCCACGCTGGGCAAGGCGGCGCTGACCATGAACATCGCCATGACGGCGCTGCAAGACGAGCTCACCATGCAGAACCAGGCCCTGACGGCCAAGCAGATCGAACAGGTGGAACAGCACGCGCAGCGCGCATTCAGCATGCTGGTGGCCATGGGCGTGGACAACGAAGACTGGCTGTTGGCGGTGCGCCACCACCACGACCGCGCGCCCGGCCCGCTGGAGAGCAAGACCGTGGCCATGCGCCTGGCCCGGCTGTTGCAGCGGGCGGATACCTTCATCGCCCGGCTGTCCCCGCGCGTGGGCCGCCTGTCGATGCCGCCGAACGCGGCCATGCAGGCCTGTTATTTCGACGAAAAGCAGCATGTGGACCAGGCCGGCGCGGCCCTGATCAAGGCCGTGGGCGTGTACTCACCAGGGGTGTATGTGCGGCTGGCGAACGGCGAGGTGGCGGTGGTGATACGCCGCAGCGCCAACACCACGGCACCGCGCGTGGCGGTGATCCTCAACCGCGACGGCATGCCCATGGGCGAGATGGTCGTGCGCGAAACCAATATGCCCACCACCAAGATCATCGCCCACGTACCCCACCGCGAGGTGAAGGTACAGGTGCAGCTGGAAAAGCTGCTGGCGCTGATTTAGTACACCCCCAGGCTACAGCGCAAGCGCTTTTCGCCAACCCCCTTGCAGGGGGCAACACCAGCAGCCTGGCAAAGCCAGTTCTGCGGTGTTTCTGGAAGGGGCGTTCTGGCAGATCAGGTGGCTGCGGGCAGCGCCGCCGGTTCCACTTCCGCTGCCAGCTCCTTGCTGACTTCCTTGCGGTAGCGGTTCAGCTCCTGCACGGTCTTGAAGCTGCGGTCCATCAGCAGGCTCAGGTTGTGCAGGATGCGATCGACCACCTTGCCCTCCCACACCGCGTCGAACTTGATCTGCGTGTCCAGCCAGTGCTCCAGCCAGGCCGGGTCGGGCAGGCGGCTCTGGATGGTGTCGCGCGGGAACAGGCTTTCGTTCACATGCAGGTTGGTGGGGTGCAGCGCCTGGGCGGTGCGGCGGGCACTGGCCATCAGCACGCCGACCTTGGTGAAGGCGCTGCGGGCCTCGTTACCCGCGGTGGCGATGGCGCGCTTCATGTAGCGCAGGTAGGCTCCGCCGTGGCGGGCTTCGTCCTGGCTGAGCTTGGTGTAGATGTTCTTGATCACCGGCTCCGAGTGCCATTCGCTGGCGCGGCGGTACCAGTGGTTCAGGCGGATTTCGCCGCAAAAGTGCAGCATCAGCGTCTCCAGCGCCGGGGCCGGGTCGAACTCGAAGCGCACGTCGTGCAGCTCTTCTTCGGTGGGCACCAGGTCGGGGCGGAAGCGGCGCAGGTACTCCATCAGCACCAGCGAATGCTTTTGCTCTTCAAAAAACCAGATCGACATGAAGGCAGAAAAGTCGCTGTCGTCCTGGTTGTCGCGCAAGAACATCTCGGTGGCGGGCAGGGCCGCCCACTCGGTGATGGCATTCATCTTGATGGTCTGCGCCTGTTCGTCGGTCAGCAGGGCCGGATCGAACGTGTCCCATGGAACGTCTTTTTCCATGTTCCAACGCACGGCTTCGAGTTGTCTAAAGAGTTCGGGGTAGAGCATGGAAGTCCTTCATAAGGGCTTTCATTTTAGGCTGTCAACACCGCACTTTATGTCAGATGCATGGCAGTGGGGCTGTAGGCCACTTAAAATAAAACTTGTTGGTCACAAAGTGACTGATTGGTATATTATCGCTACATGCGCTTCCATTCCACCCCACGCTTCACATTCCTTTACCTTCGTCTTGCGGCGCGGGTGGGGAACTTCGGGCGCGCAGGTCTTGTCTGTACCGACATAGCGACTGATAGGGCGCACACGTTTTTCTGGCAGCGAAGCCGTCCGCACTCTGTGTGTCGGATAGCAACCCCGGGGCGGTTCTCCTCCTCCCTCACTCCCTCGTTCGCCTTGGGGTGCTTCGCCGCCACTTTCATTCCGCTGCCATGCCAACCCGCATGAAGCTGGCCATCGTCGGCTCCGGCATCTCCGGACTGGCCGTGGCGCACAGCCTGCAGGCCCGGGCCCAGACCACGCTGTTCGAGGCGGGCAGCTACTTTGGCGGCCATACCCATACGGTAGACATCACCTTGCCCACGCCTTACGGCTTGGTCACCCATGGTGTGGACACCGGCTTTCTGGTCTTCAACGAGCGCACCTACCCGCAGCTGATCGCCCTGCTGGCCGAGTTGGACGTGGCTACATCGAAGACCGACATGTCGTTCTCGGCCCAGATTCCCGCGAATGTGCCAGGTGGGCGCTACGTGGAATGGAGCGGCAGCACCCTGGCCAGCGTGTTCGCCCAAAAGCGCAACCTGTGGAGCCCGCGCTTCTGGGGCATGCTGCGCGACCTGCTGCGCTTCAACCAGATCACCACCCAGCTTGCGCTGGACAACAACGATGCCGCCCTGGCCCAGCCGCTAGGTGAATTTCTGGACCAGCACCGCTTCGGCACTGCCTTCCGCGACTGGTACTTTCTGCCCATGATGGGCTGCATCTGGAGCTGCCCCACGGCGCAGATGCTGCTGTTCCCGGTGGCGACCATGGTGCGTTTTTGCCACAACCACGGCTTGCTGCAGGTCTTGAACCGCCCCCAGTGGTGGACGGTGACCGGCGGCGCGCGGCACTACGTGGACAAGATCACCGCCAAGATAGTGGACAAGCGCCTGAACAGCCCCGTGCAGCGCATCGAGCGCCGCGAGGACGGCGTGTTCATCACCAGCCTGCAGCACGGCCTGGCCCGCACCGAGCGTTTCGACAAAGTAGTGCTGGCCACCCATTCCGACCAGGCCCTGGCCCTGCTGGCCGCGCCCACTGAGGCCGAGCAAGCCACGCTGGGTGCCATCCACTACCACGCCAACCGCGCCGTGCTGCACACCGATGCCTCGGTGCTGCCGCGCAACCCCAAGGCCTGGGCCGCGTGGAACTATGAACGCGCCCCAGCCACCGCCACCGAATCGGCCCGTGTGTGTTTGCACTACTGGCTCAACAAGCTGCAGCCCCTGCCTTGGGAACAGCCGGTCGTCGTGTCCCTGAACCCCACGCGCGACATCGCCCACCCCCAGGTGCTGGGCACGTTCGACTACGCCCACCCGGTGCTCGACCTGGCCGCCATCGCCGCACAACAGCGCATGCCCGCGCTGCAAGGCCAGCAGAACACGTATTTTTGCGGCGCGTGGATGGGTTATGGCTTCCATGAAGACGGGCTGAAAGCCGGGTTGGCGGTTGCAGATTTGCTCAAGGCCGGAGCATGAACCAGGCACTGATCGGCTTCGGCCAGGTCCGCCATACCCGCTTGCGCCCGGTACGGCATGCGTTTGCCTACCCCACCTACTTTTTGATGCTGCCCATGCGCTCACTGAGCAGCAGCGCCCTGGCCATCAACCGCCGCGCCCCTTTGAGCTTTTATGACTGCGACCACGGCGACGGCCAGGGCAGCGCATTAGCCTGGATGGAGGCCTTGCTGCAACGCGAAGGCATCACCGACGCCGATGGCGAAATCTGGCTGCACTGTTACCCGCGCGTCTTTGGCCACACCTTCAAACCTGTGAGCTTCTGGTACTGCCACCGCGCAGACGGCAGCCTGCGGGCCATCGTGGTCGAGGTCAACAACACCTTTGGCGAGCGCCACTGCTACGTGCTGGACCAACCCCAGAACCGGTCGTTTTGGGGCGTGGAGCTGACAGCAGCCAAGGTGTTCCACGTGTCGCCGTTCTGCCCGGTGGAGGGCGGCTACCGCTTCCGCTTCATGCGATCCGGCGATCGCACCGTGGCCCGCGTGGACTATGACGACGCGCAAGGCGCGCTCATCGAGACCAGCGTCAGCGGCACCCTGCAGCCCATCACCCCCGCCAGCATCCGCCTAGCCCTCTGGCGCTACCCCGCCATGACGCTGGGCGTGGTGGCGCGCATCCACTGGCAGGCGTTTCGCCTGTGGCGCAAACGCGTGCGATTTTTCAGCAAACCCCTGCCGCCCAAAGATTTTGTGACGAGATGAACGCAATGAACTCCACCACCACGGCCCCCGGTTTTGTAGTGCCCAGTGATGCCCCGGCTGCGGCCCGCACCGCCCTGAAGCTGCTGCAGCGCCTGCGCCACGGCAGCATCACCATGCAGTTGCCCGACGGCAGCATGCAGGTGTTTGGCAACCACCAGCAACACGGCGATGCGCCTACGGCGGCCATGACGCTGAAGAACTGGAACGTCTGCGCGGCGGCCCTCAAATCCGGCGACATCGGCGTGGCCGAAACCTATATCGACGGCGACTGGACCACGCCCAACCTGACCGATCTGCTCACCGTCTTCATCTGCAACCGCCAAGAAATCGAAGACGTGGTCTACGGCAACTGGGTGGGCCGCCTGTGGTACCGCATCAAGCACTTGCTCAACCGCAACACCAAGGCCAACAGCCAGAAAAACATCCACGCCCACTACGACCTGGGCAACGCCTTCTATAGCCTGTGGCTGGACGACAGCATGAACTACTCGTCCGCCTGGTTCGAGGGCGACCTGGACAAGCCGCTGCGCGAGGCGCAAAACGCCAAGGTCCGCCGCGCCCTGGCCATGGCCCAGGTGCAGCCCGGCGACCGGGTGCTGGAGATCGGCTGCGGCTGGGGCGCGCTGGCCGAGATGGGCACCACCGAATTCAACGCCCACGTGACCGGCGTAACCCTGAGCACCGAGCAACTCGCCTTTGCCCACCAGCGCGTGCAACGCCTGGGTGTGGACAGCCGCGCCGACCTGCGCCTGCAGGACTACCGTGACATCACGGACGCACCGTTCGACGCGATCTGCTCGGTAGAAATGGTCGAAGCCGTGGGCCGCGAATACTGGCCCACCTATTTCCAGACCGTGGCCCGCCTGCTCAAGCCCGGGGGCCGCGCCTGCATCCAGAGCATCGTCATCGACGACAGCCTGTTCGAGCGCTACATCAGCAGCACCGACTTCATCCAGCAGTACATCTTTCCCGGTGGCTGCCTGCCCTGCCCGCGGGAGTTCCGGCGCGAAGCGGCGGCGGCCGGGCTGGAGGTGGTGGACGAATTCGCCTTCGGCCCCGACTACGCCGAAACCCTGCGCCGCTGGCGCGACCAGTTTCTGGCCGCCCGCACCCAGGTACTGCAACTCGGTTTTGACGAAAGGTTCATGCGCTTATGGGAGTTCTACCTGGCCTACTGCGAAGCCGCCTTCGACAAGGGCAATATCAACCTCGTACAGTACACGCTATTAAAAAAATAGCTGCTTGCGCCCTTGTCATAAGCGCTAGCGCCCTGTTCGGCTTAAATGCCTGGGCTGCCGACATCCCCACCGACGTGGCCGCTGCAGTGCCGCAGGCCCGCCTGGTGGGCAGCACCCGGCTCAAGGTCTGGGGCTTTGACATCTACGACGCGCAGCTCTGGGCCGCTCCCGGCTTCCAGGCCGCGCGCTACGACGACACCGCCCTGGCGCTGGAGCTAACTTACCTGCGCGACTTCAGCCGCGCCGACATTGCCCGCCGCTCGCTGGACGAGATGCGCCGCAGCGCGCCCATCCCCGACGCGCAGGCCCAAGCCTGGCAGCAAAAGCTGGAGGCGGCCTTTCCCGACGTGAAAAAGAACGACCGCATCCTGGGCATCTACCTGCCGCAAACCCGCACCGCCCGCTTTTTGACCAACGGCCAGCCCACTGGCGAGGTCAGCGATGGCGACTTTGCGCGCCTGTTCTTCGGCATCTGGCTCTCGCCCCAAACCTCCGAGCCTGCGATGCGCAAGGCGCTGCTGGCAGGCAACCCATGACCTCTGTCGCGGCCTTCAGCCCCCGCAACGGCTTTGTGTACGGCCTGATGGGCCTGCCCCTGGCCTTTGTGGCGCTGCCGCTGTATGTCGTGCTGCCCAACCACTACGCCACCACGCTGGGCGTGCCGCTGACCGTACTGGGGCAGATCTTGCTGGGTGCGCGCCTGTTCGACGGCCTCATCGACCCCCTGCTGGGCCGCTGGGGCGATGCACTGTTTGCCCGCTCCAGCCGCGCCGTGCTGGGCGTGGCGGCGGTGGCGGCGGTGGTCATGGCGCTGGGCTTCTGGGGCCTGTTCTTTCCCGCCACCCAAGACCACGTGCTGCTGTGGGCCACGGCCCTGCTGGTCATCACCTACACCGCCTACAGCACCCTGGGCGTGCTGCACCAGGCCTGGGCCGGGCTGCTGGGCGGCACCGAGGCCCAGCGCAGCCGCATCGTCGCCTGGCGCGAAGGCCTGGGGCTGGTGGGCGTGGTAACGGCCAGCGTGGCCCCGGTGCTGTTGGGCTTGCCCACCACGGTGGTGTTGCTGGCGCTTTCTTTGGCTTTGGGCTGGCTGGCCTGGACCCGTGCCATCGCGCCCGCCCCGCAAACCCCGTCCAAAACCCGCGCTGCCCTGTGGCTGCCACTGCACAACCCCGCGTTCCGCCGCCTGCTGGGTGTGTTCATGCTCAACGGCATTGCCAGCGCCGTGCCCGCCACCCTGGTGCTGTTCTTTGTGCAAGACCGGTTGCAGGCTCCGCAGGCGCAGCAGCCGCTGTTTTTGGCCACCTACTTTGTGTGTGCCGCACTGTCGATTCCGCTGTGGCTGCGGCTGGTGCCCCGGCTGGGGCTGGCGCGCACCTGGGGCGTGGGCATGGGCGTGGCGGTGGTGGCGTTTGTGGGGGCTTCCCTGCTGGGTGCGGGCGACAGCACTGCGTTTCTCATCGTCTGCGCCGCCTCCGGCATCGCCCTGGGCACCGACCTGGCCCTGCCCAGCGCGCTGCTGGCGGGCATCGTACAAAAACAAGGCGGGGCGGGCCTGTACTTCGGCTGGTGGAACTTTGCCACCAAGCTCAACCTGGCCCTGGCTGCCGGGCTGGCCCTGCCGCTGCTGGCCCATTTTGGCTACACCCCCGGCGCGCAGGATGCCGCCGCGCTCAACGCCCTCACGGCCACCTACTGCCTGCTGCCCTGCGCCCTGAAGCTGGCGGCGGCGGCAGCGCTGTATTTGCTCATCATCCGACCCAAGGACTCCCCATGAAACGCCGTCTTCTTCTATTGGCCACCAGCGCTGCCCTGGCCGGTTGCGCGGGCCCCCAGGTGGCCGACTACGCAGGCCAAACGCCCAAGTTGGACCTGCGCACCTACTTCAATGGCACGCTGGACGCGTACGGCGTATTCACCGACCGATCCGGCAAGGTGGTCAAGCGCTTCACCGTGCTGATGGTCTGCAGCTGGACCGGCGACGACGGTGTGCTCGACGAGTCGTTTACCTACTCGGATGGCACCACGCAAAAGCGCGTCTGGCGCCTGCACCGCGAGGCCGATGGACGGTACACGGGCCGTGCCGACGATGTGGTGGGCGAGGCCGTGGGGGCGGAAAGCGGCAACGCGTTTAACTGGCGCTACACCCTGGCTTTGCCGGTGGACGGCTCGGTCTACAACGTGCAGTTTGACGACTGGATGTACCTCATGACCGACAAGGTGATGCTCAACAAAGCCACCATGAGCAAGCTCGGCATCAAGCTGGGCGAGGTCACGCTCTCGTTCACAAAGCGATGACTCACCCCCAGGCTGCAGTGCTGCGCATCTTTCGCCAACCCCCTTGCAGGGGGCAACACCAGCAGCCTGGCAAAGCCAGTTCTGCGGTGTTTCTGGTGGGCGTGTGTTCTTGCTTTTACGCGCGAGCCAATGCTTTGAAAGACTTAAACCAAATTGGCATCTTGCGCTTATCCCATCAGCGCAAGCAGCTACTAAAAATAGAGCATTCTCCATGGCACTGAATCCCCTCCTCACAGACTGGCGCGGCAAAACCGTGTGGCTGATCGGCGCGTCCAGCGGCATTGGCCGCGCCACCGCCGGGCTGCTGCATGGCCAGGGCGCGCAGGTGGTGGTGTCGGCCCGCCAGGCCGCCGCGCTCGATGCCTTTGTGGCCGAACACCCCGGCGCACAGGCCCTGCCACTGGACGCTGCCGACCCGGCCGCCGTGCGCGCCGCGGCAGACTCCCTGGACCGCATCGACGCAGTGGTCTACTGCGCGGGCTACTACCGGCCTCAGCGCGCTACCGCCTACAGCCTGGCCGAGATGCAGCAGCACCTGCAGGTCAACTACGTGGGAGCGCTGCACATGCTGGATGCCGTGCTGCCCACCCTGCTGCGCCAGGGCCAGGGCCACATCAGCCTGGTGGCCAGCGTGGCCGGGTACAGCGGCCTGCCGCAAAGCCTGGCCTACGGCCCCACCAAGGCCGCGCTGATCAACCTGGCCGAAACCCTGTACCTGGACCTGCATGACAGCGGCATCGGCGTGAGCCTGATCTGCCCCGGCTTTGTGCAAACCCCGCTCACCGCGCAAAACGAGTTCCAGATGCCCGCCCTCATCACCCCCGACCAGGCCGCGCACGCCATACTGCGCGGCTGGGCCCGGGGCGAGTTCGAAATCCATTTCCCCAAGCGCTTCACCCGCTGGATGAAGACCCTGCGCCTGCTGCCGTACCGCGCCTACTTCCCCGCCATTCGCCGGATGACCGGGCTATGAACCCATCCATCGACGGCATCGTCGAGTTTTTCGAGACGCTGACCCCGCAGTCCATCGCCCGCTGCGGCGACTTTTACGCACCTGATGCCCGCTTCAAAGACCCGTTCAAGGACGTGCAAGGTGTGCCCGCCATCCAGGCCATCTACGCCCACATGTTCACCGCGCTGGAAGCCCCGCGCTTCACAGTGGTAGAGCGCATCGCCAGCGGCCACCAGTGCTTTCTGGCCTGGGATTTCCACTTCCGCTTCAAGAACTTCGCCACCGGCACCGACCAGACCATCCACGGTGGCAGCCATCTGCAACTGGATGATGCGGGCCGCATCACCCTGCACCGCGACTACTGGGACGCGGCGGAAGAGCTGTACGAAAAGCTGCCGGTGGTAGGTGGCCTGATGCGCTGGCTAAAGCAACGCGCCAATAGCTGACCCCGCTAAGATGGGCGCGTGCTTTCCACCCCGCCCACCCCGTGAAAATCTTCCAGCGCGAGCAACGTTCCCTGTTCGGTGAAATCCTGGACTGGATGCTCACGCCCCTGCTGCTGCTCTGGCCGGTCAGCCTGGCGCTGACCTGGCTGGTGGCCCAGGGCATTGCGGGCAAGCCGTTTGACCGGGCTCTGGAATACAACGTACAGGCGCTGTCGCAGTTGCTGGTGGTGTCGCAGCCGCACCAGGCGCAGTTCAACCTGCCCCTGCCCGCCCGCGAATTCATGCGCGCCGACGACTCCGACCAGGTCTACTACCAGGTGCTGGGCGGCCACGGCGAGTACCTCAGCGGCGAGCACGACTTCCCCACCCCACCCACCGAAGAAACCCCCGCCGAAGGCGCGGTACACCTGCGCGACGACGAAATGCGCGGCCTGGACGTGCGCGTGGCCTACCTGTGGGTGGCGCTGGACCTGCCCGGCAACCCGCTGGCCCTGGTGCAGGTGGCCGAGACGCGCGAAAAGCGCTCGGTGCTGGCGGCCGAAATTATCAAGGGCGTGATGCTGCCGCAGTTCGTCATCCTGCCGCTGGCCGTGCTGCTGGTCTGGCTGGCGCTGGCGCGCGGCATCCAGCCCCTGAAGCGTCTGGAAGACCGCATCCGCGCCCGCACCTCCGACGACCTGAGCCCGCTGGATGAAAAAGCCGTGCCGCTAGAAGTCGCACCGCTGGTCTCGTCGGTCAACGACCTGCTGAACCGCCTCAAGGACTCCATCGCCACCCAAAAGCGCTTCCTGGCCGACGCCGCCCACCAGCTCAAAACCCCTCTGGCGGGCCTGCGCATGCAGGCCGACCTGGCCCAGCGCGAAGGCACCAACACGGCCGAACTCAAGCGCTCGCTACAGCAGATCGGCCGCTCCAGCGTGCGCGCCACCCACACCGTCAACCAGCTGCTGGCCCTGGCCCGGGCCGAAAACGGCAGCGTCAGCCTGAGCCTGCAGCTCTGCGATCTGGCCCGCCTGACCATGGAGGTGGTGCGCGACTCCGTGCCCCACGCGCTGGAAAAGCGCATCGACCTGGGTTTTGAGGGTGCCGAGCCCGGCAGCCCCGGCGTGCAGCTCAACGGCAACCCCACGCTCATCAAGGAACTGGTGCGCAACCTGGTGGACAACGCCATCAACTACACCCCCTCGGGCGGCATCATCACCGCCCGCGTGCTGGCCGACCCCGGCACCCCCATCGGCCCCATCAGCGCCATAGGCCGCGCCACCGCCAGCGTGCTGCTGCAGGTCGAAGACACCGGCCCCGGCATCCCCGAGACCGAGCGCGAACTGGTGTTCCAGCCCTTTTACCGCGCCCTGGGCACCGAGGCCGACGGCTCCGGCCTGGGCCTGTCCATCGTCCAGGAAATCGCCCGCCAGCACAGCGCCGAAGTCACCCTGGAAGATGCACACCCCGGTGTTACGCCACCGGGCATGCGGGTGGCAGTGCGGTTTGCACAGGCGGGGCCTGCGCTGGGGTCTGAGGACGCGTGATTTTCAATCAGCCAGGTTTTCATTTTCAATTGGTCGGATTTTGGACAAGAGAAGAATAGGCCGTTTGTGCCCATCCTATAGGCGCAAACAGCTATCTAAACCATAGCAATCAGAGAAAATATACTGCTGGTTCCACGGACATCCATCGCGGTAGTTCAGGCACCAACTCCACCCGGCAGCATCGGCGGTGCCGGGTGCAGTCGGGCCATGGCCAGGGCATCCACGTAGCGTCCCTGGCGCAGGGCGTAGGCGCGGTGCGTGCCCTCCAGCACAAAACCGTGGCGCTGGTACAGGCGCTGGGCGGCGGCGTTGTCGGCGTAGACGGTGAGCTCCAGGCGCAGCAGGTGCAGCCAGTGGTCGGCCAGGTCGATGGCGGCTTTCAACAGGGCCGTGCCCACACCTTGGCCTTGCAGGTCATCGCGCACCGCCATGCCCAGGCCGGCCACGTGGGCGCGGCGCGGGTGGGGTACCGGGTGCAGGCCCAGGTGGCCCACTACCTCGCCCGCCACCACGGCGACCAGTATGCGGTCGTGTGCGGGCATGCCCGCGAGCCGCTGCCGCCACACTTCGCGCGACTGCAGCGGGATTTGCAGGGTGCCCGCCGCGGCCAGCGGCTGCGTGTAGATGTGGGCGATGGCGGTGTAGTCGTCCGGTTCGGCGTGGCGGATGGTGGTCTGCATGGGGTGTACGGCGGGTGGAGGCCAACCCATGTTATCGGTCCCGAGTGCGCCTGCAGTACTCAGGGATGCATACACGCCATATCCACCACCCGCCGCATGGTGGTTTTGGGGGCGACCGCGTTCCAGCTCATGGGGCCGTGCTCGGAATACACCATCTTGCCTTGGCCCATGGGCTCGGGGTGCTCGGAGCCATAGATGCGGCGCACGCGGCGGGCGGCGCAGTCGACTTCGATCTGGTCCTTGGACGAGGCATACGGCCCGCCCGCGCCCACCTGGGGCGTGGTGTGGTCGCGCAGCACCCAGACCATCACGTTCGCGCCCACCCTGGGGGAGACTTTCGAGTCGATGTAGAAGACCGAGGTTTCGCTGGTGGCGACGCGCACCCAGTCGGCCAGCGCAGGGGTGCAGGCCAGGGCGCACAGCAGGGACAGCAGCAGGGGTTTTTTCATGGAGCGATTGTGGCCAGTCTGCGGCTCTGGATGTTGCGCCAGGTCAATCTGCTAGCCCGTAGCCGTCCAGCGGCAGCTGCCGTCGTCGCCTACGCCGATGGCGGGGTTCTCTACAAACGCGGTGCCCGGGCCGCTGCGCTTGGGGGTGTAGACGAAGCGCTGGATGCGTGCGCCCTGGGTTTCCACCTCATAGCTGCCCACGGCCAGGCCGCCGATGATTTCCAGCCATACGGTGGTGAAGGCCATGGGCCTGCCGGGCGCGGTGTCCACATGCGACTCGCGCATGCGCACCAGGCTGATGGGGCGGCTGTGGCTGCCGTAGCGCACGAAGCCGCCGGTCCAGCCGCTGGTGTCGTCGCCCACGGTGCTGAACTGCAGCTGGACGGGCTTTTTGCCGCCCTCGGCCACCAGGCAGCGGGTGGTGAACGCTCCGGCATGGGTGGCCGGGGCCAGCGCGGCCAGTACCGCGGTCAACAGCAAAAATCGCATGGTCCCCAATCCCCAGAGTGGCACAGCGGCCACTATACCGGCTCTGAAAATTTATAAGAAATAGGCCTCCAGCGCTTATTTAATAAGCGCGAGCAGCTCTTAAAACAAGAGCAAAACCGCTTTCATGGCCGATCGGTTGTGTGACCATCTGTTAAAAGAACCCGACTATGCCTACCCCTATTGCCTCCACTCTCTCTGCCGACAACACCATCCACTGGACCGAGGGCGACCAGCCCCAGTCTGCCCACTGGCGGTCCGAGCGCGGCGCGCCGCCGCCCAAGCGCGTGGTGCTGGCCGACGACACGATGTCGGCCGACAGCGCCTACCGCCTGGCCTGCGAAGGCACGGCCCTGCTGTGGCGCGGCGATTTCCACAACGCCCGCCAGTTGTTGCAGGCGATTGCCCGGCGCATCGACAAAACCCCGGCCCGCAAGCAGCGCAAAGCCCCCAAGGAAGCCGCCGCCCCCGCCGAGGCCTTCCACCTGTACCGCCAGGCCCAGGCGCAGCGCGCCCGGGTGCTGAACATGCTGCTGCTGCCGGTGAACGCCGACTACAGCATCCCGCTGCGCCGCGCGCCCAATGTGCACGCCGCGTGTCTGGCGGCCTGGGGCCCGGCCGACCTGGCGGCTGGCCCGTCGGTCATCACGCTGCGCGAGTTGCAGGGCCTGACCAGCACCCACGAATGGCGGCGCAAGGGCCTGGAGATTGCGGCGCTGGGCGAGGCCCCGCTGAACCGCATCCACCCGCACTACGGCGTGTTTTCGCCGGTGCGCGGCGAGTACATCGACCTGGTGGCCAAGGCACCCTTGCCCGCGCCCGGCATCGCCTTTGACATTGGCACCGGCACCGGCGTGCTGGCCGCCGTGCTGGTGCGGCGCGGCGTGGCCCAGGTGGTGGCTACCGACACCGACCCCCGCGCCCTGGCCTGCGCCCGTGACAACCTGGCCCTGCTGGGCGTGGCCAAGCAGGTGCAGGTGGTGCAAACCGACCTGTTCCCTGAAGGCCAGGCGACGCTGATCGTCTGCAACCCGCCCTGGCTGCCCGCCCGGCCCGGCTCGCCCATCGAGCACGCGGTGTACGACGAAGACAGCCGCATGCTGCTGGGCTTTCTGGCCGGGTTGAAACAGCATTTGGCACCGGGTGGCGAGGGCTGGCTGGTGCTGTCCGACTTTGCCGAGCACCTGGGTCTGCGCACCCGCGCCGAGCTGCTGGCCGCGTTTGAGACCCACGGCCTGAAGGTGGTGGAGCGCCTGGATGCCAAGCCGGTACACCCCAAGGCCACCGATGCCACTGCCGCACTGCACGCGGCGCGGGCCGCCGAAGTCACCTCGCTCTGGCGGCTGGCTGTAGTGGGAATTTAAAGGGCTTTGACCCAGCCCACGGTGGCCATGCCCAGCAAGGTCATCAGCAGGGAGCCCACCACGTGGACCGAGATGGCCAGCCCGGCCCACAGCATGCGGCCCTGCTGGAGCAGGGTGACCACCTCGGCGGAGAAGGTGGAAAAAGTCGTCAGGCCGCCCAAAAAGCCGGTGATCACCAGCAGCCGCCATTCGGGTGGCAAGCCGCCGTGGTCGGCAAAGTAGGCCACGGCCACACCGACCAGGTAGCCGCCCAGCATATTGGCCAGCCAGGTGCCCGGCGGGATGCTGGGGTACACGGCGTTGAAGGCCAGGCCCAGGCCCCAGCGCAGGACGGCCCCCAGCGAAGCCCCTACGGAGATGGCCAGCACCGAGCGGGCCAGGCTTAACGTATCCATCTCAGGCGGGGCAGGCCCGCAGGGCTTTGCCGCCCAGGGCCGGTTTCAGCGTCTCTAATTGGGCTTTCATGGCCGCGTCCACCGCGGGCAGCTTCAGGCGCATGCCCTGGGTTTCCAGGCGCTCGGCCACCACGTGGGCGGTGCGCACGCCGCGTTGGGTCACGTCGGTCAGAAGCCGGTTGGCCCCGGCCTCGCTGCTGAAGCGGCCCAGCGACAGGCCGGGCTCCAGGTTGGCGGGCGCGGCATCGAAGGGGATGCGCATGCCGCGTAGCTCGGCTTTTTTGCGGTCCAGCAGCTCGGTGTTGGCATAGCGGCCCATGTAGACCATCCAACGGCCTGGCTCCACATCCGGCTCCAGCGTCCACGACCCGGTGGGCAGGGTGTCGGCCAGGGTCTTGGCCAACAGGGTGCCGCGCTCCACGTCGAACACGCCAGCGGTCAGGCATTCGGTGGGGCCAATCGGAGCGCTGGCCACCTCGGCGGGTGCGGCAGCCACTGCCACCGCTACCGTTTTGCTGCCGGGCGGCGGCACCAGCACCACCATTTCAGGACGGAGCTGCTGCGCCAGCCGCTGCGGTTCGGACACCGGGGCCGGTGCCAGGCCGTAGGCCGCCAGCAGGCCCTGCGACCAGGCGAAGTACACGCCGTTGGCCAGCAGTAAAAATAAAACGATTCCGCGCAGCATCGCCTCAGCTGGCCTCTTTGCCGGGGCGTACGCTGACTTCGGCGCTGGTCACCGTCTGCATGCCCTCGGGCGTTTGCACCCGCAGGCCGCCCAGGGCATCCACGCCGCGCGCCATGCCCACGGTGCCGTTGCTCAGGGTGACGGCACGGTCCAGCAGCAGGTCGCGCTGGGCAAACTGCGGTTGGAACGGGGCGAACCCGGCCAGCTCAAAGGCCTTCAGGGCCTGCACCAGCGGGGCGGCGATGCGTAGCAGGGCGGCACCCGCATCCACGCCGGGTAGCACCTCTTGCAGCCATGCGGGTGGCGTGGACAGGCCGGTAGCTTCCCGGGGGGCGATGTTCAGGCCAATGCCGATCACGGCCACGCGTTGGTCGCCCTGGCCTGCGGTTTCGATCAGGATGCCGCCGAGCTTGCGGCCCTGTAGCCACACGTCGTTGGGCCATTTCAGCTGCAGGTCCGGGTGCAGGCTTTGCGCCACGCTCACGCCCACGGCCAGCGACAGGCCCGACCAGTCGGCGGGGGCCAGCGGCAGCGCCAGGGAAAAGGTGAGTGAATCGCCCACGGCGCTGTGCCAGTCGCGCCCCAAGCGGCCCCGGCCTGCGGTTTGCTGTTCGGCCACCAGCAGGGTGGGTTCAAAGTGCCCGGCGCGCACGCGGCGCATCAGTTCGCTGTTGGTGGAGTCCACCTGCGGCAGCACTTCAACGGTGAAGTCGGGCAGCAGCGGGTAGACGGCTTCCCAGATGGATTCGGCGGGCCAGATCATTTTCTGAGCTTGCTGATACGGCGCTTGGGGGCCAAGAGCGTGCCCCGGCAGCTGGGTGCGCCGCACCAGCAGGGGTATTCGGCCTTGAGCTTGGGGGTGTAGCGTTCTTCCAACATCAGGCCGTAGTCGTAGTTGAGCTCTTCGCCTGCGGCAATGTCGCGCAGGGCGATGATGAAAATGCGGCCGTCTTGCTCGTCGGTTTCGCAGTTGGGTTCGCAGGCGTGGTTGATCCAGCGTGAGGCGTTGCCGCCGAAGTTGGCGTCGATCACCCGGTCTGCATCCACGTGGAAGTAGAAGGTGTGGTTGGGCTGGCTGGGGTCGTGCGGGTGGCGTTCCTGGGCTTCGTCCCAGGAAATGACCTCGCCCACGTACTCGGCCACCGTGTCACCCGCGGCGATGTCTTGCAGCGCAAAAACGCCTTTGCCATGCACGCCAGACCGGCGCACCTGGATGCGGCGGCCGGTTTTTGTCACGGCTTTCACGGGGGTTTTGGAAGTCAAGGGCAAAACTCTGTTAACTTAAATAAGGGAACCTAACGTGCGCAATTGCACACTGGTTGAAACGGATTGTAGAAGTGGCCCCGGCTATATAAGTGCCGCCGCCCCGCAAAGCCCCCCACAGAATTCAGAAATTGGCGAAATTCCTATGACAAAAACCTTGGTGATTGCAGAAAAACCGTCTGTTGCACAAGACATCGTGCGGGCGCTCACGCTCACCGCAGGCAAGTTTGAAAAGTTCGACGAGTATTTCGAGAGCGAGAAGTACGTGGTCACCAGCGCGGTAGGCCATTTGCTGGAAATCCAGGCCCCGGAAGAGTTTGACGTGAAGCGCGGCAAGTGGAGCTTTGCGCACCTGCCGGTGATTCCGCCGTATTTCGACCTCAAACCCGTCGACAAAACCAAAACCCGCCTGAACGCGGTGGTCAAGCAGGCCAAGCGCAAGGACGTGACGGACATCATCAACGCCTGCGATGCGGGCCGCGAGGGGGAGCTGATCTTCCGCCTGATCGAGCAGTACGCCGGGGGCAGCAAGCCGCTGGCCAAGCCGGTGCGCCGCCTGTGGCTGCAGTCCATGACCCCGCAGGCCATCCGCGACGGCTTTGGCGCGCTGCGGTCTGAAGCGCAGATGCAGGGCCTGGCCGATGCCGCCCGCTCGCGCTCCGAGGCCGACTGGCTGGTCGGCATCAACGGTACCCGCGCCATGACCGCGTTCAACTCGCGCGACGGCGGCTTCTTTCTGACCACCGTGGGCCGGGTGCAAACCCCCACGCTGTCGGTGGTGGTGGAGCGCGAGGAAAAAATCCGCAAGTTCGTCAGCCGCGACTACTGGGAAATCCACGGCAGCTTCCAGGCCGAAGCCGGTGCCTACCCCGGCAAATGGTTTGACCCGCTGTTCAAAAAGCCGCCACCGGGTCCGGATGGCCAGCCCGACCCCGAGCAGC
Source organism: Rhodoferax sp. LS1P39 (assembly GCF_056521425.1). Lineage (NCBI taxonomy): Bacteria > Pseudomonadati > Pseudomonadota > Betaproteobacteria > Burkholderiales > Comamonadaceae > Rhodoferax > Rhodoferax sp. LS1P39. Next base: position 43,640 of record NZ_JBWMAV010000006.1, on the reverse strand, counting down.
GCGCCGACCGCGTGTGGAACGCCGCCGAGGCCCAGGCCATCGCCAACGCTGCCCGGGGCAAGCCCGCAACCGTCACGGAAGAAAGCAAGCCCACCACGCAGGCCTCGCCCGCCTTGTTCGATTTGACCTCGCTGCAGCGCGAGGCCAACAGCCGCTTTGGATATAGCGCCAAGACCACGCTGGCTCTGGCCCAAAGCCTGTACGAACGCCACAAGGCGCTGACCTACCCGCGTACCGACTCGCGTGCCCTGCCCGAAGACTACCTGCCCGTGGTGCAGCAAACCATGGCCATGCTGGCCAACAGCGGCATGGCGCACCTAGCCCCGTTTGCCAAGCAGGCGGTGGCCAACAACTACGTCAAGCCGACCAAGCGCGTGTTCGACAACAGCAAGGTCAGCGACCACTTTGCCATCATCCCCACGCTGCAAGCCCCCACGGGCCTGAGCGAAGCCGAGCAGAGGCTGTACGACTTTGTGGTGCGCCGCTTCTTGTCGGTGTTCTTCCCCAGCGCCGAATACCAGATCACCACGCGTATCAGCACGGTGGCCGTGGAAGCGAAGAAATACGCCTTCCGCACCGACGGCAAGGTGCTGGTCAAGCCCGGTTGGCTGGCCATCTACGGCAAGGAAGCTGTCAACGACGACGATGAAAAAGACGGCAAAAACTTGGTGTTGGTAAAGGCCGGCGAAGTCGTGCAAACCATCGCCGCCGACCCCAAGGCCTTGAAAACCCGCCCCCCCGCGCGCTACTCCGAAGCCACGCTGCTGGGCGCCATGGAAGGCGCGGGCAAGACCATCGACGACGACGAGCTGCGCGAAGCCATGCAGGAAAAAGGCCTGGGCACACCCGCCACCCGCGCCTCCATCATCGAAGGCCTGATCGCCGAGAAATACCTGCTGCGCGAGGGCCGCGAAATGCTGCCCACCGCCAAGGCTTTCCAGCTGATGACGCTGTTGCGCGGCCTGGGTGTGGAAGAGCTCTCCAAGGCCGAGCTCACCGGCGAGTGGGAATACAAGCTGGCCCAGATGGAGCGCGGCCAGCTGAGCCGCGAAAGCTTCATGGCCGAGATTGCGGGCATGACCGAGCGCCTGGTCAAGAAGGCCAAGGAATACGACCGGGACACCATCCCCGGCGACTACATCACCGTGGCCACGCCCTGCCCCAACTGCGGCGGCATCGTGAAAGAAAACTACCGCCGCTACACCTGCACTGGGGCCGACGGCCACAGCGACGGCTGCGGCTTCTCGTTCGGCAAATCGCCTGCGGGCCGCACCTTCGAGCGCGCCGAGGTCGAGCAGTTCATGCGCGACCGCAAGATCGGCCCGCTGGACGGCTTCCGCTCCAAGGCGGGCTGGCCGTTCACCGCCGAGATGACCATCAAGTTCGACGAGGAAACCAAGAACTACAAGCTGGAATTCGACTTTGGCGACGACAAAAAAGGCGAAGAATCCGGCGAGCTGGTGGACTTTGGCGATACGCCCAGCCTGGGCAATTGCCCCAAATGTGGCAGCCCGGTGCACGAGCACGGTGCCAACTTTGTCTGCGAGAAAACCGTGCCCACCCTGGCCCAGCCCACGCCCAGCTGCGACTTCAAGAGCGGCAAGATCATCCTGCAGCAGCCGGTAGAAAACGCCCAGATGGCCAAGCTGCTGGCCACCGGCAAGACCGACCTGCTGGACAAGTTTGTCAGCATGCGCACCCGCCGCGCCTTCAAGGCCCACTTGGCCTGGGATGCGGAAGCGGGCAAGGTGAACTTCGAATTTGCCCCCAGCAAGTTCCCGCCTCGTCCGGGGGCTGCGGCCAAATTTGCGGCCAAGGCTGCCCCGGCCAAAAAGGCGGCTCCAGCCAAGAAAGTAGCCGCCGCAAAGAAAGTGCCCGCCAAGAAAGCCGCTGCCAAAAAAGCCAGCACCAGCACCGGAGGCCTGACCCCCAGCGCCGCCCTGGCCGCCGTGGTGGGGGCCGAGGCGCTGCCGCGTCCCCAGGTCATCAAAAAGCTGTGGGACTACATCAAGGCCAACAACCTGCAAGACACCGCCAACAAGCGCAACATCAACGCCGACGCGCTGCTGGCCCCGGTGTTCGGCAAGCCGCAGATCAATATGTTTGAGCTGACGGGGTTGATTGGCAAGCACCTGGCGTAAAACGCCGATTGCTCCTTAAAATATAGCTGCTCGTGCTGATGGAATAAGCGCTAGCGGCTATTTTTATGCCTGGGCTGCGATCACCATGATCTCCACCTTGATCTCGGGCTTGGCCAGCCGCGCTTCTACCGTGGCGCGGGCCGGGCCGATACCGGAGGTGCCCAACCAGGCATCCCACACCGCGTTCATGGCGGCGAAATCGCCCATGCTGGACAGGTAGATGGTGGCGGTCAGGATGCGCGACTTGTCGCTACCGGCCAGGGCCAGCACGCTGTCGATCTGGTCCAGTACGCTTTGCGTCTGGGCGGCGATGGGCAGGCTGGCATCTTCAGGAATCTGCCCGGCCAGATAGGCCACGCCATTGTGGATGGTGGCATCGCACAGGCGGTTACCGGGGTTGATGCGCTGGATGGTCATGGTGTGGCTTTCAGGGAGTGGAAGGGGTAAATGCTTGGATCGTAAACATGTTGTATGGCTGGCCCCCAGGCCCTCCATCGCTGTGAACTGGCGGGGTCACACACAGGCCAGCGGGCGGTGGGGCTGTATAGGCAGCTTGGTGGTGATGGTGTCACCAGGGTGCACTGTGCCGCTGGCAAGCACTACCCCCATGACACCGGCTTTGCGCACCAGTTCTCCATCGGGCGTGCGCCCCAGCACGGCAGCGGTCAGGCCGGGTTGAAACTGGTTGAGCTGCGCACAGGGATTGCGCAGCCCCGTGATCTGAACGATGGCCGACGCGCCGATGTGCAGCTCGGCCCCGGTGGGCAATGCCAGCAGATCCAGGCCGCGGGTGGTGATGTTCTCGCCGATCTGCCCCGGCAGCACGGTAAAACCCTGCGACACCAATTCGTCAAACAACTCGCCCTGCACCAAGTGCACTTGCCGCAGATTGGGCTGCGTAGGGTCTTTGGCCACCCGCGAACGGTGTTGCACCGTAACCCCGCAGTGGGCATCGCCCTCAACCCCCAAGCCCGCGAGTAGCTGGATATGCGCCGTGGGGGTCTTGGAAAAGCCGTGCTTCGGGCTGGTGCTGACGGCTGTGACGTGGGCTTGCATCGGATGGGTTCCTCGGGGTTGTATTGCCACGGCCAAGTATCCCACCCAATGTTGTATGTGTCCTTAAAAACATGCACAATTAAAGGGCTTCCAAATGAAGGTTAATTAGGAGAAATCCATGCAAAGCATGACTATTGAGCAGCTACGCGTTGCCAATAACGCCGGGGGCGTTTCGGGCGTGACCCTGAGGGGGCAGGGCGGCGCGTTCCTTGTCCAAATCGCCACCCGCAGCGGCTCAGACGCTATGCTGGCCAAAGCCCGCGGCATCGAACCGCGCCGTTTCGGCAACCCTTTGGCCGCGCTCAACGTGCTGCGGGGTGTGGGCATCACCGTGGGCCAGTTTGACGCGAGCGAATACAACCCCGCAGAGCGGGCGCAGGAGGCCGGCAACCGGGGGCGGGCCGATGCCATGCGCGGCGCACACGAAGCGGCCTCCTACACAAAGTGGCTTGCCGCTGAGTTGCAAGACTCCATCGACGACCCTCGGGCGAACCTCTCGCATGAAGATGTCATGGCTGAAATGGATGCCGACATTGCCGCGCTGGCGAAGCCGCCCCGCAAAGCCCGCATATGAAGGTGGCGGCGCAGAAGACCGATCCCTATCGCATTGAATGGCGACCAAAAGCCCGTGAGGATTTGCGCGCCATCATCCGGTATATCGGCCAAGACAATCCAGCCAGGGCAAAGACTTTCGGCCAGGAACTGCGCGACAAAACGAGACCGCTTGCGCAGCACCCCGAGCTAGGTCGCACGGGCCGCCCTGGCGTGCCAGAAGGTGTGCGCGAGCTGGTTGCGCATCCGAACTACATTGTTTTTTATCGCGTACTGGCCGAGACCCGTACCGTTGAAATTTTGAGAATAAAGCACGCGGCGCAGCAAAGCTAAGTGGCTGCTGCCCAGCCGGGGCAAACGGGTACGTGAATGCGTCCTGCGCCTCCTCCCCGCTACCCCGTCACCCCTCAGTCTTTCAAGCCAGCAAAAACCGCCGCCCTGCCGCCGCGCCCTCGTCCAGCACCTCCACCGTCTCGTCCTTCAAGTCCACCCCCGATAACTGCCGTTTGCGGGATTCGCGCAGCAGCATGTGCAGTTTGTAGGCGGCATCGAAGTACGACAGGCCCTCCGGGCGCACGTTGGAGATGCAGTTGCGGTCGGCATCGGTCAGGCCGACCTGGGGGGCCCAGGTGAGGTACAGGCCCATGCTGTCGGGCGCGCTCAGGCCGGGGCGTTCGCCCACCAGCACCACCACGGCTTTGGCCCCCAGCAACTGGCCTACCTCGTCGCCCACCGCCACGCGGCCCTGGGTGACGATGGTGGTGGGGGCCAGGGACCAGTCTTCGGTCTCCAGGCGCTGCAGCAGGGCGTGGATGAAGGGGGCGGCGTTCTGGGCGATGGCCAAGGCCGACAGGCCGTCCACCACCACCAGGGCCAGGTCGTACGGGCATACCGGCTGGTACAGCGCGGCCAGTTGGTTGTGCGAGGCGGTGTTCAGGCGGCGGCCCAGGTCGGGGCGCTGCAGGTAGGTGCTGCGGTCGGGCGCGGCGCTGGCCAGGGGCAGGGCGTCGGGGTGGCCGGGCAGCACATCGCCCAGGGCCTGCACCAGGCTGGCGGTGTCGAGTGGCAGGTGCACGGCATCGCGGGCCCGTGCGTGGTCGAGCTGGAAGTCTAGCTGTGGCGCGGTGGGCAGGCTGATGCCGCTGCGGCCCAGCGCGATGCGGGCGGCGGTCAGGCTGCGCAGGGCATGCCAGGGGTTGGGAATCACGTTCATGGGAAGCTCCTTAGCCCATCGCCAGTAGTGCGTGGGCAAATGGTTCGGGCAGGGCCGCGCCGAGCTGGGCCACACCGTCGCCTTCAAAAATCTGCATGCGGTGCAGCCAGGCCTCGAACTCGGGCGCGGGGCGCAGGCCGAGCAGGCGGCGCACGTACAGCGCGTCGTGGAACGAGGTGGTCTGGTAGTTCAGCATGATGTCGTCCGAGCCGGGGATGCCCATCACGAAGTTGCAGCCCGCCGCGCCCAGCAGGGTGAGCAGCACGTCCATGTCGTTCTGGTCGGCTTCGGCGTGGTTGGTGTAACAAACATCGCAGCCCATGGGCAGGCCCAGCAGCTTGGCGCAGAAGTGGTCTTCCAGCCCGGCGCGGATGATTTGCTTGCCGTCAAACAGGTATTCGGGCCCGATAAAACCGACCACGGTGTTGACCAGCAGCGGCTGGAAGGCCCGGGCCACGGCGTAGGCGCGGGCCTCGCAGGTCTGCTGGTCCATGCCATGGTGGGCGTTGGCCGACAGGGCGCTGCCCTGGCCGGTTTCAAAGTACATCACGTTGTCGCCCACGGTGCCGCGGTTGAGCGACAGGGCGGCGCTGCGGGCTTCGGCCAACAGCGCTAAATTGATGCCAAAGCTGCGATTCGCCGCCTCGGTGCCCGCGATCGACTGGAACACCAGGTCCACCGGTGCACCCCGCTCTATGGCCTGCAGGGTGTTGGTCACGTGGGTCAGCACGCAGCTTTGCGTGGGGATTTCGTAGCGCTGGATGATGGCATCCAGCATGGTCACGATCTTGATGACCTGGGGCACGTTGTCGGTGGCCGGGTTGATGCCGATCACCGCGTCGCCGCTGCCGTAGAGCAGGCCGTCGAGCACACTGGCGGCGATGCCGCTGGTGTCGTCTGTCGGGTGGTTGGGCTGCAGGCGGGTGGACATGCGCTGCTCCAGGCCGATGGTGTTGCGAAACGCGGTGATGACGCGGCACTTTTTGGCCACCAGAATCAAATCCTGGTTGCGCATGATCTTGCTCACCGCCGCCGCCATCTCGGGCGTGATGCCGGGGGCTACCACGGCCAGTGTGGCGCTGTCCACCGCGTCGCTCAGCAGCCAGTTGCGGAAGTCGCCCACGGTCAGGTGTTTGATCGGCGCGAAGGCCGCCGCGTCATGGCTGTCGAGGATCAGGCGGGTGACTTCGTCGCTCTCGTAGGGCACCACCTGCAGGTTCAAAAACGTCGCCAGGGGCAGATCGGCCAGAGCCATTTGCGCCGCCACCCGCTCTTGCGCATTGCCCGCCGCCACGCCCGCCAGCACGTCGCCCGAGCGCAGGGGCGTGGCCTTGGCGAGCAGGTCACGGAGATCGCGGAAGCGGTAGGTGTGGGCACCGACCGTGTGGACAAACTGGGGCATGCAGACCTCGGCAGGTGGAACGGCTTTGGTGCACGCGGGCCGTGCACGGTGAAAGTCGTGCAACTTTGATGCCAGTTGGTCAGATGTCTATCACTACAAAATCAGGAGCTTCTCACGCTTATGTAATAAGCGCTAGAGGTTAATTTAATGCCTAATTTTTGTGTTGCGCCAGCAGCTTGGCCAGCGCTGCCTTGGCGCAGCGCTGCACCGCCATCAGCATCTGGCTGTGCGGTGCGGCCACGCCCCAGCGCTGGCGCAGGTCGTGCTGGATCTGGCCCAGCAGGTGGGCGGCCATTTCGGCATCCGCCAGCGCCCGGTGGGCCTGGCCAGTGCGGGGTAGGCGGTGGTAGTCCACGAGAGTGCCGAGTTTGTGGTTCGGCGCCTGGGGGTACAGGCGGCGCGACAGCAGTAGGGTGCAGACGAAGGGCTGGTCGGCAGGGTCGTCGATACGTGCCAGCTCGGCCTGCCAGAACTTGCGGTCGAACGCGGCGTTGTGTGCCACCAGCGGCAGCGTGCCCACAAAGCGGCTGGCCTCCGCCATCGCTTGGGCTGCACTCGGCGCGCTGGCCACCATGGCGTTGGTGATGCCGGTGAGCTGGGTGATGAAGCTGGGGATGCGCACCCCGGCGTTCATCAGGCTCTGGAAGCGGTCGACCACCTGGCCGTTGTCTACGATGACGATGGCCACCTCGGTGGCGCGGTCGCCCTGGCCGGGGGAAATGCCGGTGGTTTCAAAGTCGATCACCGCCAAACGGGTCATGGCAGCACCGCTCCCACCCGCGCTACTGCACGGAAGCTCTGCAGCGGCTGCTGAAGGCGGTTGTGGAGCGCGGTGCGGGTCATCATGGGAGCGCGATTTTAAGACCGTGAACACGTTCTAATGCCCGTAGTCGCGCCTTCGGCGGCCATGTCGTGGTTATGGAAGTAGCCGCATGGTGTGCACGGGCTTGTCGATTTTCTAACCCAGAGGTTTAAAGAAAATCAGGCCCTTGCGCTCGTCCCACCAGAGCAAGCAGCTACCATTCCCATAGCACTCCTCCCTCCCCAACTCACCCTCCCACGTTCCCCGCCCGCGCCCTGCGTGCCTCGGAATTCGGGTGCATAGGCCGCAAATACTCGTGCAGCGTCAGCGCCGCAGCCCCCACCACGGCGGCGAGTGGGCCGTAGCGGGCCATGCGGATGCTGGGGGCGGGCATGCCGGCGCTGGCGGCGTAGGTGGCTACGGTGGCCAGGGCGCTTTGCAGGAATTCGGGGTGGTGGTCGCAGGATTTGCCGCCGACCACGATGGCGCGGGGGTTGAAGGTGGTCCACAGGTTTTGCAGCAGCACCCCCAGGTAGTGGCCGGAGCGGCTCAGGTCTGCCGCCTGGCCGTCCTGGCCGCTGAGGGCGCGCAGGCCGATGAAGGCTTCGGCGCAGCCTTTGCGCCCGCACGAGCACAGCGGGCCGTCGATCTGCATGATGGTGTGGCCGATTTCCCCGGCCATGCCCTGCGCGCCGCTGAACAGCCGGTCGTTGGAGACGATGCCCGCGCCCACGCCCACGTCGCAGCTCACAAAGATCAGCGGGTCTTCGCCCTCGCCGTCGGCAAATTCGTACTCGCCCAGTGCGCCCGCATCGGCATCGTTTTGCAGTTGCAGCGGCACCGGGGGCAGGCCCACCTCGGCCAGGGCCTGGGTCAGGTGGCTGAGCAGGTCCAGGTTGCGCCAGCCCAGGTTGGGGGCAAACAGCACCAGGCCGCTGGCGTGGTCGATCGCGCCCGGCGTGCACACGCCTACGCCCACCAGCTCCAGGCCCACGGCCACCAGTTCGGCATAGGCCGTGGCCACCATGCGGGCGGTTTGCCCGCTGGCCTGCGCGGGGTCGGTGCTGGCCAGCGGCTGCTCTTCAGAATGCAGGATTTCGCCCTGCAGGGTGACGCAGACCACGCGCACCACCTCGACGGCGATTTCCACCCCGATCAGCGCGCGCTTGCCCTCGTGGATGCGCAGCGGCGTGGACGGGCGGCCCAGGCCTTCGTTGACGGTTTCCATGGCCTCGGTGAGCCAGCCGTCTTCCAGCAGCTCGCGCACCAGCAGGCTGACTGTCGATTTGGTCAGGCCGCTCTCGGCCGCCAGCCGCGCCCGCGACAGGCCGGGCTGGGCACGCAGCAGGCGCAGCAGCACGCTGCGGTTGATGCGCTTGACGAGTTGCTGGTCGCCGGTGGTCTTCATGGAAATAGGCTCACCCCCAGGCTCCGCTTCGCTTCTCCAACCCCCTTGCAGGGGGCGATACCAGTGGCCCGGCAAAGCCGGTTCCACGGTATCTTGGTGGAAAGAGCGTGCGTTCTGCCCATAGTGGGGAGTTAACGAGCTGAGTTGAAATAATCGTAGAGTCTAGTGCGCTGCGCGCTCGGTCTGCGGTTTGCCCTCCGGGCGCTTGCCGGTAATGACCATGCCCAGCACCTCGTCTTCGGTGACATCGGCGGTGGCGTAGGTGCCGACGAGCTTGCCGTTCTTCATCACCGCCAGCCGGTCGCTTAAGGAGAACACGTCGGGCATGTCGTGGGTGATCAGGAAGATGCCCACGCCTTCGCTCTTGAGCTGCTGCACCAGGCGGCCGACCATGGCGGTTTCCTCGGGGCCCAGGGCGGCGCAGGGCTCGTCCATGATCAAAATGCGGGCGTTGAAGTACAGCGCCCGCGAGATGGCCACCACCTGGCGCTGGCCGCCCGAGAGGCGGCGCACCGGCACGCGGATGTTGGTGAAGTTCTTGTTCAGGCGGGCAAACACCTTGCGGGCGTTGACCTCCATGAAATGGTCGTCCAGGGTGTTCCAGCGGGTCATCTTTTCGCGGCCCAGGAACAGGTTGGCCACCGAATCCAGGTTGTCGGCCAGAGCCAGGGTTTGGTAGATGGTTTCTATGCCCTGGGCCTGGGCTTCGGCGGGGGTGCGAATATGCACTTTCTGCCCGGCAATCACGGTGTCGCCGGAGTCGATGGGGTAGGCCCCGGCCAGCATTTTCATCAGCGTGGACTTGCCCGCGCCGTTGTGGCCCAGCAAGGCCACCACTTCACCGGGGTAGAGGTTGACGCTGACACCGTCCACCGCGACCACGCCGCCAAAGGCTTTGCGGATGTCACGCAGCTGCACTAGAGGTTGGGAGAGATCGGTCATTTAGCGGTCTCCCGTGAATTTGCGGTACAGCACATCGAAGACCACGGCCACGATCAGCACCTGGCCGATGATGACCATGCGTTTGCCGATGGACACATCCAGCAGCAGCATGCCGCTGTCGAGCGACTGCATGATCAGCGCGCCCAGGACAGAGCCGAAGATCGACCCGCTGCCCCCGGCCAGTGCGGTGCCGCCAATCACGGCGGCAGCAATCACGTACAGCTCCATGCCGGTGCCTAGCGAATTGGTGCCCGCGTTCAATCGCGCTATGGAAACAATAGCTGCTACCGTAATCAGCACGGCCAGCAGGGCAAACAATTGCAGGGTTACTTTCTTGACCGGTATACCCACCAGCGCCGCCGCGTCGGGGTTGCCGCCCATGGCGTACACATAGCGGCCAAAGCGGGTGCGGTGCACCAGGAAGGACAGCAGGCCGCCCACCACGGCCCAGATCAGCACGGGGATGGGGATGCCTTGCGGCTCGGTTTTGCTGGAGATTTGGTAGTGGTTCATGGTGCCGGCAAAGGCCAACAGCAGGGCGATGGGCACGCCGACCAGCAGGGCCTCCATCCACAAGGGGTCGGTGGCCACGCCGTGGTGCTGGCGGGTGCGGCGCTTTTGCACCGCGCGCAGCAGCATCCCGGCGCTGACCAGGCCCGCCACGGCCCAGCTGGCGGTGGTGCCGATGCCGCCGTCGTAGCCGCCGCCCAGGCGCAAAAAGAAGTCGTTGGTCACCGGCTGGGTCTTGCCGTCGGCCACCAGAAAGGCCGCGCCGCGAAAGGTCATCAGCCCGCCCAGCGTGACCACAAACGAGGGCACGCCCAGCACCGCCGTAAGCCAGCCCTGGTAGATGGAAGCCACCAGCGCCACCGCCAGCCCGGCCAGGCAGGCTGCGGGCCAGGACCAGTTGGCGCTGTACTGCAGATAGGCAATGAGCACGCCCACAAAGCCCATCACCGAGCCCACCGACAGGTCGATGTGCCGGGCCACGATGACCAGCACCATGACAGTCGAGACAATGCCCACCACCGCCGTCTGCTGGGCGATGTTGTAGAGGTTTTCAGGGCTGAGGAAGATGCCGCCAGACAGCAGGTGGAACACCAGTGCCATCACGGCCAGCACCAGGCTCATCAGCACCAGCCGCCAGTCGATGGCGGCGCTGCGCCAGGGGTGGGGGGAAGAGGTCATGGGATGTGTGAAAGAAAGATGGTTCAGGGCCCAGCCCCCACCCCGGCCCTCCCCCGGAGGGGGAGGGAGAGGAGCAGGAGCCCGGTCTTACCCCCTCACCCCTCGGGGGAGGGTTGGGGTGAGGGCAAGGATGTCCGATTTACTTACAAGCCGCCGGAGCCGTAGCCGCCGCCACACCCTTGCACAGCTCGTCCTTCTTGATCCAGGCGGCTTTCACCACCACGTCGAGGTTGTCGCGGGTGATGGCTACCGGGGCCAGGAAGTGCGAGTCCAGGGCGATCTTCTTGTCGCCGCCGTTCCAGCTCACGGCACCGTCCACCTTTTTGCCATTGCCCAGGGCCACGGCGGCGCTGGCGGCTTCGCGGCCCAGGTCGCGTGCGTCTTTCCACACCGACACGGTTTGCGAGCCCTGCGCCACGCGGTTCAGCGCGGCGAAGTCGCCGTCTTGCCCGGAGACAGGGATGCCCTTGATGCCCTTGCTGGTGAGTGCCGCCACCACGCCACCGGCGGTGCCGTCGTTGGAGGCCACCACGGCATCCACCTTGCCGCCCACCTTGGTGAGGATTTGCTCCATGTTCTTTTGCGCGACTTCGGGCTTCCAGCCGTCGGTGTATTCCTCGCCCACGATCTTGATGGCACCGGACTTGACGGCGGCATCGATCACCTCTTGCTGGCCTTCGCGCAGGAAGTTGGCGTTGGGGTCGGTGGGCGAGCCCTTGATCATCACGTAGTTGCCCTTGGGTTGGGCCTTGAACACGGCGCGGGCCTGCATGCGGCCCACCTCTTTGTTGTCAAAGGTGATGTAGAACACGCCGGGCGCTTCAATCAGGCGGTCGTAGGCAACTACGGGCACCTTTTGCTTGGTGGCCTTGTTGACGGCGGGCAGGATGGCATCTTTGTCCATGGCCAGCACGATCAGCACCTTGGCTCCCTTGGCCATCAGGCTGTCGATATCGCCCAGCTGCTTCTCGGGCGAGCCACCGGCATCGGCGCTGATGTACTTGGCACCCAGCTTTTCCAGCTGCGTCTTGATGGCGGCCTCGTCGGTCTTCCAGCGCTCCTCCTGGAAGTTGGACCAGCTCACGCCTACGGTCATTTGCGCCAGCGTGGCGGTGCTCACCGACCCGAGGGCGGCCAGGGCCACGGCGGACAGAATCTTCTTGAAGGGTTGTTGCATTTTTGTCTCCTTTTTGTGTGCCTCCGTGAGGCGGGTGTGGGAAGGCGAATGCAGCGTGTAGACGTAGATAGTTCGACTTCCGTCCGAACTATCCGGCATTTTGTCGAATGGCTTACTAGGGCTTGCCCTAGGCCCATGGCAGGGGGTGCGAGACGGCGCGCACACGGGTATGCCCTGGGTATGGAACGTCTCGGAGTGCTTACAGTCACTTACGCATGCATAAATGCATTTGAATGTGTACTTGCATGCGTTTTGGTGTTGGGCTTGCCAGCCCCGCGCCAACCGTTCAGCAAGTATTCCAAAAACAAGCAGGAGACACCATGGATTTCAAGACAAGCCGCCGGGGCTTTGCAGCCCTGTGCACCGCGACCGTACTGGCCGCCGCATTGACGGTCACATTGGCGGCCTGCGGCGGCAGTGATACGCCCCCGGCCAGCGCGGCAGGCGTGCCCAAGGTCGCAGTGGCCGCCACCGGAACGCACGGCTTCCCGTTTATTTCGTCGGCACAGAACCTGGCCGACTTTGGCTACGTGGAAGAAGAATTCTTCATCGCGGGCACCGCCAGCGCGTTCGTCAACGTGGGCACCCTGGGCAGCGACGGGCTCTGGAAAGCCGCCCCCAACCCCGATGCCAAAGCGCCCTACCAGGTCCGCATGCTGGTGCGCCGCCCCAAGGATGCTGCCAAGTTCAACGGCACCGTAGTGGTGGAGTGGCTGAACGTGAGCGCTGGGGCCGAGGGCACGCCGGACTGGACATTCACCATGCCGGAGATCGTGCGCGAGGGCTATGCCTATGTGGGTGTGGGCGTGCAAAACGTGGGTGTCAACGCACTCAAGGCCTGGGAGACGGGAGCCAACGCGCGTTATGCAAGCCTGGTGCACCCGGGCGATGCTTTTTCTTACGACATGTATTCGCAGGCAGGCCGTGCCATCCGCACCCCCGCCGCTGGTGACCCGCAGCCCTTGGGCCCGCTGACCGCCTCGGTCAAGGCACTGCTGGCCCATGGCGAATCGCAGTCCGGCTTTCGCATGATCACTTACTTCAACGCCATCCACCCGCTGGCCAAGGTGTACGACGGTTTCCTGGTCCACAGCGCCGGTTCGGGGGCCGCGCTGTCGCAGAGCACGCCTGCCGGTGCGGGCAGCACAGCGGCAGCGGGTGTGCCCGCCACCCCCGCGATTGCCGTGCCCGCCGTGGCATCGCTACGCACCGATACCGGCACGCCCGTGCTGGTGCTCAACACCGAGACCGACCTGACCCTGCTGGGTGCCGCGTTCAACCTGCACCAGCAAGCGGACAGCAGTGGCTACAGGCTGTGGGAGCTGACCGGTGCCGCCCATGCCGACCAGTACCTGCTGGACTCGCAGGGCCCCGATGCTGCCAAAAGCAATGCCAGCTTTGCACTGAACTGCGGCGCGCCGCCCATCAACAGCCTGCTGCACACCTACGGCGCACGCGCGGCCCTGCATGCACTGCGCCAATGGGTGGTCAACAAGACGCTGCCCGTACCCGCGCCCCGCATCGCGGTAAGCATTGCCGGTGCCACCGCCACCATCCAGCGCGACCCCGCCACCGGGCTGGCCCTGGGCGGCATCCGCCTGCCGCAAATCGCCGTGCCTACCGCGACCTATACCGGCGAACGGCCCCTGGCGGCGCTGGCGGCGAACCCGTTCTGCGCCCTGTTTGGGGCCAGCGATCCGTGGAACCACAGCAGCGACAGCTTTGATGGCATGGCCGGGTTCGACCCCTTGCCGGGCACCGAGCCGGTACTCAGCAGCCTGTACCCCACGCACGACAGCTATGTGGCGCTGGTCAACGCCGCCGCCCAGTCGCTGGTGGCCAACGGCTTCATGCGGCCCCTGGATGCGCTGGAGGCTATGGGGGCTGCGTCTACCTCGACGGTGCCGAACTAAGAAAATGGGGCTTGGGAGCAGGCCTCCTGGGCCCCATGGTCGGGGGCGAGAAATTTATATGAAATTGGCCTCTAGCGCTTATTCCATAAGCACGAGAAGCTATTAAAACAGAAGCATCAACCGATGGCGTTGGCCACCCGGGTGTAGAAGGCCATGTCGTGCCGGTACTGGGTATCGGAGATTTGGCGGTTGATGTGCTGGGTGGTCAGGTTGTCCATCACCTGGCGGACCTGGGCCTGTTGGCTGTCGCTGGTCGGGGTGCTGCCGGGGCTGTTGTCGTAAGGATTGCGTCGCTGGATCAGGTCCATCGCCCGGCTGGACAGGGACACACTGGCCCGGGACTGGGCCAGCAAGTCCTTGGCGGCCTGGGAGATGGTGACCATGTCGGTGGCGGCAGGGGCCGCGGGGGTGTTGGTCACCGTAGCCGCCGCTGCCTGCCGAACCGGAGCAGCGCTGGCCAGGGTGGCCAGGGTGGACTGCAGACGACTGGCTTGGATGTGCATGGTGGTTCGACCATAGCCGCCAACCCGCCTTGCGAAGCCCCGAAAAGCGGGCAAAAAATACCGCTTTCCCCCCAAGACCACGGCGCATACCACCGCACGGGCCAGGCAAAAAAACCACCGCAACCGTGATATGTCAAACACTTTAGGGATATTTACCAACGCACAACGCCCGTTGTTTCCAATTGTTAAATAACGTATAAATAAGCTGCAAACCATGTCTGGCGTGGTGTGGCACCGTACACAATCTTCTGGCAAAACAACCCGTAAAGAAATGTGCAAAACCATCTTTCTCGACTGAGGTCGCCGCGCGCAACGCGATAACGGAATGAGCGTTCGCCCCCAAGACCCCCCGATGCTTGCTCTGTCGCTGCAGGCCACAGTGCTCTCGCATGCGCGCCTGCGCGAGGCGGCCACGGCATTCGCCAGTGAAGTTGCCAGCGCCCGGGCCTGCTCGCGGGTCAGCGTGGGGTTTGTCATCAACGGTTTCATCACCCTGGTGGCGGTGTCGCATGGTGGCGATGAAGGCTTGGGCGGCAAGGCCTTTGCCAGCCTGGCCGCCGCCATGGACGAGGCTGTGGCACAGGGTGCCAGCGTGCGGTGGCCGGCCGAGGGGGCCCCGGCCATCCGGCTGGCGCACAGCCGCCTGGCGACGGGTTCGGTCGGTGCCGTGGCCACGGTGCCTATCGTGTATGTCGGTGAGGCGGTCGGCGCAGTGACCTGCGAATGGTCGGCATGTCCACCAGGTTTTCCGTTGCTGGTGCGGGAATTGGAGAACTTCGTCAGCCTGGCCGGGCCCGTGCTGTACCTGATGCACCAACGCGAGGCGCCGATGGGTCGGCGCGTGGCCGATGCACTGCGCCGCAGCGGCCGCAAACTGCGCTCGCCAGAGGGTGCACGCACCCGCATCGGCTTGGCGCTGGCGCTGCTGGCGGTGGTGGCCTTGCTGGCCTTGCCGGTGGCGCACCGCGTGGGAGGCCGCGCGCACATTGAAGGCGAACAGCAACGCTCGCTCGTGGCACCTGTGGATGGTTTTCTCAAGGCGGTCCACGCCCGCCCCGGCGACCACGTCAAGGCCGGGCAGTTGCTGGTCGAAATGGCCGACCAGGACCTGGCGCTGCAGCGGCGCAAATGGGCCAGCGACCTGGGCCAGCAGGAAAACGCCTACGCCAGCGCCGTGGCCCGCGCCGACCGCGCAGCGATGGTGATCGCCCTGGCCCGTGCCGACGAAGCCCGCGTGCACCTGGAGCTGGTCGAAGCCGAGCTGGCCCGTTCGCGCATCCTGGCACCGTTCGACGGCATCGTGGTCGATGGCGACCTGAGCCAATCCCTGGGCGCGCCGGTAGAGCGTGGCAAGCCGCTGATGGTGATGGCCCCGCTGGAGCGCTACCGCGTCGTGGTGCAGGTGGACGAGCGCGACATCGCTAACGTGACTACCGGCCAACAGGGCACGCTTGCGCTGTCTGCCCTGCCATGGGACGCGCTGCCGATCCGCGTCACGCGCATCACGCCGGTGGCGCATGCGGTGGAAGGGCGCAATGTATTCGACGTGGAAACCGACATCGCCGCCGATGCCGCCCGCATCCGCCCAGGGCTGGAGGGCGTGGCCAAGATCACCGTGGGCCAGGCACCGCTGGCCTGGGTGTGGTCGCACCGTCTGGTGGATTGGATCCGGCTCTCTGTCTGGGGCTGGCTGCCCTGAAACCCGCCCTGTCGCACCATGGAATCCTCCCTCTTCAGCCCCCGTTGGTACCGCGTCGCAGGATTGCGGCCCCAACTGCGTGCCCAGGTGGATCTGCACCGGCAGGTGCAGCGCGGCACGCCGTGGTACGTGCTGCAAGACCGCAGCAGCGACAACATGCACCGCCTGAACGCGGCGGGCCATGCCTTCCTGGGCCGCTGCGACGGCTCGGTGACGGTGCAGCAGGTGTGGGACGCGCAGCTGGCCGACCGCCCCGAAGAAGCGATGTCGCAGGACGAAGTGATCGAGCTGCTGGTGGCCTTGCATGGCCGCGGGCTGGTCCAGTTCGACGTGATGCCCGACGTGGAGAACCTGTTCCACATGCAGGACCGGCGGCTGCGCCGTCGCCGCCGCGGTGGTGTCAATCCGATGGCCTTTCGGCTTACGCTGGGTGACCCTTCGCGCGCACTCGACCGGCTGGCCCGGCTGGTGCCCTTGCTGTTCTCGGGCATGGCCCTGGGGCTGTGGTGCGTGGCCGTACTTGCCGCCACCTTTGCCGCCGCCATGCACTGGAACGAACTGCTGCCGTATGCCGACAAGGTGCTGCATTCGCCAGGTTACCTGCTGATAGCCTGGCTGATGTACCCGCTGATCAAGACGGTGCACGAAGCGGCCCACGCGCTGGCCTTGCGCCACTATGGCGAGCATGTGCGGCTGGCCGGTATCACGCTGATCCTGCTCAACCCGGTGCCTTTCGTCGATGCTTCGGCCGCCGACGGCTTGCGCAGCCGCCACCAGCGCGCCCTGGTGAGCGCCGCAGGCATCATGGCCGAGCTGTTCATCGCCGCGCTGGCCATGGCCGTGTGGCTGGCGGTGCAGCCGGGGGTGGTGCGCGACGTGGCCTTCATCACCATGCTCATCGGCGGCCTGTCCACCCTGCTCACCAACGGCAATCCGCTGCTGCGCTACGACGGCTACTACGTCTTTTGCGACCTGCTGGACCTGCGCAACCTGGCCACGCGCAGCGGTCGTTACTGGACCGAAGGGCTGGCGCGCCGCCTGTTCGGCATCCGCTTGCCGGTCCCGCTGGACGTGTTGCCCGGCGAACGCTTCTGGCTGCTGGCCTATGCGCCGCTGTCGTGGGTTTACCGGCTGGTGCTTTCGGTGGTGGTAGGGCTCTGGGTCGGCAGCTTTTCTGCGCTGGTGGGCTTTTTCGTCGGGCTGATGATGTTGATCGCCAACATTGGCTTGCCGCTGTGGCGCATTCTGCAGATGCTACGCAGCGCCACCAGCGAAGATGGCATGCGGCACCGCGCCGCCTGGCGTGCCGCTGCGTTGGCCATGGTGTTGGTGGGCCTGCTGGGTTGGTTGCCCGTGCCTGACCGCACCGTGGCCGAAGGCGTGGTCTGGCTGCCCGAGCAGGCGCAGATCCGTACCAACACCGACGGTTTTATCAAAGCCCTGCATGCGCGCAACGGCCAGCGGGTCAAGACGGGCGAACTGATCGCCACCCTGGACGACCCACCACTTGCCGCACAGCGCGCCACGCTGAACGCCGATGCGAGCGAACTCGACGTGCTGCTGTTCCGCGCCATCGACACCGCCCCCCAGGATGCCCCGGATCTGCGCGAGCGCCTGGCCTATGCGCAGGCCGAACTGGCGCGGGTGGACGACAAACTCGCCCAGCGCGAGGTCCGCGCTCTCAGTGACGGCCTGCTGGTGCTACCGCACGAGAACGAAGTGGTCGGCCAGTTTCACCAGCGCGGCGACCGTATCGGTTACTTGTTCACCGCCGCCCCCACCGTAGTGCGCGTAGCCTTGCCGCAGCAGGAGGCGGACCTGGTGCGTGGCAACCCATCCGCGGTGCAGGTCCGCCTGGCCGATGGCCCCGCCCACGTGCACACGGGCCGCATCGCCACCAGCGTGCCCGGCGCCGCCCTGCGCCTGCCCAGCGCCGCGCTGGGCGATGCTGCAGGCGGACGCATCGCCACCGACAGCGGCGACAAGGACGGCCTGACACCCCGGCAGCCGGTGGTGGTGATGGACGTAGAGCTGGCAAACGCGAACGCCGCCGCCCATACCAGCGAGCGGATTGGCGCGCGTGCCCTGGTGCGCTTCGACCACGGCACCCGGCCCATCGCCGTGCAGGCCGTACGCCAGCTGCAGCAATTGTTCCTCGGCCATTTCAACCCTTCCGCATGAACGCCACCACCCTGCCCATCCCCGGTTTGCGCTGGGGCCACTACCCGGAGCGCAGTGAGCCCGCGGACCTGCGCCAGTGGCGGCGCGCCCCCCCGCTGGCATGGGGCGGGCCAGGCGGACTGCGTAGCCGGGCAGAACAGGCGGCGCGCCAGGCGACGGCCCTGCGAGGCTTGTCGCCCCAGGCCTTCGCGACACAAGGTGAGGCCCTGCAGCAGCGCATGTTGCAACAAGGCTGGCAGCGCGAGGTGCTGGTACAGGCCTGCGCCCATGCGGCCGAGGCGGCGCGGCGCACACTGGGCTGGGTGGCCTATGTGGAGCAGCTGATGGCCGCGCTGGCCATGCTGGACAACCAGATGGCGGAAATGGCCACCGGCGAAGGCAAGTCGCTGGCTGCGGCGCTGGCTGCAGGTGTCGGCGCACTGGCTGGTATTCCGGTGCACGTGCTCACGGCCAACGATTACCTGGTCGAACGCGATGCCTCGACCTTCGCGCCGTTCTACGCTTTGCTGGGCCTGCGCGTGGCTTTCGTCACGGCGCGCCAATTGGCCGAAGCGCGCCGCGTTGCCTATGCGCAACCGGTGGTTTACGTCACGGCTCGGGAAGTGGCTTTCGACTACCTGCGCGACCGGCTGCGCCACGGCGCGCTCTGCCAGGCGCTACAGCGCCGGGTGCAGGCCCTGGCTGCTCCCGATGGGCCGCAACCGCTGCTGCGTGGCCTGTGCATGGCCGTGATCGACGAAGCCGACAACATCCTGATCGACGAGGCGCAGATGCCGCTGGTCCTGACGCGCGAAGTGGCGAACGCTTCCGACCGGGCGTTTCTGTGGCAGGCGTACACGTTATCCGCCCGCCTGGTGCCCGGGGTGGATTACCGGCTGCAGGACGACGTGCAACGCGTACAGCTCACCGAAGCCGGCCGCGCGCGCATCGCCACACTCACGGCCAGTCTTGGCCCGCTGTGGCTGAATGCGCGCCACCGCGACGAAACCCTGGCCACCGCCCTCACCGCGCGGCATGCGCTGGCACGCGACCGGGATTACCTAGTCATGCCGTCGGCAGAGGTGCAGCACGGCCAAGAAATCGTGATTGTGGATACCGTGAGCGGACGCATCGCCGAGGGCCGCAAGTGGTCGCGCGGTTTGCATGCGCTGGTCTCCATCAAGGAAGGCTGCAAGGTGCCCGCCGAGACGGAAACCCTGGCGCAGATCACGTTCCAGCGCTTCTTCCGCCGCTACCACCGCCTGGGCGGCATGAGCGGCACCCTGCGCGAGGCACGGGCCGAATTGCGCGCCTTGTATGGTTGCAGCATGGTGCAGGTGCCGCTGCGGCTGCCAAGCCAACGCCTGGCCTGGCCGACGCGCCTGTATGCCGATGCGCCCGCGCGGTGCCGCGCTGCGGTGGAGCGCACGCAGTCGCTGACTGCCACCGGTCGGCCGGTGCTGATCGGTTGTGACTCGGTCGAAGCCTCTCAGGCCATGGCCCTGGCGTTGCGCCAGGCGGGCATCGCCCACGCGGTACTCAACGCGCGCTTTGATGCCGAAGAGGCGAGCATCGTGGCGCGCGCCGGGCAGCGCGGCCAGGTCACCGTGGCCACCAACATGGCCGGGCGCGGCACAGACATCCACGTCGATGCCGAGGCCCAGGCCGCCGGTGGCCTGCATGTGCTGAGCTGCCAGCGCAATGCGTCCCAACGCCATGACCGCCAGCTCCTGGGCCGCGCAGCGCGCCAGGGCGAGTCCGGCAGCGGCGAAATCTGGCTGGTGCTGGATCCCGACCATAGCCCTCGTCGCCTGCGTATTTGCTTTGCCGACCTGGCATCAACGGATGGCCAGATACCCATCCCCGCCTGGCTGCAGGCTCTGTGGCGGCGTGCCACCCAGAACCGGGAAGACAAGCGCCGGGCGCGCCGCCGCCGCCAATTGTTCCGAAACGACCTGGCCATGGACAACGGCCTGTCTTTCTGTGGATCGACCGAATGAAAAATCACCAACACCCCCGCCTGTTGTCCGCCTTCCGAAGCCCGCCCGGTGCCGTTGTGGCGGGGTGGGTCCTGGGCTTCTGTTTGGGCTCACCGGTTGCGGCCCAGCCGGTGCCAACGGCCCCGCCGCCCGCATCCATGGCACCCCTGGCCTGCCTCATCCTGCCCGAACGGGTAGCCGACATCGGCAGTGCGGTCATCGGCATCGTGGATGCCATCGAGGTGGAACGCGGCGACACGGTGCGCAAGGGCCAGGTGCTGGTCCGGCTGCGCGCCGAAGTCGAACGCGCCAACAACGAAGTGGCACGTTCTCGCGCCCTCAGCGAGGCCGAACTGCGCGGCGCTTTGGCGGCACGCGACCTGGCCCAGCTCAAGCTGGACCGCTCACGCTCGCTGAAGGCCGAGAACTTCATCTCGACGCAGGCCGTCGAACAGGCCCATGCCGAACTGCGCGTAGCCCATGAAAAGGCGGCCCAGGCCCGCGAAAACCTGCGCACGCTGGCGCAGGAGGTGCAGATGTCCGACGCGCAGGCTTCGCAGCGCGTGCTACGCAGTCCGTTCGACGGCGTGGTCACCGAACGCTACGCCAACCCCGGCGAGCGCTTCGAAGACAAGCCGCTGCTCAAGGTGGCGGCCATCCACCGGCTGCGCGTGGAGGTGGTGGCACCGACTGCGCTGTTCGGTAGCCTCAAGCCAGGGCAGGAGGTGATGGTGTCGCCCGAGTTGCCGGGCGCTGCTCCGCGCAGCGCCCGCATCGCCCAAATCGACCGCGTGCTCGACCCGGCCAGCAACACCTTCCGGCTGCGGCTGGACCTGCCCAACGCCGATGCCAGCCTGCCCGCCGGGTTGCGCTGCAAGGTGGACCTTGGCCTGCAGACCGCCAGGCCACCCACATCCCCGGCATCGGTTACCTCCACGCGCTGACCACTAAGCCGTCGCACCATGGCTGACCCCACCCGCCGCCGCGCTGTGCTCGAAGACATCGAGCCACGCATCCTGTACGCCGCAGACCATCCAGCCACAGCCGTGGCTGCGCCGCTGCTGGCGCAGGAGGCCGCCACGGTAGCGGCGGTCGAGACCCAGCCCGAGACCGAGGCACCACGCGATGCCACCGAATTGGTGTTCATCGACGAGCGGGTGCCCGATGCCGACCTGCTGGTCGCCGACATCACCGCTCAGGTGGCAGCCGGTCGGAACATTGAAGTGGTGCGTATCGGGGCGGACGACGACGGCATTGCTTTGGTCTCATCTACGCTGGCCGAACGCAGCGATGTCTCCGCTGTACATGTGGTCGCACACGGCAGCGCTGGCAGCGTGACGTTGGGCAATAGCACACTGGACCAAAACGCACTGCTGCTGCGCGCGGATGAAATCGCCGCCTGGGGCGAGCACCTGAGCAGCGATGCCGACCTGCTGCTCTACGGATGTGAGGTAGCCAGCACGGCGGATGGCCAGGCGCTGGTGCAAAACCTGGCGCAGCTGACCGGTGCCGACGTAGCGGCTTCCGACAACCTGACGGGTGCCACCGGGCTCGGTGGCGACTGGGTGCTGGAGATGCGCACCGGTGCCATCCAGACGGCCAGCGCCATCGACGTGGCCGGGCAAGCCGCTTTCGACGCGGTGCTGGCGACCTACACCGTGACCAACACCAACAACACCGGCGCGGGTTCACTGCGACAGGCCATCACCGATGCCAACGCCAACGCAGGCACCGACACCATCAATTTCAATATTGTCGGCACCGGCGTGCACACCATCACGCTGGCCTCGGCACTGCCCAGCATCACCGGCACCGTGGTGATCAATGGCACCACCGACGATAGCTTTGCGGCCAACGGCAGCAAACCAGCCATCGTGCTCAATGGCAACGGTCTGAATGTCGATGGACTGACGCTCACCTCCTCGGCCGATGGCTCCACCATCCGCGGCCTGGTGATCCAGAACTTCGCCAGTTCCCAGATCACCATCGATACCGGCTCCGACGGCAACACCATCGCTGGCAACTACCTGGGCGCGATCAACGCGACGGGCAACCAGGCGGCGACGGCCAGCAACTCCTACGTGATCTTCATCGAGGGTGCCAACAACATCCTGGGTGGCAGCACGGCCGCAGACCGCAACGTCATCGGCAACAACGGCGCGGGTGGCACCTATAGCGTGCTGATTTTCGGTGCCACCGCCTCTGGCAATCAGATCCTGGGCAACTACATCGGCATTGGCGCAGACGGCAATACGGCGTTCACCGGCGAGCAGGAGGGCATCTCGGTGAGCAGCGGTGCCGCTGCGACACGCATCGAAGGTAACGTGATCGCATCCGACACCGACGACGGTGTCTACACCAGTACCACCGGCACCGGCACGGTAATCCACAACAACTTGATCGGCACCAACGCCGCCGGCACGGCGCTGGTCAGTACGCCAACCAACGGCATCCGGGTGTTCCAGGTGGGTTCTGGCACCGTGATCACGAACAACGTCATCGGCGGCGCCAGCCTGTCCGGCATCACGCTGGAGGCATCCACCAGCGGGGTTACCGTACAGGGAAACCGCGTCGGCACTGACGCGGCGGGCACGGCCAACTGGGGGCCGCAACGTAACGGAATCCAGATCGCGAGCAGCAACCACGTGATCGGCGGCACCGGAGCGGGCCAGGGCAACACCATCGCCAACAGCAACCAGGCGGCTTCGACCTACGATGGCATCGCCGTGGCTAGCGGCACCGGCAACGCGATCCTGGGCAACAGCATCTACGGCACGCTGGCAGGCACCAGCGGGCTAGGCATAGACCTGGGCACCAGCGGCGTAACAGCCAACGATGGGGGCGATGGCGACAGTGGCGCGAACAACCTGCAGAATTATCCCGTGCTCACTTCTGCGGAGATCGTAAGCGCGCAAATCACCATTACCGGCAGCCTGAACAGCATCGCCAGCACACAATTCCGGGTTGAGTTCTTTTCCACGCCGAGCGGCAGCGGCCAGGGGCGGGTGTATCTGGGCTCGGCCAATGTCACGACAGACGGCTCGGGCAATGCCACCATCGCTGCCACGCTGAGCGCCAGTGTGACGGCGGGCCATGTGATCACCGCCACAGCCACCCGTTCAAACGCCGGATTCAGTGCATTCACCGACACATCAGAATTTTCTGCACCGGTGGTTGCCAATATCAACGAGATCGTCGTCACCACCGCTGCCGACAACAATGATGCCGGCATCACGGCTGGCAATGGCACACACACACTGGGCTGGCTGGCTGCGAACAAGGGGGCTGACGGACTGGTTTCGCTGCGCGAGGCCATGATTGCGGCCAACAACACGGCCAATGGAAGCGGGCCGGACCGCATCAGCTTTGCCATCTCTGGCACCGGCGTACACACGATCACCCTGGGCTCGGTGCTGCCCACGATCACCGGCGCGGTGTTCCTGGATGCGACCACGGACGACAGCTTCGCGGCCAATGCCAACCGACCGGCCATCGTGCTGGAGGTGGGCGGCATTGCGGCCAGCATCGGCCTGCAACTGACCGGCACGGCCGACGGTTCCACGGTGCGCGGCTTGGTCATCCAGAACTACCGGACCGCCGGCATCCAGATCGATGCAGGGTCCGACAGCCACACAATCGCAGGCAACTACATCGGCACCATCGATGCCACGGGGGCATCAGCATCCACGTCCACCACGGGATACGGCATCTCCATCAACGGCGCGGCAAACAACGTCATTGGCGGCACCACCGCCGCCGACCGCAACGTGATCACCGGAACGACCGCCGCAGCAGGCCCGTCCTACAACGGCCAAGGCAGCGCTGTCTACATCAGCGGGGCGGCGGCGTCCAATCAGATCAGCGGCAACTATCTGGGAACAGACGCGACGGGAGCCACGGCAATGTCGGGCTTCCGCCAGGGCGTGTATGTCGGCGGCAGCGCCTCCAACACGGTCGTCGAGAACAACGTCGTCGCCGGTGCCTCCACCGTCGGGCTGCAAATCGAATCCAGCGGCACCGGCAATGTGATCCAGGACAACCTGGTCGGCGTCACAGCCGACGGTACTGCCGTGCTGAGTGCGCCGATAGCGGGCATCTACCTCGAGATCGGCAACGGCAACACGGTCACGGACAACTGGGTCGCCAACGGGCAGATTGGCATCTGGCTTGGCACCAATGTCAGCACCACCACGGTCCAGGGCAACCGCATCGGCACGGACCTCACTGGTACGCAGGACTGGGGTACCACGCAACACGGCATCACCCTGCAGACCAACAACAACAACAACCTTATCGGCGGCACCGGGGTCGGCCAAGGCAACACTATCGCCTTTAGCAACAAGACCGGCGGAACCGGCAACGCCATCACCGTCAACAGCGGGACGGGCAATGCCATACTCGGCAACAGCATCTACAGCACCGCGACGGGGACCAGCGGCCTGGGTATCGACCTTGATGCCGCAGGCGGTAACGTAACTGCCAACGATGCCAACGACACCGACAGCGGGTCCAACAACCTGCAGAACTTCCCGGTACTCACGCTGGCCCGGACAGACGCCACGGGCCAGGTCATCGTTGGCGGCACGATCACAAGCAACACCGGAACCAACTACTACCGCGTCGAATTCTTCGCCTCACCCACCGGTGACCCCAGCGGCTACGGCGAGGGGCAGACCTACCTGGGATTCACCAACGTGACGACCGCAGGCGGCTTTGCCAGTTTCTCGGCCACGCTTGCGGCCACCGTGCCAGTGGGGTATGCCGTGTCGGCCACAGCCACAAAGAGCAACGTAACCTTCAGCGCATTCACCGACACTTCCGAGTTTGCGCGCTATGTGGTCGCTGTTTCCTCCTCGCAGGCTACGATCACCGTCGACACGGCAGCCGACACCAACGACGGCGACACCACCAGCCTGTCCACACTGCTGGCCAACAAGGGCGCCGATGGTTTCGTGTCGCTGCGCGAGGCTCTCATCGCGGCCAATAACACCACCAACGGCACGCAGCCGGACCGCATCAGCTTTGCGATTTCCGGCACCGGCGTGCACACCATCACGCTGGGCTCGGCGCTGCCCAGTATCACCGGTGCCGTGGTGATCGACGCCAGCACCGACGACAGCTTCGCGGTCAACAGCGGCCGACCGGCCATCATCCTGGACGGCAACAGCCTCAACAGCGACGGCCTGGTTCTGGCCAGCGGTTCCGGTGGCTCCACCATCCGTGGTTTGGTGATCCGCAACTTCGATCTGGAGGGCATCCAGATCGACGCGGGCTCGGACGGCAACACCATTGCCGGCAACTTCATCGGCAGCCTGGCGGCCACCGGAAGCAGCGGCGGTGTGGGCAACGGTGGCGCGGGTGTCTATGTGCTGAGCGCCAACAACACCATCGGCGGCACCACGGCTGCCGATCGCAACATCATTTCGGGTAATGCCAACGGTATCCTCGTCAGCGGTGTCTCCGCCAGCGGCAACCAGGCGATTGGCAACTACATCGGCACCAACCTGGCCGGTACCACCGTCATCGCCAATACCTTCGACGGCATCCGCATCGAATCGGGTGCCACGGCAAACACGGTGGGCGGCAGCAACGCCAACCAGCGCAACATTATTTCGGGCAACGGCCAGGAGGGCGTTCAGATCGCTGGTGAAACCAGTGATGACAACACCGTTAAAGGCAACTGGATCGGTGTGGGTGCCGACGGAACGACTTTTCTCGGAACCGGCGGTGTCGGGATCTACATCAATAGTGGTGCCGACAACACGGTGGTTGGTGGCACGGGTGCCAACGATGGCAACTGGATCGCCGCGGCGTCTTTGGTCGGCATTGAAATCGACGGGCCGACCACCGGCACCGTGGTCCAGGGCAACCGTATCGGGACCGACCTGGCGGGCACCGCCAACTGGGGCGTGCAGCAAAACGGCATCCTGATAGAGAACTCGTTTGGCGGTGCCGCCCCTTCGTCCAACCTGGTGGCCGACAACATCGTGGCGTTTAGCGGCCAGGGCAACGCGTTCACCAGCGGCATTTCGATTCTGGCTACGGCCGGCAGCGGAAACACACTGCTGCGCAACCTGGTGTACTCCAGCGTGGGGCTGGGCATCGACATGGGTACCACCGGCGTGACGGTGAATGACACCGGCGATGCCGACACCGGTCCCAACAACCTGCAGAACTTCCCCGTCCTGACGCTGGCCCGCACCGACGGCAGCAGCCAGTTGCAACTGGCCGGCACGCTCAACAGCACGGCCAGCAGCTACTACCGGCTGGAGTTCTTCGCCTCGGCCACGGCCGACGGCAGCGGCAATGGCGAGGGACAGATCTATCTGGGCTTCGTCAATGTCGCGAGCGACGGGTCGGGCAACGCCAGCTTCTCGACCACGCTGGGGGTCAGCGTGCCGGTGGGATACAGCATCGCGGCTACGGCGACCCGCAGCAATGCGGCCTTCAATACCTTCACCGACACGTCGGAGTTCTCCGCCGTGCGCGTGGCCACGGGGTCGGTGGTGCACACGGTGCCGGGTGCACAGAGCATCGTGGAGGACGTGGGCACCGCCATCGGCGGCATCTCGGTGTCCGCGCCGTTCGCTCCGGCCCTCAGCACCGTGCTGGCCGTGTCCAATGGCACGCTGCAGGTCAGCCTCACCGGTGGTGCCAGCGTCAGCGCCGGCACAAATGGCAGCGCCACGCTGACGCTGACGGGCACGGTGGCCCAGGTCAACGCAGCGCTGGCCACGCTGCAGTACACCGGCACGGCCAATTACAACGGTAGCGACACCTTGTCGGTGGCCACCAGCGACGGTACCGGTGGTAGCGATGCCGACAACGTGGCGATTACCGTCACCGCCGTCGACGACGCGCCTGCGATCACCAGCAACGGCGGCGGTGCAACAGCCAACATCTCACTGGCAGAAAACACCACGGCCGTGACCACGGTCACGGCCAGCGACGTGGACGGGCCGACGCTGACCTACTCCATCAGCGGCGGTGCCGACGCGGTGCTGTTTCAGATCAACGGCAGCACTGGCGCTTTAAGCTTCGTGTCCGCGCCAAACTTCGAGAGCCCGACGGATACGGGCGGTAACAACGTCTACGACGTGACGGTGCGGGTCAGCGACGGTAGCCTGGCCGACACGCAGGCCATTGCCGTGACCATCACGGACGTGAACGACGCCCCGCCGGTGATCACCAGCAACGGCGGCGCTGCCACGGCCAGCATCTCCATCGCCGAGAACAGCACGGCGGTCAGCACAGTGACCGCCACCGATGCCGATGGTCCGCTGTTGGCCTTCAGCATCGTCGGCGGCGCGGACGCGGCGCTGTTCCAGATCAACGCGGGAACAGGTGTCCTGAGCTTCGTGTCCGCGCGGGACTTCGAGACCCCGACGGACGCGGGCGGTAACAACGTCTACGACGTGACGGTGCAAGCCAGCGACGGCAGCCTGGCCGACACCCAGGCCATCGCGGTGACGGTGACCAACACCAACGACAACGCGCCCGCCATCACCAGCAACGGCGGCGGTGCCTCGGCCTCGCTGAACGTAGCCGAGAACGGCACGGCCGTGACCACGGTGGCCGCCACCGATGCCGATGGTTCGGCGCTGACCTATTCGATCAGCGGCGGTGCCGATGCCGCACTGTTCCAGATCAACGGTAGTACCGGTGCCCTGACGTTCGTGACCGCGCCGGACTTCGAGAGCCCGACGGATGCGGGTGCCAACAACGTCTACAACGTGACGGTGCGGGTCAGCGACGGAACCTTCACCGACACCCAGACCGTGGGCGTGACGGTGACCGACGTGAACGACAACGCCCCGGTGATCACCAGCAACGGTGGCGGGGCCTCGGCCAGCGCCTCCATCGCCGAGAACGGCGCGGCCGTGACCACGGTGGCGGCCACCGACGCGGACGGCCCCACGCTGGCCTACAGCATCGTCGGCGGTGCCGACGCGGCATTGTTCCAGATCAACAGCAGCACCGGTGCCCTGAGCTTGGTGAGCGCGCCCGACTTCGAGACCCCGACGGACGCGGGCGGCAACAACGTCTACGACGTGACGGTGCAGGCCAGCGACGGCAGCCTGGCCGACACCCAGGCCATCGCGGTGACAGTGACCAACACCAACGACAACGCGCCCGCCATCACCAGCAACGGCGGCGGTGCCTCGGCCTCGCTGAACGTGGCCGAGAACGGCACGGCCGTGACCACGTTGACCGCCACCGATGCCGATGGTTCGGCCCTGACCTATACGATCAGCGGCGGTGCCGATGCCGCACTGTTCCAGATCAACGGTAGCACCGGTGCCCTGACGTTCGTGACCGCGCCGGACTTCGAGAGCCCGACGGATGCGGGTGCCAACAACGTCTACAACGTGACGGTGCGGGTCAGCGACGGAACCTTCACCGACACCCAGACCGTGGGCGTGACGGTGACCGACGTGAACGACAACGCCCCGGTGATCACCAGCAACGGTGGCGGGGCCTCGGCCAGCGCCTCCATCACCGAGAACGGCGCGGTGGTGACCGCGGTGGCGGCCAGCGATGCAGACGGCTCCGCGTTGACCTACTCGATCAGCGGTGGGGCCGATGCGGCGCTGTTCACCATCAACAGCAGCACGGGGTCATTGGCCTTCATCGGTGCGCCGGATTTTGAGAACCCGACAGATGCGGGCACCGACAACGTCTACGACGTGACGGTACAGGCCAGCGACGGCAGCGCCACGGACACGCAGGCCATCGCGGTCACGGTGACGAACATCAACGATGCTGTGCCCGTCATCACCAGCAACGGCGGCGGCGCCTCGGCCTCGCTGAACGTGGCCGAGAACGGCACGGCCGTGACCACCGTGACCGCCACCGACGCGGACGGGCCGTCGCTGGCCTACAGCATCGTGGGTGGTGCCGATGCCGCGCTGTTCCAGATCAACGGCAGCACCGGTGCCCTGACGTTCGTGGCCGCGCCGGACTTCGAGAGCCCGACGGATGCGGGTGCCAATAACGTCTACAACGTGACGGTGCGAGCCAGCGACGGCGTGCTCGCCGACACGCAGAGCCTGGCCGTGACGGTGACGGACGTGAACGACAACGCCCCGGTGATCACCAGCAACGGCGGCGGTGCCACAGCCAGCGTGTCCATCGCCGAAAACGACGTGGCCGTCACCACGGTGGCGGCCAGCGATGCGGACGGGCCGTCCATCACCTACAGCATCGTGGGCGGTGCCGACGCGGCGCTGTTCCAGATCAACGTCGGCACCGGTGCCCTGAGCTTCGTGAGCGCGCCCGACTTCGAAAACGCGCAGGACGCGGGTGCCAACAACGTCTACGACGTGACGGTGCAGGCCAGCGACGGCCTGCTGGCCGACACCCAGGCCGTGGCGGTCACGGTGACCAACCTCAACGACAACGCGCCGGTCATCACCAGCAACGGTGGCGGTGTCTCGGCGGCCGTCAGTGTGGCGGAACTGACCACGGCTGTAACCACGGTGGCGGCCAGCGACGCCGACGGCTCCGTCCTGACCTACAGCATCGTCGGCGGTGCGGACGCGGCGCTGTTCCAGATCAATGCCGGCACGGGTGCCCTGACCTTCGTCGGCGCACCGGATTTCGAGAACCCGCAGGATGCAGGGGCCGACAACGTGTACGACGTGACCGTGCAGGTGAGCGACGGCAACGCCGCCGACACGCAGGCCCTGGCCGTGACGGTGACGGACCTGAACGACAACGGACCGAACATCACCAGCGACGGCGGCGGTGCAACGGCCTCGGTCAGCGTGGCCGAGAACACCACGGCCGTGACCACGGTGGCGGCCAGCGATGCGGACACCCCGACTCTCGCCTACAGCATAAGCGGCGGCGCGGACGCGGCGCGCTTTGCCATCGATGCCAACACCGGCGCGCTCAGCTTCCTGGCAGCACCGGACTACGAAAATCCGCAGGACGCTGGCGCCAACAACGTCTACGACGTGCAAGTGCAGGTCAGCGACGGCACTCTTTCGGACACGCAAGACATTGCGGTGACGGTGGGCAATGCCAACGACAACGCCCCGGTGATCACCAGCAACGGCGGGGGCGCCACGGCAGGTGTCTCCATCGCCGAGAACGGCACGGTGGTGACCACGGTGGCGGCCAGCGATGCAGACGGCTCCGCGTTGACCTACTCGATCAGCGGTGGGGCCGATGCGGCGCTGTTCACCATCAACAGCAGCACGGGGTCATTGGCCTTCATCGGTGCGCCGGATTTTGAGAACCCGACAGATGCGGGCACCGACAACGTCTACGACGTGACGGTACAGGCCAGCGACGGCAGCGCCACGGACACGCAGGCCATCGCGGTCACGGTGACGAACATCAACGATGCTGTGCCCGTCATCACCAGCAACGGCGGCGGCGCCTCGGCCTCGCTGAACGTGGCCGAGAACGGCACGGCCGTGACCACCGTGACCGCCACCGACGCGGACGGGCCGTCGCTGGCCTACAGCATCGTGGGTGGTGCCGATGCCGCGCTGTTCCAGATCAACGGCAGCACCGGTGCCCTGACGTTCGTGGCCGCGCCGGACTTCGAGAGCCCGACGGATGCGGGTGCCAATAACGTCTACAACGTGACGGTGCGAGCCAGCGACGGCGTGCTCGCCGACACGCAGAGCCTGGCCGTGACGGTGACGGACGTGAACGACAACGCCCCGGTGATCACCAGCAACGGCGGCGGTGCCACAGCCAGCGTGTCCATCGCCGAAAACGACGTGGCCGTCACCACGGTGGCGGCCAGCGATGCGGACGGGCCGTCCATCACCTACAGCATCGTGGGCGGTGCCGACGCGGCGCTGTTCCAGATCAACGTCGGCACCGGTGCCCTGAGCTTCGTGAGCGCGCCCGACTTCGAAAACGCGCAGGACGCGGGTGCCAACAACGTCTACGACGTGACGGTGCAGGCCAGCGACGGCCTGCTGGCCGACACCCAGGCCGTGGCGGTCACGGTGACCAACCTCAACGACAACGCGCCGGTCATCACCAGCAACGGTGGCGGTGTCTCGGCGGCCGTCAGTGTGGCGGAACTGACCACGGCTGTAACCACGGTGGCGGCCAGCGACGCCGACGGCTCCGTCCTGACCTACAGCATCGTCGGCGGTGCGGACGCGGCACTGTTCCAGATCAATGCCGCCACCGGTGCCCTGAGCTTCCAGGTGGCACCGGACTTCGAGAGTCCGGAGGACACGGGCTTGGACAACGTGTACGACGTGCAGGTGCGGGTCAGCGATGGCAGCCAGACGGACACACAAGCCATCGCCGTGACCGTGACCAACCTGAACGACACCGCGCCGGTGATCACCAGCAATAGCGGCGGCGCCTCGGCCAGCATCTCCATCGCCGAGAACGGCACGGCCGTGACCACAGTAGTGGCCACCGATGCCGATGGTTCGGCCCTGACGTATTCGATCAGCGGTGGTGCCGATGCCGCGCTGTTCCAGATCAACAGCAGCACGGGTGCCCTGACGTTCGTGACCGCGCCGAACTTCGAGAGCCCGACGGACGCGGGTGCCAACAACGTTTACGACGTGACGGTACAGGTCAGCGACGGCATCGGCGCCGACACCCAGGACATCGCGGTCACGGTGACCAACCTGAACGACAACACACCTGTGATCACCAGCAACGGCGGCGGTGCGGCGGTGGCGGTGAACGTGGCCGAGAACGCCTCGATCGTGGCCTCTGTCTCGGCCACCGATGCAGACGGCTCTGCGCTGAGCTATAGCATCGTCGGTGGCGCGGACGCGGCGCAGTTCACCATCAACGCCAGCACGGGTGCCCTGCGCTTCCTGGCCACGCGAGACTACGAAAACCCGCAGGATGCAGGCAGCGACAACGTCTACGACGTGCAGGTGCAGGCCAGCGACGGTAGCCTCGCGGACACGCAGGCCCTGGCCGTGACCGTGACGGACGTGAACGACAACGCGCCGGTGATCACCAGCGACAGTGGCGGCGCGACGGCGAGCGTCTCCGTCGCCGAGAGCAGCGCGGCCGTGACCACGGTGGCCGCCACCGACGTGGACGGCCCGGTGCTGAACTTCAGCATCGTGGGCGGTGCCGACGCGGCGCTGTTCCAGATCAACAGCAGCACCGGTGCCTTGAGTTTCGTGAGCGCGCCCGACTTCGAGAACGCGCAGGACGCTGGTGCCGACAACGTCTACGACGTGACGGTGCAGGCCAGCGACGGCCTGCTGGCCGATACCCAGGCCGTCGCGGTCACGGTCGCCAACCTCAACGACAACGCGCCAGTGATCACCAGCAACGGTGGCGGTGCCTCGGCAGCGGTAAGCCGAGGCGAGAACGGCACGGCTGTGGCCACCGTGGCAGCCACCGACGCGGACGGCTCTGCCCTGACCTACAGCATCGTCGGTGGAGTGGACGCAGCGCTGTTCCAAATCGACACCAACAGCGGCGTGCTGCGTTTCGTGAATGCGCCGGACTATGAGAGCCCGCAGGACGCGGGTGGCAACAACGTCTACGACGTGCAGGTGCAGGTGGGCGACGGCAGCTTCAGCGACACGCAGGCCCTGGCCGTGGCGGTGACAGACTTGAACGACAACGCGCCCAACATCACCAGCAACGGCGGGGCCGCCACGGCCTCGGTCAGCGTGCCGGAGAACACCAGCGCCGTCACCACGGTCGCGGCTACCGACGCGGATGGCCCGACGCTTTCCTACAGCATCGTCGGCGGCGCCGATGCGGCGCTGTTCCAGATCGACAGCGGCACCGGGGCCTTGACCTTCACCAGCGCGCCGGACTTCGAGAACCCGCAGAACGCAGGCGCGAACAATGTCTACGACGTGACGGTGCAGGTAAGCGACGGCAGCTTGACCGACACGCAGGCGATGGCCGTCACGGTGACCGACGTGAACGACAACGCGCCAGTGATCACCAGCAATGGCGGGGCCGCGACGGCCACGGTCAGCGTGGCCGAGAACACCAGCGCCGTGACAACGGTGGCGGCCACGGACCTGGACGGCCCGGCCCTGAGCTATGCGATCACGGGTGGCGCGGACGCTGGGCGCTTCAGCATCAATGCCAGCACCGGCGTGCTGAGCTTCCTGGTCGCGCCCGATGTCGAGGTTCCGCAGGACGCTGGCGGCAACAATGTCTACGACGTGGTGGTGCGGGCCAGCGACGGTGGCCTGGCCGACACCCAGGCCATCTCCGTCACTGTGACCGACGTGAACGAAGCCCCCGTAATCACCAGCGCCGCTACGGCGAACGTGGCCGAGAACAGTACCGCCGTGCTGACCGTCACGGCGATCGACATGGACGGCCCCGCATTGACCTATGCGATCACCGGCGGCGCCGATGCGGCGCTGTTCAGCATCGACGGCAGCACCGGCGCGCTGCGTTTTGTCGGTGCGCCAGACTACGAGAGCCCGCAGGATGCCGATGCCAACAACATCTACAACCTCGTGGTCCGCGCCAGCGATGGTGCGCTGACCGCCAGCCAGGCGATGGCGGTGACCGTCACCAATGCCAACGAGGCACCGACCACCGCCCTGCCCATCGCTGACCAGAACGCCACGGAAGATGCGGCCTTCAATTTCCAGTTTACGGCGGGTACTTTCGTCGACGCGGACCCGACTGACACGCTGACCTACACCGCGCAATTGACCGGCGGCGGTGCCCTACCTTCCTGGCTGGGGTTCAACGCCAGCACGCGCACCTTCTTCGGCACGCCCGCCAACGCCGACGTAGGCACCGTCAGTATCAATGTGATCGCCGACGATGGCCACGGCAGCACCGCGACCGACACCTTCGGCATCACGGTCGCCAACACCAATGACGCGCCTACCCTGGCCAGCCCCCTGCCCGACCAGGCCGCTACCCAGGACCTGGCCTTCAACTTCCAGTTTGCCGCCAACACCTTCCAGGACGTGGATGCTGGCGACACGCTGACCTATACCGTGCAACTGGCAGGGGGAGGCAGCCTCCCCGTCTGGTTGGCCTTTGATGCCGCCACGCGCACGTTCTCGGGTACACCGGCCGGTACCGATGTTGGCAACCTGGCCATCCAGGTCACGGCCAGCGACGGCAACGGCGGTGTGGTCACCGACACCTTTGCCCTCAACATAGCCACGGGGAACGAGGCCCCGGTGGTCACCAGCAGCGGCGGTACCGCCACGGCCGCACTGTCGGTCTCCGAGAACACCACCGCCGTGGCCACGGTAGCGGCCACCGATGCAGACGGCGATGCGCTGGTCTACGGGATTGTGGGTGGGGCCGATGCGGGGCTGTTCACCATCGATGCCAGCTCAGGCGCGCTGCGTTTCGCCGCAGCCCCCGACCACGAATCTGCACGCGATGCCGACGGCAACAATGTCTACGAGGTCGTCGTACAGGTGTCCGACGGGCTGCTGGCCGACACGCAGGCTCTCACAGTCACGGTCATCGATGCCAACGAAGGCGGCGTCGGCCTGGTCACCGATGTGGACGCAGCACCCGACCGGCTGGCCGAAAACCCGGCCACCGGCACCCTGGTTGGTATCACCACAGTAGCCACCGATCCGGACAGCTCCGACACCATAACTTACAGCCTGGTCGACGATGCGGGTGGGCGTTTCGCCATCGATGCGCGCAGCGGCGTAATAACAGTAGCCAACGGCGCACTGCTCGACTTCGAGACCACCACCCGCCACGACATCACCGTGCGCGCCACCAGTTCCGACGGCAGCACCCGCACCGAGCGCCTCACCGTAGAGGTCACAAACCTGAACGACTTCGGCGTGTCCGAACCCACCGACACCAATCCCGGACCGAATGTGGTGGCCTCCCGCGTAGCCGATGGTGGACTGGTGGGCATCACCGTGCAGGCATTCGACGCAGATGCCGGCACCGCCGTGTCTTACCGCCTGGCCGATGATGCCGGTGGCCGGTTTGCCATCCACCCGTCGACCGGGGTGGTGACCGTTGCCAACAGCGCACTAATCGCCACCGGTACGCCGGGTGCCTCGTACGACATCGTCGTACAGATCCAAAGCAGCGACGGCTCGGTGCGTTCGGCCATTTTCTCGGTGCGATGGGGTGACGACCTTGTCGCCCTACCCGAACCGCCCCCCCTGATACCCGCATTGCCGGGTTCACCGGCCTTTACCGCCGTTGTAGACGCGCCGAGCACTGCAGTAATCGCCACCGGCAGCAGTGCTTCGGTAGCCCAGGAGCCAACGGCCTCGCCGCCTGATGTCGCCCCGGGCGACCTGCCCGAGCCCGGTGTGAACGCACTGGCCACTGTTTCGCCAGGTCGCCTGCTGTCTTTTGAAGTCAGCCGCCAGAACCTGCTGCTGCCCATGCCGATCTCCGGCTTGTCTGAACGCCGCGCCATGGCGCTGTCGCAGGTGGAGCTGCTGCTGGAGGAACAAGAGCGTCTGCGCGCATCGTCCTCGGCGAGCGAACGCTACACGCAGGAACCGTCGATCGAGCTTGGCAGCAGCAGTAACGCTGCCGAACTGCCCACCGGCGAACCCGTGATTGACGCGGTCTGGATCGGCAGCACGGCGCTGTCGCTCGGTGTGGCTATCTGGGCTACACGTGGTGGCGCACTGCTGACCAGCATGCTGGCCACCACGCCGGCCTGGCAAAACTTCGATCCGGTGCCGGTGTTGAACCGCCCTAAGCCCAACCGAGGCATCGCCGGCCGTACGGGCGATGGCGCACAGAGCGGACAAACGGCGGGTGACAGCATCGCCGCAGCGGACGACACTGCAGCAGCACAAGGAGCGGAGATGGCGGATGGGGGAGACAACGGGGACAACGTGGCATCGGGCACCGGTCGGGGGGCATCGCCATGAGAGCTTGGCAGCAAAAGATGTTGACCCCCGCCGTGCGCATCGCGCTGGGCCTGGTGTCGCTGATGGTCACGCTGGTGCTGATCGGCGAAGTGTTTACCGGCTACCCACCCGACCGCGAGGAAAGCGCGCGCCGCTACCGTGGCCAGATGGCGCGCATCGTGGGCGGCGAGGTGGTGGTGGCGTTGCGCGCGGGCGTGGACGATCTGCCCGGGTCGCATTCCGCCGTGCAACACGTGCTGAAGGACGCACAACGGCGCGAACCGAAACTGCTGTCGGTGCGGGTGATCGGCGTAGGCGGCCAGCCGCTGGCCCAGGTGGGAGAACATGTGCGCGGCTGGCAGCTGGCACCCGGGGATTTGTCGAACGCCGACAACATCCGCGTGCCGCTGATCTCCAACGGCAATGCCTGGGGGGAGGTGCAACTCGTCTTCGAGCCAGCGCTGCCCACCACGCTGCGCGGCTGGCTGCACGATCCGCTGGCGCAATGGCTGGCGTTCATCGTCTGCGTGGGTTTCGTGGCTTTCGCGTTGTACCTGCGGCGCGTACTGCGCCACCTGGACCCGAACGCTGCCGTGCCCGAGCGCGTGCGCAACGCCTTCGACACCCTCACCGAGGGTGTGCTGGTGCTCGACCTCTCCGGTCGCATCATGCTGGCCAACCGGGCCTTCTGCGATCTGTGTAACGAAAATGCGCAGGCGCTCACCGGTGTCGATGCCGACAAACTCACCTGGATGCGGGCTGCCATGCCGCCCGATACCAAGGCCCTGCCCTGGCGCCAGGCGGTGCAGCAGAAAAAGGCCGTGCTCGGCGTGCCGCTGAAGCTGGAGTTCGAAGGGCTACCGCGCCGCGAACTGGTCATGAACTGCGCCCCCATCATCGAAGGTGCCAACCAGGTGCGCGGTTGCCTGGCCACCTTCTCCGACGTGACCGAACTGCACGAGCGCACCGAGCGGCTGCAGGTGGCCATGGGCGAGCTGAGCGCCTCGCAGCGCGAGATCGAGCGCCAGAACGAAGAGCTCACGCTGCTGGCCACGCGCGATGCGCTCACCGGCATCTTCAACCGCCGCTCGCTGATGCAGCAGGCCGAGCAGCGCTTCGCCGAGGCCCGGGCAGGCGGCACCCCCATCAGCTGCATCATGTGCGACATCGACCACTTCAAGCAGGTAAACGACAAATACGGCCACGCGGGCGGCGACCAGGTGATCCAGGGTGCGGCAAAAGCCCTGTCACGCGGGCTGCGGCTGGGCGATTTTGTCGGCCGCTATGGCGGCGAAGAGTTCTGCATCATGCTGCCCGGTGGCACGGCGGCCCAGGCGGCGGAGATCGCCGAGCGGCTGCGCGAAGACATCGACGCCAACCTGGGCGACTCGCTGCGCGACCACGTCGGCGTGAAGGTCACCATGAGCTTCGGCGTGGCCGAGATCGGCGCGCAAGTGCCCGACCCGGCCACGCTGATCGATCTGGCCGACCAGGCCCTCTACCACGCCAAAAAGAACGGCCGCAACCGCGTCACGACCTGGTCGGCGACCGGCATTGCACCTGCCGAGTCCACCGCTGGTTCTTAATTTTTATGGGTCAAATTGGCCTCTGGCGCTTAATCCATAAGCACAAGCAGCTACTAAAAGTGTAGTAAAGGGCGGGCCGTCAACCTTGGAAGAAGTTGACCGGTAGGCCTGGCACATCCACCCGCATCGACAGCACGCAGCCGGACGCAGGCATCGCCTCCAGCTCCGCGGCGGGGCGGCCATGGCGGCCGGTGGTGAGGTACAGGGTTTGCAGATCGTCACCACCAAAGCAGGGCATGGTGGGGCAGCGCACCGGCAACGCATAGGCGTTGAGCAGGTCGCCCTCGGGCGAGAACTTGCACAGGCGCTGGCCTTCGAACTGGGCGGAATAGTAATTGCCCTGCACGTCCACCGCCGCGCCGTCGGGGCGGCCACCGTAACCAGGCATGCCCGGCTGCCAGCCTGCGGGCTTGGGGGCCATGTGCAGGTATTCACGGTAGTGCGACAGCACGTTGGGCACCGCATCCCAGTCCCAGGCGTGGACGATGTGGTGCGGCGTGTCCGACCAGTACAACGTCTTGCCGTCCGGCGACCAGGCCAGGCCATTGCCGGTGATGGCATTGCCCGCCATGCTGCGCAGCGTGCTGCCTTCCAGGCAGTACAGCTCTGCCTTACGGGCATCGCGCGGCTCGTAGATGGTGCTGGCCCAAAAGCGGCCCAGCGGGTCGCACTTGCCGTCGTTGAAGCGGGTGGTGGCCGGGTCATACGGCGCAGCAACCATCAACCCCATCTCACCGCCCCACACCGGCGCGCGGTAGATGCCATCGCGTAGCGCCACCACCAGGCCGCCACCGCTGGCCGGGGCAATGCAGCCGGGCTCGCTGGGCATGGCCCAGTGCTCCACCACGCCGCTGGCCACGTCCAGGCGCTGCAGCAGCTTGCCCGGCACATCGACCCAGTACAAGCGCTTTTCCTGCGGGTGCCAAAACGGCGATTCGCCCAGGGCGTTGGGCTCGGTGGTAACGGTGGTCCAGGTCATGGCAAAAATCTGAGAGGTTGCGATGGACGTATTGTGAACGGCCAAAAAAAGGCCCACGCACATTTCTGTGGGTGGGCCGAATCTCTTTGGAAGATTCTGTTGCGGAGCGTCTGCGGCGCACAGGCCGCAGGGCTCCAGGTCACATTAGCGGTTGTAAGCGGTTTCGCCGTGGGAGCTGATGTCCAGGCCTTCGCGCTCTTCTTCTTCCGTGACGCGCAGACCGATGGTCAGGTCCACAATCTTGTAGGCCACGAACGACACCACGCCCGACCAGACGATGGTCAGCAGCACGGCCTTGGCCTGGATCCAGACTTGACCAGCCACCGAGTACGCATCGGCGGGGGTCATGCCCACGGACACCCAGTCGGCCACGGTGGACGGGCCACCCAGGCTGGGGCTGTTGAACACGCCGGTCAGCAGCGCACCGACGATACCGCCCACACCGTGCACGCCAAACACGTCCAGCGAGTCGTCGGCACCCAGCATCTTCTTCAGGCCATGCACGCCCCACAGGCAGGCGAAACCGGCGATGAAACCAATCACCAGACCACCGCCGATACCGACGTTACCGGCGGCGGGGGTGATCGCCACCAGGCCCGCCACGGCACCGGATGCAGCACCCAGCATGGAGGCCTTGCCGCGCATCAGCGCTTCGCCCACACACCATGCCAGCACCGCAGCCGCCGTAGCGCCCAGGGTGTTGATGAAGGCCAGGGCGGCAAAGCCGTTGGCTTCCAGGGCGGAACCGGCGTTGAAGCCGAACCAGCCCACCCACAGCAGGGACGCGCCCACCATGGTCAGCGTCAGGCTGTGAGGGGCCATGGATTCCTTGCCGTAACCGACGCGCTTGCCCAGCATGTAGGCACCGACCAAACCAGCCACAGCGGCGTTGATGTGCACCACGGTGCCGCCAGCGAAGTCGAGTGCGCCCCACTGCCAGATCAGGCCGGCCTTGGCGGTCATGGCATCGGCCACTTCCTTGGTGGCGTAGGCATCAGGGCCCATCCAGAACCACACCATGTGGGCCACCGGGGCGTAGCAGAAGGTGAACCAGATGGCCGAGAACAGCAGCACGGCCGAGAACTTGATACGTTCTGCGAAGGCACCGACGATCAGGCAGCAGGTGATACCGGCGAACGTGGCCTGGAAGGCAGCGAACACGATTTCAGGAATGTAGACACCCTTGCTGAACGTGGCCGCATTGGCAAACGTGCCCGCAGCGTTGTCCCACACGCCCTTCATGAACAGCCGGTCAAAGCCGCCGATGAACGCGTTGCCCTCGGTGAACGCCAGGCTGTAGCCGTAGATGAACCACAGCACCACGATCATCGAGAACGTGACCATGACCTGCATCAACACCGACAGCATGTTCTTGCTGCGCACCAGGCCGCCGTAGAACAGGGCCAGGCCGGGCACGGTCATCAAGATGACCAGCAGGGTGGAGACCATCATCCAGGCGGTGTCGCCCTTGTTGGGTACAGGGGGCGCTGCGGCGGCTTCTGCGGGGGCAGCGGCCTCTGCGGGTGCGGCTTCAGCGGCGGCTGGCGCAGGCGCGGCAACGGGTGCGGGTGCCGCATCGGCAGGTTTGGCCTCGGCGGTGGCCTCCATCACCGGAGCACTGGCCGCATCGGCGGCAGGAGCCTGTGCCTGGGCGAAAGATCCGCCCCACATTAACCCCAAGCCGAGTGCCAGGGATGCTAGTAGTTTTTTCATGTTTGCTTGCTTTCAGAGGAAAGAGGGTGCTGCTTACAGCGCTTCTTTGCCGGTTTCACCCGTGCGGATGCGGACAACTTGCTCCAAGTTGTAGACAAAAATCTTGCCGTCACCGATCTTGCCGGTGCGCGCTGCGCCTTCCACGGCCTCGATCACGCGGTCCACCAGTTCGTCGGAAATAGCGGCTTCAATCTTGACCTTGGGCAAGAAATCCACCACATACTCGGCACCACGGTACAGCTCGGTGTGGCCCTTTTGGCGACCGAAACCTTTGACTTCCGTCACGGTGATACCCTGCACACCAATGCTGGACAGGGCTTCGCGCACTTCGTCCAGCTTGAAGGGTTTGATGATGGCGGTGACTAGTTTCATGGCTGCTCTTTCAGTAGGCTGTCGCAAGATAGGGCGGCAAGGCGGGCGGCCTTGGGCACGGGCTGTGTCATGTGCTTCTCCAAAATGAAAAGGGGAACGGCAAACAGGTTTAAGCAGATTGCGTGCCAAATTATTGTTACTTTGGTAACACCTCAGGGCACGCCCCGTTTTCACCACGGACAGGTTTGGGCACATATTTATCGCACACAAATGGTGCGTGCGGGTGGATTCCATGGTGGAGTCCATTTTTTGCACCGATATGGGGAGTCTTGCCGTTATGGGCTTATGTTTGGTGCAAAGCCGGGCTTTGCTGGGCTTGGATGCCCCCGCAGTCACCGTCGAGGTGCATTTAACCAACGGACTTCCCAGCTTCACCCTGGTGGGCTTGGCCGATGTCGAGGTCAAAGAAGCCCGCGAACGGGTGCGCTCGGCCATCCAGAACGCCGGGCTGGAGTTTCCGCACAACAAGCGCATCACCGTCAACCTGGCCCCGGCCGACCTGCCCAAGGACTCGGGCCGATTTGACCTGCCCATCGCCCTGGGCATTCTGGCCGCCAGCGGCCAGATCGACAGCGAACGCCTGGCCGGATACGCCTTTGCCGGAGAGCTATCGCTGTCCGGGGCCTTGCGCCCGGTGCGCGGCGCGCTGGCCATGAGCCTGGCCCTGCACACCCAACAGGTGCAAACCCGGCTGGTGCTGCCCCCCGGCAGTGCCGAAGAAGCCGCCTTGGTGCCCGACGCCCAGGTGTTTTGCGCCCACCACCTGCTCGATGTGGTGCAGCAGTTCCTGCCATCAGGGGACGGCGAAGCCATTCCCAGCGACGGCTGGGCCCGCCTGGCCAACACCGCCTTGCCCGACACCGCCCACCTCCAGGGCTATGCCGACCTGGCCGATGTGAAAGGCCAGGCGGGGGCCAAGCGGGCGCTGGAAATCGCCGCAGCTGGAAACCACAGCCTACTTTTAGTCGGCCCGCCAGGTTCGGGCAAGTCCATGCTGGCCCAGCGGTTTGCCGGTTTGCTGCCGCCCATGACGGTCAATGAAGCCCTGCAAAGCGCGGCCATCGCCAGTCTGGGCGGCGGCTTTGCGTTGGAGCGCTGGGCCACCCGGCCCACCTGCAGCCCGCACCACACCGCCAGCGCCGTGGCCCTGGTGGGGGGAGGATCGCCACCGCGCCCGGGCGAAATCTCGCTGGCCCACCACGGCGTGCTGTTTCTGGACGAAATGCCCGAGTTCCCCCGCGCCGCATTGGAGGCCTTGCGCGAACCCCTGGAAACCGGCCATATCAGCATCGCCCGCGCAGCCCGCCGCGCCCAGTTTCCGGCGCGGTTCCAGCTGATTGCCGCCATGAACCCCTGCCCCTGCGGCTACCTGGGCTCGCACCAGAGGGCCTGCCGTTGCAGCCCCGACCAGATCGCGCGCTACCAGGGCAAGCTCAGCGGCCCGCTGATCGACCGCATCGACCTGCACATCGAAGTACCCGCCCTGCCCGCCGACGACCTGCTGCACGCCCTGCCCGGCGAATCCACCGCCGAAATCCGCGCGCGCTGCACCACCGCCCGCCAGCGCGCCATCGACCGCCAAGGCAGCACCAACCAGGCACTGCAAGGCAAAGCCATCGACCAGGCCGTCGCCCTGGAACCCGCCGCCGCCCGCTTCCTGCAAACGGCGGCAGCCAAACTCGGCTGGTCGGCACGCGGCATCCACCGGGCACTCAAGGTGGCCCGCACGATTGCGGATTTGGAAGGCGTAGCCACCACACAGGTGCACCATGTGGCGGAGGCGATGCAGTACCGGCGGGCGTTGCGGGGTGGGGGTGCTACGGGCTGACCTCCGCACGCCATCCTGTGCCTTGCTTGTGGGTACTTAGCCGCACATTTAAGAACGCCTCGATCACCCCGATGTGGGTGCGCGCATGCTCGGTCAACCGGGTGCACATAGGGATGGAGCGAAGGCGCTGCGCAGGATCTGTCCGCCGCCTTCGCCGATAGCGCCGTCAAGTTCGATCATTTTTAAGCAAATAGGCTACCCGTGCTTATCGAAAAAGCATAAGTAGCTATAAAAATAGGAGCGATCTAGGTAACGTAGGCTAATCCGTAGCCCTGAAGTCCGCCGCTGCCAAACTCGGCTGGTCCGCCCAGGGCATCCACCGCCCGCTGAAGGTGGCGCGAACCATTGCGGATTTGGAAGGAGCCACCACAACCAAGGTACTACTTCATGTGGCGGAGGCGATGCAGTAACGGCGGGCGCTGCAGGTAGACGAGCAGCGGGTTTGAACTACAGCATCCATGATGCCTAAGTCATCATTTCTAATGATGTTTTGACCTAGCTCTCCAGCGTCCTGCTTGCCAAGACAAGTCAAGCCGAGAACACTCAAAACTACTCTTTGCATTTCAACCGTTTGACCGCGATTTGGGAGCCTGATCATGGACGCAATAGGTAGTGCCGCAGAGCCCCAATCGGCAGATAAATCTCTACCGGATCTCACCGTACCGGTCTGGGCCATCGGATTGGTAGTGATTGTTGCCCTCCTGTTTTCCTTGTATTCGGTGCTTATGAATGGAGGCCCCAAGGGAGATGCCCCGCCGCCAATAGCGGACCAGCGGCAAGACGTAGACACGTCAAAGGAAGCGGCAATGGTTCCCACTGTTCCACCCGCTATGGCACCGCCTCCTGGGGTCGCGCTGATATCCATGGCCCAGCAATCCAGGCAGTACACATACACACAGCGGGCGAAC
This sequence comes from Rhodoferax sp. LS1P39, assembly GCF_056521425.1. Classification (NCBI taxonomy): domain Bacteria; kingdom Pseudomonadati; phylum Pseudomonadota; class Betaproteobacteria; order Burkholderiales; family Comamonadaceae; genus Rhodoferax; species Rhodoferax sp. LS1P39. The sequence continues at coordinate 322 of NZ_JBWMAV010000006.1, read as the reverse complement.
AGCGCAGAATTTTTCCCAGCCCCCAGCCTAGAGAGTGCACCAGTACCCGCAACACCCTCCATGCCCACGGCAATGGATCCCACCACATCGCCAGACGTGCAACCTCCAACTGCAGCAGAACCTGCTTCAGAGCCCTTTTTTTGGAACTATTGGCTAACCCGCCCCAGTACAGCAATACCCCCAACCTCCAGCCGCATAGGCGAGCTGTGCTGGTCAAGTTTTTTCGGACACCGCGATAGGTTGTTTGATTGCCGATTGCTGCTCGAAAGCATTGGGTGGCAAGTTGCCCAGTTTGGAGTGCAGCCGCACGCTGTTGTAGAAG
>NZ_JBWMAV010000005.1:0-313352 GCF_056521425.1 Rhodoferax sp. LS1P39 | reverse complement strand
AACTCGCTGGCGCTCAAACAACGCCAGCCCTGATCCGCCCAAAGCTGTGCTCCTCGGCGCACACAGATGGGGACCCCGGGGAGCGGGATCGGCCCGGCTGCGCCGGGCATCGCGCCTAGGGCGCGAGCTGGGGGTGGCGATGGAAGCACTACTGCGCGTTGTTTCTTCACCCAGCCTTGTTTAGGTAACAAACAGATTTACTACGTCTGCGCTGTACTCAACGCGAGCATCACCGTCGAATTCGCCCCCAGCCTGCGCCGCCACGTCGACGTGCCTGTCCAGCAAGTCCTCGCCGGGCCGCCGCGACAGGTGCTGGAGGTGGTGTTGCCGGGGAAATTTTTGCTTTACAAGACGTATTGAGCTTCTTGGCGATGCCCGCAGCACTGGACTAGCTCTAGGGGAAACACCCCATTCCTGAAGGCGAAAAAGTACGCGCTTGCGGCGCGGCGGGATGCGGTGTTTTAGGGGTTGCGAACAGAATTTGCGGGCCGATGGAGTGCATCGGTTTTCGTTCACAACCAGGAGACATCCGATGAACCGCAAGATTTTGATCGCGTTGGGCTGCGGGCTTTTGCCCTTGGGCGCAGCCTTGGCCAACACTGAACTCGTGATTGCAACGGTGAATAACCGTCAGATGATCGAGATGCAGAAGCTGACCCCGGTGTTTGAAAAGGCCAACCCCGACATCCAGGTGAAGTGGGTCATTCTGGAGGAGTCGGTGCTGCGCCAGCGCATGACCACCGACATCGCCACCAACGGCGGCCAGTTCGACATCATGACCATCGGCATGTACGAGGCCCCGCAGTGGGGCAAGAAGGGCTGGCTGAAAGAATTCAAGCCCGATGCCAACTACGACATGGCCGACCTGCTGCCGGGCATCCGCGAAGGCATGTCGTATGACGGCAAGCTGTACTCGGCACCGTTCTACGGCGAAAGCTCGTTCACCATGTACCGCAGCGACCTGGCCCAGGCGGCGGGCGTTACGCTGCCTGAGCAGCCCACCTACCAGGACATTGCCAACTTTGCGGCCAAGGTGAACAACCCCGCCAAAGGCATTTACGGCATCTGCCTGCGCGGCAAGCCCAGTTGGGGCGAAAACATGGCCTACCTGACCACGCTGGTCAATGTGTCGGGCGGCCAGTGGTTCGACATGCAGTGGAAGCCGCAGCTCACCACCAAGCCCTGGCAGGACGCCATCAGCCTGTATGTGGATCTGCTGAAGAAGTACGGCCCACCCGGCGCACCGTCCAACGGCTTCAATGAAAACCTGAACCTGTTTGTGTCGGGCAAGTGTGGCATGTGGATCGATGCCACCAGCGCGGCGGGTTCGGTGTCTGATCCCAAATTCAGCAAGGTGGCGGATGTGGTGGCTTTTGCCCGCGCGCCGACGGCAGTGACCACCAAGGGCGCGGGCTACTCCTGGTCGTGGGGCCTGTCCATCCCCAGCAGTACCAAGAAGGAAGCCGCCGCCCAGAAGTTCATCAACTGGGCCACCTCCAAGGACTACGTGAAGCTGGTGGCCGACACCGATGGCTGGGTGGTGGTGCCCACCGGCAACCGCAAATCCACCTACGCCTACCCCGAGTTCCAGAAAGTGTCCAAGTTTGGCGCGATGGAGCTCAAGGCCATTGAATCGGTGAACGTGCACGACGCAACCCTGCCCAAGTCGCCGTACCAAGGCGTGCAGTTTGTGGGCATTCCTGAGTTCCAGTCGATTGGCACCTCGGTGGGCCAGGAGATCAGCGCGGCCCTGGCGGGCAAGAAGTCGGTGGCCGACGCACTCAAGGCGGGCCAGCTTGCTGCCGAACGCGAAATGAAGAAGGCTGGCTACTACAAGTAAGCCATCCACGCCCCGCGGGCCACCGCGGGGCAGCATCCCTATCTATCCGTTTATCCAGGATTTATCCATGTCCCAAGAATCTCCCATCGTTCCCACGTCTGTCCAACGCCTTGCAGGCCGGCATGCCTTGCTCACCGGCGTGGCCGGCGGCATCGGCCTGTCGGTGCTGGCGGCCTATCTGCGCGAAGGGGCAAGTTGCACCGCGGTGGACTTGCCGCCCACCCCGTCCGAAGGCCTGCTGCAACTGCTGCAGCGCTACCCGGCATCGCTGCACTATGTAGCTGCTGATGTGGCCCAGATGCACAGCATCGAGGCGATGCTGCAGTCGGCCACCGGCAGGTTTGGCCCGGTGCATGTGCTGTTCAACAACGCCGCCACCTTCACCATGGGGCCGCTGCTGGAGCAAGGCCCCGCCGACTACGACTTTGTCTTCAACGTCAACGTCAAGGGCATGTTCTTTGTGATGCAGGCGGTGCTCAAGCACATGGTGGCGCACGGCACGCCGGGGGCGGTGGTGAACATGGCCTCGCAGGCCGGTCGGCGCGGCGAGGCCCTGGTGGCGCACTACTGCGCCAGCAAGGCGGCCGTCATCAGCTACACCCAAAGCGCCGCGCTGGCCATGGCCGCGCATGGCATCCGCGTCAACGGCATTGCGCCGGGGGTGATCGACACGCCCATGTGGGGCAAGGTCGACGCGTTGTTTGCCCAGTACGAGGGGCTGGCGCTGGGCGAAAAGAAGCGCCAGGTCGGGCTGGCGGTGCCGTTGGGGCGCATGGGCGACCCATCGGACCTGGAGGGCGCTGCCGTCTTCTTTGCGGGCGATGAGTCGCGCTACATCACGGCGCAGACGCTCAACGTCGACGGCGGCAACTGGATGAGCTGAGGAGCCCGCCATGACCAAAATCATCACCATGGGCGAGATCCTGGTGGAAATCATGGCCCAGGACCGGGGCCAGTCGTTCCGCCAGCCGGGTGTGCTGCTGGGGCCGTACGCCAGCGGTGCACCGGCCATCTTCATCGACCAGGTCGGCAAGCTCGGGTGCCCGGCGGGCATGGTCGGGTGCGTGGGCGAAGACGACTTTGGCCACCTGAATGCGCAGCGGCTGCGTGCCGACGGCGTGGACGTGTCCGGCATCGCCTTCTTGCCCAATGCCACCACCGGCAGTGCCTTCGTCACCTACCGGCAGGACGGCAACCGCGACTTTGTGTTCAACATCGTTAACAGCGCGTCGGCCCGGCTGGGGGTAGAACACGTCACGCCGCAGGCTTTGGCCGGGTGCACGCACTTCCATGTGATGGGCTCGTCGCTGTTTTCCGAGTCCATCGTGGCAGCCATGAAAAAGGCCGTGGACCTGGTCAAGCGCCAGGGCGGCACGGTTTCGTTCGACCCCAACATTCGCAAGGAAATTCTGCGCTCCAGCGCCATGCGCGAGGCCCTGGCCTACTTTTTGGCCCGCACCGACATCTTTTTGCCCAGCGGCAATGAAGTGACTTTGCTGGTCAACGCCGACACCGAAGAAGCCGCCATCCCCGAGCTATTCGCCCTGGGGGTGCAAGAGCTGGTCATCAAGCGCGGGGCAGACGGTGCCAGCTTTGTAGACCGGCAGCAACGCATCGACGTGCCCGCCCTGGCCGTGGCCGAGGTAGACCCCACCGGCGCGGGCGACTGCTTTGGCGGTGCCTTCGTGGCCTGCCGCCAGCTGGGCATGCCCCCTGCGCAAGCCCTTGAATTTGCCAACGCCGCCGGTGCCCTGGCGGTGACCCGGCAAGGCCCCATGGAGGGCGCATCCACCTTTGAACAACTGCGGGCAGCCCTGGCCCGGCGCCTTTGAAAGAACCCCACCATGCGCAATACCCTGAAGAATCTGGCCGCACCGGACCGTGCGGGCCTCCCCCGTGGCATGTACTCGGTGTGCTCTGCCCACCCCCTGGTCATCGAAGCCGCCTTGCTGCAGGCCAAGGCCGATGGCACCGAGCTGTTGATCGAGGCGACCTGCAACCAGGTCAACCAGTTCGGCGGCTACACCGGCATGCAGCCGCTGGACTTTGTGCACTTCGTGCAGGCCATTGCCCGCCAGGTGGGTTTCCCCGAAGACGACCTGGTGTTTGGCGGCGACCACCTGGGCCCCAACCCCTGGCGGCACCAACCCGCAGCGCAGGCCATGGCCTTGGCCACAGACCTGCTGCGCGCCTACGCCGCCGCAGGCTTCCAAAAGCTGCACCTGGACGCAAGCATGCGCTGCGCCGACGACCCCGCCGTGCTGTCCGACAGCGTGGTGGCAGAGCGGGCTGCGGCCTTGTGCGAAGCCGCCGAAGCCGTGGCGCCCGGCGTGGCGGTGTATGTGATTGGCACCGAAGTCCCGGTGCCGGGCGGTGCCACCGAAGCGCTGGCCCAGATCGAACTGACCGCGCCCGCCGCCGCCCAGCACACCTTGCAGGTGCACGAAGCGGCCTTCCATGCGCTGCAACTGCAGGGCGCGTGGGAGCGGGTGATTGCCCTGGTGGTGCAGCCCGGCGTGGAGTTTGACCACACCCGGGTGATGGACTACCAGCCAGAGAAAGCGGTGGCGCTGTCAGCGTTCCAGAAGGCGCAGTCCAAGCTGGTGTTCGAAGCCCATTCCACCGACTACCAGCGGGCCGACTTACTGGCCAAACTGGTGGAAGATGGCTTTGCCATTCTCAAGGTAGGCCCCGGTTTGACCTTTGCGTTGCGCGAGGCGCTATACGCCCTGGAATTGGTGGAGCAGGAGCTGGTGCACGTAGCGGCCCGCTCCCACCTGCGTGCGGTGGTCGAGTCCGAAATGCTCCACCACCCGCAAGACTGGGTGCACTACTATGGCGGCGATGCGGTGCAGCAGGCCCGGCTGCGCGTCTTCAGCTACAGCGACCGCGTGCGCTACTACTGGGGGCGGCCCGACATCGTGGCGGCCACCGACCGGCTGCTGAAGAACCTGAGCGGCCTGCAGATACCCGAAAACCTGGTCAGCCAGCACCTGCCCGCCCAATACGCCGCCTACCGTCTCGGCAAGATTCCTCTGGCGGCCAGGGATCTGTTGCTGGACCGCATTCGCGATGCCATTCGCCCCTATGCTTTGGCCTGCAGAGCTTGATCCCTATCCGTCAGGAGCCCCTGGTGATCCACACCGCGTCCCCCCCATCTCCAACCACGGGCCTCACCAGCCGGTCAAAATCGGTGCGCCCGGCTCGGCGCATCTACGGCCCGGCGCTGGAGAACGAGGCCGAGCGCACGCTGTTCCAGGGCTTCGAGCCGGTGTCCAGCTGCGGGGTGGTGCGTTGTCTGTCGCACGGCTTTCCCACCATCCTCAACCGCTGGCACTACCACCCCGAGTACGAGCTGCACCTCATCGTGGCCACCCATGGCCGCGCCTACGTGGGCGACTACCTGGGCACTTACGAGCCGGGGCATCTGGTACTCACCGGCCCGGGCCTGCCGCACAACTGGCTGGTGGACGACCTGCCGCCGGGCGGCATCAATGACCACATCCACAAGGTGCTGCAGTTCCGCGACGAGCCGCTGCGCGAGGCCGCCAAGGTCTTTGATGCCATCGACGGCATTTTTCCCATGCTGGACCGCGCCCAATTCGGCATCGAGTTCTTTGGCATTTCTGCCCTGGCCGAGCAAAGGTTTGAAGAGATCCGCGGCTCCCAGGGGCTCAAGCGCCTGTCGAGCTTTCTGGCCTACCTGGCCGAGCTGGCGCAGGAGAAGGATTTCCGGCTGCTGTCTGCGTCCAGCGTGCAAGGCATGGCCGACACCTACACCCAAGAAGCCTCCGCGATCATCGAGTACGTGGCCCAAAACGCCTGCTTTGACATTTCGCTCAAGGACGTGGCCCGCACCTTCGGCCACAGCGAAAAATACTTCTCCAAACACTTCAAGCGCAGCACCGGCAATTCCTTCATCGACTTTGTGCTGCGCCTGCGGATCAACAAAGCCTGCCAGCTGCTGGCCGACACCTCGATGTACGTGGCCAATGTGTGCCACGAAGTGGGCTTCAACAACGTCGCCAACTTCAACCGCCACTTCCACAAAATCAAGGGCATGACCCCTACCGATTTCAGGAAACAGTCCGACGACCGGTTTGGTCGTAAGTTTTTGAAAAAAGAGGCCGGTTGAATGCGTTGCTTGGGTAGATTTTAGGCCTCTGGCGCTGATGAAATGGGCGTGAGTAGCTATCAAAATTGAACTAATCGAGTCGGATTGCCCCCGATTGACTCGGGCCGTACGTGCATCCAACAATGGCGGCCATGGTCACCGTCGAATTCGCCCCCAGCCTGCGTCGCCACATCGACGTCCCCATCCAGCACGTCCCCGCCGGGCCGCTGCGGCAGGTGCTGGAGGCGGCTTTGTTGGCCGACCCGGCCCTGGCGCATTACGTGTTGGACGACCAGCGCGCGGTGCGCAAGCACGTGGCGGTGTTCGTCAACCAGGCCCTGGTGCATGACCGCGTGCGGCTGGACCGGGCGGTGGTGGCGGGCGACAAGGTGCTGGTGGTGCAGGCTTTGTCGGGCGGCTAAATCCTCACGGAGAATTCTTCATGCACACACTCCTCGTCGGCACCCGCAAGGGCCTGTTCACCGTGCAAGGGCAGGGTGCAGATTGGCGCATCACCTCCCACCATTTCGCGGGCGAACCCGTCACCCAGGTGCTGGCCGACCCGCGCGACGGAAGCTGGCTGGCGGCACTGCGTATGGGGCATTTCGGGGTGAAGCTGCGCAAGAGCAGCGACCAGGGGGCGAACTGGGCCGAGATCGCTTCTCCGGCATTTCCGCCCAAACCCACGAGCGACGTGAAGGGCCCGGATGCCGACGACCCCACCCCCTGGAGCGTGGACATGGTGTGGAGCCTCACCGCCGGGGCGGCCAGCCAGCCCGGCACGCTGTGGGCGGGCTGCCTGCCTGCGGGTCTGTTCCGCTCGGATGACGGCGGCCAGAGCTGGGCGCTGAACACCGCGCTGTGGAACCTGCCAACGCGCAAGGAATGGGGCGGCGGCGGTTACGACCATGCGGGCATCCATTCCATCCTGGTCGATCCGCGCGATGCCCAGCACATCTCGGTCGCTGTATCCACTGGCGGCCTCTGGCAAAGCTATGACGGGGGCGAGACCTGGAACATCACCACGCGCGGCATGCTGGCTCTCTACATGCCCGAGGGCCTGCAGGAAGACGGCAACGCGCAAGACCTGCACTGCCTGGTGCAGTGCGCCACCCAACCGGATGTGCAGTGGGTGCAGCACCACTGCGGCATGTACCGCAGCACCGACGGCGGCCAGCAGTGGCACAGCATCCAAGCCCCCGCACCCAGCGACTTCGGCTTTCCCGTGGCCTGCGACCCGCACAACCCGCTGCGCGCCTGGTTCGTGCCCGCGCACAGCGACGGCTGCCGCATCCCGGTGGGCGGCCAGATGCTGGTCAACCGCACTGACGACGGCGGCCAAAGTTTCCAAAGCTTCGGCCAGGGCCTGCCCAGCGCCTACGCCTACCACCTGGTCTACCGCCACGGCCTGGACATCAGCCCCGACGGCCAAACCCTGGCCATGGCCTCCACCACCGGTGGGCTGTGGGTTAGCAGCGATGCGGGGGAGCGCTGGCATTGCGTGTCGAACGATCTGCCCCCCGTGGCCGTAGTGCGGTTTGCGTAAGTGTCACCAGGCCTTCATCGCCCGTTAAGAAAAGCGCCGAACAATCGCTATTTTGCACAGGTAAACACGATGAACCCCGCCACCAAGCCCCACTACGACGTACTCAGCCGCGCCTTCCACTGGCTTACCGCCATCGCCGTCACCATCGCCTTCATCCTCGGCCCCGGCGGCTTTGGCCGGATGGTGCGCCAGGGCGTGGACCCCGCCACCCGGCTCGACATCGTCTGGCACGAATCGCTAGGCATTCTGGTCTTCAGCCTGACCGTGCTGCGCCTGCTGTGGATGGCTTTTCGCCCAGCGGCTCCCAAGGTGGCGATGCCAGCCTGGATGCACATCGCCTCCAGGCTGGCCCATCTGGCCCTGTGGGCGCTGCTGCTGGCCCTGCCCATGACCGCTCTATTGGCTCTGGCCAGCGAGGGCCATCCGCTCACCCTGCTGGGCGGCGTACGCTTTGACCAGATGCCCCTGATCGCCAATTCCGCCCTTGCGCCGCTGGCCGACTGGGGCGACGTGCATGAGCTTTTGGGCGACACCATCATGTGGCTCGCCGGGCTGCACGCTGTAGCCGCCATCTTCCACCACGTGGTGCTGAAAGACCGCGTGCTGAGCTCCATGCTGCCGCAGGTGGAGCGGCGCTGAGGGGTTTAGCGCTGTTTTGCTATAGATTTTGCAGTATTTTTGAGGGGTGAAATAGGCACCCTGTGCCCATCCCACCAGCACAAGCAGCTATAAAAAAGTGACTACTTTTTTATAGCTCACAACCCCACCCAAGCCCTCAACCCACCTCCTTCGCCCCCCGGCTCCAAGCCCCGTTCTGTTCCACGATCTGCTTGACCATGGCCATGAAGAGGGGGCGGTCGGCGGGGGGGAGGGGGGCGAGCATGCGCTCCTGGGCGCGCTGCATCGCGGGCATTACGGTGTCTAGCAGCTCCAGGCCCGCGGGCGTCACGCTGAGCAGGCGCACGCGTTTGTCGTCGGGCGAGACTTGGCGCGCTATCAGTTCGCGGGCCTCCAGGCGGTCTACCACCGCGCCGATGGTGGAGGTGTCCAGGCCGATCTTGCCCGCCAGGGTGCGCTGGTCCAGCCCGGCCTGCTGGGCCGCGGCGAACAGCAGGGCGAACTGCACCGGGGTGATGTTCTGGTCGCCCGCCTCGTCCATAAAGATACCCACCGCAATCTGCTGTAGCCGCCGGATGCTGTGGCCGGGCAGGTCGTCCAGGCCCGGGAGGGCGGGGGTGGGCAGGGATGCCGTCATAGGAGTGTCTCTAGGGTTTGTACTGATGATGTTTGAAAATTGTACCCTTACACTTATATTCAGTACACTGATGATAAGTGTACGTATTTAAATCCACAGAAAGAGACCCTATGGCTACATCCTCTGCGCCGCCGCCTACCGGCGCTGCTTATGCACAAACCCCGCCTGTCCCGTCGATTGCGCCCGAAATCCGCCAGCTCCGCACGGTGGCCTGGATCGTGGCGCTGGCCACGGTGGGCCTTGTTTTTGACGGCTATGACCTGGTGGTCTACGGCACGGTGGTGTCCACCTTTTTGCGCGATGCGTCGCACATCGGCGTGGTCACGCCCAGCATTGCCGGGGCGCTGGGCAGCTATGCGCTGGTGGGCGTGTTGGTGGGGGCGCTTCTGGCGGGCAGCGTGGGCGACACCATTGGCCGGCGCAAGGTGATGCTGTGCGCCTACGCCTGGTTTTCGATTGGCATGGGGCTGACGGCCATGACCACCAGCGCCACGATGTTTGGCCTGCTGCGCTTTGCCACCGGCCTGGGCGTGGGGGCGCTGGTAGCCACCACCGGCGCGCTGATTGCCGAGTACGCGCCCAAGGGCAAGAAGAACCTGTTCATCGCCATCGTCTACTCGGGCATTCCGCTGGGCAGCCTGCTGGCGGCGGGGCTGGCGATGCTGCTGCTGCCCATCATCGGCTGGCGCGGCATGTTCTGGATTGGCGCGCTGCCCGTGGTCACGCTGCTGCCGCTGGCGTACTTCAAGATGCCGGAGTCGGTAGCCTGGCTGGCCTCGCGTGGGCGGCTGGAGGAGGCCCGCGCCCTGTCGTTGCGCACCGGGGTGGATGTGCCTGCTGACGGGCCTGTGGTGCTGGCCCAGACTCCGGCCACGGAGAAGACCGGATTTGCCGGGCTGTTCAGCGCCCACTACCTGTTCCCCACGCTGGTGCTGGGCCTGATGAGCGCCACCGGCCTGCTGCTGGTGTATTCGCTCAACACCTGGCTGCCCGAGCTGATGCTGCGCGCCGGGTTCAACGCCAAGGGTTCGCTGTCGTTCCTGCTGGTGTTGAACGGCGGCGCGGTCATCGGCGCGCTGCTGGGCTCCAAGGTGGCCGACCGGTTTGGCCCCAAGCTGGTGGTGGCCGCCTGCTTTGCCATCGGCGCGGCGGCCATCGCGCTGCTCACGCTGGATCTGCCGCTGGCGGTGCGGCTGGCCGCCATCGCCGTCGTGGGCATGGGCACCAGCGGCACGCAAACCCTGATCTACGGCTTTGTTGCCAACTACTACCGCACCAATGTGCGCGGCGCCGGTGTGGCCTGGTGCGCGGGCTTTGGCCGCCTGGGCGGCGTGGGCGGGCCGCTGCTGGGTGGCTTCCTGATTGCGGGCGGCTTTGAACTCACCGCCATCTTCTACATCCTGGCGGCCCTGGCCATTTTTGGCTCGGTCTTGACGCTGGTGGTGCCCAAGTCACGCAGCCAGTCTGCACCCACCCATTCATAAATCAACCCACAGAAAGAGAGACTCAAAATGCAATTCCATCTGAACGGCTTCCAGCCCGGCAACCCCGAAGTCTTGAACGCATCGGCCCAGGCCATGCCCCATACTGACGCACTGCCCGCCGAGGTCGATGTGCTCATCGTCGGCTGCGGCCCCGCGGGGCTGACGCTGGCCGCCCAACTCGCCACGTTTCCCCACATCCGCACCTGCATCGTGGACCAGAAAGACGGCCCGCTGCAGCTGGGCCAGGCCGACGGCATTGCCTGCCGCACCATGGAGATGTTCCAGGCCTTCAACTTCGCCGACCGCGTGCTCAAGGAAGCCTGCTGGATCAACGAAGTCACCTTCTGGAAACCCGACGACCAGCCCCAGGGCGGCATCGTGCGCCATGGCCGGGTGCAAGACACCGAAGACGGCCTGTCCGAGTTTCCGCACGTGGTGCTGAACCAGGCGCGGGTGCACGACTTCTACCTGGAGCACATGCGCAACGCGCCCACCCGGCTGGAGCCGCACTACGCCCGCAGCTTTGTGGGCTTGCAGGTAGACCGCAGCGCAGCCGACTATCCCGTCACCGTGCAGATGGAGCGCACCGATGCCGCCCACCGCGGCCAGGTCGAGACAGTGAGAGCCCGCTACGTGGTCGGCTGCGACGGCGCGCGCAGCGGCGTGCGCAAATCCATTGGCCGCAAGCTGGTGGGCGACTCGGCCAACCACGCCTGGGGCGTGATGGACGTGCTGGCCGTGACCGACTTCCCCGACATCCGCACCAAGGTGGCTGTGCAGTCCGCCCACGGCAACCTGCTGGTCATCCCGCGCGAGGGCGGCTACCTGGTGCGCCTGTACGTCGAGATGGACAAGCTGGGCGAAGACGAGCGCGTGGCCCAACGCGGCATCACCGTAGACCAGCTCATCGCCGCCGCGCAGCGCATCCTGCACCCCTACACGCTGGAGGTGAAAGAGGTGCCCTGGTGGTCGGTGTACGAAATCGGCCAGCGCATTTGCGACCAGTACGACGATGTTTCTGCAGACGACGGCAGCACCGCACAGCCCCACGTGTTCATCGCCGGAGACGCCTGCCACACCCACAGCCCCAAGGCCGGGCAGGGCATGAACTTCTCGATGCAAGACACCTTCAACCTCGGTTGGAAGCTGGCATCGGTGTTGTCTGGCCAGTGCGGCCCCGAGCTGCTGCGCACCTACTCGCAAGAGCGCCAGGTGGTGGCCCAGGAGCTGATCGACTTCGACCGCGAGTGGGCCCAGATGTTCAGCGACCGCCCGCAGCAGGATGCAAGCGGCACCTCGCAAGGCGTGGACCCTAAAGAGTTCCAGAAGTACTTCGAGCAGCACGGCCGCTTTACCGCCGGCATGGGCACGCACTACCGCCCATCCACCATTTGCGGCCAGGCCACGCACCAGCACCTGGCCACCGGCTTCGTGGTCGGCACCCGCTTCCATTCCGCCCCCGTGCTGCGCGCCTTCGATGCCAAGCCCCTGCACCTCGGCCACGTAGCCCAGGCCGACGGCCGCTGGCGCCTGTACGCCTTCGCCGGGGCCGACGACAGCGCGGCAGACGCAGACACCGGCCTGGGCGCGCTGTGCCGCTTCCTCGACACTTCGCCGGATTCGCCGGTGCGCCAGTTCACCCCCGCAGGCCAGGATCTGGACGCTGTGTTCGACCTGCGTGCCATCTTCCCGCAAGACCATCGCACCCTGGACCTCGAAGCCTTGCCCCCCATCCTGCTGCCACGCAAGGGCCGCTACCAGTTGAAGGACTACGAGAAGGTCTTCTGCGCCGATACAAAAAGCGGGCAGGACATCTTTGCTTTGCGCGGCATAGACAGGTCGCAAGGTGCCCTGGTGGTCGTCCGCCCCGACCAGTACGTGGCCCAGGTGCTGCCGCTGGGTGCGCACCGGGAGTTGGCGGAGTTTTTTGCCGGGTTTATGCGGGTGGGGTCGGGGGTTTTGGCGTAGGGGCTTCGGGGGGTGCCTGGCGCGGTGCTTGGCTGAAATAATCGCTGGGCTGTGCTAGGTAACCCGGTGGCGGGCTGCTATGGATTTATGGGAGTTTTTAAAAGGTCAAATGGGCCGCCTGTGCTTATTCCTTGAGCGTGAGTAGCTATAAAAAAGTGACTTTTTTATAGAGATAGAAGTGAGAGGATTAGGCAGTGGATTTCTGGGTGATGGATGGCGCCGTCAGCACGCTGACGCTTCCGTCAAGGACGCGGTGGAATCAATTGTGGATGGTGACTAAACTGCTGTAGATGGCAATAGCGGCCAGTCGGGCGGTTTATAAGAATGCGGACGAACTCTAGCCAAAAGGGAGTAAATGGAAGAACAAGAACTAGCAAGCTACGCACGACTTGGTCGATTTCTTGATGGATGCGCCGCGCTCGACCGGGACGTAGAGTTGTTGCTTGATTCCGGCTGGAATACGTCGTCAAACCGAAATGTCATCACCATGGGGTTTTGCCGTGCGGCGCTCGAACACGCAATCAGCCAGCGTGTACTAATGGGGGCGGGACACCACGGGACGGCCCTGGCATTGGTGCGACTTCATTTTGAGACGACTGTCCGTGCTGCCTGGGTTCAGATTGGAGCAAAAGAAGACTGGCTGGACAAGTTCACTGAACCTGTGCCAGACGGGAGCTTGAAGGAGCCCAGCTTGGGACCCCCCATACCTTCCATGTTGGATGCGATTGAACCTATTGCTCCTGACATGGCTATCGAAGGCCGAAGGCTCTACGAGACCGTGAAGGTAATGCACTCATTTGTTCATGGTGGTGCCCACCTTGTCGTCCATGCGCTTCGAGGCTACCCACCTGACAAACTGATCGACGTACTGCGAAACCGGAACCTTCTGTGTCTCATGCTGTGCAATGTCATCGTTGTGGCCTCTGGCAAGAAGGAGCTCTACGGCGCTGTCGGGCGTTTGTCGCGCGTGCACGCAGCTGTTATGCCGCCCCCTTTGGGGTGAGGGAATGAGCCGGGTATGTATGAGTTCAGGTCGCCTGACCTCAATCGGTCGAGCTCTCATCATCTCCCGGCGGTCTCAATTGCCACCGCTGCTTCTCCCAATTTTCACAGCTTCGCCGCTGCCTCCACCTCCGAATACACCAACACACTCTCCGGCAACCGCGCCCCCTGCACCTCGATGGCCGCCACGGCGGTGTTCAACTCGGCGCGTTCTGCGAGCGTGAAGCGGATGGCATCTGCACCCAGGTTCTCCAGCAAGTGTGCCATTTGCGTGGTGCCGGGGATGGGCACGATCCAGGGTTTTTGGTCCATCAGCCAGGCCAGGGCGATCTGGGCGGGGGTGGCATTTTTCTGGGCGGCCCAGCGCTTCAAGAGGGCCACTAGCGCCAGGTTGTGCGGCAGGTTTTCCGGGGCGAAGCGGGATTCGATTTTGCGGATGTCGCCGTCGGCAAAGCGGGTGCGGGCATCGATGGCGCCGGTCAAAAAGCCCACGCCCAGCGGGCTCCAGGGCACGAAGCCGATGCCCAGCTCTTCGCACGCGGCCAGCACCCATTTTTCGGGTCCGCGCCAGAGCATGGAGTATTCGTTTTGCACCGCCGCCAGCGGCAGGGCGGCGTGGGCGCGGCGCAGGGTTTGCGGGCCCATTTCGCACAGGCCCCAGTGCAGCACCTTGCCCTGCGCCATCAGGTCTTTGACGACACCCGCCACGTCTTCGATGGGCACCTGCGGGTCTACGCGGTGCTGGTAGAGCAGGTCGATGCGGTCGGTGCGCAGGCGCTGCAGCATGCCCTCTACCGCCAGCTTGATGTGCTCGGGGCGGCTGACCAGCCCCGGGCGGCGCTCGCCGGTTTGCAGGTCGATGTTCCAGCCAAACTTGGAGGTGATGGCCACCTGGTTGCGGAACGGGGCCACGCCTTCGCCGAGGATGCGCTCCACCTCGTGCGGACCGTAGGCTTCGGCGGCATCGAAGAAGGTGATGCCGCTATCGTAGGCGCGGCGGATGATGTCGATCATTTGCGGGCGGCTGGGCACGGTGGTCTGGTAGGTGCGGGCCATGTTTTGCACACCCAGGCCGAGGCTGGAGACTTCCAGCTTGCCGAGCTTGCGTCGCCCCATCGTCGTGGGGCCAGCGCTGGCCGTCTGCGCCATGGCAGCGGTGCCGAGGCCACCCACCAGCGGTGCGACGGCCAGGGTGGTGGCGGACCGGAGGAAGCCGCGCCGGGCGGATGGAGCGTGTGTTGTCATAGGTGCTTTCTTAGGTATTGAGTTGCCGCTGGCTCATCCACTTCACCATGGCCGGGTCGCGGTGGGAGAAGAAGCTGCTGGTGCCGGTGTCAAGCGTGGCGATGGCGGCCATGTCGGCATCGCTGAGCGCGAAGTCGAAGATGTCCAGGTTTTCCACCATGCGCTCCTTGCGCACCGACTTGGCCAGGGCATTGATGCCGCGCTGCACCAGCCAGCGCAGAACCACCTGGCCCACGGTCTTGCCGTAAGTGTGGCCGATGGCGGTGAGCACTTCGTTCTGAAACAGGTTGTTGCGCCCTTCGGCGAACGGGGCCCAGGCCTGGGCCTGCACGCCGTTTTCGCGCATGAAGCTGGCGCTCTCTTCCTGCTGGTGGAAGGGGTTGACCTCGATCTGGTTGACCGCCGGGGTGATCTGGTTGAAGCCCATGATGTCCATCAACCGGTCGGGCTGGAAGTTGCTTAGGCCGATGGCCTTGAGCTTGCCCGCACGGTACGCCTCTTCCATGGCCCGCCAGGAGCCGTGCACATCCGAGTAGGGCTGGTGGATGAGGTACAGGTCCAGGTAGTCCAGCTGCAGACGGCGCAGCGACTTGTCGATGGCGGCCTTGGTGCGCTCGTAGCCCGCGTCTTGCACCCACAGCTTGCTGGTCACAAACAGCGCTTCGCGGGCCACGCCGCTCTGGCGCAGGCCCAGGCCCACTGCCTCTTCGTTCAGGTACGAGGCGGCGGTGTCGATGAGGCGGTAGCCCGCGGCGATGGCATCGGCCACGCTGCGGGTGCATTCGGCGGCATCGGCAATCTGGAAAACGCCGAAGCCCAGGATGGGCATCTGCAGGCCGTTATTGAGGGTGACGTGTTGCATGCGGGGTTCCTTTACGAATGGGGTGGGGGCTAGCCGCCCAGCCAGGCGTTGACGCGGTCCATGGTTTGCCGTTCCTGGTCGGCCTGCATAACAAACGCCCGCCGCAGCTGCGCTTTGGGGGCGTGTTGGGCCATCACGCGCTCGCTGCTGCCCAGGCCGTAACCGCCATGGGTGATGAAAGGGACGAGCGTTTTGCCCGCCAGGTCGTGCGCCGACAAAAAGCTGCGGACGATGGGCGGTGCGGTTTCGCCCCAAATCGGCAGGCCCAGGTAAACCGTGGCGTAGCGGGCCATGCCGGGCACCGTGGACTTGAGCGCGGGCGCGAAACCGGTGTCGCGCTCTTGCTTGGCCTGGGCGACGGTGGCCAGGTACTCGTCGGGGTAGGGCGTGGCGGGCAGGATCTCGAACAGGTCGGCACCGGTAGCGCGCTGGAGGAGCCCGGCCACCACCCGGGTGTTGCCCGAGCGCGAGAAATAGGCCACCAGCACCGGCCCGTCTGGCCGGGCTGGCCGTGCGGTGGCGGCACCGGTGAGCGACAGGCCGGTGAGCACGGTTATCAGGTCGCGACGGGTGGGTTCGGGTGGCATGGCGGCTCTTGGAGGGATGGGCTCAGGGCTTGGCAAACACTTCGCGCGCCACCCCGGCCGCGGTGATCGCGCTGGGCCAGCCCGCGTAAAACGCCAGGTGGGTCAGCGTCTCGACCAGTTCGTCCTGGGTCATGCCATTGGTGCGGGCCAGGGCCATGTGCGAACGCAATTGCTCGGGTCGGTTCATGGCGATCAAGGCGCTCACTGTCGCCAGGCTGCGGTCCCGCCGCGACAGGCCGGGGCGCGCCCATACGTCGGCAAACAGCACCTGGTCGGTCAGCTCTGCGAGCTTGGGGGCTACGTCGCCGAACAGGGCCTGCGCGCGCGAGGGGGCCGGGGTGGTTGGCACGTTGGCAGACGGCGGCGGCAAGCCATATTGGGCATCGCTCACCTGTTCCAGCCAGTCCACCGCCTTGCCGTCCTGCGCCTCGGTGATGGCGATGTGGGCCATGGCGGCGGCGGGCGCGGCACCGTGCCAGTGTTTGACGTTGGGGGGAATGTGCACCACATCGCCGACCTGGATGGCTTCGATGGCACCGCCCCACATCTGCACCCGGCCGGTGCCAGCGGTCACCACCAGGGTCTGCCCCAGCGGATGGGTATGCCAGGCGGTGCGTGCGCCGGGCGTAAACGACACCGTGCCAGCCGAAGCGCGTGCGGCACCGGTGGGCGTGTGCAGCATCTCCACGCGCACCGCGCCGGTGAAGTTCTGCGTGGGTGCCGCGTTGACGGGGCGGCTGCCCGCACGGGAAATCTGCAGCTTGTCATCGGCCAAGGCAGACAGCGGCAGCATGGAAACGGCGAGGGTGGCGGTGGCTAGGAGGTTCATGGCCACAGTTTATGATCGCATTGGCATATGAATAGCCGTCTATACCTTGTTTGATTGGCAAGCTACGACGGATAATTTCGGGGGCAAAACCATGCGCATCAATGAACTGCGGTCGATTTCCATCTTCGTGCGCACCGCGGAGCTGGGCAGCCTGCGCAAGGCCGCCGCCGCCCTGGGTTTCAGCCCGCAGGCCGCCAGCCAGGCGCTGGCCCAGCTGGAGCAGCACCTGGACGTGCGCCTGTTCCACCGCACCACCCGGGTGATGGCACTCACCGACGAAGGGCGGCAGTTTCTGGAAGAAGCCCAGCCCTCGCTGCTGGGCCTGCAGCGGGCCCTGCAGATCACCCGCCGCGCCAAGGAGGAGATTGCCGGGCCGCTGCGCATCGTCGGCCCACGCTCGGCCTTTCAGCCCGTGATGTGGCGGTTGCTGGACGCGTTTTGCCAGCAGTACCCGCAGATCGTGCCCGACGTGCAGCTGGAGGACCGGGTGGGCAACTGGGTGGAGGACCGGGTCGATGTGGGGTTTCGCCTGGGCACCTCGCCGCACGAGGGCGTGATTGCGCGGCGGCTGTTTGCGGTGCAGATGCTGGTCTGCGCCTCGCCCGCGTACATCGCCCAGCATGGTGCGCCGGACAGCCTGGCCGCTTTGCAGGCGCACCGCTGCAGCGCGTTTCGCAATGCAGGCACGGGCGCGGTCGTGCCCTGGCGGGTACGGGTGAACGGCGATGTGGTGGACCACCCCGTGACCCCGGCCCTGTGCACCAACGACGAAATCCTGGAGCTGCATGCGGTGCTGGCGGGCCAGGTGATAGGGCAGTTGGCCGGTGTGACGGCGGCACCCTACATCCGCTCGGGGCAACTAGTGCCGCTGTTGCTCGACACCTTGTCCGACCGGGCCAGCTACTTCGTGTACTTCGGCAGCCGCCATTCGCTGCCCGCACGGGCCCGGGCGCTGATCGACCTGGCCGCCCAGACGCTGAACGATACCTGCGAGTTCGTGCTCAGCCCTAAGGAGCTCAAGCTGGCGCGGGCCCGGTTCAAGCTCTGAGTGCTATGGATTTATCGGGTTTTTTACAGCATCCAACAGGCAGCCCGTGCTTATCCCATCAGCGCAGGCAGCTACCAAAATGTGGCTATTTTTCGCCATCAGTGGAGCATCGGAAACTCGGGCAAATCCGGCCCCTGCTGCGTACGCCGCACCACGCCTGCGGGGTCGAAGTACACCCAGAACCACATGTCGTCCATTTCGCGCCAGCGGTAAGACCAGATATCGCCCTTCCAGGCCATCACACCATCGATCTTGGCGGGCGGGCCGAAGGCCCAGAGGATGTCGGCGGCGGTGGTGGTGCCCGACACGTCGATCTGGGAGAAGTGGCGCAGGTTCATCACCTCTTGCGCCTGCACCACGCGGCCATTCGCGTCCAGGTCCACCATCACCACCGACTGGCCCATGGGCTGGCGCGAGTACTGCAGCCGGTGCACCCCACCGCGCTGCAGCTCGGCGGTGGGGCGGCCCCAGGACGACAGCACCTCGTCGCGGGTCATGCCGGGGGTGATGGCGCAGCCCCCCAGGGCGAGCAGCAGGGCGGACAAAAGGGCGAGGGCAAAGAGGCGCATGGCAGGTTTCCTTGGAATGCCTGCAGTATGGGCGAGGCGCTGGGCCGGTGCACGCCCGAATCGTGAACCACGATAGCCCGTAGGCATATTGCCCAAATGCGGTAAGGTGCGGCATGAACACACCTTCACACCCCTTCCACGACCTGTTCGCCCAGCTGGGTTTGCCCTCGGACGCGCCGGCCATTGCCCATTTTCTGGCCATGAACGCGCCGCTGCCGGGCAATGTGCTGCTGCAGGACGCGCCGTTCTGGTCGCCCGCCCAGGCCACGTTTTTGCGTGAGGCCTTGCAGCTGGATTCTGACTGGGCCGAACCGGTCGACCAGCTGAGCCAGGCTTTGCGGGCCCCCAAAGCCTGAAACATCTCTCGCCATCGCGATGAAGAGGTCAATCGGCCTCTAGTGCTTATTCCATAAGCGCTGATAGCTATTAATAATAGAGCAAATGGCCCGCACTGGGCTCTGGGGCACACCCGCGTGCCCCCATAGGCCTACGTGGCAAGCCTCTCATACGTTATCGCATAACTAAATTACGTTTCTCTTGCGCTATGGGGCCAAACCCATTGACTGTCTTTCAAGTAATTGCCCATAATTGCTGCGCCGTAGATGTATGACAACTGACGTTATATAACGTCAAGCGCCTGCGGCCCGACGAGCTCGGACACTCCAACTTCAAAGGCACCTCCATGCAGCGCAGACATTTCGGCATCTCGGCCATTTCGGCTATCTCGGTGGGCTCCCCCCTTTTACTGGCCGCGTGCGGCGATGGCGGCAGCGAGGTAGTTGCCGCGCCTACGCCGCAGGCCACCGCCTCGGCGGCCCTGAAGCGCGCCGCCACTTATATGGACGAGGTCGTCTCCTTCCGGGGCGGCTATGTGTGGTCGTACTCGCCCGACCTGACCCAGACTTTTGGCGAAATGGAAGCCAAGCGCACCATGCTCTGGCTGCAGCCACCGGGCACTTCGTCCATCGGCCACACCTACCTGGATGCCTACCACGCCACCGGCGACGAGCGCTTCTACCAGGCGGCCGACCGCACCGCCAAGGCGGTAGCCGCGGCCCAGCACAGCTCGGGCGGCTGGAACTACATCTATGACTTCGCGGGCGAGGATTCGCTCAAGCACTGGTATGACACCGTGGGCATGAACGGCTGGCGGCTGGAGGAGTTCCAGCACTACTACGGCAACGCCACCTTCGACGATGCCACCACCGCCGTGGCCGCGCAGTTGATGCTGCGCATGTACCTGGAGAAAAAGGACGCGGTCTACAAGACGGCCACCGAAAAAGCCATCCAGTTCATCACCGATGCCCAGTTTGGCCCGCAGTTCGGCATTGCCGACGGCGGCTGGCCGCAGCGCTTCCCGCACAACCCGAATGCGGTGACGGCCATGCCGCTGCCCAATTCGGCGCAGCTCCCGGCAGGCGCGCGCGCGGGCATGGAAGACAGCGACTACACCTTGCACGTCACCTTCAACGATGACGTGATGGGCGAGAACATCAAGTTCCTGACCATGTGCGTGATGACCCTGGGCCGCAGCGATCTGGTGGCCAACATCACCCGCGCCATGGACTGCATGCAGCGCATGCAATGGACATCGGGCACGCTGGCCGCGCAGTCGGGCTGGAGCCTGCAGCATTTGTCGCGCCCCACCAATGGCCGCCCGGCAGGCGCACCCGCCGGTGCCCGCTCGTACGAGCCGCGCTCGCTGGCCACGCACACCACGCAGACCAATATCCAACAACTGTTTGGCTACTTCACGCTGACGGGCGACAAAAAGTACCTGTCGCAGCTGCAAAAGGCCATCGACTGGCTGAAGTCGGCCTCGATCCAGCTGCCTGCCAACGTGGCCACGCTGAACCCGCTGCTGAGTGGCCGCAATGTGGCGACCTTCATCGAGCTGGACACCAACGAGCCGCTGTACATCCACCGCTACGGCTCCAACATCCACAACGGCGCGTACTTTTTCGACAAGGACATCACCAACACCATCAGCCACTACTCGTCGGGCCGCTCGGTCAACACCGCCGCGCTGCAAAAGCGCCTGGACGAGCTCAACGCCATGACCCAGGCGCAGATCGATGCCATGGTGGCCAAGTCGCCGCTCAAGGCCACCACCGCCCGCAGCCTGCCCAAGTACTTCACCGCCACCGGTGCAGAGGTGGACTTCCCCGACCTGTTCGAGGGCGCAGTGAAGGCCACGCCCGTGGTGCCGCAAACCGAGGTGGACACCATCATCGCCGCGCTGGTCGACGGCAAATACTGGACCGCGCCGGTGCCCGAGATCGTCAACCCGTACCGCGGCAACGGCCCGGCCAGCGCCTACACCGGCACCGCCTACCGCAGCCGCCATGTGGGCGACATCTACGACACCTCGCCGTACCCCGCCGACGTGCCGCCCGACATCGCCCCCTACGTGAAGCGCGACAAGCCGCAGTTCATCATCACCTCGAACTTCATCGCCCGCATGGGGCGGCTGATCTCGTTTGTGGGGCCGGTGGCCTGATTTTTATAAGAAATAAGCCTCTGGCGCTTATTCCATCGGCGTAAGCAGCTACAAAAAGCGCAGCGTCAGGCCGTTCACCGTGTCGGCCTGCGCAGCGTCCACAGCGCCAGCGCCATCAGCACCACGCCCGCCACCTGCACGGTGCTGAGCGTGCGGCCATAGACCAGCCGGTCCACCACGATGGCGGTGAGCGGGTAGACGTATTGCAGCACCGCAATCTGGCCCGTGGCCAGCCGGGCCATGCCGGTAAACAGAACCGCGTAGGCCAGGCCGGTGTGGAACACGCCCAGGCCCGCCAGCCAGGCCCACGCGGTGGGCTGGGCGGGCCAGCCGTAGACAAACGGCACCCAGGCCAGCACCACCACACCCAGCGCGCACTGCCACCAGGCCAGGGCGAAGGGGGTCACGCGGCGCTCGGTCTTGGCGATCAGCGTCACCCCGGCGTAGCTGAGCGACCCGCCCAGGCACATCAGCAGGCCCAGACCATAGCCGTCGCCCAGGGCCAGGGTGCTGCCCTCCAGCAGGCCGGTGCTCAGCGCCAGCCCGCCCAGCGCCACCAGCGTGGCCGCCCACTGGCGCGGGGCCACGCGCTCCTTGAGCCAGCACGCCCCGCACAGCATGACCCAGAGCGGCTGGATGTGGAATACCACCGTGGCCACGGCGATGGAGGTGCGCTCGATGGCCGCAAAAAACAGCGCCCAGTTCAACAGCATCAAGCCGCCCGCCAGGCCCACCACCCCCAGGCTGCGGCCCCGCAGGCGCAGCTCGCCCAAGCGCCCGGTGGCCACCCCCCACAGCCCCAGGGCCAGCGCGCCAAACATGCAGCGAAACCACACCGTGGCCAGCGGGTGCTGCCCGGCTTCTTCGACAAACACGCCGATGGTGCCCAGCAGCACGCCCCCGGCGATGAGCAGCAGCTTGCCCTGCTTTTCACGTTGGGCCGGGGTGGAAAGCAAGGATGAGGGTGAGGAGGGCAGGGTGGTGGTGTGCATGCCGCCATGGTGCGCGGCGGTCCAGGAAGAGTAAAGCGCATAGTTCTAAAGGTTAGTATGCGTTAAACGAATGGTGGAGTTCTTATGCCGTACCCCGACTTTCAAATCGACTGGCTGCGCGCCTTTGTGGCGGTGGTGGATGCCGGGTCGCTCTCGGCGGCCGCCCCGCTGGTGCACCGCTCGCAGTCTGCCGTCAGCATGCAGATCCAGAAGCTGGAGGCCGCCCTGGGCCGCGCCGTGCTGCTGCGCGGGCCCCGGCACATGGCGCTTACGCCTGCGGGCACCGAGCTGCTGGGTTTTGCCCGCCGCATGCTGGCGCTGCAGACTGAGACGCACACCGCGCTGCTGGGGCCGCAACTGGCTGGGCGGGTGCGGCTGGGCGTGCCCGATGACTACGCCGCCACCTACCTTACGCCCGTGCTGCGCAGTTTCGCCAGCCGTTACCTGGGGGTGGACATCGAGCTGACCTGCGAGCAATCGACCGCGCTGATCCCTCGCGTGCTGCGCGGCGAGCTGGACCTGGCCCTGGTCTCGCGCGACAAACCCCAGCGTGGGCAATTCGTGTTCCAGGAGCCGCTGGTGTGGGTGGGGGCTGCCGCTTTTGAGGCCTGGCGGCGCGACCCTTTGCCGATAGCGGTGTACGAGGCGGGCAGCATGGCCCGCACCGCCACGCTCTCGGCCCTGGCCGCCAAGGGCCGGGCCTACCGCATCGTCTACCACAGCTCCAGCCTGGCGGGCCAGTTGGCTGCGGTGGACAGCGGGCTGGCCGTGGCCGTGCTCACGCGTTGCAGCGTGCCGCCAGGCCTGCAAATCCTGCAAAACCTGCCGCCCGAATACGCGCTGCCCGCCCTGGGCGTGATGGACGTGGCCGTGCTGCGCAGCAAGCTGTCGATGCAGTCGCCCGCCGTGGATGCGATGTACGCGCAGATGCTGGGCACGCTGGGGGCGGGTGTCACCCAGAATCTATAAGAAATCAGCCTCTAGCGCTTATTCCGTAAGCACGAGAAGCTACTTTTTATATAGCAATCTGTGGAGGGATGCTTGCCCGAACCCGGTACGTCGGTTGTCTGATAAGCCGCCAGCCCCGCACTGGGCGCGGCTATGATGCGCGCTGCTTTTCCCACACCCTCTTTTTTTGCCCCCCGTATGTCCACCGACCCCCAGCCCGAGTTAGAGGCCTCTGAAGCCGACCCCGCCACCAAAGTCCCCTTGAAGATCGAAGACTGGCTCACCGTGCTGGTGATGGGCGCGCTGGCGCTGATCACTTTTGCCAACGTGCTGGCGCGCTACTTCACCAGCGAATCTTTTGCCTGGACGGAAGAGATCTCGGTGTTCTTGATGATCGCGCTGACCCTGGTGGGCGCGTCGGCCGCCGTGGCGCGGGACCGGCATATCCGCATCGAGTACTTCTCGGACAGCGGCAGCATGGCCCGGCGCAAGGGCTTGTCGCGCTTTGGCGCGGTGATGGTGGCGATTTTGTTCACGCTGATTGGCACCTTGAGCATCCGCATGGTGTGGGACGACTTTCGGTTTGACGAGACCACGCCGGGCATTGGCGTACCGGCCTGGTGGTACTCGATGTGGCTGCCGATCTTGTCGTTAGGCATTGCGCTGCGGGCCGTGGGCCTGTTCATCCGCCGGGGGCGTGGCGAATGATCACCGCGCTGCTTTTCCTGACCTTCATCGTCATGATGCTGATGGGCGTGCCGATTGGCGTGGCCCTGGGCCTGGCGGGCGCTGCGGCGATTGCCATTGCCAACAGCAGCAGCCAGTGGTTTGGCCTGCTGGCCGTGCCGCAAAACTTCTACGCCGGGCTGGGCAAGTACCCGCTGCTGGCCATCCCCATGTTTGTGCTGGTGGGCTCGATATTTGACCGCTCGGGCGTGGCCGCACGGCTGGTGAACTTTGCGGTGGCGGTGGTGGGGCGCGGCCCCGGCATGCTGCCGCTGGTAGCCATTGCGGTGGCGATGTTTTTGGGCGGCATCTCCGGCTCTGGCCCGGCCTGCGCTGCCGCCGTGGGCGCGGTGATGATCAGCGCCATGAACAAGGCGGGCTACCCGCCTGCGTTTTCGGCCAGCGTGGTGGGCGCTGCGGCGGCTACCGACATTTTGATTCCGCCCTCGATTGCCTTCATCGTCTACTCCATCCTGGTGCCCGGCGCGTCCGTGCCCGCGCTGTTTGCAGCGGGCATGGTCCCCGGGGTGCTGGCCGGGCTGGCGCTGATCATTCCGGCCGTGTGGCTGTCGCGCAAACACAAGATGGGCGCGCTGGAGTCCAGCATGCCACGCCCCCCGTTCTGGGCCAGCCTGCGCGATGCCGTGTGGGGCCTGGCCGCGCCGGTGCTGATTCTGGGCGGCATGCGCGCGGGCTGGTTCACGCCCACCGAGGCGGCGGTGGTGGCGGTGTTCTACGGCCTGTTTGTCGGCATGTTCATCCACCGCACCATGACGGTCCGCGACCTGTTCCCCATCCTGCGCGAGGCGGGCGAGCTGTCTGCCGTGATCTTGATCGTGGTGTCGCTGGCGGGCATCTTTGCGTATTCGCTGTCCACCCTGGGGGTGATCGACCCCATCACCCACGCCATCGTCAACTCCGGCCTGGGCGAGTACGGCGTGCTGGCGCTGCTGATCGTGATGCTGGTCACCGTGGGTATGTTCCTCGACGGCGTATCGATCTTCTTGATCTTTGTGCCGCTGCTGCTGCCGATTGCCATGCACTACCAGTGGGATCTCGTGTGGTTTGGCGTGATCCTCACGCTCAAGGTGGCGCTGGGGCAGTTCACGCCGCCGCTGGCCGTCAACCTGATGGTGTCGTGCCGCATAGCCAAGGTGCGCATGGAAGAGACTGTGCCGTGGGTCGGCTGGATGCTGTTTTCGATGTTCTTGGTGATGGTGCTGGTGATTGCTTTCCCGCAACTCGCCCTGTGGCTGCCGCACCGTTTGGGTTATTGATTTTTAAAACTGGAGACAAAAATGAAAGTTCGTTCGTTCCTGGCCTTGGCCATCGCCACTGCCGCCGCGCTCGCCACCACCGGCAGCATCGCCCAAACCTACAAGCCCGAGTACAAGATGTCGCTGGTGCTGGGCACCGCCTTCCCCTGGGGCAAGGGCGGCGAGATCTGGGCCAACATGGTCCGCGAGCGCACCCAGGGCCGCATCAACATCAAGCTGTACCCAGGGGTGTCGCTGATCCAGGGCGACCAAACGCGCGAGTTCTCGGCCCTGCGCCAGGGCGTGATCGACCTGGCCATCGGCTCCACCATCAACTGGTCGCCGCAGGTGAAAGAGCTGAACCTGTTCTCGCTGCCGTTCCTGATGCCCGACTACGCCGCCATCGACGCGCTCACCCAGGGCCAGGTGGGCAAAGACATCTTCAAGATCATCGACAAAGCCGGTGTGCAGCCCCTGGCCTTTGGTGAAAATGGCTACCGCGAAATCAGCAACTCCAAGCGCGCCATCCACAGCCCGGCAGACCTCAAGGGCATGAAAATCCGCGTCGTCGGCTCGCCGCTGTTCCAAGACACCTTCACCGCCTTGGGTGCGAATCCCACGCAAATGAGCTGGGCCGACGCACAGCCCGCCCTGGCCACCGGCGCGGTGGACGGGCAGGAAAACCCGCTGTCTATCTACACCGCCGCCAAGCTGCACAACGTGGCGCAAAAGCACATCACCCTGTGGGGCTATGTGGCCGACCCGCTGGTGTTTGTGGTCAACAAAGACATCTGGGCCAGCTGGACCGTGGCCGACCGCGCCATCGTCCAACAAGCCGCCCAGGATGCGGGCCGCGAGCAAATCGCCATCTCCCGTAAGGGCCTGGTGGAAGCCGACCAGCCCTTGCTGAAAGACCTGGCCGCCCTGGGCACCACCGTGACCAAGCTCACGCCCGAAGAGCGCGCCGCGTTTGTCACAGCCACCCGCCCGGTGTTTGAAAAGTGGAAGAAGACGATTGGTACCGACCTGGTCGCGACCGCCGAGAAGTCCATCGCTGCTCGTAAGAAATAAGGCTCACCCCCAGGCTGCAGCGCTTCGCCCGGGATCGGCCCAGAGGGTCGATAACGCACCTTTCGCCAACCCCCCTCGTATTGGCTTGTAAAGCCAATACGACACGCAGGGGGCGATACCAGAGGCCCGGCAAAGCCGGTTCCTCGGTATCCCTGGAAGGCGTGCGTTCCGCCTGTTGGGTAAGCTGTTTTGCCACCAATCCTGCAATCTCGACTATCCCAGCATGAAGAAAAACCTGCACCCCGCCCACGCCCCGTGCCCCTGTGACAGCGGCCAGACTTACGCCGACTGCTGCGGCCCGTGGCACAAGGGCATGGATGCAGGTGTCTATGCCCCCACGCCCGAGGCATTAATGCGCTCGCGCTACAGCGGCTACGTGCTGGGCCTGCTGGACTACCTGCTGTTCACCTGGCACCCGTCTACCGCGCCGGGCGACCTGGAGCTGGCCCCGGTGAAATGGCTGGGCCTGGAAGTGCGCAGCGCGGTAGAGGCGGGCGATGCAGGCATCGTCGAGTTCGTCGCCCGCTGCCGCGACGGCGGCAAAGCCCAGCGCATGCACGAGACCAGCCGGTTTGTGCGGCAGGACGGGCGCTGGTATTACATCGACGGGCAGATGCACGGGGCGGAGTAGGGAAATTCGGTGTGTGATGGATGCCAACGTGGCTAGACCCGCTGTGGCTTATGGAATCACAAGGAAAACAACATGCTGTTAACTGATATCGCCGTCGAGCACACGCTAGCATCCCCAAAGGGAGGACCTCGTGGGACGTTTTTTGTGCATCCCTTTACCAATACACAACGCGATACCCTTGGTAAATTTGAGATCGTTCGTAGTATCCGCGAGCCAGGGGTTAAAGAATTGAAATGCTCGACCTTCGTGTCGTTTCAGCATTTGGCGGAGTTGTACGCGAAAGGTGTACTCGACGAATTCGGGTTTTCCGTTCGCATGTGCGCTGCGGATGGCAAGTACCCCGCTACGAATCCCGTCAAAAAAATACTCCCAACCAGCATCAAACCTGGCTCACAGTTCGACCTGGCGGTTCAAGGCGTAGATGTTTCACAACCCGCTAACCGCGAATTGAGAACAGCGTTGCTTCGCACTCACATAAAGCTTTAAGAACGTGTTCAAGGTCTTTTTAGGGCCGCGCAGATACCTGTTCGGGATGCGCAGTTAGGCGCAAAACCCAAGCCAAGGCTTGTGCCTTGGCTGGTTTTGTAACGACGCTGAGCGCCCGAACAGGTATCTGCCCTGCGGGTTGGGGTGAAATCGGGCGATTTGCCTGCCATAGCCCTTGCATGGGCAGAGAGCCCATGCGGCGGTCTGCGACAGCCAACTCATCCCGATTGCACCCCAACGCGGCCCTAAAAAGACCTTGAACACGTTCTAAGGAAACCTGTGAAGCCATCTGATACCCATGCCGAAATCGTCGCCACTTTCAAGCGGGCGGAGTCAGATGCTGCCCACAAGTTCGAATTGATCAAAGCTGCTGCGAAAAAGGGACCCAAGGCCATCCAAGCAGCCGTTGACACCGCTGCCAAGGCGGCAAAACGCAGGGACTGGTACGCAAAGAAGCTGGATGCCTTGGGTGTGGGTCTCCATGATTGAGGCGTCATCCGCCTATTTCCCTACACCGGTCATTGGCGACTACCCCCAACTGGCCCCCACCCAAAGGACAAGATGCTGACCCTGCAGCGCCAGGCCCAGGCGGCCAGTACTGCCGCACTGGTGGAGTCGGGCCTGTCGCTGGAGAAGATCCGCTTTTGTCACGCGGTCATTGACAGCAATCAGCCGCCATCGGCCAGGAGCGGACGGTCGCCGATGCCGCTCAGTCCGGGAGAAAGCAGACATCCACGGCATACGCATAACGTATTCAGTGCGAGTCAAGAGCGCATCGCAAGAAGCAGGTACGCACAAATCGTTGAACGATAAGCTATCGAACAATGTGCGTTTCGACCAACCCTAAACCAATTTGCAACCATGAGCGCTACATGATTCAACGCGTAGCTGAAGTTAACCTGCAGCGAATAGAAGCGTCTAAGGCTGGTGGAGCCCTTCAGAATCAACACCGCCCCCCCCCACTTGTTCGAGATGCCTGCCTTTCATCATGGATAAATTTTTGCTGCAGCAGCAGGTGCTGGAACGGCTCGCCGAAGACCTGCTGCAAGCGGAACAGGCAGTGCGGGCGGCGCATGAAACGGCGACTCACGAGGAAAACATCGCCGAAAACAAATACGACACGTTGGGACTCGAAGCCGCCTACCTGGCCACCGGCCAAGCTCGGCGCGCCGAAGGCATCCGCCAGGCAATGGCCAATTGGCGCCAATTCCGCCCGCGCCCCTACGATGCCAGCAAAGGTATACAGCTCGGCGCGTTGGTCTGCCTAGTCGATTCAGACGACAAGCAGCAACAGCTATTTCTCGGGCCGGATGGGGGCAGCATGAAGTTGGTCAGCGGCGCTCAGTTCGTTCAGGTCATCAGCAGCGAAGCCCCTTTGGGCAGGGCCATGCTGGGTAAATGCGAGGGTGATGAGGTGTGGATACAGGTCGCACTGATCCGACAGCAGTTTGAGGTGCTGCGGGTTCATTGAGCCGCAAGCAAGCTCACGCCGAATTGGCCGGGGTCAGCAGAGTGCCTGGAGGCTAGCTGCTGCTGTCGGCCAGGAGCAGTCTTTCGGGTCATGGGGCAATTCCCATCCCCTTTGCCGGTACATTGCATACTGGCTTGCCTAAAGCTACAGCCCCGATCCTGGCATTTTCGGACCGATAGCCGCACTTTGGTCTGTGCATGAACCGACGATCAAATCATAGACAGGACCATTTAGACTGGGGAAAAGATGAATCGTCGTAATAAGAAACCAAGTTCCGTAATACTTTCCAACAGTCGATTGAACAGCGATGGGTGCATATTTTGCGAGACCCGGCAACTCCGCGTTCGATCTTTTTGATCCACCAATGTAATTCGCATACTCGCGGGTCTTACCAAGAATGAGCGGACTCAAAAATGGATTAAACACCCCGGCACCATACATTGATGCGCAGTGGCAGTGGGCGATCTTTGCAAGCGAGCGTACTACTGCGTCGATGCTGAACGTAGCAATATGAGTTCTGGACCCCTCCGGTAAATCAGAGGGCAAAAATTTCTGGATGTGAGCAGGATCTGGAAATCCCCAGATTTTCATTTCCTGGTGAAGATTCTGGGTTTCGCCCACGAGATTGCTCATGACGCGTGGAGGCGAAAATACGGGCAGCGCAAAGCATCCTGGATGCTCGGACGGATCGAGTTTTCGACTGATGTCGGTATCTCCCTGGATTATCTGTAGTAGCAGCTTGGATGGTCGCTCCTTAGGTCGCCTGGTCGGCGCATTGTTTTTTATACGAAAGTTCCCGAGCATTGAACGAGCTATTGTTTGTTCAAACTTTTTCGTTATATCCGCACAATTCCTACAACTTCCCTTGGGAATCACGCTGGTGCCACCCAGGGCATAAGGAATGATGTGCTCAGCTGACAAATGTTCAGTGCCGCCGCAGTAAATGCAGCCATGGAATAACCTTGGTTGAAAACGCTGTTCTTGGGAGGCCATAGATCATTTTGCTCAAAGTTGAAAAATTAGCCCCATTCCCTTGCCGGGTCGATTGACTATCGCGGAGGAAAAAGATGCTCGAAATTTCTAATCACGCCCTCAACGGCAGCGCCCATCTGGTGCAGTGTTTGGACAACCGGAGCAAGGACTTCATTGAACGGTTCGAAGATCAGACCCAGACCAAAATGAACCTCTGCCTTCTGATAGGCCTCAAGGCTGGAGTTGACGGGCAATCTCAATCTGGCGATTTCTGCCCGATTCTTGAGCGGTCCGAGCGGCCCCGACTGGAGATCGAAGTCGCCGACGATGGAGTCACCTTTGACCGATAAAGCAGACACGGAAGCCACAACGACGGACATTACACGGTGCTTGTCGATGTTGGCGAATCGATGCAGGAGCCAAAGAGGGTGTCTATTCGGGTCTGCAGCCGAGCATGGTTGTTGCCGATCAATGATCTCCTTGATGTGGCCTGCGATGCTCTTAATCTGCTTGCCGCTGTCTTTAGCGTAAGTTGCCGCCTCGTTGAAAATTGGGAATTGAGTACTCGTATGGGGCTCCGGACCCGAGAGCAACGCTAATTGCCATGCCAAGTGGTCCAAGGCAGAGCGGAAATGGGTAACAACCTCTCCGGTCAGTAGGCGAGCGCTTATCGGAACATCTTCAAGCACCTTGATTCGATAGATGTAGTCACCGTGCTCAGCCTCAAAATCGGCGTAGATTTCGTAGGGCTTTCGGTCCATGAACCGGTTCAGCTCTTGTTCCAGGGTGTGAATGTGCTCGACCCCCCGAGTGATCTTTTTTTGAAGCAAAGCGATTGGGTGCATGCGATTCTGCGGGAGAGTTGCGTGGAACTTGCAGTTTAGAAGGCCTCGAATAGAGGTTTCCCATCCCCTGCCGGTGAAGGTGGGGTATGTGCCCCTGCCAGGAAAAACGAAAGACTGCAACGGGCCCAAAGCCGTCTTTTGAAAAGCGCACTTGAACCATAGGTTCAGCCCGAACTTGCCATTTAGCTTGGCTAAGAGGGTGGGGTCGAACTCCGGCAAACGCGACAGATTTTTTCTTCAAAATACATAGCATATTGCGCAGTTTCGGTAAGCGCTGGAGGTACTTTTAATATGTCATTTCCAGCCAACCCAGCCCCATAATCTTCTCGACCAACACATGCACGTAACCAGCCGCTTTGTGCGGCAGGACGGGCGCTGGTTTTACATCGATGGGCAGATGCACGGGGCAGAGTAACGTGCTATTTTAAAGATAGCTGCTAGCGCTGGTGGAATGGGCGCTAGGCCCCAATCAGGCACTCAGAATCCACCACAAACTCGGCCAGATGCGCGCGCAGTCGCGCCATGTCGTCCTCGATGGTCGGTGCCTTGAACACGTCGAAGCACGAGAACGACGGCAGCGCCTCCATGCCGCAAAACGCGTAGTTGGCGGTGTTGGCCACCAGCACGTCGTCGACAGATTTGCCTTTGAACAAATCTTGCGCCGGGTTGTCGAATGCCTCTTGCGGCGCATTCCAAGTCAACGACACCATGTATTGCTTGCCTTGCAGCAGGCCGCCCGAGCCGTACTGCCGGGTGGGGTCGGTGCGGGTGCGGCCATCGCCGGTGATGAAGCTGCCTTGCAGCATGCCCGCGGTGAACACCTCGTCCACGTACTTTTTGTAGATCCACGGCATGCCAAACCAGTACACGGGCGACTGCAGAATGATGAGGTCGGCCCACAGGTGTTTGGCCACTTCGTCGGCCACGGCATAGCCTTGTTCGATGTAGGTGTGCTGCACGGTGTAGCCGCGCTGCTCCATCTCCTGCTGCACCACGTGGGCCATGGCGGCGTTGAGCTTGCCGGTGGAAATGTCCTCGTAGAACTGGTGGGCGTGGATGATCAAGACGTTTTGCATGGCGCTTCCTGTTGACGGGTTGCTGTTGAACAGCCTGCACTGTAGGTAAGCCCATTCAAAAGAAAAATAGGCCAATGCTGTATGCCTTGTGAAGCTTTGCTTCAAGGCCAGTCCACGGGCTCAGGGATAAGCAGGGTTCTCAGCGCCGCCACATCCTCCGGCGTGTCCAGGTCGGTGGTGTAGGCGCGCTCTGGGGTGGGCAGGGGCCGCACCTGCTCGGGGTGGCTGTGCAGCCAGTCGCGGATGCCCTGGTGCGCGGGCATGGCCGCCACCGTTTGCACGGCCTGCCACGACAGGATCAGCGGATGCCCTCGCACGCCATCCACCACCGGCATTTGGGCCTGAACCCCGTCGGGCCGTTGCCGCCAGGCCTCCAGCAGCCAGGCGATGTGGGCGCTGGTGAGCAGGGGCAGGTCGGCCAGCAGCACCAGCATGTCGTGGCCCGGTGCATGCTCGGTATGGGCCTGCACGGCCAGGCGTTGCGATGCGGCCAGAGGTGTATCGGGCGGTGCCTGCAACACCCGCAAACCACAGCGGTGCGCCAGCGGCACCAGCGTCTGGGCGTAGGGGCCTAGCACCACCGCGGTGTCGTCCACACCGGCACCGCGCAGGGCATGCACCAGCCGCTCCAGCAAGCTGACACCACCCACCTGCAAAGCGGCTTTGGGCCGCCCACCCATGCGCTGGCCAAGGCCCGCAGCCAGGAGGGTGGCCTTCACACCAGCGCGCTTTCACCCCGCTTGCCAGCCGCCACCGGCATGGGCGCGGGCTGGCGGATGCCGTTCTTCACCGCCACCACTTCGGCCATGATGGACAGGGCGATTTCGGCGGGGGTTTTGCTGCCGATGTACAGGCCCGCCGGGCCGTGCAGTGCATGCAGCGCGGGCTCGGAAATGTCGAAATGCGTACGTAGCCGCTCGTGGCGCAGGGCCGTGTTGCGCCGCGAGCCGATGGCACCGACGTAGAAGGCATCGGACTGCAGCGCGTCGATGAGTGCCAGATCGTCCAGCTTGGGGTCGTGCGTCAGGGCGACCACGGCGGTGCGGGCATCGGGCTTCAGGCGCAGGACCAGGTCGTCGGGCATTTCATGGCTGAGCTGCACGCCGTCCAGCGCCCAACCCGCACGGTGTTCTTCGCGGGGGTCGCAGACGATCACCTCAAAGCCCAGGCCCAGCGCCATCTGGCACAGAAAGCGCGACAAGTCCCCGGCCCCGATCACGATGATGCGGGCCTGTGGCCCCAGGTGGGTGGTGAGGTGGGTGTCGCTCAAATGGGGCACACCGTCCCGGCGGCCTGCGCCTAATGCCACCTCGCCGGTGCGCAGGTCCAGCTGCCGCTCGGTGCTGCGCCGTTGCAGGCAAGCCTGCAGCAGCCTGTCCAGCTGGCTGCGGGGCGACACGGGCTCCAGCACCAGCTCCACCGTGCCGCCGCAGGGCAGGCCGAAGCGGTGCGCTGCATCGGCGGAGATGCCGTAACGCAGCACCTCCGGGAAATCGGTGGCGCAGGCGGCCTGAACGCCGCCTGTGCGGATGCGGTGGATGAGGTCGTCTTCGATGCAGCCGCCCGAGACCGAGCCCACGGTCTCTCCCCGCCCGTTGATGGCCATGAGCGAACCCGGTGGCCGGGGCGAGGAGCCCCAGGTGCGGGCCACGGTGACCAGCACCACCGGCAGCCCCTGGGCCTGCCAGCCCACGGCGGTGCGCAAGACCAGGGTGTCGAGGTCTTCCATGGTGCGTGCCCTATGCGATGTTGAACGGCAACTGCCGTAAGGACTTGCCTGTGAGCAGCGCAATCGCGTTGGCGAATGCCGGTGCCAGCGGCGGCAGGCCGGGCTCGCCCACGCCTTTGGGCGGCTCCGCACTGGGCACGATGTGCACCGCGAACGCGGGCATGTCGGTGATGCGCGGCACCGGGAAGTCGCCGAAATTGCTTTGCTCCACCACGCCGTCTTTCAGCGTGATGGCCGCGCCGGGCAGGCACATCGACAGGCCCATGACCGCCGCGCCCTGGATCTGGGCCTCGATGCTGCGCGGGTTGACGGCCAGGTTGCAGTGCACGCCCGCCGTGGCGCGGTGCAGCACCGGCTGGCCGTCTTGCACCGAGGCCTCGACCACGTAGGCCACCACGGTCTCAAACGATTCGTGCACGGCCACGCCCCAGGCGCGGCCCGGGGGCAGGGTGGTCTTGCCATAACCGCTGCGGTCCACCGCCAGTTGCAAGGCCGCGCGGTGGCGGGGATGCTTGTCGCCAAACAGCGCCATCCGGTAGGCCACCGGGTCTTGCTTGGTGGTGCGGGCGATGTCGTCGAGCAGGGTCTCCATCACGAACGCGGTGTGCGTGGAGCCCACGCTGCGCCACCACAGCACCGGCACGTTGAGCTTGGGGTGGTGCACGGTGAGGCGCATGGGCAGGTCGTACGGGTCGCGCATGCCTTCGGTGGCCGTGGCATCGATGCCATCTTTCACCTGGAAGGATTCGAAGACCGTTCCCACCAGGATGGACTGGCCGACGATGGTGTGGTCCCAGGCCAGCACCTTGCCACGTGCGTCGAAGCCGATGTGCGCGCGGTGCAGGTGCATGGGGCGGTAGTAGCCGCCTTTGATGTCGTCCTCGCGGCTCCACAGCAGGCGTACAGGTACGTTCAGGCCCGCAGTGCGTGCGGCCTTGGCAATCTGGCAGGCCTCGACCACGTAGTCGCTGCTGCCCACAAAGCGCCTACCGAAGCCGCCGCCTGCCATCTGCACGTGCACTTTCACCTGCTCGGGCTTCAATCCCAGCGCCTTGGCAGCCGCCGCCGCGTCCAGCCCGGCGCTTTGGGTGCCCACCCACAGCTCGGCACTGTCGCCCGCCAGCCGCACGGTGCAGTTCAGCGGCTCCATGGGTGCATGGGCCAGATACGGAAACAGGAACTCGGCTTCAATGTGGTGCGGGGCCTTGTCTAGCGCCGACAGGTCGGCATCGAACTTGCGCGGGCCGGGCTGCTGGGCCAGCGCCCGGTACTGCACCAGTTGCTTCTCGCTGTCTACCTTCTCCACGGCAGACGTATCCCATTGCAGCTTCAGCGCGTCGCGCCCCAGCTTGGCGGGCCAGTAGCCGTCGGCCACCACCGCCACGCCTTCGCCGCCCCGGTCCAGGGGGATGCGCAACACGGCTTTCACGCCTTTCACGGCGCGTGCCGCGCTGTCATCCACCGAGGCCAGGCGGGCACCAAACACCGGTGGGCGCGCCACCACGGCGGTGAGCTGGCCGGGGTGCTTCACGTCGATGCCGAAGTCCTGCCGCCCGCTGCTTTTGGCGCGCGCATCCAGGCGCGTGGTGGGCTGGCCGATGATGCGAAAGTCCTTGGGGTCTTTCAGCGTAACCTTTTCTGGCACGGGCAGCGCCATGGCGGCTTCGGCCAGGGCGCCATAGCCCGCCGTGCGGCCCCCGGGGCCGATCACCGTGCCGGCCTGCGTGCGCAGCGTGGCGACATCCACGTTCCATTGCGCGGCTGCCGCAGACAACAGTATGGCCCGGGCGCGCGCGCCGAGTTCGCGGTACTGGGTGAAACTGTTCTTGATCGAATTGGAGCCGCCGGTCAGGTGCATGCCAAACAGCGGGTCGTGGTAGGCCGCGTCGTTGGTGCCGCTTTTGCTGCGCACCAGGCTCCAGTCGGCATCCAGCTCCTCGGCCAGGATCATCGGCAGGCCGGTCTGTACCCCTTGGCCGAATTCCAGGCGGTTGATGGTGACGGTGACTTCGCCATTGGGTGCAATCTGCACAAAGGCCGAGGGCAGTTGCGTCGGTTTGAGCGCGCTGGCCGTGGCTTGGGCGCTGGCCAGGTAGGGGAAGGCCCCCAGCGCCAGGCCGCCCAAGCCCGCCAGTTTCAGGAAGCTGCGCCGGGGCAGGGTGGTGGAGGTTTCGGGTTGGGCGGCAGTCATCAGGCGTTGCAGCACGCGGGGCATGTCTTGGTAATCGGTGTGGGGCAGCATGGTGGGTATTCCTTCAAGCCAGGGCTTTGGCGGCATCGGCCACGGCGGCGCGGATACGGGCATAGGTGCCACAGCGGCAGATGTTGCCCGCCATGGCTGCGTCGATTTCAGCGGCTGTCGGTTGCTTGCCCTTGGGCTGCGATTGCAGGAAGGCGGTGGCGCTCATGATCTGGCCGCTTTGGCAGTAGCCGCACTGCGCCACATCGTGCTGCACCCAGGCCGCGTGCACGGCGGCACCGACGCGGTCGCTGCCGTCGGTAGTGGCTTCGATGGTCTTGATTTTTTTGCCCTCGGCCACCGAGATGGGCGTGACGCAGGAGCGGATGGCCGCGCCGTCCAGGTGCACGGTGCAGGCGCCGCACAGCGCCGCGCCGCAGCCAAATTTGGTGCCGGTCAGGCCCAGCGTGTCGCGCAAGGCCCAGAGGATGGGGGTGCCGGGATCGGCATCGACCGCGTGGTCGCGGCCATTGATGTGCAGGGTGGGCATGGGAGGTTCTCTGGTGGGGGTCAGTGGGAATCAGGGGCGGGGGCCGTCCAGCACCCATTGCGCCAGCGTCTGCAGGTCGGCATCGGGAATGCTGGGCTGTGGCGGCATGGGCATGGCACCCCATTTGCCGGTGCTCCCGGCCTTGATGGTGGCGGCCAGTTGCGTTGCAGTTGTGCCGTCGCCGTACTTGGCGCGGATGTCTTTCCAGGACGGCCCCACCGTCTTGGTGGCGGGCTGGTGGCAGGCCACGCAGGCGTACTTTTGGGCCAGCGCCTGGCTGGCTACAGCGTGGCTGGGTAAAAGGGTGGTGGCGCACAGGCCCAGGGTGAGCAGCAGGCTTGCGGAGAAGAGGTTGGGGGCAGCGGTTCGTGTCATGGGGTCCATTGCGTGGGGTTTTTGCACTGTAGGGACCGCAATACAAAAGAAAAATAGCCAAATGCTTCATGCCTTGTGAAGCTATGCTTAAAGGTATGCAGTTAAAACAATTCGACGGCCTGATGGCTTTTTGGAAGGTGGCGGAGCACCGGGGCTTTACGGCAGCGGCGGCCGAGCTGGAGGTATCGCCCTCGGCCTTGAGCCAGTCCATCCGGCAGCTGGAAGCCCGGCTGGGCGTGCGGCTGCTGCACCGCAGCACGCGCAGCGTAAGCCTCACCGAGGCGGGCCAGGCCTATCTGGCGCAGGTGGGCCCGGCGCTGGGCCAGGTGATCGAGGCCGGGGAAGCACTGCATGTCCTCCAGGGCCGACCGGCGGGCACCTTGCGCCTGAACTCGGCCCGTATTGCCACTGCCATGGTGTTGCAGCCCTTGCTGGCGGGCTTTTTGGCCGAGCACCCGCAGGTGCACATCGAGTTGACCAACGACGAGGGCTTTGTGGACATCGTGGAGCAGGGCTTTGATGCCGGTGTGCGCATGGGCGAAAGCCTGGCCCGCGACATGGTCGCCATCCCCCTGGGCGGGCCGCTCACCGTGGCGGTGGTGGCCTCACCGGACTACCTGCGGCGGCATCCTGCCCCCGTGCACCCGGACGACCTGGCGCAGCACAACTGTGTGCGTTTTCGCTTTGCCAGTACCGGGGCCATCTACAAATGGGAATTCCTGCTGGACAGCCGGGTGGTGGAGTACGAGGCTCGGGGCAACCTGACCATCACCGACAGCCTGTTCAACCTGGAGCCCGCGCTGGACGGCGTGGGCCTGGCCTACACCTTTGCGTCGCTGGCGCAGCCCCATCTGCAGTCCGGGCGGCTGCAGCAGGTGCTACAGGCGTTTTCGCCGACGTTTCCCGGCTTCTACCTGTACTACCCCAGCCGCCACGACCAGCCGAGCAAGCTCAAGGCCTTTATCGACTACGTGCGCGCACGGGGTGTTCACTCCTGAAATAAGAGCTGCTCGCGCTTATTCCATAAGCACGGAGTGCCTAAAAAACTTGAAGTTTTGTGGATCTCTGTTTTTGTTCCAAGCTGGCACTACCCAGGGTGCCACGCAGCGGCTAAGCTGGAACGCTTCACAGGAGCACACGCATGCAGATTCGACCCGCCCAAGACACCGATTTCGCCCAGTGGCTGCCGCTGTGGCAGGGCTACCAGACGTTCTACAAAACCGCTATCCCCGAGTCGGTCACCGCGCTCACCTGGCAGCGCTTTCTGGACCCGGCCGAGCCCATGCACTGCGCGGTGGCCGAGGAAGATGGCGTGCTGGTGGGCATGGTGCACTTCATCTACCACCGCAGCTGCTGGACGGCGGGCGACTACGTGTACCTGCAAGACCTGTTCACCCTGCCCAAGCTGCGCGGCAAAGGGGTGGGGCGGGCCTTGATCGAACACGTGTATGCGTCAGCCGCGCACGAGGCCGCCGCCCGGGTGTGGTGGCTCACGCACGAGAGCAACCTGGACGCGATGCAGCTCTACGACGGCATCGCCGACAAGAGCGGCTTTGTGCAGTACCGCAAGATGATAGGTTGATCCGTTTGTTGCTACTTTTTTGGTAGCAGTTGGCGCAGGGTGTACGGTTGATTGGTCTGCTTTTGGATGCTTTTTATGCGGCTTTACAATTGCCTGTTGCAGTTTGTAACCGTCGCCAGAGTCTGCCCATCCGTCAATAGCCATTAACCAGAGCTTTCACTCTGGGGTTGGCGCTGTTGTAATGGTGGGCTCCTAGAGTAAACCCGATGCGCCATTCCCCACCACCCCGCACCAAGTGGTCTTTTTTGGACCGCCGCCAGTTCGCGCTGGCCGCCTCCGTGTCGTTGACGCTGGCCGCGTCGGTGCGGGCCCGCGCAGCCGATAAAGAGGTGCTGCGGGTGCTGGCCTGGCCGGGCTATGCGGATGCCGACATCGTGAAGGCTTTTGAGCAGCGCATGGATTGCCGGGTCGAGGTGACCATGGTCGATTCCGATGTCGACATGTGGCAAAAGATCAGCCTGCACCAGGCCCAGAATTTCGATGTGTTTGCGGTCAATACGGCCGAGCTGCAGCGCTACATCCGCCAGGGCTGGGTGCAGCCCATCGCCACGGCCACGCTGCCCCACCTGGCCAGGCAGTTGCCCCGGTTCCAGAACCGGGCGGCGATTCCGGGCCTGGTGCACGGCGGCAAAACCTATGCCATTCCCTACACCTATGCCGAGATGGGCCTGGTGTACGACCGCCAGCAGATCCAGCAGCCGCCCAGCTCCATCACCGCCCTGTGGGACCCTCGCTGGCAGGGCAAGGTGATTGCCTACAGCGCGGGCACGCACAACTTTGCGCTGGCGGCCCAGGCGCTGGGTTTGCCGTCGCCGTTCCGCCTGGCCGAGCACCAGTGGCCACCGGCGGTGGACAAGCTGATTGCCCTGCGCCGCAATGCCGCCGCTTTCTACACCCAGCCCGAGGAGTCGCTGGCCCTGTTCAAGAGCCACCGCGCCGCGCTGCTGTTTGCCAACTATGGCCGCCAGCAGGAGGTGCTGTTCCGCGCCGCCGGGCTGGACGTGGGCTACGCCATCCCCCAGGAGGGCGCGCTGGCCTGGCTGGACTGCTGGGCCATCACCCGCGGGGCGACCAACCCGGTGCTGGCCGCGGCCTGGATCAACTACCTGCTGGAGCCCGAGCCCGGCCAGGTGCTGGTGCAGCGCCAGGGCCTGGCCAACACCACCTCGGCCTCGTCCGAGTACCGGGCCGACGACCGCCTGCTGTGGCTGCAGCCGGTGGAAAGCGAAGAGCGCCGCAACCTGCTGTGGAGCCGCATCGTGTCCGGTGACCGCGCCCGCAAAGTGCTGGCACCATGAAGCCGGGCACTCCATGAGATGGGACATTCCATGAGGTGGGGCATCGTCGGCAAGCTGGTGCTGTTGATGGCTTCGGTAGGCTTTTTGGCGGCGGGACTGACCGGCTTTTACGCCTACGAGGCCAGCCGCGGCCTGCTGGTGAATTCGGCCAAGAACAAGCTGCTCACCTCCACCCAGGTGCTGGCCCGGCGCATTACCCAGACGCGCGAGGAGGTCTCGCGCAACCTGCAGGTGCTGGCGGGCCTGCCCACTACCGTGGCCATCCTGCAGCACGAGGATGCCCTGGACTCCGAACGCCTGGCCAAGCTGTTTGGCCTGCTGATCGAGGCCAACCCCAGCTATCTGCAGCTGCGCCTGATCTCGGCCAGCGACTACGGGCTGGAACGCGTGCGGGTGGACCGGGTCGGCCCGTCCACTCTGCGGATCCAGGGCGATGACCTGCAGGAAAAAGGCCACTACGCCTACGTATCCGACACCTTGAAGCTGCCTGCCCGCGCCACCTACATGTCGCGCATCACCATCAACCACGAGGGTGGCTCGCTGGCGGGTCTGGAGCAGCCCACGCTGCAACTGGCCATGCCGGTGATGGATGCCGACAACACCACCATCGGCGTGGTGGTGGTGAACATGGACCTGAACGGCATGTTCAACCTGCTTGCCGCCGACCTGCCGACCGCCTTCAAGCTGTTCCTGGCCAATACCGAGGGTGACATCCTGATCCACCCGGACAACAACAAGACCTTTGGCTTCGACAAGGGGCGGCGCATGCTGGTGCAGGACGAGTTTGCGCCGCTGCGCGCGGTGGTCGCGGGCCAGCAGGACCAGGTGGTGTTCGAAGCCCGCGAGGACGACTATGCCGAGGCCCCGGTGGTGGCGGCCTTCATCGCGCAAAAGGTCCAGACCCACAGCAGCGAAAGCCGCTTGATCCTGGGCCTGGCGCAGCCGCTGGACCAGGTGCTGGTGCAATCCCGGCAATTGGGCAGCACCGTGGTGCAGATCGTGCTGGGCCTGTCCCTGCTGTGCCTGCTGCTGGCCGTGCTGCTGGCCCAGGCCCTGACGCGCCCGATCAACGCCGTGACCGCCGCCGCCCAGCGCTTTGCCAACGGCCTGCCGCCGGGCGATCTGCCCCTGCTGCGGCGCGACGAGGTCGGCAGCCTGGCGCGCAGCTTCCACCAGATGCACCTGCAGATCACCCAGCAACTGGCCGACCTGCACGACAACCAGGAAGAGCTGGAGCACCTGGCCCAGCACGACATGCTGACCGGCCTGCCCAACCGCCGCCTGTTCCAGGAGCGGCTGGAGCAGGCCCTGGCCCATGCCCGCCGTTATGGCGAAAAAGTCTGCCTGCTGTTCATCGACCTGGATGCCTTCAAAGCCATCAACGATGCCTACGGCCACGACGCGGGCGACGAGGTGCTGCGCACCGTGGCCCGGCGCATGCAGCACATCGTGCGCGAGGTGGACACCGTGGCCCGCCTGGGCGGCGACGAGTTTGTGGTGCTGCTGGGGGCCGCCGTGTCGCAGGACCACCTGGCGGCCATTGCCAGCAAGCTGCTGGCTGCCGTCAAGGAACCCATTCCGGTGCAAGACCAGGTGCTGCAGGTCACCGCCAGCGTAGGCATCAGCCGCTACCCGCAAGACGGCCAGACCGCCACCGACATCCTGGCCACCGCCGACCAGGCGATGTACACCGCCAAGCTGGCCGGGCGCGACGGCTACCGCTTCTTTTCGGCGGCGCAGGACTGATTTGCTCTGCTTCTAGGAGCTGCTTGCGCTGATGGAATAAGCGCGAAGTGCCAAAAACACTGTGAATATTTGCGGCTGGCCTCCACCGTATCAATTGGGGGTGGACGTGTGCCGCGGGGGCGGCTACCATTTTTCCAGAGGCTTGCAGTGTGCAAATGCCTTATTTTGAGGAAACCCGATGCCCGCTCTCACCCGCCGCCTTTGGGACGCGTCCCTGCAGCCTGCTTTGCGCGGGCTGGGTCTGGACGTACGCCGCTACCCGCCGCAGGACGCCCCCCCCTGGAGCCAGGGCGCTTTCTATGATCTGGTCAACAGCCGCAAGACCGGGCCTGCGGCGGCGCAGACGGTGGGGCAGGACGCGATTGCGTTCCTGTTGCTGTGCTTTCAGCACGCGTCGGAGTCGAACGCCCAGTTGCTGCAAGACCTGTTCGTGCGCCACGAGCTGCGGGGGCTGCGGGGCGGGTTTTTTGTGGAGTTTGGGGCGGCAGACGGCATCCACCTGAGCAACTCCTGGGGGCTGGAAACCCACCTGGGCTGGCGCGGCATCCTGGCCGAACCGGCGCGCAACTGGCACGAGCGGCTCCAGCGCAACCGCAGCTGCACCGTGGAAACCCGCTGCGTGTGGAGCCGCACCGGCGAGATTTTGCAGTTCAACGAGGTGCCGGTGTCCGAGTTTTCCACCATCGCCGCGTTCACCGACAAAGACCAGCGCGCCGATGCCCGCAAAGACGGCGTGCTGTACGACGTGGAAACCATCTCGCTGCTGGACCTGCTGGCCGAGCATGCGGCGCCGTCCTGCATCGACTACCTGTCCATCGACACCGAGGGCTCCGAGCTCACCATCCTGGAAGCCTTCGACTTCTCGCGCTACCAGGTTCGCATCATCACCGTCGAACACAACTACACCAGCGACCGCGAGAAAATCCACGCCCTGCTGACCGCGCGCGGCTTCGAGCGCAAGTTCACCGAGTTCTCCAACTTCGACGACTGGTACGTCAACCGCACGGTCTGAGCCCTGGCCCCAGCAGATGGATTTACTCTGTTTTTGATAGCTGCTCGTGCTCAAGGCATCGGCGCGGGAGGCCTGAAACATATTGAAACCGATTGGGGCTGGAGGGCCTACACTCGGTTTCATTTCACAGGCCGACCGCATGCCCCTTGCCTATTCCGTCCGCAGGTTTTTGCCCGTCTTGCTGGCCGCCACCGCCTGGTTTGCTGTTCTTTTGCAGCTCTGGTTGTCGGTGCAACTGGCCTTTGCCAACGGCAAATCCCTGGTGGGCGGGCTGGTAGTGTTTTTCGGCTTCTTCACCGTGCTGAGCAATATCTTTGTGGCGCTGGTGGCGACGTCGGGTGCCGTGGGCCCGCGGTCTGGCACCACGCCCTGGCTGTACCGCAGCACGGTGGTCGGCTGTGCCACCACCGCCATTGTGGTGGTGGGTATCGTCTACCACCTGGTGTTGCGCAAGATATGGTCGCCGCAAGGCGCGCAGTTACTGGCCGACACCTTGCTGCACTACGCCGTGCCCGCCCTGGCGCTGCTGCACTGGCTGCTGTTGCGCCCCCGCACCCGGCCTGCCTGGCACGCGCCGCTGCGGTGGTGTGTGTACCCGCTGGCTTACCTGGCCTATGTGCTGCTGCGCGGTGCGTGGCTGGGGGCCTACCCCTACCCGTTTATCGACGTAGCCGCCCTGGGCTACCCCCAGGTGCTGCGCAATGCCGTGGGCCTGCTGGCGGGGTTCATCGCCGTGGGCTTTGCGGTGCTGGGCCTGGGGCGCTTGCTGTTGCCCCGCCACACACCTTGATCTCGCCCGTCGGCTGCCAATACCTGCGTTTTTATGCCAATGCCTGCGTTTTTGCTGCATATCGTATGCCGGTATGGCGCACAATAAGTAGCAAAATTGCCGTTAATAATTGTATGCAATATTAATTTCGATTATGTGAAATGGACGCTGTCGCCCTGCGTGCCTGTGTTGTTTGCTATAAAAAATGAAAGCTGGTGTGAACTATGGGCGATTCTGCTGAAGAGATCGGGCACGACGTGGCCTTGGTGGGGCGTATCGAATCGGTGCCCACGCTGTTGCGGGTGCTGTGCGAGATCACCGGCATGGGTTTTGCCGCAGTGGCCCGGGTGACCGATGGCACCTGGACGGCCTGCGCGGTCCGCGACGAGATCAGCTTTGGGCTGCTGCCCGGCGGCCAGCTGGATGTGAACACCACCTTGTGCAAGGAAGTGCGCTTTTCCCGCACCCCGGTGGTGATCGACCAGGCCAGCACCGACACCCGCTACTGTGACCACATCACGCCGCGCACCTACGCGATTGAAAGCTATGTGTCGGTGCCCATCGTGCTGTCCGACGGCAGCTACTTCGGCAACCTGTGCGCCATCGACCCCCGCCCGGCCCCGGTGTCCGAGCCGCGCATCGTGGCCATGTTCCACCATTTCGCGGCGCTGATTGCGGTGGAGCTGGAAAACGCACGCCGCCAGTACCTGGTGCAGGCCGCGCTGCTGGGCGAACGCGCCGCCAGCGAACTGCGCGAGCAACTGATTGCCATCCTGGGCTACGACCTGCGCACCCCCATCAGCCTGATCGCCCTGAACAGCCAACGCCTGCTGGCCAAGGCCCAGGACCCGGCGGCGGTGGCCCGCATTGCCGGTGAAATCCACGCCGGGGTGAAACAGGTCTCCACCCTGATCGACCACGCACTGGACTTTGCGCGGGGCCGCCTGGGCGGTGTGAACCATGTCAAACCCGCGCTGGTGGAGCGCATGGACGAGGCTTTGTTCAGCGTGGTCACCGAAATACAGGCCAGCTTCCCCGGACGCGAGATCGAATGCCAGTTCGACATAACCCGGCCCGTGCACGTAGACCGTTTCCGGGTGCTGCAACTGGTGGCGAATCTGCTGGGCAACGCGCTGGTCCATGGCGCGCCCCACATCCCGGTGCAACTCAAGGCCACCACCACGGCAGACAGCCTGGTTCTGCAGGTGAGCAACCAGGGCGAGCCCATACCGCACGACAGCCTGGACAAGGTTTTTGCCCCGTTTTGGCGCAGCGGTACCTCGGCACAGCGCGAAGGCTTGGGCCTGGGTTTGCATATCTGCGCGCAGATCGTCCAGGCCCACCAGGGCCGCCTGGGTGTCACCTCGTCTGCCGACGCGGGCACGGTGTTTACCGCCATCTTGCCGCTGGAAGCCGCCCGTTTGGCGGGCTAAAGCTCGGGCAGGTTGCAGGGTGTCACCACCTGCACCGACGAGGGCCGGGGCGCGGCGAACAAGCGCACCGCGCCGTGCGCCGCCATCACCTGGATGCAGGCCTGGCGCATGTCGTGCTGCAGGTCGTGGTGCAGCACGGCGTGCAGACGGCCCGCGCGCAGCAGGGGCAGGTTGTCGGCATCCAGGTCGTGGGCAATGAACACCCGGCACGGGCGGCGCACCTGCTCAAAGGCTTCCAGAATCGCCGCATTGGCCCCGCCGATGGAATACACCGCCCCGATCTCCGGGCTGAGCCGCAGCCGCTCGCGCACCAGGGCCACGGTGGCATCGTGCAGGCCCAGGCCTTCGCTGACCTCGTGCACGGTTAATTGCGGGTAGCGGTCGCGTAGGGCCTGGCGAAAGCCGATTTCGCGC
This sequence comes from Rhodoferax sp. LS1P39, assembly GCF_056521425.1. Taxonomy (NCBI): domain Bacteria; kingdom Pseudomonadati; phylum Pseudomonadota; class Betaproteobacteria; order Burkholderiales; family Comamonadaceae; genus Rhodoferax; species Rhodoferax sp. LS1P39. The sequence continues at coordinate 268,942 of NZ_JBWMAV010000005.1, read as the reverse complement.
TCTTCTTCGCCCCGAAAGCGGTTGCTGCTGGTAGAGATCAACACCCCGGATGGAGCCGACCCCAGCCACTGCGCCACCAGATACGCCGCCGTGTGCCCGGCCGCCCGGTTGTCCATGCCCACATAGGCGCGCCGGGCCGAGGTGGGTAAATCCGTCACCAGCGTCAGCACCGGAATGCCTTTGGCCTGCAGCCGCGCCACGGCCTGCACCACCTCGGGCACGTCCGGGGCTTTCAGCAGCACGCCGTGGCTGCCTTGGCTGGCGATCTTGTCGAGCATGGCCACCAGCTGTGCCACCGGCAGGTCTTCGGCCAGCTGGTAGCGGGCGCGGAAGATGGCCGGGTGCAGCGTGGGCATCACCCGCTCCAGTGCACCGCGCACCAGGCGCGAGAAGCGGTCGGGGGTGTGCATCACCAGATCGATCAAAAACTTGCGACCTACCAGCCCGACCTGGCCCTTTTGCCGCTCCAGCTCGGCCAGTGCTTGCTCCACCCGGCGCACCGTGTGCGCACGCACCCCGCCGCGCTGGTGCAGCACCCGGTCGACGGTGGCGATGCTGGTGCCCGCCTGGGAGGCAACGTCCTTCAAAAGGTGGGGGTGGGCCATAGGTGATTTTTTGAGGTGTTTTTGAGGGGTTCTAGACCTTCAATATACGCCAGGGCTGCCTACACTTTGGCCATCTTTTCACCCGCACAAGCACCATGCCCGCACACAATTTCCCCCACTGGTTAGACCCCGAGACCTGCCAGGTCGCCGACCTTGAAGCCCTGGTACGCACGGCCACCGACGCTGCCGACTACCCGCTGGCCCACGCCATCACCCAGGGCGTGCCGGTGTACGACGGCGCGCAGATCCGCCACGCCAGCCCGGCCCAGCAGCGCGCGCTGCAGGCCGAGTGGTGCCGGGTGTGGCAAGACGGCCCCGGCGTGCTGGTGCTGCAGGCCGCGTTTGCCGACCTGGCCGTGGTGGACGCGGCCACGGCCGAGTTCCACCGGCTGATTGCCGCCGAGCGACTCACCGGTACCAAGGCCGACCACTTCGCCAAGCCCGGTGCCAATGACCGGGTGTGGAACGCGCTGGAAAAGCTCTGCGTGGCCGCCCCCGCCGTATTTGCCGCCTACTACGGCAACCCCTTGCTGGCCTGGGTGTGCGAGGCCTGGCTGGGCCCGGCCTACCAGGTGACTTCGCAGATCAACTCGGTCAACCCCGGCGGCGCGGCGCAAATGGCCCACCGCGACTACCACCTGGGCTTTTTAGGCCCGGCGCAGGCCGCGCGTTACCCGGCCCATGTGCACCGCCTGTCGCCCGTGCTCACGCTGCAGGGCGCGGTGGCGCATGTGGACATGCCGGTGGAAAGCGGCCCCACGCTGTACCTGCCGCACTCGCAAAAATACCCGCCCGGCTACCTGGTGGCGGGCCACCCGGACTTCCAAGCCTACTTTGATGCGCAGCATGTGCAACTGCCCCTCAAGAAGGGCGACGCGGTGTTCTTCAACCCCGCGCTGATGCACGCCGCAGGCCACAACCGTTCGGCCGATATCTACCGCCTGGCGAACCTGCTGCAGGTCTCCAGCGCTTTTGGCCGCGCCATGGAGTCGGTGGATCGGCTGCGCATGTGCCAGGCTTTGTACCCGGCCCTGCGTGGTCTGCCTACCGCCGAGCAGGCCGGCGCCGTGGCCGCCTGTGCCGAGGGCTATGCCTTCCCCACCAACCTCGACCGCGACCCGCCCGTGGGCGGCCTGGCCCCCGAGAGCCAGCAGGGGCTCATGCTGCGGGCACTGCAAGAAGACTGGCCGATGGAACAAATGAGCCAGGCCTTGCAACAGCAGGCCAATAAAAAATCTACCTACTGAAGCCTGGCGCGCTTCTGGCTTGGTGTAAGTTCTGCTTCTGCATTTGAAAGGACCCCATGCACGCAGAAGATTACGCCTCCGATTCCGTCACCCGCCTGCGCGCCGACCTGGCCCTGGCCTTGCGCGCGGCCGCACACCACGGCTTGGGCGAAGGCGTGTGCAACCATTTCAGCCAGGAGCTGCCGGACCATTCGGGGCGCTTTTTGCTGAACCCGCGTGGCCTGCTGTGGAGCGAAATCCAGGCAGACGACATCGTGATGATCGATGCCGAAGGCAACAAGCTGGTGGGCCGCCACGAGGTGGAATCCACCGCCATGTTTATCCACGCCGCCATCCACCGCCTGTGCGCCAAGGCCTGCGTGCTGCACACCCACATGCCCTATGCCACGGCGCTCACGCTCACCACCGACCGGGCGCTGGACACCACGTTGTCGCAAAACGCCATGCGCTTTTATGGCCGCACCGCTATTGATACCGAGTACAACGGTCTGGCACTCGATTACCGGGAAGGCGAGCGCATTGCCCGCGCCATGGGGGCCGCCGACATAGGCTTTCTGGGCAACCACGGCCTGGTGGTCTGCGGCGACCGCATGGACTACGCCTACGACGACCTGTATTACCTGGAGCGCGCCTGCCAGGCCCAGGTGCTGGCCCAGTCCACCGGCAGGCCGCTGGCGCCCAGCAATGAGGCCCTGGCCGAAGAGGTGGCCCGCCAGATGGCCAGCGAGCGGCTGCAGTCCACGCTGTTCTTTGAAGCCCTGCGCCGCACGCTCTGAGATCGGTTTACCCCGCCGCCCCCGATAGGGCTAAGATCCGCAGCAATCGATACCCCACGACCGTGGGGAGAACCTGCGAAAAGATATGGCCATATCGATACCCTCCGAAAACCCCGGCCTCGCACCTCTAAGCATCTTGGGGGTCTCGTCCCGGCGGTTGCGTGTGGGGCTGGTGGTAGGGCTGGTGTGCGCCAACCTGCTGGTGCTGGTGCTGTCGGGGGATTCGCTCTACCTGAGCCGCCAGCATGCCGATCAGCGGGCCGAAACCCAGACCCAGAACATCGCCAACGCGCTGGACCAGGCAGTGTCCAGCGACATCGACAAGGTGGATTTGGCCCTGCACACCGTGGCCGACGAACTGGAGCGGCAACTGGCCGACCAGGGCCTGGACGAGACCGCTATGCAGGCTTTTTTGCTGCGGCTGGAGCAGCGCCTGCCGCAGGTAGAAGCGGTCCGCGTGGCGCAGGCCGATGGCCTGGTGGTGCTGGGCCGGGGGGTGAACCCGGCCGAGCGCAACAGTTGGGCCGACCGGGGTTATTTTGTGGCGCTACGCGAGCACCCGCAAACCGGGCTGCACATTTCCAAGCCGCTGGTGGGGCGGGTGTCGCGGCAGTACATCATTTCATTTGCGCGGCGCTACAACTACCCGGATGGGCGTTTTGCCGGGGTGGTGGCGGCCCCGATCGCGATCAGCCATTTTTCAAAGATCCTGGCGCAGTTTGATTTGGGCCCCAACGGCTCGCTAATCTTGCGCGATGCCGATATAGGCCTGATCACCCGGGTGCCCGCGATTGCCGACAAACCGGCGGGGCAGTTGGGCAACAGTGCCGTGTCCAAAGAGTTTTGGCAACTGTTCCAGTCGGGGGTGCGCACCGCCACCTACTTCACCGCAGCCGGTGCCGACACCTTGGAGCGCATGGCCACTTTCCACCGGCTGGAGAAAGCACCCATGGTGGTCATTGTGACCATGGCCCAGCGCGATTATTTGGCGGGCTGGCACCTGGAGGTCTACCGCAGCGTGGCGATGGCGGGCAGCTTTTTGCTGGTGTCGTTGCTGCTGGGGGTCATCTTGCTGCGCTTGCTGCGCAAAACCGAGAAGCACCGGCGCCTGCTGGAGGCGCAACTGGCCAAGATATCCAGCCTGCAGGCCTTGCTGCAAGAGCAGGCCATCCGCGACCCGCTGACCGGTCTGTTCAACCGCCGCTACCTGGATGAGACGCTGGTCCGCGACCTGTCCCGCGCCAAGCGCGAGGGCCATACGCTGGTGCTGGCCCTGCTGGACCTGGACGGCTTCAAGCGCATCAACGACACCTATGGCCATCCGGCGGGCGACCAGGTGCTCAAAACCCTGTCGGCCCTGTTGCGCCAAGGTGCGCGCCAGAGCGACACGATTTGCCGCTTCGGCGGCGAGGAGTTTCTGGTTGTGCTGCCCAATATGTCGCTGGACCAGGCGCGGCTGAAGGTCGATGCGTGGCGGTTGGAGTTGGGCCAAACCCCCATCCCGTGGGGCGATGCCAGCTTCCAGGTGACGTTTTCCGCAGGCCTGGCGGTCTACCCCCAGCACGGTGCTGACAGCGGCGCACTGGTCGCCTGCGCCGATGCCGCCCTGTACCGCGCTAAACAGGCTGGGCGCAACCGCGTGCTGTCTTGCGAGCCGAAAATCCAGACGGCGGCCTGATTTGCTATATTTTTGATAGCTTTTTGTGCTCTGTGTATAAGCGGTAGAGCCCTGAAATGCTTGAAAATATCGGTAGCTAAAGCAGCCACTGCACCGCGGCAGAAAACGTCAAAAACGCCGCCGCCGTGGTCACCAGAATGATGCGGGCAATGCGCCCGTTGTCGGCCCCGAAGCGCTCGGCCAGCAGGGTTACGTTGCTGGCGCTGGGCAGGGCGGCCACCAGTACCAGCACGTGCAGCGTAAATGGTGCCAGCGGCACGCCGCAGCGTATGGCCGCCGTGCCCACGCCCCATACCAGCAGCGGGTGCACAAACAGCTTGATGCCCGCCACCGGCAGGTAGTCGCGCAGCAGCGGCGCAGCATGGCCCCGGCTGGCCAGCATGTGCGAGCGGGCCAGCACCGCACCAATGGTGAACAGCGCCACCGGCGATGCCGCATCGGCCAGCAGCCCCACGGTTTGCTGCGCCGGGCCGGGCAGCTTGAACCCGGTGGCCGAGGCCAGGCCGCCCAGCAAGATCGCCCAGGGCATGGGGTTGCGTAGCACGCCGCGCAGGGCCTGGCGCGCCGCATGGCCCATGCCGTGCGTGCCTGCATGGTCCAGCTGCGACAAGGCGATGCACAGCGAGGTGGTCACCACCATGTCCACCACGATGGCCACAATCGCCGGGCCTGCCGCCTGCGCGCCCAGCAGCGCCACCAGCAGCGGCACGCCCATGAAGCCGGTGTTGGGGAATGCCGCTACCAGCGCACCAAACGCCGCGTCGTTCCAGCCTATGCGCGCGTTGCGGCTGAACCCCACCGTGCCCGCTACGATGGCCAGGCCGCACAGCAGGTAGGTGAAAAACGCGCTGCCGTCCAGCAGTTGCGCCAGCGGCGTGCTGGCGCCAAACCGGTACAGCATGCAGGGCAGGGCGAAGAACAGCACAAAGCCGTTCATCCCCGGTATCGCCTCCAGCGGCAGCATGCGGCGGCGCGCCGCCAGGTACCCGGCTAGGACCAGGGCGAAGAAGGGGAAGGTGATGGCGAGGATTTGCAGCACGGTGGCCAACTATACATTTCATAGCTGCTCACGCTCACGCAATAAGCGCTAGCGGCCTAAACGGCCATTTTTATCCCAGTGCCTACAGGGAACGGCGGGTTATCCATAGTTACAGCTTGCAACCGTGGTTGTACGATGTCACATCACTAACTGGAGACCCCATGCACGTTCCGCGACATTTGATTTCCTCTACCGCCCTGGCCGCCGTGGTGTGCTGCGCTGCGGCATCCGTGGCCGCCAAGACCCTGGTGTATGTATCCAACGCCGATAGCAAAGAGATCCATGTCCTGGAGTTGGATGCCCGTAACGGGGCCCTTACGCTGGTCGAGAAAGTGCCGACCGGGGGCACGGTGATGCCGCTGGCGGTCAGCCCGGACCGGCGGTTCTTGTACGCATCGCTGCGCTCGGCACCGTTTTCGGTCACCACTTTCGCGATTGCGCCCGACAGCGGCAAGCTGACTTCGCTGGCCACCGTGCCGCTGGCCGACAACATGGCCAACATCGCGACCGACAAGACGGGCCGCTTTCTGCTGGCCGCGTCGTATGGAGGCGACAAAATCTCGGTCAACCCGATTGCTGCCAACGGCCTGGTCGATGCCACGCCTGTCGCCGTCATCCCCACCGGCAAAAATGCCCATGCGGTGTTGACCGATGCGGGCAACACCCATGTGCTGGTCTCCAACCTGGGCAGCGACGCGATGCTGCAATACAAATTTGATCCCGCCACCGGCCGGGTCGAGCCCAATACACCGCCCGCGCAAGCCACGGTCAAGGGGGCAGGGCCGCGCCACTTCGTGTTCCATCCCAACCAGCGCTTTGTGTTTGGCACCAATGAGCTGAACGGCACCGTCAGTGCCTATGGCTACAACGCGGCCCAGGGCACGCTGAACTGGTTGAGTACGGTGTCGGCGCTGCCCGCAGGCTTCGTCTGGAAAGAGGCGCTGGCCACCGCCGATATCCACCTCACACCCAACGGCCAGTTTTTGTACGCTACCGAGCGCACCTCCAACACCCTGAGCGCTTACCGGGTGGATGCCGAAACCGGCGGCTTGGCGCTGGTGGCCCAATACCCCACCGAAACCCAGCCACGCGGCTTCAACATCGACCCCCAGGGCCAATATCTGCTGGCCGCGGGGCAAAAGTCGCACGCCCTGACCAGCTACCGCATCCACCCGGACACGGGTGCGCTGACGGTGCTGCAACGCTACGACATGGGCAAGAACCCCAACTGGGTGGAAATCATCGACCTGCCTTGAAAAATGCAGCCATTCTTGCAATCTGCGTTTCTGGCGCAAAGTGCGGGTTCTTGAAAGGACAACACCATGGCAATTGAAACCGCAGTATTGGCCGGAGGCTGCTTTTGGGGCATGCAGGATTTGATCCGCAAGCTGCCCGGCGTGGTGTCCACCCGCGTGGGCTATGTGGGCGGCACCAACGACCACCCGAATTACCGCAACCACCCCGGCCATGCCGAGGGCGTGGCGATCGGCTTTGACAACACCGCTACCAGCTACCGCGCGATTCTGGAGTTCTTCTTCCAGATCCACGACCCGAGCACGGTGAACCGCCAGGGCAACGACGTGGGCACCAGCTACCGCTCGGCCATTTTTTATACCAGCGAAGCGCAAAAAGCCGTGGCCCTGGACACCATCCAGGACGTGAACGCCTCCGGCCTGTGGCCCGGCAAGGTGGTGACCGAGGTGTTGCCCGCGCCCACCTTCTGGGATGCCGAGCCCGAGCACCAGGACTATCTGGTGCACCGGCCCAACGGCTACACCTGCCACTTTGCCCGCCCGGGCTGGGTGTTGGGCAAGCGAGCCACAGCCTGACCAGTCGCCCCCTAGAGTGTTGTTAACACCGGTGTCCCCGCCTTCCCTGGGCGAGCGCAGCAAAGCCTGTTCGTGAACTGCGCAGGACTGGCTTTGCCAGACTGCTGCAGTTGCCCCCTGCAAGGGGGTTGGCGAAAAGCGCTTGCGCTGTAGCCTGGGGGTGTGCCATTCACCCCAGTGCGGTATCCAGCAGCATCATCAAAACAAAGCCCAGCATCAGCCCGCCGGTGGCCCAGGCTTCGTGGCCTTTGCGGTGCGACTCGGGGATGATCTCGTGGCTGATCACAAACAGCATTGCACCCGCCGCAAAGCCCAGGCCCCAGGGCAGCAGGCTGGCCGACTGGCTGATGGCGGCGGCACCCAGCACGGCACCCAGCGGCTCCACCAGGCCCGAGGCCATGCCCAACGCCACAGCAAAGCCTCGCCGATAGCCCGCAGTCAGCAGCGCCATGGCGACCACCAGACCTTCGGGCACGTCCTGGATGGCGATGCCGGTGGCCAGCGCGGTGGCGCGCAGCGGGTCGGTGGCGGCGTAGCCCACGCCAATTGCTAGGCCCTCGGGCAGGTTGTGCAGGGTGATGGCAAACACAAACAGCCAGGTGCGGCGCAACGTGCGTGGCGAGGGTCTGCCTTCCACCCCTTTGATGAAGTGTTCATGCGGCAGCAGGCGTTCCATGGCCAGCAGCACTGCCCCGCCCAGCAGAATAGATGCGCCCAGCATGCCGCCCGCACCCCAGCCGCTGGCCCCGGCGGCACGCGCCGCGGCCAGGCCGGGAATGATCAGCGAGAACGCGCTGGCCGCCAGCATCACCCCGGCACCAAAGCCAAACAGCGTGTCCTGGGTGCGTTCAGAGAGCTTGTGCGAGAACACCACGGGCAGTGTGCCCAGGGCCGTGGCCAGCGCCGCCACCGAGCCGCCCACCAGCGCGTTCAGCACCACCGGGTGCGCCAGGCAGTAGTGCCAGAAGTCGCTGGCCAGCACGGCCGCGCCCAGCAAAGCGATGCCGCCGCCGAGCCATCTACGCAGCAGGCGTGGTGTAAGGGCAGGTGCAGAAGAGGTGGTCATGCAAAACATCCATGGAGCCGGTGCATGGACGGCAGCACCGGGCCCTTTGCGTTGAATGGAGTTTTGCGTATTCAGGCCATCAAATGATAACCGTTCGCATTTAAATAATCTATAGCTGAATCTGCTTGCTGGTGGCCAATTCGATGCCCTGCGCCTGCATGCCCATTAAGAACGCGTCGTGCTGGGCCTGGAAACCGGCCACCGGGCTCATGCAGTCGGTGAGCAGCACGATGCGCTGGGGCTTTTGGCGGGCAAGGTGCTCCACGATGTGCTCGGTGGTGGCGCGCACGCAGTGGCTGCTGGCTTCGCCTGCAATCAGCAGCACGTCGGCCTGGTCCATGGCGGACATCAGCGCGTGGTTCAGGCCGGTGGCTTCGTCGTGCGCGTCGGGCACCTCGGCCATCACCGCGCTGTAGTGCTCGGTCCAGGGGTTGCTGCCCTTGGTGAGCTTGGTGGCGTTGCGGCCCTGCTGGTCTTCCCAGGCGTTGTAGGCGGCGCGCACCTCGGCATGCACGTTGTGGCCCCAGGTGCCAATTTCACAGTGCACCGGCCAGACCATCAGCAGGTAGCGGCCCCGGGCTTCCAGTGCGTCCAGGTAGGCCAGGGTGCGGCCCAGCGCCCCGGGCTGGCGCGGCAGGTACTGGCCCGCGTGCACGGCGGCGGCGGTGATGGTGGTGAACGGTGCCACCGCGCTGCCATCGGCCTGCTGCCAGAAGGTGGGGTGGGCAATGTCGATGCGGTGGTGCGAGTCCAGCGTCAGGGTGATGTCGGTTAGCGCCGACCCGTGCGTACGGATGAAGGCCGCCAGGCGCTGCATGTCGGCATCGGCACCGGCGACGGGCAGGGCAGCGCCCGGCAGATCGCAAAAGTCGTTTTGCGGGTCGATGATGAGCAGGTGGGTGTGGTGCGTCATGGCGATCAAGGGCTGGTGGTACTGGAGGTGCTAGAAGGGAGCAGCGAGCGCAGCGAAGGCAGAGACACGCCGTTGGCTTGCAAAACCTCATAACCCAGTGCCACCATCAGCGCCGCCATCAGCACGATGGCCAGTATCCAGGGTGCACGGCTGCGCCGCCGCCGCCGGGGCTGCGGGGGCAGGGGCGGCATGGTGAAACCGGAATGGATGGGGGCCTGCCTGGGCGCGGGCGCAGGTACGGGTGTGGGTGTGGGTGTGGGTGCAGGCGGCACGGGCGGGGCAGGGACCGGAGGTGGTGGCGCCGGAGGTGCCGGAGGGGCTGTGGGCTTGGCCATGGCTTGCTCCAGCAGGGACATGCGCGGTGGCACGGGCAGGGCGGCCGCACACTGGGCGCACACGGTCGCGTCCCGGGCGTTTGCGGTTTTACAGACGGGGCAGAGGAGGCTCATGTTTCAACTCGGTTAGATGGGGCACACAGGAACCAGTCCTGTGGATGCAATGTCACATGATGACAGCAGCCACCCACGATAATCGCGCTCCATGGACATTCTCATGCAACTTCTCGACTTCATCCTCCACGTAGACAAATACCTGGAGGCCTTTGTGACCAGCTATGGGCCCTGGGTCTATGCGCTGCTGTTTCTGATCATCTTTGTGGAGACCGGCGTGGTGGTCATGCCGTTTCTGCCGGGTGACTCGCTGCTGTTTGTGGTGGGCGCCATGTGCGGCGTGGGGCTGATGTCCTACCCGCTGGCCGTGGGCCTGCTGCTGGCGGCGGCCATCCTGGGCAACCAGTGCAACTACGCGATTGGCCGCTACTTGGGCCCCAAGGTGTTCCAGTGGGAGAACTCCAAGCTCTTCAACAAGCAGGCCTTCAACCAGGCGCATGCGTTCTACGAGCGCTACGGCGGTATCACCCTGGTCGCCGCCCGCTTCATGCCGTTTTTGCGCACCTTTGCGCCCTTTGTGGCCGGGGTGGCCATGATGGGCCGCGCCAAGTTCACGTTTTACGACGTGCTGGGCGGTGTGCTGTGGGTGGCAGGCATCATTACCATCGGTTACTTCTTTGGCAACCTGCCGTGGGTCAAGCAGCACCTGGACAAGATCATCTGGGCCATGATCTTGATCCCCGGCCTGGTGATTGTGCTAGGCGCCGTCAAGGGCCGCATGTCTGGCAAGGTCTCGGGTGCGTAGTGCTTAATTTTTAAGCGCTGCAAGCTTTGTCGTTATAAATCAAGCACTTAACCGCCCTATACAAGTGCTTGGCAGGGTTATCCACAAGCTTATCCAGTGTTGACAGGGAGAACTTGGAGCCAGTGGACAACCACTACAATCCGACGCTTCACCGGGGGTGTCCGCGATAGGTTAGCGGACTGAGAAATACCCCACACCTGATCTGGGTCATGCCAGCGGAGGGAGCGTGATGGGTCAGATCTGGGGCCTTTTCATGCGTCCGCCGCTGGCGCATTGAAAGACAACCATGCTGCACCGCCGCACTTTTTCACTCGCCGCCGCACTGGCTGTATCCGTTTCGCTTCCGGCCTTAGCCCAGGACACCCCGCTGCGCGTGTTGGTGCACAGTTCGTTCTCGCTGCCCAAGCCGCTGCTGGCCCGGTTCGAGGCCGAATCCGGCATCAAGCTCAGCCTCATCAAGGCCGGTGACGCGGGCGAGATGCTCAACAAGCTCATCCTCACCCGCGCCCAGCCCATTGCCGACGTGGTGTTTGGCCTGGACAACGCGTCCGTCGCCAAGGCCCAGGCCAACAAGGTGCTGGAGCCGGTGGCTTACACCCAGGGCTCGGCCATCGCCCAGGTGGGTGCCAACGTGGTGCCGGTGGACTACGGCTTCGTCAACCTCAACTTCGACAAGGCGGCATTCGCCAAGAGCGGCCTGCCGCTGCCCAAAACTCTGGAAGACCTGGCCCAGCCCACCTACCGCAACCTCTTAGTGGTGCCCAACCCCGCCACCTCCAGCCCCGGCTACGCGTTTTTGCTGGCCACCATTGCCGGCATGGGCGAAGAAAAGGCCTTTGACTGGTGGGCCCGCATGCGCGGCAACGGCGTGAAAGCCGTCAAGGGCTGGACCGAGGCCTATTACACCGAGTTCAGCCGCAACGGCGGCACCCGCCCGCTGGTGGTGAGCTACGCCAGCAGCCCGGCAGCCGAGGTGTTCTACAGCAAAGAAAAAATCACCGAATCGCCCACCGGCAACCTGTTCTTCAAGGGCGGCGTGTTCCGCCAGGTGGAGGGCGTGGCCCTGGTGGCGGGCGGCGGCCAGCGCGAGGCGGCGACTAAGTTCATCCGCTTCATGCGTTCCGGCGTGGTGCAAGAGGCTTTGCAGACCAGCATGTGGATGTACCCCATTGAAGCCCACACGCCCCTGGCCGAAGTGATGAAGCACGCCGTGGAGCCCACCGCCTTTGACAGCCTGCCCGCCGAGACCATTGCCGACAAGGGTACGGGCTGGGTGGCGCGCTGGACGCAGGTGGTTCTGAAGTAAATGCCGTCTCGCCGCTGGCTGCTGGCGCTGCTGCCGCTTCTGGCCCTGGCCGTGCTGCTGGTGGCCCCGGTGCTGCGGCTGGCGGGCGAGGGCTGGTGGGGCGATCTGGCCACGCAAACCCGTAGTTCCCCGTGGGCGCTGTGGACCGATCCGTACCTGCGCTGGCGCGTGCTGTGGTCGGTGCTGCAGGCAGGGGCGACGTGTATCGCCGCGCTGCTGCTAGGCCTGCCCGTGGCCTGGGTGCTGGCGCGCTGGGAGTTTGCGGGCCGCAGCCTGGTTTTGCGCCTGTTGATGCTGCCGTTTGTGGTGCCCACCCTGGTCGCCGCGCTGGGCGTGTTGGCGCTGTGGGGGCCGCGCGGGCTGCTTAGTGGCTGGCTGGATGTGAACCTGCAAGATACGCCCTGGCTGCTGCTGTATGGCAATCTGTTTTTCAACCTGTGCGTGGTGGTGCGCGCCGGGGTGGATGCGCTGGAGCACGTGAGCGCGCCGCGCGTCGCCGCTGCACGCACCCTGGGTGCCACGCCGTGGCGGGCGTTCTGGCGGGTCGAGTGGCCCGCCATTCTGCCCTGGCTGGCATCGAGCCTGTGCCTGGTGTTTTTGTACTGCTTTGCCGGGTTTGGCCTGGCCCTGGTGCTGGGCGGCCAGCGCTACGCTACGGTGGAGGTCGAGATCTACACCCTGGTCGCCCACGAGCTGCAACTGGCCCCTGCTTGCCTGCTGGCGCTGTGGATGTTGCTGCTGACCGGCGCGGTGGCTTGGGCGTATGCATTGATTGAAAAGCGCCTGGCCACGCCCACCCGCGTGCAGCCCATCGCCCGCCAGCGCCCCAGCCGCCTGGCGCACTGGCTGGGGGTGGCGGCGGCACTCGGTGTGCTGGCCTTTTTCTGCGCCGCACCGCTGGTGGCGATTGTCTGGCGCGCTGCCCACGCGGGCTGGGACACCTGGGCGTTGGTGGCCGACGAAGAGACGCTGGCCGCGCTGTGGAACACCCTGCGCTTCTCCGCCACCGCGCTGCTGCTGGCCACCGTGCTGGGCGTGCTGCACGCGCTGGCCGCGCACAGCTCGGTAGCGATGCGTGCCGCCGCGTTCCTGCCCTTCGTGGTGTCGCCCATCACCGTGGCCTTTGGCCTGCTGCTGCTGTACCCGCAATGGACCGCCAGCCTGCCGCTGTTGCTGTGCGCCTACGCCGTGCTGGCCTATCCGTTTATCGCCAAGTCGCTGGCCTCCGCGCTGGACAGCGTGCCCGAGCACCTGCCCCAGGCCGCCCGCAGCCTGGGTGCCAGCCCATGGCGGGTGTTTTGGCGCGTGACCCTGCCCATGGTGGCCCCCGCGCTGCGCCGGGGCATGGCGTTTGCGGCTGCCACCGCCCTGGGCGAATTCGCCGTCACCCTGTTTTTATCCCGCCCCGAATGGGCCACGCTGACCACGCTGATCTACCAGCGCCTGGGCCGCCCGGGGGCCGCCAATGGCGACGCGGCGCTGGTGCTGGCCTGCGTGCTGATGGCCCTGGCCCTGGCAGCGTTTGCGTTGATCGAAGGTCCACGCCGGACAGAATCTCCCCATGCTTGAACTGCGCCAAATCACCAAACACTACGGCCCGCGCTTGCTGGCCGACCAGCTCAGCCTGCAAGTCGCCGAGGGCGAAATCGTCGCCTTGCTGGGCCCCTCGGGCAGCGGCAAAAGCACCTTGCTGAAAATCGCCGCAGGGCTGGAAGCCGCCGAGGCGGGCAGCGTGTGGTTTGACAACGAAGACATCAGCCGCCTGCCGCCCGAACGGCGCGGCTTTGCGCTGATGTTCCAGGACTTTGCACTGTTTCCACACCTGGACGTGCGCGACAACGTGGCCTTTGGCTTGGTCGAGCAGCGGGTGCCCAAGGCCCAGGCCCGGCAACGTGCCGAGGCCTTGCTGGAGCGCTTTGGCCTGGCCAACCACGCCCGGCACCGGGTCTGGACGCTGTCGGGTGGCGAGCAGCAGCGGGTGGCCCTGGCGCGGGCCCTCATCACCGCGCCGCGCGCGCTGCTGCTGGACGAGCCGTTTTCCGCCCTGGATGCCGCCCTGCGCCGCGACCTGCAAGCGGAATTTCGCCAGCGCATCTTCGATGCCGGTATGGCCACGGTGTTGGTTACCCACGACGAAGCCGAAGCCCAGGCCATGGCCACGCGCGGCCTGCGCTTGGTGGATGGGCGGCTGGCGCAGTTGTGGTGATTTGCTACTAAATAAGTAGCTTCTCACGCCGATGGAATAAGCGCTGGAGGCTTATTTCTTATAAATCTGCCAAGGCCAGGTGGGGTTGGCAAGGCACCGAAGACGTGCACCAAATTGAGGCAAAACTGCGCCTTATACCAAACAAGAATAGCTAATGTGCATTTTTCCGTGCACGCGCGCACCGGCCTTGTGCGATACTAGGGTTAACCCTGAAAACACAGGCACCGTTTTACCCCCGGATATTTTGGCCATGCACATTCTTTATTTATTTTGGTTCTCCGCGCGCAATGCCGCCCACGCACTGGGCCGCCATCTGGACCAGCAAGACCAGCGCAATGTAGACAGCTACCTGGGCAAAGCCCAGTCGTTCGCCGACCTCGAGTCCCGTGAACGCCAGTGGCTGCAATCTCAATAATTTTTTAATTTTCAGGCCAACGCCTGAGCCCTTTTTGGAGTTTCACCATGCAAGCTTTGTATTTCATCAAGTCCCTGTTCGCCGTTGCCCAGATCCAGTTCGCCCCCGGCGAGCGCGTGAACCTGGTGCGCCGTGGCAGCATCGAGCGCACCGACGGCTACGTGCTGGCGCAGACCGACAAGGGCGTGCTGGTCGAATGGCCCCGTGCCGGTTCCAGCCTGGTGAACTCGACCGACCTGACCGTCATCGTCTAAATTCCCGCGCTTACTGGGTGCCGAAGATACGGTCACCCGCATCGCCCAGACCGGGCACGATGTAGCCGTGGCTGTTGAGCTGGCGGTCGATGGCGGCGGTATAAATCGCCACATCCGGATGCGCAGCCTGCAACGCGGCCACGCCTTCGGGGCAGGTCAGCAGGCAGACAAACTTGATCGACTTGGGGTTCAGCTCCTTGAGCCGCTCCACCGCCGCAATGGCCGAGTTGCCGGTGGCCAGCATCGGGTCGACGATCACCACATCGCGCTCTTCCATGTCCTTGGGCATCTTGAAGTAATACTCCACGGCCGTCAGCGTCTTGGGGTCGCGGTACAGGCCCACATGGCCCACGCGCGCGCCCGGCACCACGCTGAGCATGCCCTCCAGAATGCCGTTGCCCGCGCGCAGGATGGACACAAACACCAGCTTCTTGCCGTCGATCACCTTGGCGGTCATGGTTTCCAGGGGGGTTTCGATCTCTACATCCTGCATCGCCATGTCGCGCGTGACCTCGTAGGCCATCAGCGAGCTCAGCTCGTTGAGCAGGCGGCGGAAGGTGTTGGTGCTGGCATCCTTGCGGCGCATCAGCGTCAGCTTGTGTTGCACCAGCGGGTGGTTGATCAGGTGGACGTTGCTCATGGTGTGCTTCTTCAATGGGTTAAAAAACGGTGCCATCGCTGGCGATGTTCAAGGGAGGCGTTCCTCCCCGCAAGCGCTGGGCCAGCACGCGGCCTGCCGCCCAGGTGCCGCCCTCCAGCACGCAGGCCAAGGGCATTTGCGCGGCGGTGAGGCCTAGCTCGGCGCGCACCAGCGGGGCCAGTTCGTCCAGCAGGGCCACCGTCAAGGCGCGCCATTCGACGATGCATTCATCGCCCGCCGTTTGTGCCTGGGTGGCCAGGGCCGGGTCTTTCAACACCAGCACGCCGCCGTCCAGTAGCAGGCCGCCGTTGCGGTACTCGGGCAGGCCCGTTAGCGCATCCAGCCCGGTGACGGTCACATCGGCCCATTCCAGCGGCTCCAACAGCGAATAGGTCAGCCATTGCGACAGCTTGTGGAAGGGCATCCAGCCTGCGCTGGCACCTTCGCCGGGTACGGCGCTGTGCTGCCAGCAGTCGCCCAGTGCAATTTCACCTCCATCGTCAGTTTTAATAGCATTCTGTGCAGGCCAGATGGGCGAGAGCGTGCTTAAAAGTGCCACAAGAATGTCGTGCGCCGCCACGGTGGGCTCGTCGGTATCGGCGGGCACCAGATGGTCAAACAAACGGCCCGGACGGCACAGGCCGCCCGCACCGCCAAACACTTCGGGCTGGCTTGCAATGACTTCGCCCAGGCGGCGCAACAGCGCAGCGCGGCCTTCCAGACCGACCAGCGGGTTTTCCACGCCGACCTGGAAGGCATCGCCCAACTGGCGCGAGGTGAGAGATTGCAAACCCAGCGCGTCGGCCTGGCAGGGTTGGGTGGGCTTGCTGGAAAACAGGCCTTTGGTGAAGGCGTTGAAGCTGGCCACGCCCAGGCCTTCGGAGCGGCTGAGCTTCTGCCCCGTGCGCGGGTCGGTGTAGCTCCAGTCGGGGCCTGCGCCTGCGTCCAGCAGCACGCTGACGATGGCCAGGTCGATCTGCGCCCGGGCGCGTTTGGCCACCGAGACCTTGCCCAGTTCTTCGGTCATCTGGTCCACACGCTTGACGCCGCCCGCCTCAAAATGCCGCCAGCGGCTGTGGTACGGGATCTGCAGGCTGGGGTAGTTTTTGCGGGTGACCTCGGCTACCAGCTGCGCGGTGGGGGCCAGCGCGGCATCCACCACGGTGAAGTATTGGGACTCGCCCGCGCGGGCACGGGCCAGCAAGCCCTGGGCGCGTGCACGCACGGTTTTTGTAGAGCGTAAAAGCGTGCTGGCGCTTATTGCATCAGCGCGGGTAGCTATCAAATCCATAGTCATTCAGTCAATCCACGGCCCTTGGCCTTTTTGAGTTCTTCGGCATCCGGCACCGCACCGGGGGTGAAGTAGCCTGCAGCCATTTTCGCGTCCATTTCCACCTGGGCATCGGCGGGGATCATGTGCTCGGGAATATTCACCCGCCGCACCACCTCGATACCGGCGCGGGTGATGGCGTCGTATTTCATGTTGCTCATCGACACCAGGCGGTGGATTTTGCGGATGCCCAGCCAGTTCAGCACGTCGGGCATGAGCTCCTGGAAGCGCATATCCTGCACGCCCGCCACGCATTCGGTGCGGTTGAAATACTGGTCGGCGGTGTCGCCACCGACCTGGCGCTTGCGGGCGTTGTAGACCAGGAACTTGGTGACTTCGCCCAAGGCACGGCCTTCCTTGCGGAAGTAGCTGACCAGACCCACGCCGCCACGCTGCGCACCCTGGATACATTCCTCAATGGCGTGCGTCAGGTAGGGGCGGCAGGTGCAGATGTCGGAGCCGAACACGTCCGAGCCGTTGCACTCGTCGTGCACGCGGGCGGTGAGCTCCACCTCGGGGTTCGCCAAGTCGCGCGGGTTGCCAAAGATGTAGGCCGTGAGTCCACCGATGGGGGGCAAAAACACTTCCAGGTCGCTGCGTGTCACCAGTTCGGGGTACATGCCGCCGGTTTCCTCAAACAACACGCGGCGCAGCTCGGCTTCGGTGCAGCCAAAGCGCTTGGCCACTTCGGGCAAAAACCACACCGGCTCCACGGCGACCTTGGTGACCATGGCCGCACCACCGGCGGTGAGGAACTTGCCGTCGGCCTTCAGGCGGCCCGACTGCAGCGCCTCGATCACCTCGGGCAGGATCACATGGGCCTGGGTGACGGCGATGGTGGGGCGGATGTCATAGCCCGCCGCCAACTCCCCGGCAAATACCTCGGCAATTGTTGCGCCCCAGGGGTCCATGGCGACGATGCGGCCCGGCTCGCTCCACTGCGGGTAGGGGCCGATGATGTCGGTGGGCATGGTGTTGGTCAGGTCGGCCTTGTGCTGCGGCGACAGGCCACCCGAAGCAACTGCAAGCGCGCGGTAAATGCTGTAACTGCCGCTGTGGGTGCCGATGACGTTGCGGTGGCTGCGCTTGGTAGTCGTGCCCACCACCGGGCCGCGTTCGGCGGCGGTGGCGGCTGCCCAGCGGATGGGCAGCGCGCCATAGCCGCTGGCGTGCGAGGTGAGGCGGATGTGGCTGGTTTGCGCGGGAGCCATGGAGCCGGTGGCGGTATCAGCGGGCATAAGGAGTCCTCACATGTCGGGTCGGTTGGCGTAACAATTTGGGTGCACGCTATGCATTTTGCATGCCGAACCGCTGCCAAACTGCGGCTGGCAGGGGGGGTGTCAAAAAACCTTCATCCAGCCGCCCTACATTTGCCATCACATGGCGGATACCCCGCAGTGCACCGCCCACGCATGGGCGAAAGAAGGCCACCTTGAAAACCAAATCCTATATCCAGCTTGCCGTTGTCGGCCTTATTTCCGGCATGGCCTTAACGGCCTGCGGTGGCGGTGACGACGCACCCGCTGTCTGGCCACCGGTGCCGACGCTGATCGGTCACCGCGGTGCGTCCGCACTGCGCCCGGAGCACACCATTGCCGCCTACACCCAGGCCATTGAAGACGGTGCCAACATCATCGAACCCGATCTGGTCAGTACCAAGGACGGCGTGCTGGTAGCCCGCCACGAGAACGCCATCGCCATCCTGAACGCCGACGGCAGCGTGCGCGAGGCCACCACCGACATCGTGGACCGCCCTGAGTTCGCCTCTCGCAAGACCACCAAAACGATAGACGGCACGGCCATCACCGGCTGGTTTACCGAAGACCTGACCCTGGCCGAGCTGAAAACCCTGCGCGCCCGCGAGCGCATTCCGGCCATCCGCCCGGCCAACGTGGCCTACAACGGCCAGTTCCAGATTCCTACCTTCCAGGAAGTGATTGACCTGGCCAAGTCCAAGTCGATCGAAAAAGGCCGCACTATCGGCATCTACCCCGAAACCAAGCACCCCACCTATTTCCAATCGATTGGCTTGCCGCTGGAAAAGCGCCTGGTGGACGTGCTGAAGACGAACGGCTGGAATTCCAGGAACGCACCGGTGTTCATCCAGTCGTTCGAGGTGGCGAATCTGAAAGAAATCCGCACCATGACCACCGCGCGTATCGTGCAACTGCTGTCGTCCAGCGGCCGCCCGTACGACTTTGTGGCGGCCGGTGCCAGCGAAACCCGCCGCTACGCAGACGTGATCACCCCGGCCGGGCTGAAGGAAGTGGCCACCTACGCCAACGCCATTGGCCCGAGCAAAGACATGGTGATTCCGCTGGTCAGCGGCAACCTGGGTACGCCCACGGCGTTGGTGGCCAATGCCAAGGCGGCGGGCTTGGCGGTGCACATCTACACCCTGCGGCCTGAAAACAACTTTTTGCCCACCAGCCTGAAGAAGGCCCCGATCACCGACCCCACGGTGCGCGGCGACAGCGTCACCGAAATCCAGACCTTTTTGCAGACCGGGATCGACGGCTTTTTTACCGATGACCCAGCGGTGGGCAAAGAGGCGATCCGCACCTTCGTGAAGAAGTAGGCGGGCCAGGGCGGCGCAAGAGCTTAGCGCCGACCCCCAAAGATACTGCCTAGTACGCCGCGCAAGATCTCTTGCCCGACCTTGGTGCCCATGGTACGCACGGCGGACTTCACCATGGTTTGTGCCAGGCCGTCGCGCTTGCCGCCGCGTGGGCCGGTGCTGCCAAACAAGATGTCGTTCAGGCCGCCCATCAGGCCGCCGCCTTCTGCCGCAGCGGGCGGAGCCATGCCGGGCAGGGTGGGAGGCTGCGCAGACGCAGAGGCGTTGGCTGCGGTGGTCTCCGTCCGGCCTTTGAGCTTCTCGAAGGCCGATTCGCGGTCTAGCAGCTTCTCATACACGCCTGCCACCAGCGAGTTGGCGATCAGCGACTGGCGTTGCTCTGGCGTGATGGGGCCGAGCTGGCTGCCCGGTGGCAGCACGAACACGCGCTCGGTGATGCTGGGGCGGCCCTTGGCATCCAGCAGGCTCACCAGCGCCTCGCCCACGGCCAGCTCGGTGATGGCGGCTTCGATGTCCAGCCCGGGCTTTTGGCGCATGGTTTGTGCCGTGGCCTTGACGGCCTTCTGGTCGCGCGGGGTGAACGCGCGCAGGGCGTGCTGCACGCGGTTGCCCAGTTGGGCCAGCACGGTATCGGGAATATCCAGCGGGTTTTGCGTCACAAAGTACACACCCACGCCCTTGGAGCGCACCAGGCGCACCACCAGTTCGATGCGTTCCACCAGCGCCTTGGGCGCTTCGTTGAACAGCAAATGCGCTTCGTCGAAGAAGAACACCAGTTTGGGCTGCTCGGGGTCGCCGATTTCGGGGAGCTGTTCGAACAACTCGGACAGCATCCACAGCAAAAACGTGGCGTACAGGCGCGGCGAGTTCATCAGCTTGTCGGCGGTGAGGATGTTGACCACGCCTTGGCCGTCCACCGTTTGCATGAAGTCGCTGATGTTGAGCATGGGCTCGCCAAAGAACTTGTCGCCGCCCTGTGATTCGATCTGCAGCAGGCCGCGCTGGATGGCGCCCACGCTGGCGGCAGACACGTTGCCATACTGGGTGGTGAACTCGCTGCTGTTGTCGCCCACGTACTGCAGCATGGCGCGCAGGTCTTTCAGGTCGAGCAGCAGCAGGCCGTGGTCATCGGCGATCTTGAACACCATGTTGAGCACGCCGCCCTGGGTGTCGTTCAGGTTCAACATGCGGCCCAGCAGCAACGGGCCCATGTCGGACACGGTGGCCCGCACCGGGTGGCCTTGCTCGCCAAACACGTCCCACAGCGTGGCGGGGCAGGCCAGGGACTCGGGCTGGTCAATGCCGCGCTCTTTCAGGATACCGGCCAGCTTGTCGCCGATGCGGCCCGCCTGGCTGATGCCGGTCAGGTCGCCTTTGACATCGGCCATGAACACTGGAACGCCGATTTTGGAGAAATTCTCCGCCAGGGTCTGCAAGGTGACGGTTTTGCCCGTGCCGGTGGCTCCGGTGATCAGGCCGTGGCGGTTCGCCAACGCAGGCAGCAATTCGCAAAGGGTGGTGGCGTTTTTGGCAATTAAGATGGGTTCGGCCATGGCGAGAGTCCTGACGTGTAGGTAGTAGGACTTACGCAGCGCCCCTGTGCCGCCCTTCGGGCTTACAGGGGGAACTTGCGTACGTCCTGGGTAAGTAAAATCTGGCTGTAGATTAAATCAATTGACAAGGAATTTTTGTGGCTGGTCACAGTAAATGGGCGAATATTCAGCACCGCAAGGGCCGCCAGGACGAGAAGCGGGGCAAGATCTGGACCCGCGTGATCCGCGAGATCATGGTGGCGGCACGCCTGGGCGGTGGCGACCTGAGCATCAACCCGCGTCTGCGCCTGGCCGTGGAAAAGGCCAAGGCAGCCAATCTGGCCGCCGAGACGGTCAAGCGCAACATCGAAAAAGCCACCGGTACGCTCGAAGGCGTGTCGTACGAAGAAATCCGCTACGAAGGCTACGGCATCGGCGGTGCGGCCATCATCGTGGACACCATGACCGACAACCGTGTGCGTACCGTGGCCGAAGTGCGCCACGCCTTCAGCAAATACGGCGGCAACATGGGCACCGAAGGTTCGGTGGCGTTCCAGTTCAAGCACTGCGGGCAAATCATCTTTGCCCCGGGCACCAACGAAGACAAACTCATGGAAGTGGCCCTGGAAGCCGGGGCCGAAGATGTGATTACCGATGAAGACGGTGCCATCGAAGTGCTGACCGCCTACACCGATTTTGAAACCGTGAAGCTGGCGCTGGAAAAAGCCGGTTTCCAATCCGACCTGGCCGAAGTCACCATGCGCGCCGACAACACGATCGACCTTACGGGCGAGGACGCCGAAAAAATGCAAAAACTACTGGATGTGCTCGAAGACCTGGACGATGTCCAAGAAGTCTTTCACAACGCTGGCCTATGAAAGTCTTAGTCATTGGCGGCGGTGGCCGCGAACATGCACTCGCCTGGAAGCTCAACACCTGTGCCCGCGTGAGCCAGGTCTACGTGGCCCCCGGCAACGGCGGCACGGCCCTGGACGACCAGCTCATCAACATCAATATCACCGACGTGCAGGCGCTGCGCAAATGGGCGCAGACCGAAGGCATTTCGCTGACCTTGGTCGGCCCCGAAGGCCCGCTGGCCGCCGGTGTGGTGGACGAGTTCCGCAGCCACGGCATGCGTATTTTTGGCGCGACCAAGGCCGCCGCGCAGCTGGAGAGTTCGAAGGCGTTTTCCAAAGCCTTCATGCAGCGCCACGCCATTCCCACGGCCGAATTTGAAACCTTTACCGACCCCGCAGCGGCCCACGCCTATGTGGAGCAAAAGGGCGCGCCCATCGTGGTCAAGGCCGACGGCCTGGCCGCAGGCAAAGGCGTGGTGGTGGCGCAGACGCTGGCCGAGGCCCATGAGGCCATCGACTTCATGCTGCTGGACAACACCCTGGGCGTGAGCCATAACGAAGGCGGGGCGCGCGTCGTCATCGAAGAGTTTTTGGCGGGCGAAGAAGCCAGCTTCATCGTCATGTGCGATGGCAAGAACGTGATTCCCCTGGCCACCAGCCAGGACCACAAGCGACTGCTCGACGGCGATAACGGCCCCAACACCGGCGGCATGGGTGCGTATTCGCCCGCGCCAGTGGTCACGGCCGATGTGCACGCACGGGCCATGCGTGAAATCATCCTGCCCACCATCAAGGGCATGGAAAAAGACGGCATCACCTACACCGGCTTTTTGTATGCCGGGCTGATGATCGATGCCAAGGGAAAGCCCAAGACGCTGGAGTTCAACTGCCGCCTGGGCGACCCCGAAACCCAGCCGCTGATGATGCGGTTGAAGTCCGACCTGTTCGAAGTCCTGTGGGCGGCCACCGAGCCCGGCCCCCACGGCAAGCTGGACCAGATCAGCCTGGACTGGGACCGCCGCATCGCCCTGGGCGTGGTGCTGGCAGCCCACGGCTACCCCATGACCCCGCGCAAGGGCGATGCCATCACCGGCCTGCCCAAAAATACCGATGACGCGGTGGTGTTCCACGCGGGCACCACCAAGCAGGCCGATGTGGTGTCTACCTCGGGTGGGCGCGTGCTGTGCGTCACCGTGCTGGCAGACAACGTCAAGCTGGCGCAGCAGCACGCCTATGAAGTCACCCGTGGCATCCAGTTCGACGGCATGCAGTACCGCCGCGACATCGGATTCCGCGCGGTCAAGGCCTGAGCTTGCATACCGCCGATGTGATGCGGGCCTATCTGCTGGGCCTGCAGTCTTCCATTACCACCCGCATGGCGGAGCTGGATGGCGGTAGTTTCCTGAGCGATGCCTGGGAAAAGCCACCGGGTGAAAAGCTGCAAGGGCAGGGCATCACCCAGATTCTGGAAAACGGTGCGGTGCTGGAGCGCGCAGGCTGCGGCTTTTCGCATGTGCGCGGGCCGCAATTGCCGCCCAGTGCCACCCAGCACCGGCCCCAATTGGCGGGTGCGCCGTTTGAGGCCATGGGCGTGTCGCTGGTGTTCCATCCGCGCAACCCGTATGCGCCCACGGTGCACATGAATGTGCGCATGATCGTGGCCACGCCCGAGGGCGGCGAGCCGGTCTGCTGGTTTGGCGGCGGCATGGACCTGACACCCATGTACGGCTTTGAGGAAGATGCGGTGCATTTCCACCGCACTTGCCAGACCGCCCTGGCCCCGTTTGGGGACGACAAATACCCGCGCTTCAAGCAGTGGTGCGACGAGTACTTCTACCTCAAGCACCGGCTGGAGCCGCGTGGCATTGGCGGCGTGTTTTTCGATGACTTTTCCGAGCTGGGCACCGAAGGCAGCCTGGCCATGGTGCAGGCCGTGGGATCGGCGTTTCTGGATGCCTACGTGCCGATTTTGCAGCGCCGCAAAGACACGCCGTATGGCGAACGCGAGCGGGCTTTTCAGCTATACCGGCGTGGGCGCTACGTGGAGTTCAACCTGGTGTGGGATCGGGGCACGCACTTTGGCCTGCAGTCGGGTGGGCGCACCGAATCCATCCTGCTGTCGATGCCGCCACTGGCCAGTTGGTCGTACCAAAATACACCGGAGCCGGGCTCGGCAGAAGAAGCCTTGACCCGCGAATTTCTGGTTGCCCGCGCATGGGTGTGAGCTCGCCCGTGCGCCGACTTGGCGTATTCGGCGGTGCGTTTGATCCGCCGCACCTGATGCACGTAGCCCTGGTGCGGACTGCCTTGGCGCAGTTGCAGTTGGACGCGCTGTACGTGTTTCCCACCGGCCACGCCTGGCACAAAAGCCGCACGCTCAGCCCGGCGACCGACCGGCTGGCCATGGCCCAATTGGCCTTTGGCGAGATCCCCGGCGTGGTGGTGGACAAGCGCGAAATTGAGCGCAGCGGCCCCACCTACACCATCGATACTTTGCACGAACTGCAGGCCGAAAAACCCCAGGCACAGCTCTACCTGGTGATGGGCGAAGACCAGGCGACACGGCTGCCCACCTGGCACGGTTGGGAAGAGATTGTGCAGGCAGCTATAATTTGTGTAGCTTCTCGTGCCGATGAATCAAGCGCTAGCAGGTCATTTGTGCCTGAATTCTTGCCTGAGCTCTTGCATTCGGGCCGTTACCAGGCGCTGCAGGTTCCCCCCATGGAACTCAGCGCCACCGACATCCGCCACCGCGTCGCCACCTCGCAAGGGATAGCCCATCTGGTTCCCGAGGGCGTAGCGCGCTATATTGACCACCACCTTCTTTACCGAACCGACCGATGACCACTTCTGCCCAAAACGAAACCGTTGCCAAAAAAGACACCCAAAAACTCCAGCGCGCCATCGTCGATGGTCTGGAGGATGTCAAAGCAGTGGACATCGTCGTGTTTGACACCGAAGGCCTGTCGGCCTTGTTCGAGCGCGTGATCATCGCCTCGGGCACCTCGAACCGCCAAACCAAGGCGCTGGCCGCCAGCGTGCGCGATGCCGTGCGCGATGCTGGTTTTGCCAAGCCCCGCATGGAAGGCGAATCCAATGGCGAATGGATCATTGTGGATTGCGGCCGCGCCGTGGTGCACATCATGCAACCCGCTATCCGCCAGTACTACCACCTGGAAGAGCTGTGGGGCGAAAAGCCCATCCGCCTCAAGCTGGGTGCCGCCAAGCCGCTGCCCAAGGCCGAAGAAGTCAAACCTGCCAAGCCGGCCAAGAAGGTACCGGCCAAAAAGCTGTCGCCCGCTGCCGCCAAACGTGCAGCCAAGATTGCCGACCGCGAATACGCCGAAAGCCTGCTGGCCCCCGAGCGTCCGGTGCTGGAAGTGGCACCCAAGCGCGCTGCCCGCAAGACGGCTGTGGCCACGCCCGTGCCATCCAAGACCTCGACTTCGACCCGTGGCCCGGTGAAAACAGCGGCTAAAACCGCGGCCAAGACGGCGGTGAAAGCACCTGCCAAAACCGCAGCCGTCAAAACCGTGGCCAAGACCGTGGTCATCAAGGCCCCGATCGAGACCGTGAAGAAAGCCGCTGCCGCCAAGCGTGCTGCGCCCAAACCTTCCAAAACCGCTAAAGCGCCTGCCAAGCGCGCCACTGGCCGCAAGTAAATGAAGCTGGTGATAGTAGCGGTAGGCCAGCGCATGCCCGACTGGGCGCAAACTGCCTACGACGACTACGCCAAACGCTTCCCGCCCGAGCTCAAGGTGGAGCTCAAGGCCGTCAAGACCGAACCCCGGGGCTCCAAAACCCTGGAGACGATTTACGCGGCCGAGCGTGAACGCATAGAAGCCGCCATCCAGTCCAGCATTGGCCGCAATGCCCGTATCGTGGCCCTGGATGAACGGGGTACTACGCTGACGACAAAAGCATTGGCGGTTAAGCTCAAGGGCTGGCAATTGGAGAGCGACGACGTGGCCCTGGTGATTGGCGGCCCGGACGGCCTGGACCCGGCGTTCCGCCAGGCGGCCCATGAGCGCATCCGCCTGTCGGACCTGACCCTGCCGCACGCCTTTGCCCGCGTGCTGCTGGTCGAACAGTTGTACCGGGCGTGGTCGGTCAATGCCAACCACCCCTACCACCGAGAATGAGCCTATGCTGAGTTGGTTTGAAAACCTCGTCCATCCCTACACGGACGACACCCCCCAGCCGCCACCGCGCGGCTTTTTTCATTTTGTGTGGGCCTGCACCTTCGGCGTGCGCAAATACATCCTGGCCATGACGCTGCTCACGGCCAGCGTGGGCGTGTTCGAGGCTTTGCTGTTTGCCATGATGGGCCGGGTGGTGGACTGGCTGGGCACGGTGCAACCGGCTTTGCTGTGGTCGCAAGAAAAGAACAATTTATTGCTCCTGTGCTTGCTGCTATTGGGAAGTCCGCTATTGATTGCATTGCAAACCCTGTTCAAGCACCAGACCCTGGCCGCCAACTTTCCGATGATGCTGCGCTGGAAGTTTCACCGGCTGATGCTGGGCCAGAGCATGGGCTTTTACCAGGACGAGTTTGCCGGGCGCGTGGCTACCAAGGTGATGCAGACCGCGCTGGCCGTGCGCGATGTGTGCATGATCCTGGGCGACATACTGGTGTTTGTGACCATCTACTTCGTCACCATGGTGGCGGTGGTGGGTAGCTTTGATGCCTGGATGCTGTTGCCCTTTCTGGGCTGGGTGGTGTTGTATGGCCTGGCCATCCGCTACTTTGTGCCGCGCCTGTCGGGTGTGGCCAAAAAACAGGCCGATGCCCGCTCGCTGATGACGGGGCGCATCACCGATGCCTACACCAACATCGCCACCGTCAAGCTGTTCTCGCACGCCGGGCGTGAGGCGGGTTTTGCCCGCTCGGCCATGCAGGACTTTCTGCTGACGGTGCACCGGCAAATGCGGCTGGTGAGTGGCTTTGAGGTGGTCAACCACATACTCGGTATCTTGCTGATTCTGTCCACCGCCGGGCTGGCGCTGTGGCTGTGGACGCAGGGCCAGGTGGGTGTGGGTGCCGTAGCGGCGGCCACCGCCATGTCGCTGCGCCTGAACGGTATTTCGCACTGGGTGATGTGGGAAATGGCTTCGCTGTTCGAGCATGTGGGTACGGTGCAGGATGGCCTGAACACCTTGTCGCGCCCGCAGGCCGTGCAGGATGTGCCCCAGGCCCAGCCGCTGCAGGTACCCAAGGGCGAGGTACGGTTCGAGAATGTGGACTTTGCCTACGGTGCCAAGGGGCCGGGGGCCCGCAAGGTGATAGACCAGATGTCGCTGCACATCCGCGCCGGAGAGAAGATTGGACTGGTGGGTCGCTCAGGCGCGGGCAAGTCCACCATCGTGAACCTGCTGCTGCGGTTTTACGACGTGGAGCAGGGCCGCATTCTGGTCGATGGGCAGGACATTTCGCAGGTCACCCAGGAGAGCCTGCGCGCGCAGATCGGCATGGTCACGCAAGACACCTCGCTGCTGCACCGCTCAGTGCGCGACAACATCCTTTACGGTCGGCCAGATGCCACCGATGCCCACATGGAAGCGGCAGCGCGCCGTGCCGAGGCTTTTGACTTCATTCACACCCTGAGCGACCCGAGTGGCCGTACCGGCTTTGATGCCCATGTGGGCGAACGCGGCGTGAAACTGTCGGGCGGCCAGCGCCAGCGCATCGCGATTGCCCGGGTGATGCTGAAAGATGCGCCCATCCTGCTGCTGGACGAGGCCACCAGCGCCTTGGACTCGGAGGTCGAAGCCGCCATCCAGTCCAGCCTGTACCGGCTGATGGAAGGTAAAACCGTGGTCGCCATCGCCCACCGCCTGTCTACTATTGCGGCCATGGACCGGCTGGTGGTGCTGGACAAGGGCCGCATCGTCGAGATGGGCGACCACCGCAGCCTGCTGGCCTCGGGTGGCCTGTACGCTCGGCTGTGGGCGCACCAGAGCGGCGGTTTTCTGGGGGAAGAGGACGACGAACCCGCAGGGGTGGCTACGGTGTAGCCCTGATGGTTCAAAAAAATCGAACCATCCATACGAATTGAGTGAACTTTTTGCGAGAAGCGGTTTCTACACTAGCCAACAAGTTCACACTCTCGGGGGATACCAGCCCCCGCACCTTTTATGGCCCTGTCCCCGTCCGTTGCTGCAAAGCTCGCCACTTACACCGGCATTGCCAAACTTCTGCATTGGGTTTTAGCGCTAGCGCTGGTGGGGATGTTTTGCGTCGGTCTGTACATGACGGACCTGCCTTTTTCACCCCAGCGGCTCAAGCTCTACAACTGGCATAAGTGGGCGGGTATTACGATTTTGGCGCTGTCGGTACTGCGCTTGCTGTGGCGTTTGACCCACCGTCCGCCGCCACTGCCTGTGGCCATTACACGCAGCATGCCCCAATGGCAGCATTGGGCGCATGAGGGCACGCATTACGCGATGTACGCTTTGTTTTTTATGGTGCCACTGATCGGCTGGGCCTACAGCTCAGCGATGGGTTTCCCGATTGTGGTGTTTGGCATCCTGCCTTTGCCCGACCTGTTGTCGGTCAACAAGGAACTCGGCGAGGCCATCAAGCCCGTGCACGGCTGGGCCGCATGGACACTGTGCGCGCTGGTGGTCTTGCATGTTGCGGCGGCTCTCAAGCACCACTTTGTGGACCGCGATGGCCTGATCGGCCGCATGCTGCCTTGAATCTTTTATTTTTGCGAAAGTTTTTCCATGTCTTTTTTGTCGAAATTGTCGGTGGCCTTGGTGGTATCTGGAGTGGCCATGGCGGCGTTTGCCCAGCAAAAGCTGGTGCCTGCCCAGAGTGAAATCGTGTTCGTCAGCAAGCAAATGGGCGTGGCGGTGGATGGCCGCTTTAAGAAATTTGATGCCCAGTTGAGCTTTGACCCGGCCAAGCTGGACACCAGCAAAATCAACTTCACCGTGGATATGGCCAGTGCCACGCTGGGCGTACCCGAGTCGGATGCCGAGCTGCCCAAGCCCACTTGGTTCAGCATCGCGAAGTTCCCGCAGGCCACGTTTGCCTCCAGCAGCATCAAGGCGCTGGGTGGTGGCAAGTTTGACGTGGCGGGCAAGCTCAGTATCAAAGGCCAGGTGCGCGATGTGGTAGTGCCGGTGACGATGGTGCAGACTGGTGCCACCACGGTCGCCACGGGCCAACTGCCCATCAAGCGACTGGCCTTCAAAATTGGTGAAGGCGAGTGGGCCGATACCTCGATGGTGGCCGACGACGTGCAAGTCAAATTCAAATTCAGCCTGACCGGTGTCGGCAAGCTGTAAGCCAGTTTCCCTTCTGATTTTCCCCTTAACCTTTCTTTGAAAGAAAATCCATGCGCCACACCTTGCTTGCCCTTGCCGCGATTGCCACCCTGACCGTAGGCACCGCCCACGCGCAATCTGCCACGTATGCCATTGACCCCAGCCATACTTTTGTGACGTTCGAGATCGGCCATATGGGCACATCGACCAACCGTGGCCGCTTCGACAAGAAAGAAGGCACGGTGCAGTTTGACCGCGCAGGCAAAACCGGCAAGGTCGATCTGACGATTGACGCAACCTCGCTGTCGACCGGCACGCCCAACTTCGACAAGCATCTGCAAAGCGCTGACTTCTTCAACGCGGCCCAGTTCCCCACCATCAAGTTCAGCGCTGACAAGTTTGTGTTCACCGGCGACAAAGTGTCGGAGGTGGTGGGTAGCTTGACGCTGCTGGGCAAAACCAATCCCGTTACGCTCAAAGCCACTACCTTTAATTGCTACCAGAGCATGCAAAAGCGTGAAGTCTGCGGTGGCGACTTTGACACCACCATCCAGCGCAGCCAATGGGGCATGACCTGGGGTGCCAACTTTGGCTTTCCTGACGCTGTTCGCCTGATCGTCCAGGTCGAAGCCGTCAAGCAGTAATCTGCGCTAGTTTTTTTGGCAGCCCGCCCATTGTTGAGATGGGCGGGCTGTTGTCTTTTGGGTGCTTGCATGCCCCGATAATTCCGCCATGACCGACTTTATCTACCTTGCCTCCCAAAGCCCGCGCCGCAGCCAGCTGCTCGACCAATTGGGCGTGCGCCACGAACTGCTTTTACCTGGACGCGATGAAGACAGCGAAGGTTTGGAGGTTGCTATTAAAAATGAAGCGCCTCCTGCTTATGTGAAGCGCGTGACCGGCCTAAAACTCGATGCAGCGCTGGCGCGAATGCAGCAGCGCGGCCTGCCCGTTGCGCCAATCTTGTGTTCCGACACCACGGTGGCGCTGGGCCGCCGCATTTACGGTAAACCCGAGAACGCCAAGGATGCCGTGCGCATGCTGGGCGAGCTGGCCGGAACCCAGCATCGGGTGCTGACGGCGGTGGCGGTGCAGCAGGGCCGCAAGCGGCTGGAAGCCCTGAGCGATTCACGGGTGAGCTTTGCAGCCTTGACTACGGCGCAGATCAAAAGCTATGTCGCATCGGGCGAGCCGCTAGGCAAGGCCGGTGCCTACGCGGTGCAGGGCAGGGCGGCAGGGTTTATCTCGCAGATACGCGGCAGCTATTCGGGCATCATGGGGCTGCCCATGTTCGAGACGGCGCAACTGCTGCGCGCACTGGGCTTCAAGTTTTGACCACTCCCCCCATGCAACAAGACATTCTCATCAATTGGTCGCCCCAGGAAACCCGCGTGGCGGTGGTAGAGCACGGCTCGGTACAAGAACTGCACGTAGAGCGCACCCTGGAGCGCGGCATGGTGGGCAATGTCTACCTGGGCAAGGTGGTACGGGTGCTGCCGGGTATGCAGTCCACTTTCATCGACATCGGGCTGGAGCGGGCGGCATTTTTGCATGTGGCCGATCTGGCCAATGGCTTTGTGGGCCACAAGGCAGCCGAGGCTGATGCCAAGGTGGCCCCTGTGGTGCCGATTGAACGCCAGGTGTTTGAAGGCCAGGCCTTGATGGTGCAGGTCATCAAGGACCCGATTGGTACCAAGGGCGCACGCCTGTCGGCCCAGATCAGCATCGCCGGTCGTTTGTTGGTGTTTTTGCCGCAGGACGACCATGTGGGCGTGTCGCAGAAAATTCCCCTGCCGCAGCGTGAAGATCTGCGCAAGCGACTGCAAACCTTGGTAGGCGAGGCTTCTACTGGCGGTGGTGGTGGTTTCATCCTGCGCACCAATGGCGAGGATGCGACCGATACCGAGCTGGCCGAAGACATCGCTTATTTGCGTAAAGCCTGGGCCCGCATCAAAAGCGCTTCGGTACGCCTGCCGCCCACGTCCTTGCTGCACCAGGACCTGAATTTACTGCAACGCGTGCTGCGCGATCTGGTCAGCGAGCAAACCCAGACCATCCGGCTCGATTCCCGCGAGCAGTTCGACATGCTGCAGGTGTTTGGCAAGGAGTTCATGCCTGCGGCGGTCGAGAAGCTGCAGCACTACAAGGGAGAGCGGCCAATTTTTGATTTGTTTTCTATCGACGAAGAGGTGGCCAAGGCACTGGGTCGGCGGGTGGAGCTGAAGTCGGGTGGCTACCTGATCGTGGACCAGACCGAGGCTTTGACCACGGTGGACGTGAACACCGGTGCCTTCGTCGGTGCCCGCAACTTCGACGACACCATCTTCAAGACCAATCTGGAAGCGACCCAGGCCATCGCCCGGCAACTGCGTTTGCGCAATCTGGGCGGCATTGTGATCGTGGATTTCATCGACATGGTGCGCGAAGACCACCGCGACACGGTGCTGGCCGAGTTCCGCAAGCAGCTGGGCCGCGATCGCGTCAAAACCACCGCTGGCGGCTTTTCGGCACTGGGACTGGTGGAGATGACCCGCAAACGCACCCGCGAGTCGCTGGCCCACATGCTGTGCGAGCCCTGTGCCGTGTGCAGCGGTAAAGGCACGGTCAAAACCGCCCGTAGCGTGAGCTACGACATCCTGCGCGAAATCCTTCGCGAGGCCCGACAGTTCAACCCGCGCGAGTTCCGCATCGTGGCTTCGCCCAAGGTGATCGAGCTGTTTCTGGACGAAGAAAGCCAGCATCTGGCGGGCTTGAGTGACTTCATCGGCAAGCCGATTTCATTGCAGAGCGAGGGGGCCATGGGACAGGAGCAGTACGACATCGTGCTGCTCTGAGGCAGACCTGCGCACCTTGTCAGATCCAGCGAAAGTGGCCGCCTTCACGCAGCCCGTGGAGGCTCATGGCGTGGGCGGCCAACTCTTCTTGCCGCCATTGTTTTTGCTGCGCTACCCGCTGCGACTTGGCCAGTTTGCGGGCCAGCCAGCTTTGGTTGAGCAGCCGGTAGTTGTAGCGGTAGCCTAATCCGTCTTTGGCCGACAAACCGCGCTCTTGTTTCATGGCGGTCTGGGTTACAGAGCCGTAGTGGTGCAGCCAGGATGCGCCTGTGATGCCCACAGGAATCTTGGCTTTTTCCAGTTCATGGAAAAACAGCGTGTCCTCATAGCCCAACAGCTTGGGTACCGGTTGGAAGTAACCCACGTCCATCCACACCGACTTGTGCACCGCCAAGCACACCGCATGGCGGCCACCTATACGCGCCGTGCCAGCCATTTTGACGGAAGCCATGGCGCTGAAGTCTTCAAAATCGTAATCCAACGCGCCTTCGACCAGCGCGGGTGAAATGACCTTGAGGCCGCGCTGCTCGGCCACACCGATCAAAGACTCTATCCACCGGGCGCTGACCAGCACATCGTTGTTCATTACGATGGTCCACTCGGCCTGCAAGGCCAGCGCGCCCTGGTTCCAGGCTACTCCGCAGCCCAGATTGGCATCGTTGTAGATGCGCCCACCTATGGGCACGGTAAGGAGGTACTCGCGGGTGGCGTCTTTGGATCCGTTGTCCACCACAATCAGCCGTGACAAGTCCATGCCATGGCGCACCATGCTGTCTATGCATTGGCGGGTGTATTCCACCTGGTTGTAGCAGGCGAAGGTGAGGGCGTAGCGTGCAGGATTCATATCAAGCCGGTTGGGGGCGCAGCACTTGGGCTGCTAAAACGGACACCATTAGCGCGTAAAACGAAATGCTGTACTTCATGTTAAATGTTTCGGTGCTTAAGCCAAAGAAGAACATGGCACCGATGTAGCAGAGGCCGACAATACTCGCGGCTCTGATAACTTCTATCTTTGAATCAACGCCTCTGTAAAAAATGACAATGGGTACCCCAAACATTAGTAAGCTGGATGCTAGTCCAAAAATGCCAGAGCGCAGCGCATTCTGCAGTATTTCATTGTGCACGCCATGGTTAATCAGGGTTCTCTCCAGTAGTTCGGAGTTAAAAGACGCTATGGATGGAATGCTGGAAAGTGAAGGATAATTCGCATCGCCATATCCCGCTAAAGGATTATTGATAAATAAAATGCTGGAAACTCTCAATAACGAAAGTCGCGTTCCTGGGGAGGTGTCTTTGTTTCCATTGTGAAAATAATCTCTGTATTCACTAATTGCCAGTTCAATGCGCCCTTGAATTAATGGTGATATTTCATAGATCAGCGCCGCTACTAAGCATAAGAAGGCGATAAAAAAAATAATCTTCTTAAACTGTCTTATTTTCAAAGAACCTAAAATCCAGAGTAAAGATAAAAATGGAATTGCAACCCATGCACTGCGTGAGCCTGTGCCAAGGCTAATCCAGAGGCCTGTAATAATTCCTGCTAACTTTAATAGTTTAAGGCTGTTTCTGTCACTGCCGTAAATATTAAAAGTTAACAAGCAAAAAAATGCCATAAATAATGTGTATTGACCGAGAGTAAGTGGGTCAATGGCTGCTGTACCAAGCCGCTCACTTGTCATGTCGGCCCAACCGTAGGGATGCACCACGAGAAATCCGCTTAAAATTAATAGCGATATTGGAATGCACCATTCAAGAATTCGGACATAATCAATTGGTTTGCGTAAAATATAAATGAAAAGGAGGGTGGCTAAAAAAGGGCGGCTTGGGCCATCCATGAGTCCCATTTTTAGTTCTCCTCTGAATAGTTGCCCCGCTATTACTGCAATTAAGGGTGAGGCTAAAGCTGCAATTACCCAATAGCTAGAATTTTTCCCATCTATTGTGAATTTTAAAAAATGATGGTGCCTTAGATGGGTAATCGAAATTCCAATTAATATAAATAAAAATACAATCGTCCAACTGCGCACACTCAAGAAAAGCAGTGGCGCCAAGCCAAGGCAAAGTATTAATAGAAAGTCTGAATTAGTGGGTGTTGTATTTTTGTCGTAATAAATTTTTGAATTTGTTAAAAATTTATTTATTGATGATTTCAATGGTTGCATCTAAAAAATTTAAATTTTATGATTTATTGATGATTAAATGGCATCGAATTTCATATTTTGTTAATAATTTTATGTTAAACGCGTTGAATCACAAGTGCTTGGCGTAAAACGTGGGATGCAGATATTTCCAACAAACAATCGCTTCGGCTTAGGTTATGGTTTTCGCATCCAGCCTTGCTGCAGGGCACGCAGGGCAGAGTGCTTTGCAGCAAGGTGATGTTGTGTACGGTCTGCGTCTCTGCCCGCCCCACATACGCTTGCGCGATATGCGGCGCGGTAGGCCAAGGTCCCCAGCGCACCGGATTGGTGGGGCCAAACATCGCCAACACGCGAATACCGGAAGCTGCGGCCAAATGGGTGACCGAGGTGTCTGGTCCAATATACAGGCCGGAGCGCCGAAACAGGCTAACCAACTGGTTGAAATTGAGCTGGCCACTGGTATCCACCAGTTGGGGTGATGGTGCCAATCCACGCAACTGCTGGATACAAGCCTGGTCGGAGGAACTTGCACTGCCAGTCAACACAATTTGATGGCCTTCGGCGATCAACCGAACCAGCAATTCTTGGAAATGCGCTACCGGCCATTGCTTGTAGGGCCACATGGATGGCGAGTGGACTACGATGGCGCTGGGGAGAATCAATGCATCCAGGTCGGGTGGCAGCGCTTGTGCGGGTGGTGGCAGCACCTGGACCGCTTGCACATCGGGCGCGCACCAGGGAGCCAGCAACGCCAGCTTTTCGGTAACTACATGGACGGTGCTGGCATCGCCTTCACTGACGACCACGTGGCTCAAAATACGCTTTTTCCACCAGTTGCTGGAGTTTTGGGCGGGAATAATGCCGCTGCGGTGCTGGCGGCTGGCAGCCCAGCCTATCAGGTGGGCGCGGTCGCTGGGCTGGGTTACCAGTGCCAGGTCGTAACGCTTCCAGATGGTTTTCAGCACGGCCAGAGTGTCGCGCCAGCCTTTGGACGGCTGGGTGGTGATAAATGCATGGATATCTGGGTTGCCCTGGAGCATGCCCAAGGTGCCTGCAAGGCCGATCACATCAATTTCAGCCTCCGGCCATTGCTGGCGAGCGGCGTGTATCAAGGGCGTGGTCAGCAGCACGTCGCCAATTTGCCGGGTCGCAACTACCAGTATTTTTTTCATGGAAATCTGCAGGCCATCCGTTGCGGCATTACACCGCCATGGCGGGCTGCGTGCCAAACTGCAGCGCATGCAAGCGGGCGTAGAGCCCCGCCTGGGCGATCAGTTCTGCATGCGTGCCGATCTCGATGATTTCACCTTGGTCCAGCACTGCCACCCGGTCGGCGTGTTCGATAGTGGACAAGCGGTGCGCAATGATCAAGGTGGTGCGGCCGGTCATCAGGCGCTGCAGGGCCTCTTGTACCAGGCGCTCTGATTCGGTGTCCAGCGCCGAGGTTGCTTCGTCCAAAATCAAAATGGGCGCGTCTTTGTACAGTGCCCGGGCGATGGCCAAACGCTGGCGCTGTCCACCGGAAAGTTCTGTGGCGTTGTGTCCTGTCATGGTGTCGATGCCTTGCGGGGCCTCGTCCAGAAATCCGCCCAGGTTGGCGGCCCGTAAGCAGGCTTCAACCCTCGCCCGGTCGGGCGTTTCACCGAGCGCCACGTTGGCTGCCAGTGTGTCGTTGAACATGATCACATCCTGGTTGACGATGGCAAACTGGTTACGCAAGGCTTTCAGCTGCCATTCGGCGATGTCGTGTCCATCCAGCAAAACATGCCCGGCGCTGGCTGTTACAAATCGCGGCAACAAATTGACCAGCGAGGTTTTGCCCGAACCGGATGGCCCGACCAACGCAACCACTTCACCTGGCTCAACGGTCAATGAAACCTGGTTCAAGGCCGATCGGGTTTCGTCGTCGCGGTAGCGCACACTGACCGACTGGAATTCAATGTGACCTTGTGCCCGCTCCACTGCGAAGTCACCGCTGGGCTCCACCGGTGTTTTCTCGATCAGGTCCAGTGCCCGCTCCATGGCGGCCAGCCCGCGGGTTATTGGGCTGGCCACGTCGGACAGCCGCTTGACCGGCGCAATCAGCATCAACATAGCGGTAATGTAGGACGCAAATTCACCCGCGGTGACCTCGCTGGATCCTTGCAGCAGGGCCACGCAAATCACGCTGGACAGCGCGATGGCCGACATCATGTGGGTCATGGGGGTGACCGCTGCAGACGCGGTCGCCGATTTCATATTCAGCCTGCGCAAGCCTTCGCTCAGTAACTGGAAGCGTTTGCCTTGAGCGCCCTGAGCAGCATGCAAGCGCACCACCCGTTGTGCCAAGACGTTTTCTTCCACCACGTAGGCCAGGCCGTCGGTGGCACCCTGGCTGCTTTTGGCAATCTGGTAGAGCCTGCGCGAGAGCGTGCGGGTGACGAAGGCCACGGCGGGAAACAGCACCACCAAAATCAGCGTCAGCTCCCAGTTCAGGTACAGCAGATAGGCGACCAGCGCGACCAGCACCATGCTGTCTTTGGCCAGGCCCAAGACCGAGGTGACCAGGATCACCGCACCGGTTTGGACTTCGTACACGATGGTGTTGGACAGCGAGCTGGCCGTCCTTTGGGTAAACAGGCTGCTGCGGGCATCCAGCAGGCGGCTGAACATGGATGTCCGCAGGGCATCCAGACCGTCCTGTGTGATTTTGGCCATGGCCACATCGCCCAGGAAACTGGCCAGGCCGCGCAGACCGAACACCGCGATCAGGGCCAACGGCACCATCCATGGGTTCAGCGCACCTTTTTGAAAGCCGTTGTCGAGCAGCGGCTTCAGCATGGCGGGTACCAGGGGTTCGGTGGCAGCGCCAACGATGGTGGCCATGATCACCAACATCCAGGCCGAACGTCGGCCTTTGAAAAAGTAGGGCGATAACCGGGGGATGCTTTGCCTCAACAGGTTGAACAAACCTTGGGATCGCTCATTTTTCATAAGGTGACTGCCTGGGCAAATGGAGGTGACAAGATTGGCAGCTTAAATGGACTACACCACGAGAGGCTCTGGGCGGATGGCTCATTGTTTACCAGGGAGCTGCCGACCCTCCATCCACATTCGCAAATACTTATAGTAAGTGGTGTGGCTGTTATAGATGGCCAGAGCCAAGCCGATGCGGCCATCCCTGAAACCTTGCTTCAGAAAGTAGGTTCTTACAAACGACCACAGGCCTTTCATCACGGCCTTTGTCAGGCTGGATGAACCACCTCGGCTCTGCAAATCGATTGCGGCTCCCTTGGAGTAACGGTTGAGTTTTTCCAGTACGTCGTCCAGGTTCCGGTAGCTGTAATGGATGATAGGCGACCGTAGAGTTCCCGTTGTTCCATCTACCGTCATGTGGGCGTGCAAAAAGTGGGTGGTAAACCCTGCCAGCTGCCTGCGAACCAGTCGCAGTGTGTAGTCTGGCCGCCAGCCGCTGTGCTCGATGAAAGTACCGCAAAAACTGGAATGCCGGGGAATGCGAAAGCCATCAAACTTTGCAAGGCCAATGGCCTCCAGAATCTCGTTGCGCAGGGATTCCGTGATAACTTCGTCCGCATCCAAAGACAGTACCCATTCGCTGTTGGCCCTGTCAATGCCTCTTTGTTGCTGAGGCCCGTATCCTGGCCAATCGGTGTTGTGGATCGTGGCACCAGCGGCGCGGGCTATGGCTACAGTGTCATCTACACTTCCCGAATCCAGAACCAAAACCTCATCGGCGAAAGATGCAGAATCCACGCACGCTTTTATCCGATCCGCCTCATTTTTGGCCGCGACAATCACGGTCAATGTAACTTTATTCATCCAAGCATTTTCCATGAAAACTGGCCCATCCACTTTGCTGCGTCGTGTTGCATGCAAAGTTACCGTTCTGTGCGCCCTGGTCGTTGCCGTTGGCCCGGCGTTGGCCCAGTTCCGTGTGGAAGTCTCCGGCATCGGCCTGACCCAACTGCCCATTGCCGTTGCCGGCTTTCGGGGCGACGAGCAGTCGCCGCAAAAAATCGGTGCCATCGTGCAAGCCGATCTGGAGCGCAGCGGGCAGTTCCGGGCAGTGGATGCCAGCGGTGTAGCCCTGGACGAAACCTCCCGGCCTGATGTGGCCTTGTGGCGGCAAAAGGCGGCGGATTCCCTGGTGACGGGCAGTGTCAGCCGCCTGGCCGATGGCCGCTATGACGTGCGCTTTCGCCTGTGGGACGTGGTGCGTGGACAAGACCTGGGCGGCCAGAGCTATACCGTACCGCAGGGTGATTTGCGCTTGTCGGCCCACCGCATTGCCGACTTCATCTACGAAAAACTCACCGGCGATCGGGGCATTTTTTCGACCCGCATTGCCTATGTAACCAAGGCTGGCACCCGCCACACGCTATGGGTTGCCGATGCCGATGGCGAAAACAGCCAGACCGCCTTGGCCAGCCCGGAGTCCATCATCTCCCCGGCCTGGTCACCCAATGGCATGCAACTGGCCTACGTTTCGTTTGAAGCCCGCAAGCCCGTTATCTACGTGCACGACGTGGCCACCGGCAAGCGCCGCCTGGTCGCCAACTTCAAAGGCTCCAACAGTGCACCCACCTGGGCCCCCGACGGGCGGACTTTGGCCGTTACGTTGAGTCGCGATGGCGGCTCCCAAATTTATAGCATAGATGCCAATGGCGGCGAGCCCAGGCGGCTTACCCAGTCCAGCGGCATCGATACCGAGCCGAAGTACTCTGCAGACGGACGCAGCATTTACTTCGTCAGCGACCGGGGCGGCGCACCGCAGATCTACCGCATGTCCAGCAGCGGCGGGAACCCGGAGCGCGTGACCTTTACGGGCAGCTACAACATCTCGCCCAGCATCAGCCCCGATGGCCGTTGGCTGGCCTACATTTCGCGCATCGGTGGGGCCTTCAAACTCCAGGTCATGGAACTTAGTACCTCCACTGTGGTCAGCATTACCGACACCAGCTCCGACGAGAGCCCCAGTTTTGCGCCGAACAGCCGTTTGCTGGTTTACGCCACCCAGCAGCAGGGCCGCGAAGCCCTGATGACCAGCACGCTGGACGGCAAGATCAAGGCCCGCCTGGCGGGCCAGGGGGGCGACATCCGCGAACCGGACTGGGGGCCATTTTTGAAGCCATGATTTTTAGCCATAGCCAACAACGCACGTACCATTCAACGAGGAAATACAAATGAAAAATTTAATGTGGGCACTGTCATTGACCGCCGTTCTGGCCGGTTGTGCCTCGGGTGTGAAGTTGGACGACGTGCCCGTGGTCGACAAAAGCGGTGCCGGTGTAACCCAGTCTGGCACCATGGGGGCGGACGGCGGCAGCACGGCGGGCACCACCAAGAGCGGCGTGACACCGGTGGACTTGTCATCGTCGAACTCGGTGGCCACTGGCCCCAGCAGTGGCCGTATCGTGTACTTCGACTACGACAGCTACGCCGTCAAACCCGATGACCAAACCGTCATCGATGCCAATGCCCGTTACCTGAAGGCCGACAAAGCCCGCCGCGCGATGGTTGAAGGCCATACCGATGACCGCGGTGGTCGTGAATACAACCTGGCCCTGGGCCAAAAGCGCGCCGAGTCCGTGCGCCGAGCCCTCGGCTTGCTGGGTGTGGCCGACAGCCAGTTGGAGGCCGTGAGTTTCGGTAAAGAAAAGCCTGCGGTACAAGGCAGTGATGAAGCCGCCATGGCCAAGAACCGCCGCGCGGAGATCAGCTACCGATG
Organism: Rhodoferax sp. LS1P39; assembly: GCF_056521425.1. Taxonomy (NCBI): domain Bacteria; kingdom Pseudomonadati; phylum Pseudomonadota; class Betaproteobacteria; order Burkholderiales; family Comamonadaceae; genus Rhodoferax; species Rhodoferax sp. LS1P39. The sequence goes on along the minus strand of NZ_JBWMAV010000005.1, from coordinate 229,502 downwards.
AGCCGAATCACCCTGCCCAGCCTGCGCCCTGTCGCTCTGGCGTTGGGCTGCTGGATGCTGCTAGCATCCAGCGCCCAGGCCGGGGTGTTCGATGACGACGAGGCCCGCAAAGCCATTCTGGACTTGCGCCAGCGTGTGGACAGCAGCCGCCTGGCGGCCGAATCCGCCAACCAGAAATTGGCAGAAGAACTGCGCCGCGCTACCGACGACAACGGCCAGTTGCGCCGCAGCCTGTTAGACCTGCAAAGCCAGATCGACAACCTGCGCGCCGACCTGGCCAAGCAGCGTGGCCTGGACGAACAACTGGCACGCGACCTGGCCGAGGTGCAACGCCGCCTGAAGGACCAGGCGCAAGGGGTGGAAGAACGCCTGCGTAAATTCGAGCCCGCCAAGGTCACCGTGGATGGCAAGGAGTTCACCGCCGACCCCGCCGAAGTGCGCGATTTTGATGCCGCATTGGCCGTGTTTCGCACTGGAGACTTCGCTGCTGCGCAGACCGGCTTCATGGGTTTCGTCAAACGATACCCCAAGAGCGGCTACGGCCCATCGGCCTTGTTCTGGTTGGGTAATGCCCAGTACGCCAACAAGGACTACAAAAGTGCAGTCGCCAATTTCCGCGCCATGCTGACAACCGCGCCCGACCATGCCCGCGCGCCAGAAGCTGCGCTGTCGATCGCCAACTGCCAGATGGAGCTGAAAGATAGCCGGGCCGCGCGCAAAACGCTGGAAGACTTGGTCAAGGCCTATCCCCAGTCCGAAGCCGCGTCCGCAGCCAAAGACCGGTTGTCCAAACTTAAATAAGCGTCTGTACCTACGGGATGCTGATTGCTATCTATTTAATAGCTGCTCGTGCTTATGGAATAAGCGCTAGAGGTATATTTTTTGCATAATTCTTCTGTAGAGCAAGACGCTTCCCCAGCTGCCGATGTGGCGCGCCGTTTCGGCGGGCTGGAGCGCCTTTACGGCATGGTTGGCGCAGCGCGTATCCGGGCCGCGCATGTGGCAGTGGTCGGCATTGGCGGCGTGGGCTCCTGGACGGTGGAGGCCTTGGCCCGCAGCGGGGTGGGGCGGCTGACGCTGATCGATCTCGACCATGTTTCCGAATCCAACATCAACCGGCAGATCCACGCCCTGGACTCCACCGTTGGCCAGGCCAAGGTGCTCGCCATGCGCGACCGTATTGCCCACATCAACCCGACCTGTGTGGTGGACTGCATCGAAGACTTCGTAGAGCCTGCCAACTGGCCCCAATTGTTGCCGCCGGGTGTGGATGCGGTGGTGGATGCCTGCGACCAGGTGAAAGCCAAAACCGCCATGGCCGCCTGGGCCCGCCAGACGCGCACCTGCTTCATCTCCGTGGGTGCCGCCGGTGGCAAACGCCATGCGCACAAGGTCGATATCGACGACCTGTCGCTCACCACCCACGACCCCTTGTTGGCCCAACTGCGCTACCGCTTGCGCAAAGAGCACGCTGCGCCCAAAGAGGGCAAAAAAATCGGCGTGGCCTGCGTCTTCAGCCGCGAAGCCGTGATGCCGCCCGACGCATCCTGCGCCATCGAGGGCGACGGCAGCCTGAATTGCCACGGCTATGGATCGGTCGTAAGCGTGACGGCTACTTTCGGGCAATGTGCAGCCGGATGGATTTTGGATCAATTGGCAATCGCTATTGAAAAGAGCGTCAAAACCACGCTATAATTTGAGGCTGCGCTGCAGTGTGAAAACACCAAGCCGGGACGTTAGCTCAGTTGGTAGAGCAGCGGACTTTTAATCCGTTTGTCGTGGGTTCGACCCCCGCACGTCCCACCAGTATGCTGAAAAGCCCGCTATTGAATAAATAGCGGGCTTTTTCTATTTGCACCTTATGCAGGGCTGCGTGGGTAGTTTGCCCCTTATTTCACTTGTTGCTTTTCCAGCTTGCGCGCCAAGGTGCGGCGGTGCATGCCCAGGCGGCGCGCCGTCTCTGAAATATTAAAACCGGTTTCTGCCAGCATCTCGTGGATACGCTCCCATTCCAGCGTTTTGATGGAGGTAGCCCGGTTGGTGAGCTGTACCTCCACGTTGCCCGCCGCGCGACCAAAAGCAGCCTCGATATCGTCGGTGTTGGAGGGTTTGGCCAGGTAGTGGCAGGCACCGAGCTTGATGGACTCCACGGCGGTGGCAATGCTGGCGAAACCGGTCAACACCACGATCAGCATGCCAGGGTTGTGCAGATGCAATGTCTGTACGCAAGCCAGGCCGGAGGCGTCACCGTTGAGCTTGAGGTCCACCACCGCATAGCTGGGCGTGCGATTTTGCAGCAAGGTGCCGACGGCTTCCAGGCTGGTGGCGAGCAGGACGGTGTAGCCGCGCCGTTCAAAAGAGCGGCCTAGCGTGCGGGCAAATGCGGCATCGTCTTCCACGATGAGCAGCAGGCGTTCGGTGGACTCAACCGGCATGGGCCACGGCCTCTTCAATGGCGATAGCCGAAAGCGGCAGGGTGATTTTGACGACAGCACCGCCTTCTGGGCGGTTGCACGCCGTGACATTACCGCCCAGTGTACGGGCGACGTTTAACACCAGATACAGCCCCAGCCCGCCCCCGGTGCGCCCTTTGCTGGACTGAAAGGGTTTGCCGAAATGCGCCAGTATGGTGGGCGCAAAGCCCGGGCCTTCGTCGGTGACGGTCAGCGTCAGCGCGTCGGCTTCCCGGCCAGCTTGCAGCTGTATCCAGCGCGGGGAGGCATCCAGCGCGTTGTCCAACACGTTGTAGACCATCTGTTTGAGCGCGAGGTCGGACACCATGGGCAGGTCCTGGCCAAAGTTGTTGGTGTAGGCAAAGGCATAGACCGGGCGTGTGGAGCGCCATTCTTCGACCAGATCGTTCAGGAAGCCGCAAATGGTGGTTTTGGCCGAAGACTCGCCACGTGCCTCGCCCGCAGACAACAAGGTGTTGCTGACAATGGCTTTGCAGCGCAGCAGCTGGTTTTGCATTTCGTCGATTTCGTGCAGGAGTTCGGGGTCGTCGGTGAAGGGTTGCATGTGCCGCCAGTCACCCAAGATCACGGCCAGAGTGGCAAGCGGCGTGCCGAGTTCGTGGGCCGCGCCCGATGCTAGCAGCCCGATGCGCACGATGTGCTCTTCTTCTGCGGCGCGCTGGCGCAGGTCGGCCAGGCGGCTGTCGCGGGCGCGCAGGTTGCGACCGATGCGCGTGATAAAGATCACCAGCAAGGCGGCGTTGAGCACAAAGCAGATCAGCATGCCCAGCACGTAGGGGCTGTGCAGGCCGCGATCGTGGTCGATGGGCAGGGCCAGGGGCTCACCGAAGCGGGCCAGACCGGCAAAGCATGCAGCGGTAATGCCCACCATGGTCCAGGTGGACCAGGCTTGCAGCAGCACCGCGCCCAGCGTGACCTGGAGCAGGTACAGAAAAGCAAATGGATTGGTGGCGCCTCCGCTGAGGTAGAGCTGGGCGGTGAGCATGCCCACATCGACCAGCAGCGCGAAGAACAGCTCGCCATTGCTGACTTCATGGAACATTTTGGCGCGGAGCAGGCTGGCGGCGTTGAAGATGGCCAAGCCTCCCAGCAGCATGAACATGGAGCCCAGGGGGAGGGGGATGTCCAGGCCAAAGTGGACGATCAGAATCGTGGCGATCTGCCCTACCACGGCGATCCAGCGCAGTTGCACCAGCTGGTGCATATTCTTGCGGCCCGTGGCATCGTCCAGGCGCAGACCCAGGGATGGCGCGGGCTTAGTCGCCTGCTGCACGATCTATTTCCTTGTCCATGGTGTGGGCGAGCCGCCGCCGCGCCGGGCGCGAAAAATACCATGCCGCACCCGCCACCATGGCCGCCAACGTGTACCAAGTCAGAGCGTATACCAGATGGTTGTTGTGGAAAACGATTACCGTCAATCCCCCCACGGGGGTGCTGTTGGCTATCGTCCCAGCCGATGGCGCGGCAGATGCATCGGCATCCACAAAGTAAGGTGCGACCAGGCCCAAGCCCTTGGCTTTGGCAATCGCCTGAACATCGCGAGAATACCAGCGCTGGTTTTGCGGATCGTTCTTGCGCAAAAAGGCACCGTCGGGCTGGCTCATGCGCAACAAGCCTGTCACGGTGGACCTCTGTTGGGCATCGGTGCTGGGCGGTGCGATGGTACGGGTGGCTTCGGGCGGTACGAATCCGCGATTGACCAGTACCACCGTGTCATCGGGAAGGCGCAGCGGTGTCATGACCCAGAAGCCACTGCCGCGCCCTGTGACGGCCTGCACCAGGGTGTCTTGCCCCGACATGAATACGCCATCCATACGGACACGCCGGTATTCGGCATTGGACGCGGTGAGCTGTGGCCACTGGTCCGGCGTGGGGGCAGCGACTTCTTTGGCATGCACGCGCTGGTCGACCTGTGCTATCAGGGCCTGTTTCCAGAAAAGCCGCTGTACTTGCCAGGTTCCCAGTGCAGCAAATGTTGTAAAAACCACGGCAGCCAAAAAAAGTAAAAGGCCCACATGCTGTGGGCCTGAATTTGCTGCCGTGGACTTGGGAGAAACTAAGTTCAAGGCATGTTCTTCATGTCATGCGCCGACACCGGCATCATGTTGGCGTTCAAGTGGTACATCACCCAGATGGAGCCTGCCAACATGATGACCAGCAGCATCAGCGTGAAGATGAGTGCCAGCAAAGACCAGCCGCCTTCGAGCTTGCTGTTCATGTGCAAAAAGTAAACCATGTGGACCACAATTTGCACGGCGGCAATGCCCAAGATAACCAAGGCCGTCAGGTTGGGGTTGGCAAAAACCTTGCCCATGACCAGCCAGAAAGGGATGACGGTCAGGATCACGGCAAGCACAAAGCCGGTGACATAGCCTTTCAGGGTGCTATGGCTGCCAGAGTCGCCATGCTCGTGGTCATGGCTGTGGTCGTCGTGGCCACCGTGGTGTTCAGTATGCGCGCCCATCACAGCACTCCCATCAGATAAACAAAGGTGAATACGCCAATCCAGACCACATCCAGGAAGTGCCAGAACATCGATAGGCACATCAGGCGGCGGCGGTTTGCAGGAATGAGGCCGTGCTTCTTCAACTGGAACACCAGGGTGATGAGCCAGACGATGCCGAACAACACGTGCAGTCCGTGCGTACCTACCAGTGCAAAGAAGGCAGACAAGAATGCGCTGCGCTGGGGACCCGCGCCTTCATGGATCAGGTGCGCAAATTCATACAGTTCCAAGCCTATGAACGCAGCTCCCAAAAGACCTGTAACGACCAACCAGCCAATGGTCGGGTTGAGGCGCTTACGTTGCATCTCCAGCATGGCAAAACCATAGGTAATGCTGGAGAGCAACAGCATGGACGTGTTCAGTGCCACCAGTGGCAGATCGAACAGGTCCGCACCCGAAGGCCCTGCGGCATAGCTGCGACCCAGTACGGCATACACCGCAAACAGGCAGGCAAAGATGAGGCAGTCGCTCATCAGGTACAACCAGAAGCCCAGCAGGGTGCCGTTTTCGGGGTGCTGTTCCGTGGTTTCGTAGAACTGCATATTGCTAGGCACGCTGGCGGTGCCGTGGACAGAGTGGGCGGTCATTTCAGGCATGGCTTGCGAGTAGTTGGGTGCGCGCTGCTTCGGTCCGCACGACATCGGCGGCAGGAATGTAGTAGTCACGTTTGTAGTTGAACGTGTGGACGATACAGGCCACCACGACAGCCACAAAAGAAATACCTGCCAGCAACCACATGTGCCAGATCAGGGCAAAACCCAACAGTGTGCTGATGCCAGCAATCACTACGCCAGCGGCGGTGTTTTTGGGCATGTGGATAGGAATGAAGCCAGCCAGAGGCCGCACATAGCCGTATTTTTTCATGTCCCACCACGCATCAAGGTCGTGGACGCGGGGCGTGAAAGCAAAGTTGTAGGGGGGGGGCGGCGACGAAGTAGACCACTCCAGGGTACGCGCATCCCAAGGGTCGCCGGTGGTGTCGCGCAGGGAGTCGCGTCGGATGTAGCTCACGACCAGCGTAATCAGGAAGCAGGCGATACCGATGGCAATCAGGAAGGCACCAAATGCAGCGATCACGAACCATATTTGCAAGGACGGATCTTCAAATTTACTCATACGGCGGGTCACGCCCATCAGGCCCAATACATACAGCGGCATAAAGGCAAAGTAGAAGCCGATGCACCAGAACCAGAAAGAGCACTTGCCCCAGAATGAGTCCAGCTTGTAGCCGAATGCCTTGGGATACCAGTAGGTAATGCCGGCAAAGGTACCGAACACCACGCCGCCAATGATCACGTTGTGAAAGTGCGCAATCAGGAACAGGCTGTTGTGCAATACGAAATCTGCTGGTGGTACCGCCAACAATACACCGGTCATGCCGCCGATGGTGAAGGTCACCATGAAGCCCATGGTCCACAGCATCGGAACTTCAAAGCGGATGCGGCCCCGGTACATGGTGAACAGCCAGTTGAAAATCTTGGCCCCGGTGGGGATGGAGATGATCATGGTGGTAATACCAAAGAACGAATTCACGCTGGCTCCAGAGCCCATGGTGAAGAAGTGGTGCAGCCACACCAGGTACGACAGGATGGTGATCACGACGGTCGCGTACACCATGGATGCGTAACCAAACAGGCGTTTGCTGGAGAAAGTGGCCACGACTTCAGAGAACACGCCAAAAATTGGCAGTATCAGGATGTAAACCTCGGGATGGCCCCAGATCCATATCAGGTTCACGTACATCATGGCGTTGCCGCCAAAATCATTGGTGAAGAAATTGGTGCCCACGTAGCGGTCCAAGGACAGCAGACCCAGCACCGCGGTGAGCACCGGGAAGGCCATGACGATCAGCACATTGGTGCACAAAGCGGTCCATGCAAAAACCGGCATTTTCATCAGACCCATGCCCGGCGCACGCATTTTGACAATCGTGGCCAGCAGATTGATGCCCGACAACAAGGTGCCAACGCCAGCAATCTGCAAGGACCAGATGTAGTAGTCCACCCCCGGGTCGGGGCTGTACAAAATGCCGGAGAGTGGTGGGTAAGCCAACCAGCCCGTTTTGGCATATTCACCGATGAACAATGACACCATCGTCAGGCCCGCGCCGCCAGCTGTCATCCAAAAACTGAAGTTGTTCAGGAACGGAAACGCCACGTCACGTGCACCGATTTGCAGGGGCAGCACATAGTTCATCAGGCCGGTCACGAAGGGCATGGCCACGAAGAAAATCATGATCACGCCGTGTGCCGTAAAGACCTGGTCGTAGTGGTGGGGAGGCAGGAATCCTTGCGAATCGCCAAACGCCATGGATTGCTGCAGGCGCATCATCAATGCATCGGCAAAACCGCGCATCATCATCACCAAACCGAGAATCATGTACATGATGCCGATTTTTTTGTGGTCGATGCTGGTGAACCACTCGCTCCACAGGTAGCCCCACATTTTGAAATAGGTAAGGGCCCCCACCAGTGCCACGCCCCCGAGCACAACCGCGATAAATGTTGCGATCAGGATCGGTTCGTGGAGTGGAATCGCCTCCCAGGTGAGGCGGCCAAATATAAGCTTCGTAAGGTCGAGGTTGTCGAACATCGTTATTCCGGATGCCAAAAATGATACGGCGCAGGCCGAAATGCCGTAGTGAGCGGCGCGGATTAAAAAAATGGTTTGGCTAGAGAAACTCAGCTAGGCAGTGCAGCAGACACAGGAGCGGCACCGGTGGGGTTGTCAACCGTGCACATGGCTCCCACATAAGTGCGTGCTGGGGTGCCGTCAATACCTAAACGTTTGCGGGTTTCCGTGTCCATGGAGGCGATGTTGTACGCACCTGGCTTGCCTTGTCCGCCGCTGGCATCAATGGCCATCATGTCTTTCATGCACATGCGGTTGGGTTCTACACAGCGGTTCAAAATGGCATCGTACAAATCCGGTGCCACCGTTGCGTACTTACGGACCGGGTCGCGTTCGCTGGGCTGAGATAACTGCATATAGCCTTCACGGTTCAACTCCCCACCACCTGCTTTGGCTGCTTTGGCCCAGGCTTCAAAGTCCTCGGTACTCATGCCCAGGAACTTGAAGCGCATACCAGAGAAACCAGCCCCACTGTAATTAGCCGAGAAACCTTCATATTGGCCTGGTTTGTTTATCACAGCATGCAGCTTGGTTTCCATGCCCGGCATGGCATAGATTTGCCCGGCCAATGTGGGGATGAAAAATGAATTCATGATCGAAGAAGAGGTGATCTTGAAAGCAATCGGCCGATCGACCGGAGCGGCCAGTTCGTTGACCGTGGCAATGCCCAGCTCTGGGTAGATGAATAGCCACTTCCAGTCCAGTGCAACAACTTCCACCACCAACGGCGCAGTGCCTGGAATCACATCGCGATTTGCATCGATACGTTGCAGTGGGCGGTATGGGTCCAGTGTGTGGGTGCTGATCCAGGTGATGGCACCCAAGGCAATGATGATCAACAGCGGGGCCGCCCAAATCACCAGTTCCAGCTGTGTGGAGTGGTGCCATTCGGGGTCATAAGTGGCCTTGGTGTTGGACTTGCGGTAGCGCCAGGCAAACAACAGGGTCAATGCAATCACGGGCACGATGATCAGCAGCATCAGGATTGTGGACACGATGATCAGATCGCGTTGCTGCATGGCCACATCGCCGGATGGATTCAGCAGTACAGCGTTGCATCCAGCCAGTAAAACGAGGGCTGGTACCAGGAGCAATCCGCGTAGATTTTTGAAGGAGGGCATGCTGGACAGTGTGAGATGACGTGAACGCATAGTGTATGAAATTTACGTTTATTCGTGGGCGATGGGGGTAGGGCGTTTTGTCCTATGGCATCATTCTCTTGGCTGTGTTGTCCCGCAGCGTCTGTATATTACAACCTCCGAATCACGAGCAAACATGATGTCCAGCATTAATCATGAAACCGCCGCTGTTGCACCACCCTCCTTTGAGCGGGACGCGAGGGCTTCCGTTGCAGACCACTCCAAGATAGCACCCGGTGAAATCGCCATCGGTGTGATCATTGGGCGGGCCTCCGAGTACTTTGACTATTTCGTCTACGGCATCGCCTCGGTGCTGGTGTTCCCCGAGATATTTTTCCCGTTCGAGAGTCGTCTCGACGGCACGTTGTACTCGTTCGTGATCTTCTCGTTTGCGTTTATCGCGCGGCCCATCGGAACGGTGGCCTTCATGGCCATCCAGCGGCGCTGGGGACGCGGTGCCAAACTGACCGGGTCGCTATTTTTGCTGGGCATCGCCACGGTGGGGATTGCCTTTTTACCGGGCTACGCCAGCCTGGGCTTCACCTCCATCGTACTGCTGTCGATACTGCGTTTCCTGCAAGGCATTGCGCTCGGTGGATCCTGGGACGGCCTGCCTTCGCTGCTGGCATTGAATGCCCCCAAGAATCGCCGTGGCTGGTACGCCATGATTCCCCAACTGGGCGCGCCCATCGGTTTCATTGTGGCCAGCGGCCTGTTCCTGTTCTTGCATTCCAGCCTGTGGCCTGTGGACTTTATGGACTGGGGCTGGCGCTATCCGTTTTACGTGGCTTTTGCCATCAACGTGGTGGCGCTGTTTGCCCGCCTGCGCCTGGTGGTGACCGACGAATACGACCATTTGCTCAATGAGCACAAGCTGGAGCCCAGCCGTGTGGGCGACCTGGTGCAGGCACAGGGCAGCAACCTGTTGATCGGGGCCTTTGCCGCGCTGGCCAGCTACGCACTCTTCCATTTGGTGACGGTTTTCCCGCTGTCCTGGATCACCTTGTACGCCACGCAGCCCGTCGCCGACGTGTTGATCGTCCAGATGGTCGGTGCAGCGGTAGCCATGCTGGGCATCATTGCCTCCGGCTTGATTGCAGACCGGGTGGGGCGGCGTAGCACGCTGGGCAGCTTGGCGGTGCTGATTGGCATTTTCAGCCTGTTCGCGCCCATGCTGTTGGACGGTGAACCCTTCCGGCAGAACGTGTTCATTCTGGTCGGATTTGCCTTGCTGGGCCTGTCCTACGGCCAGGCTGCGGGTGCGGTGAGCTCCAACTTCGAGCCCCAGTACCGGTACACCGGCGCCGCTTTGACATCGGATTTTGCCTGGCTGATTGGTGCGGCTTTTGCGCCCCTGGTCGCCCTGGGTTTGTCGGCCCATTTCGGACTGGCATACGTCAGCATTTACCTGCTGTCGGGGGCGATCTGCACCTTGGTGGCGCTGCGGGTCAACCGGAGCATGGAGTTGCGCGAATAGGTCGGGGCATGCCTGACCGCTACCGTACGGTTCCCGGCCACGGTCGTTTCGCCTACTCGGCCATCCACCAGCGGCCTGACTACCGCTGGCCCAACGGGACTCGACTTGCCGTGTACCTGGGCTTCAACATCGAACACTTCGCTTTCGGCGAAGGCCTGGGGGCCAACCTGGGGCCGGTGTCGCCGCAGCCGGACGTACTCAACTTCAGCTGGCGCGAGTACGGTAACCGGGTCGGGGTGTGGCGTTGTCTGGAGCTGTTTGACACGCTGAACCTGCCCACCGGCACGCTGATCAACACCGCTTTGTACGAACACTGCCCCGAAGTTATCGCGGCCTGCGTGGCGCGGGGCGACGAACTCATTGGCCATGGCCACACCAATGCCGAGCGGCAAAACGGCATGGACGAAGCCCTGGAGCGCGATCTGCTCCAGTCCTGCCGCAATCTGATGCTGCAGCACAGCGGCACCGCACCCGCAGGCTGGCTCTCGCCCTGGATTGCCGAAACCGCACTCACCCCCGACTTGCTGCGTGAAACCGGCTACCGCTACACCCTGAACTGGTGCCATGACGACCAGCCGGTGGCCATGCAGACCCGCAGTGGCCCCATCTGGTCGATTCCGTACCCGCAGGAGCTCAACGACATTCCCATGGTCATGGGCCGCCAGATGGATGGCAAAGACTTTGCCCAGATGGTCATTGATAACTTCGACGAAATGCTGCTGCAGTCCCAGGCCCAGCCGCTGGTGATGGGCATTGCGCTGCACCCTTACATCGTGGGCCAACCGTACCGCTTGCGGCACCTGCGCCGGGCGTTGCAGCACATTGCACGGCACCGTGGCGATATCTGGTTCACTACGCCCGGTGCGATTGCGGGTGCGATGGATTCCTTGCCTACGCCGTAATCCAGATCGGCGCGCCGCCCAGCGGGTGTTCGTCGCAGTTCGCATCTCCCGGCTGGCCGCCACGGTCCACTACCAGAAAGTCGCTGGGCGCTTGCAGCGCAATCAGCGGGTGGTGCCAGGTTCCCCGGGCGTAGTTCACCCCCTGGCCGGGTACGGCGTGAAAGCAGCGGATTTGCGCCAAGTCCGGCACTGGCCCCGCTTCGGCCACCACCACCAGATATGGCAGGCCTGAGAGCGGCATGAAGGCCTGGCTACCCAGCGGATGCCGCTCCAGCAGCACGAGTTGCATGGGCAGGCTGCGCGGCAGTGCCTGAAAGATGCTCAAAATGGCCCGTCCGCCGCCGCTGGCCACATCGATATGCGCCAGGTCGTGGTAGCGCTCGGCAAAGCCATCGTTGATGGAGAAGTGTCGCGCGCTGTCGCTGGCTGCTATCACGTCACCAAAGGGGCGGAACGCCTCGGCGGTCAGGGGTTCAATTGCCAGGGTGGTCATATCAGCAGTCGATATCGTCCAGGTCCGCCACCAGCGGCGTTTTTTTGGAGCGTTTGTTGCGCTTGGCGAAGGCCAGGCCCATGGCCAGGGTTTGGGCCAGGCACATGGCCGAGGTCAGCGAGCGAAAGCCCAGCAGCTTGGCATCGTTCACCTCCAGCACCAGGTCGGCTCCCTTGGCCACCGGGCTCATGAAGGCATCGGTAATCGCCAGCCGCTTGGCACCGCGCAGGCGCACCTGTTCGCAGACCTGCAGGGTGTCGGCTGCATAGGGCGGGAAGCTGATGGCGATCAGCAGGTCTTGCGGGCTGGCGGTGCTGGCCTGCTCGGCGATGGCACCGCCCAGGCCGGTGATCTGCACTGCGGGCTGGCCCACCCGGTTCAACGCGTAGGCCAGGTAGGCGGCCACGGCATACGAGCGGCGCAGGCCCAGCACATGCACGATGCGGGCGTTCTGGATCAGGGCAATGGCTTCCTGCAGCGGCAGGCTGGCGGCATCGTCCTGCAAATGCTCCAGGGACACCACGTTGGCCTGGCTGAAGGCGCGCAGCACCTCGGCGGGGTCGTCCGGGTTGTCCAGCGTCTGCTCGCCGCCAAAGTGGCGGATGCGTTCGCGAAAAGTAGGCTTCACCGCGTGCTGCAGCGGCGCGCGGAACAGGCGCTGCAGGTCTGAATAGCCATCGAATCCCAGCGCCTTGGCCATGCGGATGAAGGCCGCCGGTGCAATCTGGGCCACCGCCGCCACCGTGGCCACCGGGTTCAGCGCGATGTCGTTGGGGTGGTCCACCGCGTAACGGGCCGCGTCGCGCATGCGCGGCGTGAGGCGCTCGCCTTCGCGGGCAATCAGCTCCCGCAGCGCATCCAGATTGCTTGGTTTGCTCTTATCCATATAGCAATCATACGGGCTGGACATGCCGCAGCATGGTCAACCCGTTATTTTGTAAATGCAGGCCAATTTTCATATGTCTTATTGGCACCCAGTGCTTATAGATTGAGCGTGAGCAGCTATCAAAAAAGTACTTAAAAAGTGTAGCGAATCCTAAAACGCCCGCACTTCACCACGCGGCACAAACTGCCCCATGCCTTCGCGGCCCAGCCACTGCGGGCCGTCCACGATCAGCGTGCCGCGCAGAAACACCTTTTTCACCTGGCCGCGCAGCGTGCGGCCTTCGAGCAACGTGTAGTCGCAGTTGCCGTGCAGATCTTTGGCGTAGATGGTCTGGCTGGCGGCGGGGTCGAACAGCACCACGTCGGCATCGCTGCCCACGGCAATCGTCCCTTTTTTGGGGAACAGGCCGAACAGCTTGGCCGGGGTGGTGGAGGTCAGCTCGACAAACCGGTTCAGCGACAGCTTGCCCTGCATTACGCCGATGTCGAACAGGCTGACCAGGCGCGTCTCGATGCCCGGTGCGCCGTTGGGGATGAGCGAGAAGTCGTCCTTGCCGCGCATTTTCTGCATGCGGTAGCCCAGGTGGCCTTCCTTCATGCAAAACGGGCAGTGGTCGGTGGCGATGACCTGCAGGTCGTCGTAGCGCAGGGCGCGCCACAGGTGCTTCTGGTCGTCGGGCGTGCGCAGCGGCGGGGTCATCACGTATTTGGCGATTTCCACGTCGTCGGTGTTGTAGACCGAATCGTCAAACAGCAGGTAGTGCGGGCAGGTCTCGGCAAACACCGGAATGCCTTCGGCCCGGGCGGCCACGATGTGCTTCAAGGCTTGGTTGCTGGAGACGTGCACAAAGTAGATGGGCGCATTCGCCAACTCGGCCAGGCGGATGCCGCGGTGGGTGGCTTCGCCCTCCAGGATGGCCGGGCGGGTCAGGGCGTGGTAGCGCGGCGAGGTGTGGCCGGCCTCCAGCGCTTCCTTGATCAGCAGGTCGATCACCGTGCCGTTTTCGGCATGCAGGGCCACCATGCCGCCGTCGGCACCCACCTGGCGCAGCATGCGGAAGATGGCGGCATCGTCGGCCATCATCACGCCGGGGTAGGCCATGAACATCTTGAAACTGGTCACGCCCTCGTGGCGCATGGCGTAGCGCACGTCCTGCAGCACCTGCTCGTCCACCCGGGTGATGATGACGTGGAAGCTGAAGTCCACCGCCACCTGCGATTCCGCGCTGCGCTGGGCGCGGGCAATGGCCCCCAGGGGTGAGTCGGTGGCCGTTTGCAGCGCAAAGTCTACGATGGTGGTGGTGCCGCCAAAGGCCGCGGCCTTGGTGCCGCTGGCAAAGGTGTCGCAGGTGATCGTGGGGCCGATCACGTTTTCCAGGTGCACATGGGTGTCCACGCCGCCGGGCAGTACGTACAGGCCGGTGGCATCGACGATGGCCACGTCTTCGCCTACCTGGATATTGCGGCCAATGGTGTGGATCACGCCGTCCTGCATCAGCACGTCGGCCACGTAGTCGTCGGTGGCCGTGATGATGCGCCCATTGCGAATCAGTGTGGTGCTGGTCATGCAATCACCTCGTCCAGATGTTTAATCAGTTTGTCGACCTCGGCGAAGGTGTTGTAGTGGGCGATGGACACCCGCACCACGCCGCCCTGGGTGTGCAGGCCCAGCGATTCCACCAGGCGCTTGGCATAGAAGTCGCCAAAACGGATGCCGATGCCGAACCGGTCGGTATGGCGCACGATGGATTCCGACATCTGCCCGGCCACCATGAAGCTGATGGTGGGCACCCGGCCCCCCTTTGCGGCGCTGTCCATGCCGATGATGCGCACCGACTTTTTGCTGCGCAAATACGCCAGCAGCCGCTCGGCCAGCGCGTCCTCGTGCTGCTCAAACGCGTCGAAGGCGCACTGCATTTTTTGCCGTGCGGTGCCGGTACAACCGAGTTCGGTGCCTACGGCTATCAGGTAGTCGTTGATGCCCATGCAGCTGTACGACAGCTCGTAGTTCACATTGCCCGGCTGCAGCTTGTAGGGCAGCACGTCGGCACCGATGAAGTAGTGGTTCAGGCTGGGCAGCGACAGCAGCAGCTCGCGCTGCACCCACAGCACCGCGTAGTGCGGGCCAAACACCTTGTAGAAGCTGAACACGTACATGTCCGCCCCGCTGGCCTGCACATCCACCAGCCGGTGCGGCGCGTAGGCCACGGCATCCACGCACAGGCGCGCGCCCACGGCGTGGACCCGGCGGGCGATCTCCGCCACCGGGTTGATGGTGCCCAGGATGTTGGAAGCGTGGGTTACCGCCACCCATTGGGTGCGGGGCGACAGCAGGCGGTCCAGGTCGGCCAGGTCCAGCGCCAGGGTCTCGGGGTTCACCTCCCACACCTTGACCACCGCACCCGCCGCCTGCAGCCGCATCCAGCCGCCGATATTGGCCTCGTGGTCGGTGTTGCTGACGATGATCTCGTCGCCGGGCTGGATGCCCAGCTGGATGGCCTGCGTCACCTGGAACATCAGCGAAGTGGTGGAGCCGCCCATCGCCACTTCGTCGTCAAACGGGGCGTTGATGAGTTCAGCCACCGCGCGGCGTGCCGCCAGCACCTTGGCCCCCGCATCTTGCGACTGGGCGTAGCTGGCACCCAGCTGCACGCTGCTGGTCAGCAGGTAGTCGCGCACCCGGTCGGCCACGCGGCGTAGTACCTGGGAACCACCGGCGTTGTCCAGGTAGGCGCAGTCGTTGCGCAGGGCCGGAAACTCGGCGCGGATGTGGTCTAGGTTGAGGGCTTGCGGCATAAAAATCAGTGTTGAAGAATGGCTTGCAGGAAAGCCTGGGTGCGCTCCTCGCGGGGCGCGCTGAAGAATTCGGCGGGCGGGGCCTGTTCGATGACCCGCCCGGCTTCCATGAAAATCACCCGGTCGGCCACGCGGCGGGCAAAGCCCATTTCGTGGGTCACGATCACCATGGTCACGCCGGTACGCGCCAGGGCTTGCATCACGTCCAGCACCTCGCCCACCATTTCCGGGTCCAGGGCCGAGGTGGGTTCGTCAAACAGCAGCACCTTGGGCTCCATGGCCAGCGCCCGGGCGATTGCCACCCGCTGCTGCTGGCCGCCCGACAACTGGCCCGGCAGCTTGTGGGCGTGTGCGGCCAGGCCTACCTTGTCCAGCAGCGCCAGGGCGCGGGCCTCGGCCTCGCGCTTGGGCATGTGGCGCACCCGCAGCGGGCCCAGCGCCACATTGGCCAGGGCTGTGAGGTGGGGAAACAGGTTGAAGCTCTGGAACACCATGCCCACTTCGGCGCGCACCTTGGCCAGGGCCTTGCCGCGCACCACTTTTTCGCCGTCCACCAGAATCTCGCCGCCCTGGTAGTCCTCCAGCAGATTGATGCAGCGGATCAGCGTGGATTTGCCCGAGCCCGACGGGCCGATGACCACCACCACCTCTCCGGTGCTGACCTCCAGGTCGATGTTGTGCAGGGCTTGGAATGTGCCGTAGGACTTGCACAGCCCCCGGATTTGAATCAGTGCCTTCATATCAGTCTTTAGCGTGTGGCAGCACGGTGCCGCGCTTCAAAAAAGCCCACCAGCCGCACCAGGGGCAGCAACAGCAGCAAGTACAGCACTGCCGCGCCAATCAAGGGCGTGGGGTTGGCGGCCAGGGCCTGGGCCTGGGTGGCCTGCTTCAGCAGATCGGGCATGGCCACCACCGAGGCCAGGGCCGTATCTTTGAGCACATTGATGCAGTTGCTAGTCAAGGGCGGCACCACGATGCGCAAGGCCTGGGGCAGCACCACGTCGCGCATGCTGCTGAAAAAGCCCAGGCCTATGGCATCGGCTGCCTCAAACTGGCCCTTGGGAATGGCTTCGATGCCCGCCCGCATGATTTCTGCCGTGTAGGCGCACGACACCAGCGACAGCGCCGCCGTGGCGGCGGCAAAGGACGTGAGCCGGATGCCCACAAAGGGCAGGGCGTAGTACACCAGCACCAGCAGGACCAGCAGCGGAATCGAGCGGAACACGTCGATGTAGACGCGGGCGATGGTGCGCAGCCAGGCCGGGCCGTACAGCCGCACCAGCGCCAGCAGCAAGCCGCCCACAAAGCCCAGCACAATGCTCACGGCCCCCAGCAGAATCGTGGTCCACAGCCCCTGCAGCAGCAAAGGCAGGGCATCCCGGAAAACCGGCCAGTTGAAGAAGGTGTCGAGCAGATTCATGCGGGGCTATCCGGTGTTTACAGTTTGGGAACGTCCATCACCATCACGCTGGACGATGTGTCGGGCGGTGTGGTGCCAAACCATTTCTTGTGCGTGGCGGCCACAAAGCCTTCTTTCTTCAGCGTGGTCAGTATCTCGTTCACCTTGGCCGCATCGGCAAAGTTCTTGGCATACATGAAAGAGTAGCGCTCGTTGGTGGGAATGCGCGCGGCAATGCGGTACTGCGGCTTGTCCTTGATGTAGTACTCCACGGCAGGGATGTCGCTGATGTAGCCGTCGATGCGGCCCGATGCCAGGTCCAGCATGGCGGGGGCCAGGCCTTCGTAGCGGGAGATGGTGGCGATCTTCAGCTTGGCGGTGTTTTGCGTGGCGTAGATGTCGCCGGTGGACGCGGTATCCACGCCCACGGTTTTGCCCGCCAGGTCTTCCAGCTTGTCGATCTTGGTGGCTTTCAGCACCGACAGGGACTGGTCGCTGTCGTAGTAGGGCTGGGCAAAGGCCAGCGATTCCAGGCGCTTGGGCGTGATGGTGATGCTGGACACCGCGATCTGGATGCGGCCCGACTGCACGGCGGGGAACAGGCCGTTGAACGGAATGTTCTCGATCTGCACCGACTTGCCCGCGCGCTTGGCAACCTCGTTGACCAGGTCGATCTCGAAGCCGACAAACTTGCCGGTCGCGTCCTGGAACTCCCAGGGCACGTTGCCAATGTTGGCGCCGACCGTCCAGTCGGCGGCCAGGGCCGAGGTGGCGGCGGTGAATGTGCCGACCGTCAGGGCGACGGTGGCAACGAGGGATGTGAATTTCATGCGGGCTACTCCTGAAGAACCGGGTGGAAGAATGGATTTCCGACAGCGGTGTGCATTGCAAATGTCTGGAGCCGCAAAGATAGCAAATTGAATAAAATAAATCAATAAAAATTAAAATGAATTATTTGAGCCAAAACGGTGCAAAAAAAGGGGCTTGCACCCGTTTGGCGCAAGCCCCTCTTGTTTGTGCACCAAGTGCGGTGGCGGTGCTTACTTCTTGGCGACCAGGCCGTAGATCACCAGCAAGATAATGGCACCTACCACCGAGGCAATCCAGCCAGCGGCGGCACCCGGCGCGTACCAACCCATCTTTTGGCCGATGAAACTGGCACCGAACGAGCCGGCAATACCCAGAATGGCCGTCATGATGAAGCCCAGCTTGTCGTCACCGGGCTTCACGGCCCGGGCGATCAAACCCACGATCAAACCCACGATGATGGTGCCGATCAAAGAAAACATAGAAATTCTCCGTATACAAAGTTAGCAAGAAGCTGCAATGTACCCTGACTTTGTTAAGTTGCCATGGCACCGGCTGATTCCAGCTGCTCCGACAGCGCCATCCAGCGCACTTCCAGCGCGGCCATGTCGGCGGTGACCTTTTTGAGCCGCTTGCCCGCCTGGCCGATCTCGTGGGGGTTCTTTGCTGCGGCCAGTTTTTCGTCCAGCCCGTCTTTTTCCAGCTGCAGGGCTGCCATCTCCACGTCGATCTTGTCCAGGTCGCGCTGCAAGGCCTTGGTGTTGACCACCGGGGCGGCCACCACCACCGGCGCAGGCGCTGGTGCGGCGACTTTGCCCGCTTCCTTGGCGGCTTCGCGCATGCGTTTGGCTTCGTCCAGCAGGTAGCGCTGGTAGTCGTCCAGGTCGCCGTCAAACGGCTCCACGCCGCCGCGCGACACCATCCAGAACTCGTCGCACACCGAGCGCAGCAGGGCCCGGTCGTGGCTGACCAGCATCACGGTGCCTTCGAACTCGTTGAGCGCCATCGCCAGTGCTTCGCGGGTGGCCAGATCCAAATGGTTGGTAGGCTCATCCAGCAGCAGCAGATTGGGGCGCTGCCAGACGATCATGCACAGCACCAGGCGGGCTTTTTCGCCACCGCTCATGCTGCCCACGGCCTGCTTGACCATGTCGCCGCTGAAGTTGAAGGTGCCCAGAAAGCTGCGCAAATCTTGCTCGCGCGTGCCCTGGCCGGCCAGTTTGCCCGCGACGGTGGTTTCTTTCACCAGGCGGATCATGTGCTCCAGCGGGGTGTCGGCGGGGCGCAGCACGTCCAGCTCTTGCTGGGCGAAGTAGCCGATGTTCAGGCCCTTGCCTTCCAGAATTTCGCCGTGGATAGGCGCCAGCGCCCGGGCCACGGTTTTCACCAGGGTCGATTTACCCTGGCCGTTGGCACCCAGAATGCCGATGCGCTGGCCTGCCAGCACCGACTTATTGACCTTTTGCACGATGACCGTGGGGCCGGTGCCCTCGGGTGCGTCCTCAGCAGGTGGGTAGCCAAAGGTGGCATCCGACATCGACAGCATCGGGTTGGGCAGGTTGGCGGGCTCCTTGAACTCGAAGGTGAACTCGGCCTCGGCCAGCAGCGGCGCAATCTTTTCCATGCGGTCCAGCGCCTTGACCCGGCTTTGCGCCTGCTTGGCCTTGCTGGCCTGGGCCTTGAAGCGAGAGATGAACTTCTGCAGGTGGGCAATCTTGTCCTGCTGCTTGGAAAACGATGCCGACTGCTGCTCCATCTTCTCGGCGCGCATGTCTTCAAACTTGCTGTAGTTGCCGCCGTAGCGGTTGAGTTTGGCGGTTTCGATGTGCACCGTCACGTCGGTGATGGCATCCAGAAATTCGCGGTCATGGCTGATAACCAGCATGGTGCCGGTGTAGCGCTTGAGCCAGGCTTCCAGCCACACCAGCGCGTCCAGGTCCAAGTGGTTGGTGGGTTCGTCGAGCAGCATCAGGTCGGATGGGCACATCAGCGCGCGCGCCAGTTGCAGGCGCATGCGCCAGCCACCCGAGAAGCTGTTGACCGGGTTGTCCAGTTCGGTGGTTTTGAAGCCCAGGCCCAAAATCAGCGCCTGCGCCCGGGCCTGGGCATCGCCCGAGCCCGCGTCGTACAAGGCCATGTAGGCGTTGGCCATGCGTTCGCCGTCTTCGGTCAGCTCGGAGGCATCCACTTCCTGCTGGGCGGCCAGCAGGTTGGTGTCGCCTTCCACCACAAAGTCGGTGGCACTTTGGTCGGTTTCGGGCATGTCCTGGGCCACCTGGGCCAGCCGCCACTGCGACGGCACATAAAAGTCGCCGCCATCTTCGTGCAGCGTGCCATTGAGCAGCGCAAACAGCGTGGATTTGCCCGCGCCGTTGCGGCCCACCAGGCCGACCTTTTCGCCGGGGTTGATGGTGACATTGGCGCTGTCTAACAGGACCTTGGCGCTGCGGCGCAGAACGACGTTTTTCAGGGTGATCATGGTGAACTGGATCACCACGAGGCGGTGATCGAAAAAAACTAAAGGGAAGCGAGGGCTTCGCGGGTGACCAAGAGCACTTGGTCTTCGCCTGCGCTGGTGTCTAACCACACCACTTCGAGCGCGGGGAAGGCGGCTTCAAAGTGTTCGCGCTCGTTGCCGATTTCCAGAACCAGCACCGCGAGAGGGGCCATTTTCGCAGAAACCTCTTGCAGCAGTTTGCGGACAAAGTCCATACCGTCTTTCCCGCCCTCCAGCGCCAGCGCGGGCTCGGCCTGGTACTCGGCGGGCAGCTCGGCCATGCTCTGGCTGTTGACGTAGGGCGGGTTGCACAAAATCAGGTCAAACAGGCCGTCCACCTGGGCCAGGCCGTCCGATTCCACCAGGGTGATGCGGCTTTGCAGGCTGTGCTTGTCCACATTGATGCGGGCCACGGCCAGGGCCTCGGGGCTGATGTCGGCAGCGGTGACCTGCACGTCGGGGTAGACCATGGCCGCCAGCACGGCCAGGCTGCCGTTGCCGGTGCACAGGTCGAGCACGCGGTGGGATTCCTCGCGCAGCCAGTAGTCGATGCCGCCGTCCATCAGCAGCTCGGCTATGAAGCTGCGCGGCACGATGGCGCGCTCGTCCACGTAAAACGGCACGCCCTGCAGCCAGGCCTCTTGCGTGAGGTAGGCGGCGGGCTTGCGGCTGAGGATGCGTGCTTCCAAAAGTGTAGCTACTTGTGCTTGCTGCTCGGGCGTGACGGCCTGATTCTCTACAGAATCCAGATCGTCCAGCGGCAGGCCCAGTTTCCACATCACCAGCCAGGCGGCTTCGTCGAATGCGTTGGTGGTGCCATGGCCGAAAGACACGCCTGCGGCGGTGAGCTGGGCGGCGGATTGCTCTATGAGGGTGAGGACGTTCATGGAAGGCAAGACAGGTTTTCGAGCGTACGGCGGTAGATGTTTTTCAGCGGCTCGATGTCGGCCACCACGATGTGCTCGTCGATCTTGTGGATGGTGGCGTTGGGCGGGCCGCACTCGATCACCTGCGGGCAGATCTGGGCGATGAAGCGCGCGTCGCTGGTGCCGCCGGTGGTGGACAGCTCGGTGGTGATGCCGGTCTCGGCCAGGATGGCAGCGCGCACGGCATCCACCAGGGTGCCGGGGGTGGTCAAGAAGGGCAGGCCGCCCACCGTCCAGGCGATGTCGTAACTCAGGCCGTGGCGGTCCAGCACCTCGTGTACGCGGCGCTGCAGGCCGTCGGGCGTGGATTCGGTGCAGAAGCGGAAGTTGAAGTCCACCACCACCGTGCCGGGGATGACGTTGTTGGCACCGGTGCCCGCGTGGATGTTGCTCATCTGCCAGCTGGTGGGCTGGAAGAAGGCGTTGCCGCCGTCCCACTGGGTGGCCACCAACTCGGCCAGGGCGGGCATGGCCAGGTGGATGGGGTTTTTGGCCAGCTGCGGGTAGGCGATGTGGCCTTGCACGCCGCGGATGGTGAGCTTGCCGCTCATACTGCCGCGGCGGCCGTTTTTGACCATGTCGCCGGTGCGCTCTACCGCCGTGGGTTCGCCCACGATGCAGTAGTCCATCTGCACGCCGCGCTCTTTGAGCAGCTTGCAGACCACCACTGTGCCGTCCACCGAGGGGCCTTCCTCGTCGCTGGTGAGCAGCAACGCGATGGACAGCGGGGTGTCGGGCTGGGCAGCCAAAAACTCTTCTACCGCCACCACGAAGGCGGCGATGGAGGTTTTCATGTCGCTCGCGCCCCGGCCAAACAGCTTGCCGTCGCGGTGCGTGGGGGTGAAGGGGTCGCTGCTCCACTGCGCCAATGGGCCGGTGGGCACCACATCGGTGTGGCCTGCAAATGCTATGAGTTTAGGAGCTGCTTGTGCTGATGGAATAAGCGCTGGAGCCTTAAAACCCTTAAAAGTGCTGCGGCGCACTGCCCACAGGTTGGTGACCCGGAAGTTCTCCGGCCCGCTCTCAATGGTCTCAAACACAAAGCCCAACGGGGCGAGGCGCTCGGCGATCAGGGGCTGGCAGTGTGCGTCGTCCGGGGTGACGGAGGGCTGGGCAATCAGTTGCTCGGCCAAATACAGGGTCTGGGACATAAGTAGAAAAATGAAGGCCGCACAGGTTACGGTCGCACATCCAAGGTGAAGTCGGAAAAGCTGGGTTCGTCGTCGGCCTCGGCCTGCAGCACCTCGATATCGACCTTCTGGCTGGCGCGGGCAAAGTCGTTTTGCAGCCGCCACATCAGGTTGGTGGCCGAATCGGCGTTGGCCAAGCCTTCCTTGCGGTCGATCACGCCGTCGGTGATCATGCGGGCCAGGTCGCTTTCGAAAGTTTGCGAGCCCTCGGCCAGCGACTTCTCCATGGCATCCTTGACCCCGCCGATGTCGCCTTTTTCGATCATGTCGGCCACCAGCAAGGTGTTGAGCATGATCTCCACTGCAGGCACGCGTTCGCCGGAGGGCGTGCGCACCAGCCGCTGCGAGACGATGGCGTTCAGCGCCACGGCCAGGTCGGCCTGCATGGTGGCGCGCACTTCTACGGGGTAGAAGTTGACGATGCGGTTCAGCGCCTGGTAGGAGTTGTTGGCGTGCAGTGTGGCCATGCACAAATGGCCGGTCTGGGCGTAGGCAATGGCCGCCGACATGGTTTCGCGGTCGCGGATTTCGCCGATCAAGATGACGTCCGGGGCCTGGCGCAGCGCGTTTTTCAGGGCCACTTCGAGCGAGGCGGTGTCGGTGCCGATCTCGCGCTGGTTGACGATGGAGCGCTTGTTTTTGTACAGGTATTCGATCGGGTCTTCGATGGTCAGGATGTGGCCGCCCGCGCGCTGGTTGCGGTGGTCGATCATGGCCGCCTGGGTGGTGGTTTTACCGGCGCCGGTAGAGCCCACCATCAGCAGCAGGCCGCGCTTTTGCATCACCAGGTCGCCCAGGATGGCGGGCACCTTGAGGCTGCTGAGCAGCGGCACTTCCACGTTGATGTAACGCACTACCACCGAATAGCTGCCGCGCTGGCGCATGGCGCTGACGCGGAAACGCCCCACGCCGGGCACCGAGATGGCCATGTTCAGCTCGCCGCTGGCTTCCAGCTCGGTGATTTTTTCGGCCGGTACTATTTCGGCCAGCAGGCTGCGCGGCGCGTCAAACTGCAGCAGTTGGCTGTTGACCGGCACGCACTGCCCGTTGATGCGGATCAGCGCGGGTGCGTTGGCCGACAGGTAGACATCGGAGGCCTTTTTCTCCTGCATCAAGCGCAGGATGCGTTCCATAGTGCTCATGGGCTACCTCCGATGGGGTCGTGAAATCAATCGCGAATCAGTCGCGCAGGAGGTCGTTCAGGCTGGTCTTGGAACGCGTTTGCGCATCCACGCGCTTGACGATGATGGCCGCGTACAGGCTGTACTTGCCGCCGTCCTTGGGCAGGGTGCCGCTGATAACCACCGAACCCGAGGGAACGCGGCCATAGGTCACGGTGTCGGTGGCACGGTCGTAAATCGGGGTGCTCTGGCCGATGTACACGCCCATGGAGATGACCGAGTTTTCTTCGACGATCACGCCTTCAACCACTTCGGAGCGCGCGCCCACAAAGCAGTTGTCTTCGATGATGGTGGGGCCGGCCTGCAGAGGTTCCAGCACGCCGCCGATGCCCACGCCGCCGCTCAAATGCACGTTCTTGCCGATCTGCGCGCACGAACCCACGGTGGCCCAGGTATCGACCATGGTGTTCTCACCCACATAGGCACCGATGTTCACGTAGGAAGGCATCAGCACCGCGCCCTTCGCGATGAAGCTGCCACGGCGGGCCACGGCGGGCGGCACCACGCGCACGCCGGTAGCCTTCATTTCTTCGGCGCTCAGGTGGGCGAACTTGGTGGGCACCTTGTCGTAGAAGCCCAGCGATCCGGCCTGGATGATTTCGTTGTCTTTCAGGCGGAACGACAGCAGCACGGCCTTCTTGATCCACTGGTGCACGGTCCACTGGCCCACGGCCTCGCGGGTGGCGACGCGCAGGTGGCCGTTGTTCAGCTCGCTCAGCACGTGCTCGACGGCATCGCGCACTTCGGCGGTGGACGCGGTGGGCGACAGGTTGGCGCGGTCTTCCCATGCGGCTTCGATGGTGGCTTGGAGTTGTTGTGTCATGGTTTTAATTTTTCAGTTACGGGATTGGATGAATTGGCGGATACGGGTAGCGGCTTCGGCACACTCTGCGGTTTCGGCCACCAGGGCCATGCGGATGCGTTGGCGGCCCGGGTTCTGGCCATGGGCTTCGCGCGCCAGGTAGCTGCCGGGCAGCACCGTGACATTGTAGGCAGCCAGCAGGTCGCGGGCGAAGGCGACATCGCTGTCCAGGCCGTCCACCAGCGCCGGGCCGGGCACCTGCGCCCACAGGTAAAAACCCGCGTCGGGCAGGGCCACATCCATCACCTCGGCCAGGATGGGCGTGACTTCGGCAAATTTGCTGCGGTACAGGGCGCGGTTTTCGACCACGTGGGCTTCGTCGTTCCAGGCTGCGAGGCTGGCCGACTGCACCACCGGCCCCATGGCGCTGCCGTGGTAAGTGCGGTAGAGCAAAAACGGCTTGATGAGGGCTGCGTCGCCCGCCACAAAGCCGCTGCGCAGGCCGGGCACGTTGCTGCGCTTGGAGAGGCTGGTGAAGGCGATCAGGTTCTTGAAATCGCTCCTGCCCAGTTGGGCGGCCGCTTCCAGCCCGCCCAGCGGAGGTTCGTCGCGGAAGTAGATCTCGCTGTAGCACTCGTCGGAGGCAATCACAAAGCCGTATTTGTCGCTGAGCTCAAACAGCTTTTGCCATTCGCTCAGCGGCATCACCGCGCCGGTGGGGTTGCCGGGCGAGCAGACAAACAGCAGCTGGGTGCGGGCCCACACCTCGGCAGGCACGCTGTCCCAGTCCACCGCGAAGTTGCGCGCCGGGTCGCTGGGGGCGTAGTAGGGCGTGGCCCCGGCCAGCAGGGCCGCGCCTTCGTAGATTTGGTAGAACGGGTTGGGGCAGACCACGGTAGCGCCCGGCTGGGTGGGGTTGATCACGGTCTGGGCAAACGCAAACAGCGCCTCGCGCGAGCCGTTCACCGGCAGCACCTGGGTGGCGGGGTTCAGCGCCAGGCCGTAGCGGCGCTGGATCCACTGCGCCATCGCCGTGCGCAAAGCGGGTTCTCCGCCGGTGGCCGGATAGCCCGAAAGACCTTTGATACCGCTGAGCATGGCCTGCTCGATGAACGCAGGCGTGGCGTGCTTGGGCTCGCCAATGCCGAGGCTGATGGCGCGGTAGGCGGGGTTGGGGGTGACGCTGGCGAAAAGTTGCTTGAGCCGCTCGAAAGGGTAGGGCTGGAGGGTGGAGAGCAAGGGATTCATGGGGCCTGATTATCGTTGCAGCCACTTATGATCCCCACCACACTATTGTTTAAAGCTGCCATGACCGATTTCACCAAAGTAGTCCTTTTTACCGACACCGACGGCGTTGCCAAATTCCGCGACGAACAGATTCCCCTGACAGAGGGCAAACCCACCTCCCAGCTCAGCGCCCTGCAGGCCAGCGGCGGCTTCCAGCTGCGCCACAGCCCGGTGGGTTTTGCCAGCACCTTCCACTGCACCACCGACCCGCAGTGGGTGGTGATTTTGGCCGGGCAGATGGAAATTGGTTTGCAGGACGGCACGGTGCGCGTGTTCCAGCCTGGCGACCATTTCTATTCGGCGGATGTGCTGCCCGCCGGGGCGACGTTTGATGACAAGGTGCATGGGCATCGCAGCCGCCTGGTGGGGGACGTGCCGTTGGTAACTATGTTTGTGCAGGGGTGAGTGGTGGCTTGGATTTCAGCTCAATCGTTAGCGAGGTAGGTTGAGTACGCTTCCAATCTCTGCTAGGCACTGGCCTTCAAATTTATCGAGGCGTGTAGTTGTCGTGCCAACGATGTTTATTTGACGTCTATCGGGCCGGGACTCGAGTCCAATTATTCGGAGCGCACGTGTGTGGTCGATTGAATGCATGACGATCGGTGTACTCGGAGTTACCGTAGCTCCATGGGTTTGCAACTCTGCAAAAGTAATACAAGCAAGGGATGTGTTGACCGAGAGAGCAACGTCCACGACATATGAGTCGGGGTTAATTTTGATTAACGCGACAGTCCCGAAGGAAAAGACGCTTCCAGGATTAGCTGATAAGCGTGTAAACCTTCCTAGTGAAAGAGATGTTAAGTCGGACTCCAGGTTCATCTGCAAGTGCTGTTTGACGCGCTTGCTAAATGATTTTTCGGTATCTGTCTGGAACGCGTGAATTTTCTCAATCAGATGTACTGTTGTCGTCTTTGGGCTTACACATCCTGCTAATAAAGCGCACGAGAGTGAGAGGTATGCGATGTAGAGGTGCTCCATAAATCTAGTTTGATGTAGATCGTAGGATGGGAGCATCCTCTTTGTGTCCACTTATTTCACCGCTTTCAACGGGCTGCGCTGGGCCAGGTCGTCCATATAGCCCGCAATGCCCGCCCCCTCGCGCTCCAGAAAGCGCTCCACCGCATCGGCAAACGCCGGGTGCGCCAACCAGTGGGCGCTGGTGGTTTTGACGGGGAGCAGGGCGCGGGCCATTTTGTGTTCGCCCTGCGCGCCGCCTTCGAAGCGGGCCACGCCGTGGGCGATGCACCACGCCAGCGGCTGGTAGTAGCAGGCTTCGAAGTGCAGGCAGTCCACGCGTTCCAGCGCGCCCCAGTAGCGGCCATAGGCGATCTGGGTTTTTGAGCCATTTTGGCCCTCTGCGCCCATTCCATCGGCGGTAACAGCTATCAAACTGCTAGCAATGGGGGTTTTGACCCCGTCCACCTCGCGTTCGGCCACAAACAGCAGCCAGTGCTCGGACATGGTGTCGGCCATGCGCTGGAAGAAGTCGCGGCTGAGGTAAGGCGCGTTGCCGTGCTCCAGGTAGGTGCGCTCGTAGCAGCGGTAGAAGAAGTCCCAGTCTTGCGGCGTGATGGCGGCGCCCCGGGCCGAGCGGAACGTTACGCCCGCATCGGCCACCTTGCGACGCTCCTGGCGGATTTTTTTGCGTTTGTCCTGGGCCATAGAGGCGAGGAAGTCGTCGAAGTCGCGGTAGCCCTCTAACGTGTTGGTCCAGTGGAATTGCACGGTGTGGCGCAGCATTAAACCGGCATCGGCGCAGGCGGCCACATCCACCGGGTTGGCAAACAGGATGTGCAGCGACGATAGTTTTTCGTGTTCACACCAGGCCACCAGCGCCTGGACCAGCACGGCGCGAGATTCCGCATCCCGCGCCAGCAGCCGTGCACCCGGCACAGGGGTAAACGGCGCGGCCACCACGGCCTTGGGGTAGTAGGGCAGGCCGTGCTGCTGGTAGGCATTGGCCCAGGCCCAGTCGAACACGTATTCGCCGTAGGAATGGTCTTTGATATACAGCGCGCAGGCGGCCTGCAGCACCTCGTTCAGCCACACCGTGACGAGCCGCAGCTTCCAACCGGTGGCAGGCGTGGCGCTGCCACTGTGGTGCATCGCGGCCAGGTATTCATGGCGCATGAAGGGACTGGCATCGGTTTGTAAGGCCAGCAGGTGGTTCCAGGCATCGGCGGTAAGCTGCGAGGGCGAGTCCAGCACCCGAATGACATAATCAGTCGGATTGTCTTCCACCCCGTTTTGGCTTGCCGCCACCACCGTATTTTTTGTTTCCATGACTCTCAAACTCTGTGTTGCCCAGCTCAATTTTGTCGTCGGCGACCTGGCCGGTAATGCGCAAAAAATCATCGATGCTGCCCGCACCGCCTACGCCGACGGCGCCCGGCTGGTACTGACCCCCGAGCTGTCGATTTGCGGCTACGCAGCGGAAGATTTGTTCCTGCGCCCGGCCTTCACCGCGGCCTGTGATGATGCCGTGAAAACAGTGGCCCGCGAACTCGCCGGGTTAAAAGGCCTGCACGTGGTGGTGGGCCACCCGCAGGGCGGCGACGACCGCACCAAATCGGTGGCGGTGCAGCACCGTTTCAACGCCGCCAGCGTGTTCTGCGAAGGCCAGTTGGTGGCCCAGCACATCAAGCGCGAGCTGCCCAATTACCAGGTGTTCGACGAGCGCCGCTACTTCACGCCGGGGAACGGCGTGTGTGTGTTTGCGGTAGAGGGCGTGCGGGTCGGCCTGCTGATTTGTGAAGATGCCTGGTTCGAAGCCCCTGCGCGTGCCGCCAAAGAAGCCGGGGCCGAGCTGCTGGCCGTCATTAACGCCTCGCCTTTTCACATGGGCAAGGGCGGCGAACGGGTTTTACGCATGGCCGACCGCGCCCGCAGCGTGGCGCTGCCGCTGGTGTACGCGCACATCGTGGGCGGGCAGGACGAGGTGGTGTTTGATGGCGGCTCGTTCTGCGTCAATGCCGACGGCACCCTGGCGGGCCGCGCCCCCAGTTTTAAGGAAAATCTGTTCTCCGTGCGTGTCCATAGGGCGCAAGCAGCTATCAAATTGGAAGCAAGCATCGAACCCGAGCGCAGCCTGCATGCCGAGCTGTGGGATGCGCTGGTGCTGGGCCTGCGCGACTACGTGGGCAAAAACCGCTTTCCTGGCGTGCTGCTGGGATTGTCGGGCGGCATCGACTCGGCCCTGGTGCTGGCGATTGCGGTGGACGCTTTGGGCAAAGACCGCGTGCGGACGGTGATGATGCCCTCGCCCTACACCGCCGATATTTCCTGGATCGATGCACGCGACATGGCCGCCCGGGTGGGCGTGCAGTACGACGAAATCTCCATCCTGCCCGAGTTCGAGGCCTTCAAGACCTCGCTGGCCGTGCACTTCATTGGCCGTGACGAGGACACCACCGAAGAAAACATCCAGGCCCGCATACGCGGCACGCTGCTGATGGCCTTGAGCAACAAGTTCGGCAGCATCGTGGTCACCACCGGCAACAAGAGCGAAATGGCTACCGGCTACTGCACGCTGTACGGCGACATGGCGGGCGGCTTCGCGGTCATCAAGGACGTGGCCAAAACCCTGGTTTTTGCCCTGGCCCGCTGGCGCAACGCCAACGACCCGTATGGCACCGTTAGCAACCCGATTCCCGAGCGCATCATCACCCGCCCGCCCAGCGCCGAGCTGCGCGCCGACCAGACCGACCAGGACAGCCTGCCGCCCTACGAGGTGCTGGATGCGATTCTGGAGCGCTACATGGAAAACGACCAAAGCCTGGAGACCATCATTGCCGCCGGGTTTGCACCTGCCGACGTAGAGCGCGTGACCCGGCTGATTAAAATCAACGAGTACAAACGCCGCCAGTCGCCCGTCGGAATCCGGGTAACCCACCGCAGCTTTGGCAAGGATTGGCGCTATCCTATTACGAGCAAATTCCGCGCTTGAACAACTGAGACCTGAGCCATATGAAACAAATTACCGCCATCCTGAAACCTTTCAAAGTCGAAGAAGTGCGCGAGGCCCTGGCCGAATGCGGCGTAACCGGCCTGACCGTCACCGAAGTCAAGGGTTTTGGCCGCCAGAAGGGCCATACCGAGCTGTACCGCGGTGCCGAGTACGTGGTGGACTTCCTGCCCAAGGTGAAAATCGAGGTGGTGGTGAAAACCGAAGAGGTGGACCGCTGCGTGGAGGCCATCGTCCGCGCCGCCCGTACCGGCAAGATCGGTGACGGAAAAATCTTTGTGACCAGCGTGGAACGGGTAGTGCGCATCCGCACTGGCGAGCAGGATGAAGCGGCTGTATAGGCACACCCCCAGGCTACACACTGCGTGTTTTCGCCAACCCCCTTGCAGGGGGCGAACCCAGTGGCCTGGCATAGCCAGTTCCACGGGTTCCCTGGCATTTTCAGCTCGCCTGCGGCTTTGCCTTGGGGAAGTGGGCTGGTATTAGTTGAAGCGCTGCACCAGCGCCAGTATCCAGATGGTGGCCGTCATCAGCACGGTCAGCAGTACCGCTGCGCTGCCCATGTCTTTGGCGCGCTTTGACAGGGGGTGCCATTCGGGGCCTATGCGGTCAATCGCAGTCTCGATCCCGGTGTTGAGCAACTCCACCACCATCAACAGCACCACCGAGCCCGCCAGCAGGGCAAATTCCACCCAGCTCTGGGCTATCCAGGCGGCCAGTGGCACCAGCACCATGGCGGCAATGGCCTCCTGGCGGAACGCAGTTTCATTCCAACCGGCCCGCAGCCCCGCCAGCGAATAGCCCGCGGCGTGCCAGAGGCGGGTGAGCCCCTTGCGGGATTTTTGGGCGGTGGGCGATTCCATTAAAACTTAGCGGCTTAAAGGGAGAGAACCGACCAGCCGGGTGCCCGCCAGCGCGTCGTGCCAGAACTGGCGCTGCGGGTGAAAGCGGCTCAGCAGCGCCCAAACAGCCACCCAGCCCAGCATGATGACCAGGGCTTCGCCGACCGGCAGCCCAAATGGGGCGATGACGGCCAGGGGCGGCAGAAACCAGAGCCAGCTCCATACATAGCGCAGCAGGGCGCGTGGCTGGCTGATGGCCCGGCCATCGCGGCCCACCACGCGGATGTTCCAGGTCTTCATGGCCAGGGTCTGGCCCTTGGCCCAGAACCAGGTGAAGTAAATGCCGAAGATCACAAACAAAAACGCCTGCAAGCCGGCCCGGTTGTCCAGGGCGTGGCGGGTCTGGCTCAGGGTGCCGAACAGGTAGCCTGCGATGAAGACCACGCCAAACATCAGCATGCCTTCGTACAGCCAGCAGGCCAATCGGCGGCGCAGGCTGGGGGCAGTCAGGTTTATCGGGGCGGTGGGGGGGAGGGCAGTTGCCGCGGTAGCCGTCATTGTCCGGCGGGCTGGGCCGGGCGGGGCACGACGGAATTACCGGTGCTGAACCGGTAGGCGGGCAGCGGCAGCAGGGTGCGGGGGTTGATCTGGTGCGACCCGGTGGCAATCGACGGGCCCTTGGGCTCGTTTTTGCGTTCAGGTGGCACGGTGGCCAGCTTTTGCGCCGGGATCAGTTTCACGCCAGTGGCGGCACCGGCCAGCTTCTTTTGCACTTGCTTGGCCAGTTTGGCTTTTTCTTCCGGGTCCAGGGTTTGGTAGGCCTCCCATTTGGCCTGCTTTTCGGCAGGCGACAGGCGTTTGGCTTCGGCAAAGTTCAGCCGCGCCTGGCTGCGCTGCGTCACGCTAAGGGCACCCCAGTCCAGCATGCGCTCTTGCAGCACGGCCTGCATGGTGGGCGACATTTTTTCAAAGTTGACGGACAAGGCCACCCATTTGCGCTTTTGCTGCTCGCTGATGTTGTTCCAGTGCTTGGCCAGAGGCTTGAGAGCCTGCTGCTGCGCTGGGGTGAGCTCGTTCCACAACGGCCTTTGGTCGGGCTTGCTGGCGGATGCCAAAGGAATGGAGGCCGCGCCAAGATTGGGCTCGGTCTCGGCCCACACCACGGGCAATACGCCCAGAGACAACACCACCGCCACGCAGGAGGCAAACCACAGGTTCCAGGGCGATAGCAGCATCCGTATCCGTTTCGATCAGGGGTTGGTGGAGTCTCGGTTGGCCTTGAGGAATTCCACAAAACCAGGGTCGGTGTAGGCCGCAGTGGGCAGATCGTCGGTGAGCAGGGCGGTATCGACTTCGGCCAGTTCGTCGGCACGCAGGTCGTTTTGCACCACGTAAATCGTCAGCAGCCCGGCTACCAGCGCCAGCAGCGGCAAGGCGGCGGCAACCCGGGCCCACCAGTTGGGGTTGTCGTTGCCACCTTGGCCACCCAGGGTCAGCGCAGCCGTGCCGCCGCCCTGGCTGGCCACTACGGTGGCGCTGCGCATGACGACTTGTTTGCGGTGGGCCAGGGCCTGCATGCGCGCAATGCGCAGGCGTTCGGAAATGTCGTGCGGCAAGGTGGCCGAACCTTCGGACAGGCGTGCCGTGACGTTGCGCGCAAAACGGTCTTGCGCCGACAGCATGGAGGGAGTTTGCAGCTGTGTCATAAATGTATTCCTCTGGCCTTGAGCGCCTTGCTAAGCGACTGTACTGCGCGGGAGCAGTGGGTTTTGACGCTGCCTTCCGAGCAGCCCATGGCGCTGGCGGTTTCGGCAACATCCATCTCTTCCCAGTAACGCATCAAGAACGCTTCTCGTTGACGCGCTGGTAACTCTTGTATCTGGGTGTCAATTTCACGCAATACCTGTGCCCGGCCCGTGGTGTCTTCGGCGCTTTCGTTACGTTCGGTGTTGTCCGATGACTGGAAGGTCTCCAGCAGGTCGAAATCGCCATCGCCATCGGCCGAATCGAAGTCGCTCATGTTCGAAAACAGGGCGTTGCGGGTCTTTTGGCGGCGAAACCAGTCCAGCGTGCAGTTCGACAAAATCCGCTGGAACAGCATGGGCAACTCGGTCACCGGCTTGTCGCCATAGTGCTCAGCCAGTTTCATCATGCTGTCTTGCACGATGTCCAGCGCCGATTCTTCGTTGCGTACGTGGTAGACCGAGCGTTTGAAAGCCCGGTTTTCGACGCTTTTGAGAAAATCGGAAAGTTCGCGTTCAGTGGCCAAAAGGGGAGTTGCCTGTGGAGCGGAGCGGTGAAAAGGCGTGTTTTTTTGTAAAACCCAATGCCCCGGTCTGGGGCGCTTGCGGGCGGATTATGGCATTGACCGGCGATTTTCTTGGTGCGCCCGCCAATTTTCGCGTAGGAGGATGCCATAATCCGCCTTGCTAGTCAAAAAGCAAACGGATCATGGTTCGGCGATGCAAGCAGCTCGCCCATGGCTTTGGTCTTAAGTTCCGACACAACTCCAAAAGAGTGCGTGAAGGGGCACCCAAGGTATTTCGTTAGAGAAATTCACAAAGGTTCATCATGGAAATCAATAAAGCCGAAATCGCTTCGGCCGCCGCAGCATCCTCTTCTTCCACCGCCCCCGGTACTTCGCGTTCCGCTCCTGTCGATCTGATGGGTGCCGAGATTCTGGTGAAGTGCCTCCAGGCCGAGAACGTCAAGCACATTTGGGGTTACCCCGGTGGCGCAGTTTTGTACATCTACGACGCGTTCTATAAGCAAGACACCATCCAGCACGTGCTGGTGCGCCACGAGCAAGCAGCCGTGCACGCCGCCGACGGCTATGCCCGCGCCACCGGCGATGTGGGCGTGGCCCTGGTCACGTCCGGCCCCGGCCTGACGAATGCCGTCACCGGCATTGCCACCGCGTACATGGACAGCATCCCCATGGTGATCATCAGTGGC
Organism: Rhodoferax sp. LS1P39; assembly: GCF_056521425.1. NCBI lineage: Bacteria > Pseudomonadati > Pseudomonadota > Betaproteobacteria > Burkholderiales > Comamonadaceae > Rhodoferax > Rhodoferax sp. LS1P39. The sequence goes on along the minus strand of NZ_JBWMAV010000005.1, from coordinate 196,349 downwards.
CAGGTGCCTACGCACGCCATTGGCCTGGATGCTTTCCAGGAATGCGACACCGTCGGCATCACCCGCCCCATCGTCAAGCACAACTTCCTGGTGAAAGACGTGCGCGATCTGGCCGAGACGCTGAAAAAAGCCTTTCATATTGCCCGTACCGGTCGCCCCGGCCCGGTGGTGGTGGACATTCCGAAAGACGTGTCTTTCAAGAAGACTCCTTTCCATGGCTACCCCGAAACCATCAGCATGCGCTCGTACAACCCGGTGCGCAAAGGCCACGGCGGGCAGATCCGCAAGGCCTTGCAACTGCTGTTGGCCGCCAAGCGTCCCTACATCTACACCGGCGGCGGTGTCTTGCTGAGCAATGCCTCGCAAGAGCTGCGCACTTTGGTGGACATGCTGGGCTACCCCTGCACCAACACCTTGATGGGCCTGGGTGCTTACCCTGCCAGCGACAAGAAGTTCCTGGGTATGCTGGGCATGCACGGCACCATCGAAGCCAACAACGCCATGCAGCACTGCGACGTGCTGCTGGCCGTGGGTGCCCGCTTTGACGACCGCGTGATCGGCAACACCAAGCATTTTGCGCAAAACGAACGCAAGATCATCCATATCGACATCGACCCGTCGAGCATCTCCAAGCGCGTCAAGGTGGATGTACCCATCGTTGGCGACGTGAAAGAAGTGCTGACCGAGCTGATCGCCATGATCAAGGAAGCCGGTACCAAGCCCGATGCCGATGCGTTGGGTAGCTGGTGGAGCACCATCGAAGGCTGGCGCAGCCGTAACTGCCTGAAGTTCAGCATGGGCTCCAGCGACGTGATCAAGCCGCAGTACGTGGTCGAAACCTTGTGGAACATGACCAAGGATGCCGACACCTACATCACCTCCGACGTGGGCCAGCACCAGATGTGGGCCGCGCAGTACTACCGCTTTGACGAACCCCGCCGCTGGATCAACTCCGGCGGTCTGGGCACCATGGGTGTGGGCATTCCCTACGCCATGGGTGTCAAGCTGGCCAAGCCCGATAGCGAGGTGTATTGCATTACCGGTGAAGGCTCGGTGCAGATGTGCATCCAGGAGCTGTCTACCTGCCTGCAATACAACACGCCGATCAAGATCGTCTCGCTGAACAACCGCTACCTGGGCATGGTGCGCCAGTGGCAAGAGGTGGAATACGCCGGCCGCTACAGCAGCAGCTACATGGACGCACTGCCCAACTTCGTCAAGCTGGCCGAGGCCTATGGCCACGTCGGTATGCTGATCGAGCGCCCCGAAGATGTGGAGCCCGCCCTGCGCGAAGCCCGCAAGCTGAAGGACCGCACGGTGTTCATGGACTTCCGCACCGACCCCACCGAGAACGTGTTCCCGATGGTGCAGGCTGGTAAGGGCATTACCGAGATGCTGCTGGGTAGCGAAGACTTGTAAGTCAAATCAGGCTCTACCGCCCATCCAATGGGCGGTGGCAGCTATTAAATCGATAGTAAATCAACTTTTGGACGAATCTATTGCCCGCCAAGCCTGCACATTACCGTGCGCAGGGGAGGGCGGCGAAAGCGAAAGCTTCCGCGACAGCCGACCCGCAAGGGGCGGTCAGAGCGAAAAGAGGAGTCTCTTCAATCTATGAAACACATCATTGCTGTCTTGCTGGAAAACGAGCCCGGTGCTCTTTCCCGCGTTGTGGGCCTGTTCTCGGCCCGGGGTTACAACATCGAGTCGCTCACGGTGGCTCCCACCGAAGACGCGACGCTGTCGCGCATGACCATCCAGACCTCCGGCTCGGACGACGTGATCGAACAGATCACCAAGCACCTGAACCGCCTCATCGAGGTGGTCAAGGTGGTCGATTTGACCGAAGGTGCCTACACCGAGCGCGAGCTGATGATGGTCAAGGTGCGTGCGGTCGGCAAGGAGCGCGAAGAAATGAAGCGCATGGCCGACATCTTCCGCGGCCGCATCATCGATGTGACCGAGAAGAGCTACACCATCGAGCTGACCGGCGACCAGGGCAAAAACGACGCTTTCCTGGAAGCCCTGGACCGCAGCGCCATTCTGGAAACCGTGCGCACCGGTGCCAGCGGCATTGGCCGGGGCGAACGCATCTTGCGGGTTTAAGTTTTGAGTCGTCCGTACGCGCGTTTTGACGGGCTCAACGCGAACGGACTCTTTTTGGCGATTTCGGTAAACGTTCGCCCTGGGCCTGTCGATGGGCATTTCGCCAAACCTTTAAATTACTGAAAGAAGAACATGAAAGTTTTTTACGACAAAGACTGCGACCTCAGCCTGATCAAGGGCAAGACGGTTGCCATCATCGGCTACGGTAGCCAGGGCCATGCCCACGCGCAAAACCTGAACGACAGCGGCGTGAAGGTCGTGGTCGGTCTGCGCAAGGGTGGCGCTTCCTGGGACAAGGTTGGCAAGGCCGGCCTGAACGTGATGGAAGTCAACGACGCGGTCAAGGCCGCCGACGTGGTCATGATTTTGTTGCCCGACGAAGATATCGCCGGTGTCTACAAGAACAATGTCGAACCCAACATCAAGGCAGGCGCTTCGCTGGCCTTCGCCCACGGCTTCAACGTGCACTACAACCAGGTCGTGCCCCGTGCGGATCTGGACGTGTGGATGGTCGCCCCCAAGGCACCCGGCCACACCGTGCGCAACACCTACACCCAGGGCGGCGGCGTGCCCCACCTGGTGGCCGTGCACCAGGACAAGACCGGCAAGGCCCGTGACTTGGCTCTGAGCTACGCCATGGCCAATGGTGGCGGCAAGGCCGGCATCATCGAAACCAACTTCAAGGAAGAAACCGAGACCGACCTGTTCGGCGAACAAGCCGTGCTGTGTGGCGGCGCGGTCGAGCTGATCAAGATGGGCTACGAAACCCTGGTGGAAGCCGGTTACGCCCCTGAAATGGCCTACTTCGAATGCCTGCACGAGCTCAAGCTCATCGTCGACCTGATCTACGAAGGCGGCATTGCCAACATGAACTACTCGATCTCGAACAACGCCGAGTACGGCGAGTACGTGACCGGTCCTGAAGTCATCAACGCCGAGTCGCGCGTTGCCATGCGCAATGCCTTGAAGCGCATCCAGACCGGCGAATACGCCAAGATGTTCATCCTGGAAGGCCGCACCGGCTACCCCAGCATGACCGCCCGCCGCCGCTTGACCTCCGAGCATTCCATCGAAATCGTGGGTGCCCAGCTGCGCGCCATGATGCCTTGGATTGCCAAGAACAAGCTGGTCGACCAGACCCGCAACTAATCGCTCTGCGATAAGTCCCGCTTCGGGCCTGCTGACCTCACGGTGAGCAGGCCCGAAGTGCGTTGGAGGCCCGGATTTTCTCTTGATTCCCCATGCAAAAAGCGCCCCGCAGGGCGCTTTGGTGTGGGTGAGCGGGGCTCAGGCCTTGCGACGCTTTGCCAGAACCAGACCCGCCAGGCCCAGGCCCATCAAGGCCAGCGAACTGGGTTCCGGCACCGTATTGCGGGCGGTGGTGTGGTAGGTCACGTCGTCCATGACAAAGGCACCGTTACTGACGGACAGCCGCACTTCGTCCACCAGGCCCGCGTAACCCGACGACAGGAAGCTGGGCGTATCCGACAAGCCCAGCAGGGACGAGGTAAACACCAGTTGGCCGTCGTTGAATAGCTCAAAACCGGCGCTTTGGTAGCCCGAGAAGTAGGCACCGTCAAAAATGACATCGCTGGAGAATTTGAACCCATCGGTGGTGGGGCTGTCGTTGTTGTAGATGCGGGTTTTGCCCGAGGACGGGTTGTAAGGCGACTGCACCGAGTCGTAGTAGTTCCAGCCAGCGCCCCAGGTGAGCCCTGCGTAGTTGGATGCCAGAGTGCCCTGGCCGTTAAGGTCCTCGAAGGTGACTACGGTGGCGCTGGCCATGCCTGCGAAAGCGATAAGGGAGGTGGCTAGTAATTTCGGCAAAAAGCGCATGGTGATCCTGTGGTTGTGTAATCTTCTGTTACCGAGTGTTGCACGGGATCATGCGTAAGCTATTGAAAAATATAGCTTTCAGGACAATGAAGACGGTTTGTGTGACTTAGTCGAGTTTCCACAGTGTCGGGCCCACCACAGTCGACCGGGCGGTCTATGGCCCGGGTTTGGCCTTTACCGCAGCGGCCACTTCCTGTCCCAGCTCGAACACCGCCATGGCGTAGTAGCTGCTCCAGTTGTAGCGGGTAATGGCGTAGAAATTCTCGGTGCCCGCCACATACTGCGGTGGGTCGCCGCCGTTGTGCAGCTCTACCAGCGCCAGCGGGCCGGTGTGTTGCAGCGCCGGGCCGTCCAGCACCGCACCCAGGGCCTGGAAACGGGCCACGCTGAAGGTGGGCAGGATGTCCGGGGCCATCAGCGCATCCATATCCAGGGTTTTTGGGTCGAACTGCACCGGGTAAAACACCGGCATGCTGGTCTGCCAATGGAAAGCCTTGAAGTAGTTGGCCACCGAGCCAATCGCATCGGCCGGGCTGTTGAACAGGTCGACCCGGCTGTCACCATCGAAGTCCACCGCAAAATTCACCCAGCTGGTCGGCATGAACTGGCCCAGGCCCATGGCCCCGGCGTAGCTGCCGCGCAGGGCCAGGGGGTCGATGCCCGCGCGCTGGGTCAGGCTCAGGTACTGCTCCAGCTCGCCCTTGAAGTAGGCCGTGCGCTCCTTGGCGCGCGGGTGGCTGGCGGGAAAGTCAAAAGCCAGCGTGGTCAGCGCGTCCAGCACCCGGAAGTTGCCCATGTTCTGGCCGTAGATCGTCTCCACACCGATGATGCCGACGATGATTTCGGCCGGTACGCCGTATTCCTGCTCGGCCCGCTCCAGCGTGGCGCGGTGGGCCTGCCAGAAGCGCACCCCGGCGGCAATGCGCACGGGGTCGATGAAGCGGCTGCGGTAGAGCTGCCAGTTTTTGATGGTGCCGGTGGGCGCAGGAGCCATCAGGCGCGGCACGCTGGGGATGAAGCGGGCCTGGGCCAGTACCTGGTGGACCCAGGCCGGGTCCAGGCCACGGCGCTCGGCGATATCGTCGGCGGCGGCCACTACGTCCATGCGGCTGGCGTACAGCGGGCCGGTAGGTGTGGCGCTGGTGGCTATTTTGGATTTAGTGCTTTTTGGGGCCTTGGCGCTTGCGGGAAGGGCGCAAGAAGCTATTAAAAAAATAGCAATCGGAAGAAGTTTGTACATGGCAATGGAAAGGTGACCGCCGAGTCTAGCGCGGCCACCCAAGCCGCTTGAACGCCTTTCGCAGCGCCGCCAGGCTGCCGGGGCTGTGCGGCGCGTACCGCAGGCCCTCCATCTGCAGCAGCCAGTCGCGCAGGGCGGGTCGATCGGCCACCAGCGCGGCCATCTGCCGGGGGGCGGCGTGGGCCGGTACTTGGATGCCGGTTTTCAGCATCTTGCGCCGGGCCTGGTCCAGCAGGCGTAGCCAGGGGTCGTGCTGGCGGCGTTCCCACTGGGCCCAGGCTGCACCGCCCAGGCTGGCCAGCACCAATAAGCCCGCCAGCAGCTTGCCCAGGTCTTCCCATTCGGGGCTGTCGAAGCCGATGTTTTTCAGCAGGTTGAGCTGCTGGCTCTGGCTGTAGTTCAGCACCCACTGGTTCCAGCTGTTGTTGAGCGCGTCCCAGGCGGCGCGCAGGCGCCGGGCCGCGTCGGGGTTGACGTTGGCCAGGGTGTTGGCGATGGCCCCGCGTGGGGCCTGCAGGCGGGTGAAGCTGCCCACCCGGCCCGGCGACACCGCGCCGGTGGGGTCCACCCGGGTCCAGCCTGTGGTGGCCGTCCACACCTCGGCCCAGGCGTGGGCATCGCTTTGGCGCACTACCCAGAAGCCGTCCACGCCGTTGAGCTCGCCGCCCTGGTAGCCGGTGACCACGCGCGCCGGGATGTCCAGCGCCCGCATCAGCACCACGAAGGACGAGGCGATGTGCTCGCAAAAACCGGCTTTGCGGTCAAACCAGAATTCGTCGGCGGTATCGCGCCCGTACAGGCCGGGCTCCAGCGTGTAGAGGTAGCCACCGGTGCGCAGGCGGGTCAGCACGGTTTGCACCAGCGCGGCGGTGTCGGCACCGGGCTGGGCACGGCGCAGGTCGGCGGCCAGTTGCAGGGTGCGCGGGTTGAAGCCGGGCGGCAGATCCACATAGCGCTGCAGGTCCAGGTTGGCCCGCTGTGGGCCATAGCGAAACTGCGGGTAGCTTTGCGCCTGGTAGCGCAGCAAATCGGTGGTGGGGCGGCTGGCCAGCCACTGCAGGTCGCTGGTCATCACCGCGGATACGCCTGCGGGCAGGGTAGGGGCCTGGGGCGTGGCATCCAGCGTTAAAAGCCAGGGGCGGTTGTTGGGCTCCAGCGTCACCTGGTAGCGCACCGGCGGGCCGGACACCTGCAGGTCGCGGGTATCGGGCCGGGCAAAGTCGCGGGCCTGGGGCAGCCATTCGCGCCCGTCATACAGCGACAACACCGGGCCGCGAAAGTACAGGTCGCGTTGCGCAGGCGGCACTCCGTCAAACCGCACCCGCATGGCGATGCTGTCGTCCAGCGCCAGGCTGGCCATGGTGCCCACCTGCATGCTGGCCGACAAGCCGCTGCGCCCGGCCATGGCATCGCTGGGCACGCCCCACAGCGGGGCCATGCGCGGAAACAGCACAAACAGCACCGCCATGATGGGCGCACCCAGCAGCGCCATGCCGCCCGCAATACGCGCTGCCTCGCGCAGCGGGGCCTTGTTTTCGACCGGCATATGGGCATTGACCAGGGCCGTCAACAGCCCCAGCAGCGCCACCAACATGGCCACTGCGGTCAGCAGCGACTGCGAGAAAAAGAAGTTGCTGAGCATCGTAAAAAAGCCCAGAAAAAACACCACAAACGCATCCCGCCGCGCCCGCAGCTCCAGGGTTTTGAGGGCCAGCAGCACCACGATCAGCGTCACCCCCGCGTCCCGCCCCAGCAGGGTTTTGTGCGTGGCCAGCGTGGCCGCTAGCGCCGCCCCCAGCAGCACCGCCAGCCACCAGCGTGACGGCAGCGGCCGGGAGCCCCACGCCAGCCAGCCGCGCCACACCAGCACCCCCGCCGTGGCCAGCGCGCACCAGACGGGCAGATTGCCGATTTGCGGCAGCACCACCCAGGCGATGACGGCCAGCAGAAACAGGGTGTCGCGGCTGTCTCTTGGGAGGTGAGGCAGTGCGGTGAAAGAGGTGGACCAGCGCATAAGGTGGTTGCTATGTATTAAAGAGCTGCTTGTACTTATGGAATAAGCGCTAGGCACCGATTTGGCATAAAGCCAATGCCTCCAGGCAACGCCGCTTGTGCGCCTCGCCTGCGCCCGGCGCAAGGTCTTGCCCCGGCAGGCGCAGCCCGTAGTCCAGCCCTAGCTGGTCCGCCAGCAGCACCCAGGCGCACAGGCGCGAGAGTTTGGCTTCCACCCCCGGCGACCCGGCCTGGGCGTAGTCCAGCCAGAGCTCGTGGCGCTGGGCTTGCTGGCTGTCGCGGCTGACGAGTTCATCGGCCTTGGCGGCCTTTTTCCAGACCACCAGCTTCAGCGGGTCGCCGCGCCGATACGGGCGCACGCCGTCGAATTCACCGCTGGCATTCGGCGCGCTGTGGCTGGCCCCGCCCGCGCGCGGCTGGCCGGGGGGCAGCGGCGGCGGGTGGGCTTCGGGGCGGGGGTAGACCAGCAACTGCGCAGCGGGCCGCCAGTAGGTCCAGACGCGGAAGGTGCCCAGCGGGAAACGGGTTTCGGCGGTGATGGCGGGCAGGTGCTGCAGGCCGCGCTGGGTGGGGGTGAAGGCGATTTGCACCCGGCTGCTGCCCTGCGCGGGCACGTCGGTCCAGGCCCAGTGGCCGCTGCCCAGCAAGCCCAGGCCAATGCCGTGGCGGGTGGTTTTGCGCGTGCTGATGACTTGTATGGAAATCAGGGCGCTAGCGCCCATGTACTGGGCGGTAGGTGCTATCAAATGCAGAGTCAACCCGCGCAGCGTGGCGTGGCCCACGTGCATGCCCACCACGGCGCATCCGGCCAGCATGAAGGTCAGCACATACCCGAGGTTGAGCTGGTAGTTGATGCTGGCCACCAGCAGCACCAGCAGCGTGGCCGCCAGCATGCAGCCGGGGCCGGTGGGCAGGATGTAGACGTTGCGCTGGGTCAGCAGCGTGGTGTCGGTCAACTGGATGCGCGCCTGCCACCAGCGCTGGAAGCGGGCCCGCAGCATGTTCACGGCAAGGGCGTGCCCGCGATCATGGCCTGCACCTGGGCCACTGCGCCACGGCCTGCGTCGCCCACCGGTACCAGGCGGTGCGCCACGGTCTGCGCCAGGATGGCCTGCACGTCGTCCGGGGCCACGTAGTCGCGGCCACTGAGCAGCGCCTGGGCTTTGGCGGCGCGCACCACGGCAATACCGGCGCGCGGGCTCAGGCCCTGCACAAACCAGCGGCCCGAGCGGGTGGCGGCCACCAGGTCTTGCACGTAGTCGAGCAGCGGATCGGCGGCATGGACTTGCAGCACCTGCTGCTGCAGGCTTTGCAGCTCGGCGGGACTCAGCAGGCTGGGCAGATGCTCCACCAGGTCGCGCCGGTCTTGTCCGGCCAGCAGCTGGCGCTCGGAGGCGCGGTCGGGGTAGCCCAGCGAGATACGCATCAAAAACCGGTCGAGCTGCGACTCGGGCAGGGCGAAGGTGCCCAGCTGGTCCAGCGGGTTTTGCGTGGCGATGACGAAGAAGGGCGAGGGCAGGGGGCGGGTGGCGCCTTCTACCGTGACCTGCTTTTCTTCCATGGCCTCCAGCAGCGCGCTCTGGGTTTTGGGGCTGGCGCGGTTGATTTCGTCGGCCAGCAAAATCTGCGCAAACAGCGGGCCGGGGTGGAACACAAAGGCTTCCTTGCCGCGCTCGTAGATGGATACGCCGCTCAGGTCGCTGGGCATCAGGTCGGCGGTGAACTGCACGCGCGAGAACTGCAGGCCAAAGGTGCGGGCCAGCGCATGGGCCAGCGTGGTTTTGCCCACCCCGGGCACGTCTTCGATCAGCAGGTGTCCCCCCGCCAACAGGCAGGCCACGCAGTCCTGTACCTGCGCGGGTTTGCCCACAATCACCGTGTTAAGCTGTTTTAGCAGTTCGTTGAGTTTGTTTTGTACGTGCATTTCTTCACGTTACCAAAAAATTAAAGACCTATAACCGTGAACAAGACTGGCTACTTCACCCACCCCGCCTGCCGCAAGCACGAAATGGGCGCAGGCCACCCCGAATGCCCGGCGCGGCTGGACGCGATTGACGATCGTTTGCTGATCAGTGGCGTGGGCGATGCGCTGGAGCATTTCCAGGCCGCGCCCGCCGCCCTGGCCGATATCGAGCTGGCGCACAGCCGCAGCCTGGTGTACACCCTGCGCGGCCTGACCGATACGCTGCGCGAGGACATCAACGCCGGTGGCCCCACCCACGCGCAGGTCGATCCAGACACCAGCCTGAATATCTACACCTGGGATGCCGCCCTGGCCGCCGCCGGGGCCACGCTGGCCGCCACCGACGCAGTGATGGCGGGTGAGCTGGAAAACGCCTTTTGCGCGGTGCGCCCGCCGGGCCACCATGCCGGGCGCGACACCTCCAGCGGCTTTTGCTTTTTCAACAACGTGGCGATTGCCGCCAAGTACGCGCTGGAGCGCCACGGCCTGCAGCGGGTGGCGATTGTGGACTTTGACGTGCACCACGGCAACGGCACCGAGAACATCGTGGCCGGGGACGGGCGCATTCTGATGGTGAGCTTTTTCCAGCACCCGTTCTATCCCGAGGGCGGTGCGCAGTCGGATGCGGCCAACCTGGTCAACATCCCCGTGCCCGCCTACACCCGCGGCATGGAGGTGCGTGAACTGGTCGAGATGTACTGGGTGCCCCGTCTGGAGGAGCACCGTCCCGAGATGATTTTCATCAGCGCCGGTTTCGACGCGCACCGCGAAGACGACATGGGCCAGATGGGCCTGGTCGAGCAAGACTACGCCTGGATCACCATGCGCATCAAAGATATCGCCCGCCGCTACGCCAAGGGCCGCATCGTCAGCAGCCTGGAGGGCGGCTACGACCTGAGCGCGCTGGGCCGCAGCGTGGAAGCGCACATTCGTGTGCTAGCAGATTTGTAGCTGCTCGTGCCCTTCCCATCAGCGCGGGAACCTATTTTGCCTTTGTATTCTCTGAGCTCCATGAATTCTGTCTCTACTGCCAACGCCGCCCCCATCACCGATCTCGACAGCTGGCTAGCCGCCCTGCTACGCCCCACCGCCCTGGTGGAATTGGCCTCCCTGGGGGCCTGCATCCTGCTGGCCTGGACCCTGGTCTGGCTGGTGCGCCGCGCGGTGGGCACGCCCGACGAAAAGTCCATTCTGTTTGGCCGCCGCCTTGTGGATGGGGTGATGTTTCCGCTGCTCTTGCTGGGCCTGGGCCTGCTGGCGCAATTGCTGGTGGGGCACTGGATGCCGCTGGCGGTGTTCAAGATTGCCATGCCGGTGCTGGTGTCGCTGGCGGTGATCCGTACCGGGGTCAAGGTGCTGCAGGTGGCGTTCAACAATGCGCCCATCGTGCGGCTGCTGGAGCGCACGATTTCCTGGGTCGCCTGGCTGGCCATGGTGCTGTGGGTCAGCGGCCTGCTGCCGGTGCTGCTGGACGAGCTGGACCAGTTCAAATGGAAGGTGGGCGGCTCGATGCTGTCGGCCCGCAACCTGGTGGAAGGCGCGCTCACCGCGGGGGCGGTGCTGATCTTCACGCTGTGGATTTCGGCTGCCATCGAGGCGCGGCTGCTGAAGTCGGCCACCGGCAGCGCGCTGTCGCTGCGCAAGGCCATCAGCAACGCCACCCGGGCCTTGCTGATGTTTGTGGGCCTGCTCGTGGCCTTGTCGTCGGTGGGCATCGACCTGACGGCGCTGTCGGTACTGGGCGGCGCGGTGGGCGTGGGTATCGGTTTTGGCCTGCAAAAGCTGGCGGCCAACTACGTGAGCGGCTTCGTGATCCTGGCAGAGCGCAGCATCCGCATTGGCGACTTTGTGAAGGTGGATAACTTTGAAGGCCGGGTCACCGACATCAACGCCCGCTACACCGTGGTCAGCGCCCCCAATGGCCGCGAATCCATCGTGCCCAACGAGATGCTGCTGATCCAGCGGGTGGAAAACCTGTCGCTCAACAATTCCCGCATTTCGCAATCCACCGCGGTCACCGTGGGCTTTCAAAGCCCGGCCGAGGTGGTGATGGCATTGATGGAGGAGGCCGCCTTGCAAGAACCCCGCGTGCTGCGCGAGCCCGCACCGGCGGCCACCCTGGCCGAGTTTGCGCCCGAGGGCCTGGAATTCCACCTGGGCTACTGGATCAACGACCCCGAAAACGGCCAGGGCAACCTGCGCTCGGCCATCAACCTGCGCATCCTGCAGGCGCTGCGTGCGCAGCAGATTGGCATCCGGCTGCAAAGCGCCCACCCGCCGATACCCGGCGATCTGGTGTCGCCGAATTGACCCTGACTGGCCAAATAGCAAGCCACAAAGTCCCGTTTGCCTTTTATAATTTAAAAAAGAACGACCGTACTATTTTTTCGGACCCTGTTTGGGTTGCGGCATAAAATCACGCTCGAGAATTACATTGCATAACTTTTAGGAGCCAACAGCATGAAGGTACTGGTAGCCGTAAAACGCGTGGTCGATTACAACGTCAAGGTCCGCGTCAAAACCGACGGAACGGGCGTAGACATCGCCAACGTCAAGATGAGCATGAACCCCTTTGACGAAATCGCCGTCGAAGAAGCCGTGCGGTTGAAAGAGAAGGGCGTGGTCACCGAGATCATCGCCGTCTCCTGCGGTGTCACCCAGTGCTCCGAGACCCTGCGCACCGCCATGGCCATCGGCGCCGACCGTGCCATCCTGGTCGAAACGGCCGAAGAACTGCAACCCCTGGCTGTCGCCAAGCTCCTCAAAGCCCTGGTCGACAAGGAACAACCCGGCCTCGTCATCCTGGGCAAGCAAGCCATCGACGACGACTGCAACCAGACCGGCCAAATGCTCGCCGCCCTGGCCGACCTGCCCCAGGCCACCTTCGCCAGCAAGATCGAGGTCGCCGATGGCAAAGCCAGCGTCACCCGCGAAGTCGACGGCGGCCTGGAAACCCTCAGCGTCTCGCTGCCCGCCGTGGTCACCACCGACCTGCGCCTGAACGAACCCCGCTACGTCACCCTGCCCAACATCATGAAGGCCAAGAAGAAACAGTTGGATGTCTTCAAGCCCGAAGACCTGGGTGTGGATGTGTCACCGCGCATCAAGACCCTGCAAGTCTCCGAGCCGCCCAAACGCAGCGCCGGTATCAAAGTCCCCGACGTGGCCACCCTGGTTGCCAAACTCAAGACCGAAGCGAAAGTGATCTGACATGTCCGTACTTATCATTGCCGAACACGACAACGCCAGCGTCAAAGGCGCGACCCTGAACACCGTCACCGCCGCCATCCAATGCGGAGGCGATGTGCACATCCTCATCGCCGGTAGCAACGCCGGTGGCGCTGCGGCGGCTGCTGCCCAGATCGCCGGAGTCGCCAAGGTCCTGCACGCCGATGCCCCCGGGTTTGCACACGGCCTAGCCGAGAACGTCACCGCCCAGGTGCTGGCCCTGGCCTCCGGCTACAGCCACATCGTCTTCCCCGCCACCGCCTCGGGCAAGAACGTGGCCCCCCGCGTGGCTGCCAAGCTGGACGTGGGCCAGATCAGCGACGTGACCAAAGTCATCAGCGCCGACACCTTCGAGCGCCCCATCTACGCCGGTAACGCCATCGCCACCGTGCAAAGCCTGGACGCGACCAAGGTGCTCACCGTGCGTACTACGGGTTTTGATGCTGCAGCGCATATGGAATCGGCGCAAGCAGCTATTGAAAGCATAGCGCCAGTAGCTGCTAGCGGCAGCACCAGCTTCCTGGGCAGCGAAATCGCCAAGAACGACCGCCCCGAACTCACCGCCGCCAAGATCATCGTCAGCGGTGGCCGGGCCCTGGGCAGCGCCGAGAAGTTCAACGAAGTCATGGTGCCCCTGGCCGACAAGCTGGGTGCCGCGTTGGGAGCATCGCGCGCTGCCGTAGACGCAGGCTACGCCCCGAACGACTGGCAAGTGGGCCAGACCGGCAAGATCGTGGCGCCCCAGCTGTACGTGGCCGCCGGTATCAGTGGCGCCATCCAGCACTTGGCGGGCATGAAGGACAGCAAGGTGATTGTGGCCATCAACAAGGACGAAGAAGCGCCGATCTTCAGCGTGGCGGATTACGGGCTGGTAGCCGATCTATTCGTCGCAGTCCCAGAACTGGTCAAGGCGCTGTAATGTAATAAAGCACACCCCCAGGCTTCAGTGCTTCGCATCTTTCTCCAACCCCCTTGCAGGGGGCAACACCAGCAGCCTGGCAAAGCCAGTTCTGCGGTGTTTCTGGAAGGGGCGGGTTCTGCCAGCTTGGGTGGATTCCCTCTGTAAGGTGCAAAACAGCAAGAGAAGGCATCCTGCGAGGTGCTTTTTTTGTACCTATTTTTGATCTCGGAGACACCCCATGAGCTACACCGCCCCGCTGAAAGACATGCTGTTCAACATCCAGCATCTGGCCCGCATCGACCACATCGCTGCGCTGCCGGGCTTTGAAGACGCGGGGCTGGACACGGCCCAGGCGGTGCTGGAAGAGGCGGCCAAATTCAACGAGGGCGTGCTTGCTCCGCTGAACTGGACGGGCGACCAGAACCCTTCCACCTGGAAAGACGGCGTGGTCACCGCCTCGCCAGGCTTCAAGGGCGCTTTCAAGCAGTTTGCCGAAGGCGGCTGGCAGGGCCTGCAGCACCCGGCGGACTACGGCGGCGCGGGCCTGCCCAAGTCGATCGGCGCGGCCTGCGTGGAAATGTGCAACAGCGCCAACCTGAGCTTTGCGCTATGCCCCTTGCTCAGCGACGGCGCGATCGAAGCCTTGCTGACGGCAGGCTCGGATGCGCTCAAGGCCACGTACCTGGAAAAATTGGTCAGCGGCGAGTGGACCGGCACCATGAACCTGACCGAGCCCCAGGCCGGTAGCGACCTGGCCATGGTGCGCAGCCGCGCCGAACCGCAGGCCGACGGCAACTACAAGGTGTTTGGCACCAAGATTTTCATCACCTGGGGTGAGCACGACATGGCCGAGAACATCGTCCATCTGGTGCTGGCGCGGGTAAGCGGCGCGCCCGAGGGCGTGAAGGGCATCAGTCTGTTCGTGGTGCCCAAGTTTCTGGTCAATGCCGATGGAACGCTAGGTGCGCGCAACGACGTGCACTGCGTCAGCATCGAGCACAAGCTCGGCATCAAGGCCAGCCCCACCGCCGTGCTGCAGTACGGCGATAACGGCGGTGCCGTGGGTTACCTGGTGGGCGAAGAAAACCGCGGCCTGGAGTACATGTTCATCATGATGAACGCCGCCCGTTACGCCGTGGGTGTGCAGGGCATTGCGGTGGCCGAGCGGGCCTACCAAAAGGCGGTGCAGTTTGCCAAAGACCGGGTGCAAAGCCGTCCGGTAGATGGCTCGGTCAAGGCCAGCGTGGCCATCATCCACCACCCCGACGTGCAGCGCATGCTGATGACCATGCGCGGCCACACCCAGGGCTGCCGTGCCATGGCCATGGCGGCGGCAGCGGCCTACGACATTGCCCACCACCATCCTGAGGCCGAAACCCGCCAGCAGAACCAGGCCATCTACGAATTCCTGGTGCCGCTGGTCAAGGGCTACAGCACCGAAATGAGCCTGGACGTGGCCTCGCTGGGCGTGCAGGTGCACGGCGGCATGGGCTTCATCGAAGAAACCGGGGCCGCCCAGTACCTGCGCGATGCCAAGATTCTGGCCATCTACGAAGGCACCACCGCCATCCAGGCCAATGACCTGGTGGGCCGCAAAACCCTGCGCGATGCCGGTGCCACGGCCAAGGCCATTGCGCGCCAGATCGTGGTGACCGAAACCGCGCTGACCCAGAGCGGCAGCGCCGACGCGGTGGCCGTGGCCCGCCGCCTGAAAACCGCCCGCACCGCCTTCCTGGACGTGGTGACTTTTGTGGTCACCCAGGCCAAGGCCCAGCCGAATGCCGTGTTTGCGGGCAGCGTGCCCTACCTGATGCTGGCGGGCAAGCTGGTGGCCGGGTGGCAACTGGCGCGCTCGCTGCTGGTGGCCGAAGAGCTGCTGGCCAAGGGCGAGGACACCGCTTTCATGCAGGCCAAGATCACCACCGCCCGTTTTTATGCCGACCATGTGCTGGTGGCCGCACAAAGCCTGCGCGACAGCATCGTGGAGGGCGCGGACAGCGTCACCGGCCTGGCCTTGGATGCTTACTGATTGCTATAACTTTAGTAGCTTTTGCCGCCCATGGAATAAGCGCTAGAGCCTGATTTCTTATAAAAACCGATCTGGAGACGACATGTCCAAGCTTCCCGCCGCCTTGAGCGCCTTGCCGCTGCCCGTCATCGCCTCGCCGATGTTCATCGTCAGCACGCCGCAGATGGTGATTGCGCAGTGCATTGCCGGTGTGGTGGGCTCCATGCCCTCGCTCAACGCCCGCCCGGCTGCGCAGCTGGACGACTGGCTGGCCGAGATTACCGAGACCCTGGCGGCCTACAACCAGGCCCACCCGGACAAACCCGCCGCACCGTTTGCCATCAACCAGATCGTGCACAAATCCAACGACAGGCTGGAGCACGACATGCAGGCCTGCGTGAAGTTCAAGGTGCCCATCGTCATCACCTCGCTGGGGGCGCGCGAAGACATCAACGCGGCGGCCCACAGCTACGGCGGCGTGGTGCTGCACGACATCATCAACAACAAGTTTGCCCACAAGGCCATAGAGAAGGGCGCAGACGGCCTGATCGCCGTGGCCACCGGCGCGGGCGGCCATGCGGGCATCAAGAGCCCGTTTGCGCTGATCCAGGAAATCCGCGCATGGTTCGACGGCCCGCTGGCCCTGAGCGGCTCCATCTCTACCGGCGGTGCAGTGCTGGCAGCCCAGGCCATGGGGGCCGACTTTGCCTACATCGGCTCCGCCTTCATCGCCACCACCGAGGCGCGCGCCGCGCTGGCCTACAAGCAGGCCGTGGTAGACGGCGATTCGGACGACATCGTGCTGAGCAATTTGTTCACCGGTGTGCATGGCAACTACCTGGCACCCAGCATCCGCGCTGCCGGCCTGGACCCCGACAACCTGCCCGAGAGCGACCCCACCAAGATGAACTTTGGCGGTGACACGGCGGCCAAGGCCTGGAAGGATATTTGGGGCTGCGGCCAGGGCATCGGCGCAGTCCGTAAAATCCAGCCCGTGGCCGATTATGTTGCCCAACTCTCCCGCGAATATGCCGAGGCCAAAGCCCGGCTGTCTGTGTAATTTTTACCGGCGCGCTGCGCCTCTGATACCCGTCCGCCCGCCGCTGCTTTGCCAGTGGCGGGCGGACGTTTTTTTGTGACGATGTCGATCTCCATTCCTCACGCTACCCCAGCTTCCCGCATTCCCCTGCTTGACGTGATCAAAGGCCTGGCCTGTGCGCTGGTCGTGGCCCACCACCTGGTGTTTTACGGCCCCATGTCCACCGTCGCCTACCCGCTGGCCAGCGAGCTGATGGACTGGCTGTTTGACTATGGCCGCATGGCCGTGCAGGTGTTTCTGGTGCTGGGCGGCTACCTGGCGGCCAGCACCCTGGCACCCGGCGGCGTGGCCCGGTTCGATAGCCCGTGGCAGCAGGTGCAGCGCCGGTTTGTGCGCCTGTCGGTGCCGTATCTGGCGGCCCTGCTGTTTGGCCTGCTGGCGGCCGAAGTGGCGCGCTATGGCATGGACCACCCGTCCATCCCCAGCGAACCCTCGCTGCCCCAGTTGCTGGCCCATGTGTTCATGCTGCAAGACCTGCTGGGCTACGAGGCGCTGTCGGCCGGGGTCTGGTACGTGGCGGTGGACTTTCAATTGTTTGCGCTGGCGGTGCTGGTGCTGACTGTGGCGCGGCAATGGTCAGCCCGCTGGTTGGCCCCGGTGCTGGTGCTGGGGTTGACCAGTGCCTCGCTGCTGTACTTCAACCTGGACGCCACCTTCGACACCCTGGGCCTGTACTTTGCCGGGGCCTACGGCCTGGGCATGCTGGCCTTCTGGGCCGGTCGCAGCACCCAGCCCTGGGCCTGGCTGGCGGCCCTGGCCCTGCTGGGCCTGACCGCCCTGGTACTGGACTTTCGCGAACGCATCGCCGTAGCCCTGGTCACCGCACTGGTGCTGGGCGTGTTGCAGGCTAGCCCCTGGGCCCGCCAGTGGTCGCCCCTGCCGCGCGTGCAACGCCTGGGGCAGATGGCGTACTCGGTGTTTCTGGTGCATTTCTCGGTGTGCCTGCTGGTCAACACCGTGTTCAGCCAGTACTTCCCCACCCAGCCGTGGATGAATGCCGCAGGCATGCTGCTGGCGTTTGCGCTGTCACTGCGCTCGGGCCAGTGGCTGTACCGCCACGTGGAAACCCGCCGGGTCAGCCTGCCGCAGGCTTTGCGTTTACAGGGCGGGTTTATGGCGGCGGGGTTGTTGCTGATGGGGCTGAAGGCGCTGTAGGGAAGGGGTTGTCTACGTCTACGATCAGCGCCCGTGTGTCCACGGGTGCCTGCTGCGGCCCGTCTGCCGCAAGTGGGCATGGCGTGCCAGCAGGCGCTGGAGCAAGGCCTTGCGTGCTGTGACCAGCGCGTAGCGCAGCCATTCACCGCTGGCGCGCACCAGTTCTAGCGGCTTTTGGTGCCACCGCGCCTGGCGGATATCAAACCAGTGCATGCGCAGCCGGGCACGCGCCAAGGTATGCCAGTGCACAACCGTACCGTCTTGCGCAAGCAGTTCGGTGAGCAAATCGCAGGGATACCGCCTGGGGTGGCGGTAGTGGGCCGGGTACGAGTCCAGAGTGTGCGCGGGCTCGTCATCGCCATCGACCTGCACATGCGTCAGGTCCACAACCTCGCTCTCGTTGATCTGTACCGCCCAGTGTTCGCAATAGGCGGGTTCCTTGACCACCCGCCAACGTACAAACTGCAGGGGCGCCAGCTTCCTGGCGGCCAGCGCAAACTCTACCGACGCAGTCAGGCACATCCCTGCTGCGGCATCGGGGGAGCGTATGCGCCGGTGCTTCGCTGCTGCAATCAAAGTTTTTCGAATGTGGTGGCTATCGGGTGGCTGACCAGACATGCCCCATTGTGGGTCAGGGGTACCGAAACCGTGCTGTGTGCCCCATTTGCTTTGTTACTAAATAAAGTAAGCATTGCAAGTAGGTGTAATTGACTGTGGTCAAGACAGCTTATCGCCCGCGGCGGCGGACTGCCATGGCGGAAACTTCTGCATCACCTGCTCGAAGAGCGCGGACGCTTCAAAATCTACCAGCCATTTTTGCACCTGCGGCCAGGGCTGGGCAGCAAACCAGGCGGCATCCACATGCGCGCATTGGCGCACGAACGGGGCGATGGCCATGTCGGCCAGCGTGGGGTGGGGGCCGAACAGGTAAGGCTGTCCGGCCAGGCGTTGCTCCCACTCGGAAACCATATGCCCAATCGCATCCCTGTGCTTATCCGCTGGGCGTGAGCAGCTATCGTCTTCGTAGCGCCCCGGGTATTTGTAGCGGTCCAGATGGTGTTTGAAGGGGCCGTCCACTTGCGCAACCAGCGCCAGCATTTCCGCCAGCGGCGCGTGCAGCCAGCCTGCGGGGTCGTGGCGCTCTAAAGCCCAGCGCATGATGTCCAGGCTCTGCTCTAGGACTTGTCCATCGGGCAGCACCAGCACCGGCACAGTGGCTTTGGGGGACGCGGCCAGCAGCTCCGGCGGCTTGTTGCGCAGCACCACTTCGCGCAGTTCCACGGTTTGCCCGCTTACCGCCAACGCCAGCCGCGCGCGCATGGCGTAGGGGCAGCGGCGGAAGGAATACAGGACGGGCAGCGTCATTTGGCGAGCTTTGCGCCGACGTGCACCGTCTGGCGCTCACCTGCCAGCGCCATTTGCCGCTCGCGCTCGCGGTAGCCCTGTTTTTGGGCTTCGGTGGTCTCATTCACACAGCGGGCACAGGCCACGCCGCGCTCGAACTGGAGGGAGGCCAGGTCGGCCTCGGTCAGCGGGTGGCGGCAGGAGCGGCACAGCTCCAACCCGCCGGGCACCAGGCCATGGCCGACCGAGACGCGCTCGTCAAACACAAAGCACTGGCCGCGCCACAGGCTGTCGGCCTCGGGCACGGTTTCCAGGTATTTGAGGATGCCGCCTTCCAGGTGGTAGACCTCGTCAAAACCCTGGGCGCGCAGGTAGGCAGTGGACTTTTCGCAGCGGATGCCCCCGGTGCAGAACATGGCGACCTTGGGTTTTTTCGCCAGCGGCTGGCCCTCGGCGCGGGCCTGTTCCACCCATTCGGGCAGCTCGGCGAAGCTGCGGGTGTGCGGGTTGAGTGCGCCCGCAAACGTGCCGATGGCCACCTCGTAGTCGTTGCGCGTGTCGACCACCACCACGTCGGGGTCGCTGATCAAAGCGTTCCAGTCTGCGGGCTTCACATACTGCCCGGCCAGTTGCGTCGGGTCCACACCGGGCACACCCAGGGTGACGATTTCGCGCTTGAGCCGCACCTTCATGCGGTAGAACGGGTCGCGGGTGGCTGTGGCCTCCTTGTGCTGCAAAGCTGCCAGGCGCGGGTCGCTGCGCAGCCAGGCCAGCACCGCGCGCACACCGTCGGGCGGCCCGGCGATGGTGCCGTTGATGCCCTCGGTCGCCAGCAACACCATGCCCTTGACCCGGTGCGCCTCGCAGCAGGCCTGTAGGGGAGCCTGCAGGTCGGCGTAATCGGGCAGGGCGACGAACTGGTAGAAGGCGGCGGTCAGGAAATCAGGCATACGAGAGCAGGCAAGGACAGGGGCGGCAGTTTAGTGCACGGAAGCGCGCGGATGCTCCGCAAAAAACCGCCACATCTCCGCCGACGCATCCGGCCCCAGTGGGTCGGTGTAGCTGCCTTTGGCGCTGCCGCCCGACCAGGCGTGGCCTGCGCCGTGCAGGGTCCAGTTCTCGGCGATGCTGCTGCCGTCGGCGGTTTGGTAGGTGGTGCGGGTGTAGCTTTGGCCCCGAGCGGCCTGGCCTTCGCTGGTTTGGGCGGTGGTGGTGGCCTGGCCGATGGCGGTTTGCAGCACGGCTTGGGCGTTGTGCGGGTGCACGGTTTTGTCGGCATCGCCGTGGAAGACGATAGTGGGCAGTTGGGATACGGCACCGGCGGCGCTGCGGCCATTTTTCATGACCGACAGGGCGGTGATCACGTTGCTGGCCACGCCGCAGGCTAGGCCGGAATGCACGCCCACGGCGGCAAATACGTCGGGGTGGGTGTGTCCCAGGATGCTGGCCATGGCACCGCCTGCGGACAGGCCGGCCACGTAGACGCGGGCTGGGTCGATGGCGCGGGTGCGGGTGACTTGCTGCACCAGGGCGGCCAGCCAGGCCGCTTCACCGGTGTCGCGCTGCTGGTCGGCGGGGGTGAACCAGTTCCAACAGCGCTGGGCGTTGGCCTTCTGGTTTTGCGCGGGGTAGACCACCACAAAGCCGTGCTCCAGCGCCAGGGCGTTCATGCCGGTGCCTGCGGCGAAGTCGTCGGGGTTCTGGGTGCAGCCGTGCAGCATCAGCACCAGGGGCAAGGGCTGTGCGGGTTGGGCGATGGCGTGCGGCGGGGTGTAGAGCTTGTAGCTGCGGGCGGTGCCTGCGTGGGTGAACGTGGCTTCGGTGAATTCGCCGGGGCCGTCGTTGGAGGCGGGTTCCACCGGGGTGTGCAGGGGGCGCACCGGTTCGGACACGGGCTGCGGCATAGGGCGCGCCACCACGTCGATGACATCGCTGTCGGTTTTCCAAGGCGATGCTGCGGGCGGTGTGGACGAAGCCGTGGCGCGGCCCAGCGCCTGCTGGATGGCGCGGGTGGCTTCTTGCAAGCTGCCATTGCGGGTAAGCCGGGTGGCTTCCTGGAAGAGTTTTTTGAAAAGGGCGCTCATGGATTCTTTCGGGGGGTTAGATGCAACGGTGGGCCAGGGCGGCTTTGACTTCGGGGCTGGCTTGCAGGGAACCCAGCACCTCCAGGGTGTCGATAGTGGCCAGTGCCAGTTCGGCGGGCACGTCGTGGGCAATGGTGGCCAGGCCCAGCACGCGGATTTGCAGTTTCTGGTTCGCGGCTTGCACCGCCAGCAGGTCGGCCTGGCTGAAGTGCTGCAGGCCCAGCACCAACATCTTGCGGGCTACCACCTGTTTGACGGCATCGGAATGCTGGGCCAACTGGTTGCGGATGGCCGTGCGGATGAAGTCGGTACGGTTGGCGTAGAAGCTTTCACTGACCAGCAGGTCAATGTGGCCCAGGTCCACAAAGCCGAGGTTGATGGTGATTTTTTCGGAGTCAGGTAACTTGGACCTGACTGCGGGGAGCGAAGGGGAGAGAGGGGCAACAGCTTTTGAGGACATGCCCGGAGTTTAAACCATCCGGTTGGATGGTATGTGGATGGCAAATTAAATACCGCTTTGCCTAAAGGGCTACCGAAAATTTATACGAAATCGGCACCTAACGCTTATTTAATAAGCACGAGCAGCTATAAAAAATAGCAGCAAAACGTTCAGGGGGTCTTTTTCACATCGCTGCGTCGGCGTTTTTCGCTTTGGTGTTCGGCCACCAGTGTGATGCTGCCGTCGGCGTTTTGCCGCTCCAGCCGCACGTTGAAGCCCCACAGCGTGGCCATGTGCTTGAGCACGGTGGCGCTGGATTCGCCCAGCGGGCGGCGCTGGTGGGCGAAGTGGCGCAGGGTGAGCGAGCGGTCGCCGCGCAGGTCGACGTTCCAGACCTGGATGTTGGGCTCGCGGTTACCCAGGTCGTACTGCTCGGAGAGCTGCTGGCGCAGGGCGCGAAAGCCGCTGTCGTCGTGGATGCTCTGGATGTCCAGCGTCTTGCGGGCATCGTCGTCCAGTACCGAGAAGAAGCGGAACTCACGCATCAGCTTGGGCGACAGGTATTGGGCGATGAAGCTCTCGTCCTTGAAGTTGTGCATCGCAAAGTCAAAGGTCTTGCGCCACTCGGAGCCCGCGATGTCGGGGAACCAGGCGCGGTCCTCAATGGTCGGCTCCTCGCAGATGCGGCGGATGTCGCGCCACATCGCAAAGCCCAGTGCATAGGGGTTGATGCTCGAGAAATGCGGGCTGTTGTAGGGGGGCTGGTAGACCACGTTGGTGTGCGACTGCAAAAACTCCAGCATGAAACCGTCGCCCAGGCGGCCTTCGTCGTACAAGGTGTTGAGCAGGGTGTAGTGCCAGTAGGTGGCCCAGCCTTCGTTCATCACCTGCGTCTGGCGCTGGGGGTAGAAGTACTGGCCGATCTTGCGCACGATGCGCACCACCTCGCGCTGCCAGGGGTCAAGCAGCGGGGCGTTTTTTTCCACGAAGTACAGCAGGTTTTCTTCGGGCTCCAGCGGGAAGCGCTTTTCTTCGCGGCTCTCTTCGGCCTCGGCGCGGGGGGGCAGGGTGCGCCACAGGTCGTTCACCTGGGCCTGCAGGTACTCGGCGCGCTCCTTGAGGCGGGTGGTTTCCTTCTCTAGCGACAGGCGGGGCGAGCGCTTGTAGCGGTCTACGCCCAGGTTGCTCAGGGCGTGGCAGGCATCGAGCAGTTGCTCCACAGCCTCCATGCCGAAGCGCTCTTCGCACTGGGCGATGTACTTGCGGGCGAACACCAGGTAATCCACGATGGCATCGGCGCTGGTCCACTGCTTGAACAGGTGGTTGCCTTTGAAGAACGAGTTGTGCCCGTAGGCCGCATGGGCGATCACCAGCGCCTGCATAGGCAAGGTGTTTTCGTCCATCAGGTAGGCGATGCAGGGGTCGGAGTTGATGACGATCTCGTACGCCAGGCCCATCTGGCCGCGCTTGTAGCGGTTTTCGGTGGCCAGAAAATGTTTGCCAAACGACCAGTGGTGGTAGTAGACAGGCATGCCGATGGAGGCGTAAGCATCCATCATTTGCTCGGCGCTGATGACTTCGAGCAGGTGCGGGTAGCCGTCGAGCTGGTAGCGGGCCGCCACCTCGCCTATGGCCTGGTCGTATTCTTCGATGGCCTCGAAGGTCCACTCGGAGCCGGTGGGTAAGAGTTTCGGCTTTGTCATGCGGTCAGGCCCTGCGTTTGAACAACTCTCGGAACACGGGGTAAATGTCGGCCACGGTGGCGATGCGCTGCATGGCGAAGCTGCCTTGCTGGGCGGCGGCCAGTTTCTGGTATTCCTCCCACAGGTTTTGCGGTGGGCCGTCGGTTATTTCGATGTAGGCAAAAAACTGGGTCAGCGGCAGGATGGATTCCTCCAGCAAGGCCTTGCAGCGGGGCGAGTCGTCGTGCCAGTTGTCGCCGTCCGAGGCCTGCGCACCGTAGATGTTCCAGGCGTTGCTGGGGTAGCGGGCGACGATGATTTCGTGCATCAGCTTCAGGGCACTCGACACCACCGTACCGCCGGACTCGCGCGAGGTGAAAAAGTCGTCTTCGTCCACCTCGGTAGCCACCGTGTGGTGGCGGATGAACACCACCTCGATGCGCTCGTAGTTGCGCGTCAAAAACAAATACAGCAGCATGAAGAAGCGCTTGGCCACGTTCTTGCGGCCCTCGTCCATGGAGCCCGACACGTCCAGCAGGCAGAACATCACCGCCTGGGTGGTGGGCTGGGGCACGCGCACGCGGTTGTTGTAGCGCAGATCGAAGGTGTCCACAAAAGGCACGGCCTCGATCTTGGCGCGCAGCTTGGCGATGTCGCGCCGGGCTTGTTCCACCTCGGGGTCATCTTCCGGGCGGGTGGTCAGCAGATCCATCAGCTCGGCTTCCAGCGCCCGCAACTGCGCCGCGTACGGCCCGCCGATGGCAATGCGCCGCAGCGCCGCACCGCGCATGGTGCGGCTGAGGTTGATGTTGGTGGGCACCCCGGTTTGCACAAAACCGGCGCGGATGCGGCGGTACTGCTCGATGCGGGCGAGCTGCAGCTTGACCAGATTGGGCAGGGCCAGCTCGTCGAAAAAGATGTCCAGAAACTCGTCGCGGGTGAGGGTAAAGACGAACTCGTCCAGCCCCTCGCCGTCCTGGCTGGCCTGGCCCTTGCCGCTGCCTTTGCCACCGCCGCTGGGCGGGCGCTCCACCTGGTCGCCGCGCAGGAAACGGTCGTTGCCGGGGCGTACGGTTTCCCAGACCCCGCCCTTGCCGTGCTCAAACTGCGGCTCGCCGATGTCGCGGCCCGAAATGCCGATTTTTTCGCCGTTGTCCAGATCCTTGAGGCCGCGCTTGTTGACCGCGTCGGACACGGCTTTGCGGATCTGGCCTTTGAAGCGCTGGATGAAGCGGCTGCGGTTGACCGAGCTTTTGTGCTTGCTGTCGAACCTTCGGTCTACGATGCGCACACTCATGGAGACTCCGTTCAAGAGAGTGAAGATGCCTTCTGCACAAACCTTCTAGGACGACTTGCGTACCCGCAAATACCATTCGCACAGCAGCCGCACCTGCTTCTCGGTGTAGCCCTTGGTGATCATGCGGTTCACAAAGTCCTGGTGCTTCTTCTGCTCTTCGCCGCTGCCCTTGGTGTTGAACGAGATCACCGGCAGCAGCTCTTCGGTGTTGGAGAACATCTTCTTCTCGATCACCGCGCGCAGCTTCTCGTACGAGGTCCACAGCGGGTTGTGGCCGTCTTGGCGGGCGCGGGCGCGCAGCACAAAGTTGACCACCTCGTTGCGGAAGTCTTTCGGGTTGCTGATGCCAGCGGGCTTTTCGATTTTTTCCAGCTCGTCGTTCAGCGCGCTGCGGTCCAGCATTTCACCGGTGTTGGGGTCGCGGTATTCCTGGTCCTGGATCCAGAAGTCGGCGTAGACCACGTAGCGGTCAAAAATGTTTTGGCCGTACTCGGAGTAACTCTCCAGGTACGAGGTCTGGATTTCCTTGCCGATGAATTCGGCGTAGCGCGGCGACAGGAATTCCTTGATGTAGCGCAGGTACTTTTCTTCCACCTCGGGCGGGTACTGCTCTTGCTCGATCTGCTGCTCCAGCACGTACATCAGGTGCACCGGGTTGGCGGCGACCTCGCGGTGGTCGAAGTTGAACACGCGCGACAAAATCTTGAACGCAAAGCGCGTGGATAGGCCGGTCATGCCCTCGTCCACCCCCGCAAAGTCGCGGTACTCTTGGTAGCTCTTGGCTTTGGGGTCGGTGTCTTTGAGGTTCTCGCCGTCGTAGACCCGCATCTTCGAGAAGCTGCTGGAATTCTCAGGCTCTTTCAGGCGCGACAGCACCGAGAACTGGGCCAGCATGCGCAGCGTGTCAGGGGCGCAGGGGGCCTTCACCAGCGACGAGTTTTCCACCAGCTTTTCATAGATGTGGATTTCGTCCGACACGCGCAGCGAGTACGGCACCTTGACGATGTAGATGCGGTCCAGGAAAGCCTCGTTGTTGCGGTTGTTCTTGAAGGCCTGCCATTCCGCCTCGTTCGAGTGGGCCAGGATCAGCCCGTCGAACGGAATCGCGCCAAAGCCTTCGGTGCCCTTGTAGTTGCCCTCTTGTGTGGCGGTGAGCAGCGGGTGCAAGACTTTGATGGGGGCCTTGAACATTTCCACAAACTCCAGAATGCCCCGGTTCGACAGGCACAGCCCGCCCGAGTACGAATACGCATCCGGGTCGTCTTGCGAAAACGTCTCGAGCTTGCGGATGTCGATCTTGCCCACCAGGGCCGAGATGTCCTGGTTGTTCTCATCGCCCGGCTCGGTCTTGGACACGGCAATCTGCGACAGCACCGAGGGGCGTAGCTTGACCACCCGGAACTGGGTGATGTCGCCGCCAAACTCCTGCAGGCGCTTCACCGCCCAGGGGCTCATGATGGTGCCCAGGTAGCGGCGCGGGATCTTGTAGTCGGACTCCAGCAGGTCGGCATCCTCGCTGGGGTTGAACAGGCCCAGCGGCGACTCGTGCACCGGCGAGCCCTTGATGGCGTAGAACGGCACTTTCTCGATCAGCGCCTTGAGCTTTTCGGCCAGCGACGACTTGCCGCCGCCCACCGGGCCTAGCAAGTACAGGATTTGTTTCTTTTCTTCCAGGCCCTGTGCCGCATGGCGGAAGTAGGCGACGATGTGCTCGATCACCTCTTCCATGCCGTACAGGTCTTTGAAGCTGGGGTAGACCTTGAGCACCTTGTTGGCAAAGATGCGCGACAGGCGCGGGTCGGTGCGGGTGTCGACCAGCGCGGGCTCGCCGATGGCCATCAACATACGCTCGGCCACGCTGGCGTAGGCCGAAGGGTCCCGTTTGCACAACTCCAGGTAGTCTTGAACCGACATCTCCTCTTCCTGGGCCTCGGTAAATCGGCCTTGGTAGCGGGTGAAAATGGTCATGGCATTCTCCTAGGTGTTGTGCTGTTAGCGGTTGTATGGGGCGTATGGGTCAGAGTCGCAAGGCTCGTGGGAAGTTCTTCTATTTATGTTTTAAGACTTACGCAGCGGGCTGCGCAATTCTTGTGTGTTTTTAATCAGCTTTGAATTCATCATAGAGCCTTAGCCCCAGCGTGTGTCAAGTAAGGATAAAGGCCATTTAGTTAAGTATCTCTAGGAGCCGGTCGAGCCCGCCGGTGTTGATGGCCACCATGGCCTGGGCGCGCACCGCCGGTTTGGCGTGGTAGGCCACCGACAGACCGGCCACGCCCATCATGGGCAGATCATTGGCACCGTCTCCCATGGCAATGGCCTGGTGCGGGCCAATGCCCATCTGGGCGCAGGTTTCCAGCAGCATCTTGCGCTTCTCGTCACCGTCGCAAATGTCGCCCCAGGGCTGGTCCACCATGCGGCCGGTGAGCAGGCCGCCCTCGGTTTCCAGGTGGTTGGAGCGGGTTGCATCAATGTGTAATAAGTCACGGATCCGGTCGGTAAAAAATGTAAAGCCGCCGCTCACCAGCAACACTTTCATGCCCGCCGCCTTGCAGGCCGCCACCAAAGTGGCCGCGCCGGGGTTGAGTTGCAGGCGCTGGGTGTAGACCTGCTCCATGCTGGCCACGCTTACGCCCTTGAGCAGGGCCACGCGCTGGCGCAGGCTGTCTTTGTAGTCGGTGATTTCGCCGCGCATCGCCGCTTCGGTGATGGCCGACACCTCGGCCTTGCGGCCCGCGGCATCGGCGATTTCGTCCACGCATTCGATGTTGATCAGGGTCGAATCCATGTCGAAAGCGATCAGTTGGTAGTCGGCCAGGCGCAGCGGTGGTGTGATGCCTTGGATGACGAGGCCGGGGGAGATTTCGTGCGGGAGGGACATGGCGAATTCGGTTAAAAAGATGCGGTATTTTGCTTGAGCCCCAGCGCCTGCCAGGCGGTTGAATCCAAAAGCCCGCACGCTCCGTATTCCCTGCAACTACGTTTGTATCCGGATATGTCTGACAATCCGCCCCATGCGCCCAACCACACCCGCCCGTTCACTTAACGCACTTAACCCGGACACCGAACTCATGGAACTGCTGGACCGCGTCGCCCAACGCGATGCACTCGCCCTCAAGGCTTTGTACGAGCACACCTCGTCCAAGCTCTTCGGCCTGGCAGTGCGCGTGGTGGGCAACCGTGAATGGGCCGAAGACGTGCTGCAAGAGGCCTTCATGACCATCTGGCGCGCCGCAGGCGACTACCGCGCCACCCTCAGCCCGCCCATGGCCTGGCTGGGGCTGATCGTGCGCAGCCGCGGCCTCGACTTTTTGCGCCGCCGCACGGCCGACCGCAGCGGCGTGACGCAGGAACTCGATGAAGTCATGGCCGAGACGCTGGAGGGCGACAGCCCCAACCCCATGGACACCACCCACGCCAGCCAGCAGGCCTGGGCGCTGCACCAGTGCATGGCGCGGCTAGAAAACCGCCAGCGCGAGGTGGTCAGCCTGGCCTATCTGCGCGACCTGAGCCACGGCGAGCTGGCCGAACAGCTCAAGCTGCCGCTGGGCACCGTCAAGACCTGGATCCGGCGCGGGCTGGAGCAGCTGCGCACCTGCATGGCGCGGTTTGCGTGAGGGCCCGACCATGAACCTGATCCAACACCCTGAACTTTTAGACAAACTGGCCGCCAGCTACGCCCTGGGCACGCTGCGCGGTGGTGCCCGCCGCCGCTTTGAAACCCTGGCCCGTGAGCAGGCCCCGGTGCGCGCCGCCGCCCTCATCTGGCAAGCCCGCATCGGCAGCGTGGCCGAGCTGCAAACCGAGATCCTGCCCGAGCCCGTGGTATGGACGCGCATTGACAACCTGGTGCAGGCCGACGTGCAGCGCCAAGCCATGCGCGATGCCCACGCAGCCCCGCCTGCAACGGGTGGCTGGTTGCGCAACCTGTTCCTATGGCGCGGCGCGGCGGCGGCCGGTGTGGCGGCAGCCATCGTCGCCATGGTGGTCGGTGTGGACCAACGTACCCAGCTGGGCACCCAGATCGCCAGCCTGCAAACCCAGCTGCTGGCCACCCCGCAAATCACATACGTGGCCGTGCTGGCCGACGGCAAGGCCGACCCTTCGATGCTGGTGACCTTTGATGCGCGCAGCAACAAGCTGCTGTTGCAGCGGGTGGGCGGCTACCAAGAAGCCAGCGACAAGTCGCTCCAGCTCTGGGCCTTGCCACCCAATGGCGGGCCGCGCTCGCTGGGCGTATTGGGCACCGACAAGCTGCTGCGCCTGACCGCCGGAGAAGGCGATGTCCAGCAAGTTCCCACCCTGGCCATCACCCTGGAGCCCAAGGGCGGCGTACCGGTTGGATCTGGCCCCACCGGGCCGGTGCTGTTCAAGGGCGCTTTGATCCAGAAAATGCTGTAGGCGCGCTAAATCTGATTTTCAGGGCACTTTTTATAGGCCATATCAGCCTTTAGCGCTTATTTAATAAGCGTGAGTAGCTACTGTTTTTGATATTAAAAAAAATAGCAATCCGACTCAGGGCTTTTGCGCCAGTGCCTTGTCGATGGCCGCCAGCAGCTTGGGGCTGTCGGGCCCGGTCATGGAGCTGTAGCTGTCCACCACCTGGCCTTTGCGGTCGATCAGGTATTTGTAGAAGTTCCAGCGCGGCTCCTGGCCGGTGGCCTTGACCAGCTCGGCGTAGAAGGCGTTTTTGCCCGTGCCCGACACCACCGACTTGCCCAGCATCGGGAACTTCACGCCGTAGGTGTTGAAGCAGAAATCGGCAATCTCCTTGGAGGTTTTGGCCTCTTGCGCGAAGTCGTTGGACGGAAAGCCCAGCACCACCAGGCCCTTGTCTTTTTGTTTGGCGTACAGCGCCTCCAGCCCCTCGAACTGGCCCGCAAAGCCGCAGTAGCTGGCGGTGTTGACCACCAGCACCACCTTGCCGCTGTACTGGCACAGGTTCTGCGGGGCTTCGTCTTGCAGGCGGGGGAATTGGTGCTGCAGCACGGTGGGGCATGCGCTTTGCGCGAAGGTGGGGAGACTGCTGGCGGCTAGCGCCAAGACAAAAGCGTAGAAAGTGGGGTGCATGGCGGTCTCCTGGGTTGCGGCTAACTCTAGTGCTTTTGCATCAGCGCAGCATTCCCAGGGGTTGTTGCGAAGGAGATGAAGGCCTGCAAGGCGGGCGTGATCTGCTTGTGGCGCGGCACGATCAGGTGGCATTGGCGCTGGATGGCAGGCCAGGGCGTATCCAGGCAGCGCAATTGCCCTGCAGCCAGCTTGTCCTGCACCACCCAGCGGGACAGGCAGGCAATGCCCAGGCCGTGCACGGCGGCCTGCTGCATGGCCTCGGAGCTGCCGAGTTCGATGCTGCGTCGGTAGGCATGCAGGTGCGGGAGCAGGGCCTGGTCGGTGGTCTCGCGGGTGCCCGAGCCGGGTTCGCGCAGCAGCCATACGGCTTCGCGCAGGTCGTCCAGCGATGCCGCTTTTTCTTGGGCCAGCGGGTGCGTAGGCGCCGCCACCAGCACCAGCGTGTCTTGCAGCCAGGGTGTGACCTGCAGCGTGGCCTCGTGGCAGGCGCCTTCGATCAGGCCCACGTCCAGCGAAAAGTCGGCCACCGCGCGGGCGATGTGCCCGGTGTTGCCGATCTGCACCCTGGACTGCCAGGCGCTGGCCTGCGCCGATGCCTGCCAGGCCGCCCAGCCACCCAGCAAGGGCGGCAGCACATAGTTGCCAATGGTGGTGCTGGCACCGATGCGCAGCGACTGGGCCTGGTTTTCACCAACGCGCGCCATCTGCTCGATGCCCGCCGCCCCGTCCAGCAGGGCCAGCGCGCGCGGCAGCAGGGCGCGGCCGTTGTCGTTGAGCAGCAGGCGCTTGCCCACGCGGTCAAACAACTGCAGCGACAGCAGCCGCTCCAGCTCCGTCACGGCCGAGCTGGTGGCCGACTGCGACAGCGCAATCGCCACACTGGCCGCCGTGGTGCTGCCGCTGTGGGCTACGGCCACAAAAATCTGCAATTGGCGCAGGGTCAGGCGCAGTACATCCATGGCAAAGCCTTTCGGTCGCTTTAAGTATCGGTTGCATACCGACTACATGAATGGATTCTAAGAAAACAAGCTGCTGGATGGATATATTTCGCTGGCTATCCACCCCAGACCGAGGGCGAAAAAGGCGAGATCACCACCGGCTTGTGTGTGAACCGCAAGGGCGGCGGCTTATTCGGGTCGGCGCAGCACCATCACCAAGATTTCGCCCTGCCGTTCTTTTGGCAAGCCATCCAAAGCAGCAATAAGCTGCGCGAAGATTCTCATCCTCCACCATGTTCGAACAGCATTGAACGGGTCGCCAAAGGTCTCCACGCGAACTACCTGAAAGCCGGCCTCTTCAGCGCCCTCGGCAAGCTGCCACGTTGCCTGCGGTGAGATGTGGCCGTGCTGGGAATGTTTCGCTTCGAACCATTGGCCGCGCCCCGTCCGGCAAAACATGGCTTTAGAAACGGGATTCTCGACGTTGGGAGTGGTGATGACCGCGATACCCCCAGGCTTGATAAGAGTCCGGCAATTGCGCAAGAAATGACGGGCGTTCTCCAAGTGCTCGACAATTTCGACTGCGACAACCGCATCGCAAGGCTCGCGGTCCAGGACCCAATTCTTTGAGTCCAGATCGATCATCCGGAACGGTACATCCGGGGCCTTGAAGTTCTCTGCCACGGCATCCGTCGCCATTACGTCATACCCGAGATCGAACAAGCGCAGCGAAAGCGCTCCGGCCCCAGCAGCTAGCTCGACCACCGAACCCGTCGGCAAATTGCGGGCAAGAACCTTGCTCACGTGCTCATGCAGCCCGGGAAGGGAATGAATGCGTAGACCACGGTAGCTGTTGCCGTTGACGGTGGTCTCCGCGGCCATTTCCCGATAGGGTTGTAAGCGCGCCCGGATCATGTCCTGCTTGTTTGCTGTCATGGGTTTTCCAGATAGCTGAAAGTTACAACATGATACGCGTCGGGAAATCCGAGCTTAGGGGTGTTCTGCTTTAAGCGTCTTCAAGTAGTTGCCAATGGTGGTGCTGGCACCGATGCGCAGCGACTGCAGCTCCGTCACCGCCGAGCTGGCCGCCGTGGTGCTGCCGCTATGGGCCACGGCCACAAAAATCTGCAATTGGCGCAGGGTCAGGCGCAGGACATCCATAGTGGGTGGGCTTTCTGTTTACCGGTTTGGTGGGTAGATATTACAGAAACAAGCTGTTGGACGGGTGAGTTGGAGCTGTCTACAGTCGCGTCCATCCCCCGAACCCACCCGCCCGCCACCATGTACGCCACGCTTTTCATGTCTTCCGATACCCCCCGTTTGCGCCTGGTGCCGGGGCTGGCGCTGTGCGCTGCGCTGGCGGCCTGCGCCATGGCGCTGGGCGGTTTGCCTGTGTTCCAGGCGCACGGCCTGGGCGCGCTGACCCTGGCCATCGTGCTGGGCATGCTGGTGGGCAATACCGTCTACCCGCGCTGGGCACCAGCCAGCGGCCCCGGCGTGCATATTGCCAAGCAGCGCCTGTTGCGCCTGGGCGTGGTGCTGTACGGACTGCGCCTGACCACCCACGACATCGCCAGCGTGGGCCTGGCCGGGGTGCTGATCGATGCGCTAGTGCTGGGCTCTACCTTGGGGCTGGCGTGCTGGGTGGGCACGCGCTGGCTGGGGCTGGACCGCAATACGGTTGTGCTGATTGGCATGGGCAGCGCGGTGTGCGGGGCCGCCGCCGTGATGGCCACCGGGCCGGTGCTGCGGGCCCGGGCCGAGCAGGTCACGGTGGCGGTGGCCACGGTGGTGGTGTTTGGCACGCTGGCCACCTTTGCCTACCCGCTGCTGTATACCCTGAATCTGCAGGCGCAGTGGGTGCCTGGTGGTGCGCACGGCTTTGGCATCTATATGGGCTCCACCATCCATGAGGTGGCGCAGGTAGTGGCGGCCGCGCGTGCCATAGCGCCCGAGGCCGCCGACGCGGCGGTGATCGCCAAGATGGTGCGGGTGATGATGCTGGCCCCGGTGCTGCTGGCGCTGTCGGCCTGGCGGGCCCGCGAGGATGAACAAGCTGCCCAGCAGCGGCTGGCCGTGCCGTGGTTTGCCCTGGGCTTCATCGGCATGGTGTTGTTCCATTCCTTGCAGTGGCTACCCGCAGGTGTGGTGGAGGTGCTCAACGGGGTGGACACGGCCCTGTTGGCCACGGCCATGGCGGCCCTGGGCGTGTCCACCCAACTGGGGGCCATCCGCCGCGCAGGCTTGCGGCCTTTGCTATTGGCCGGGCTGCTGTTTGCCTGGCTGGTGGTGGGCGGGGCGGGCATCCACCATGTGGTGGTAAGGTCGCTGGGTTGAATTGCTTTTTCGCTACCACCACCCAAGGAATTTTTACGATGTTCCCCAAATCCTTCGCCGCCGCCCTGGTTCTCGCCTTTGCCAGCCTGGCTGCCAGCGCTGCCGATGCCCCGGCCAAAGTGGTGGGTGGCGTGCTGGTCGGCCCCAATGGCATGGCGCTGTACACCTTTGACAAAGACCTGGCGGGCAACGGCAAGAGCGCTTGCAACGGCCCTTGCGCCACCCTGTGGCCACCGCTGATGGCCAGCGCCGCCGACCAGCCCCACGGCGACTTCAGCCTGGTCGCCCGCGAGGACGGCGGCAAACAATGGGCCTACAAGGGCAAGCCGTTGTACTTCTTCCAGACCGACAAGACGGCTGCCGACCGCAAGGGCGACAACTTCAAGGATGTCTGGCACCTGGTGAAATAAATTGTGCTATTTATTTGATAGCTTTTGGTGCTTATGGAATAAGCGCAGAGAGCCGATTTGGTTGGTAGTCTCAGCGCGGGCGGTGCATCTGGAATAGCTGCTCCGGCCCCACGTGGAAGTAGTCCGCCGGGCCGCCGCCGCGCAAAATGTGCCCGGCGTGGGCCGTGTCGTACACTCCGTCTTTGAGCAGTGCGGTGTCGATGTGCACGGCAACCACCTCGCCCAGCACCAGCCAGGTCGGCACCTTGTCGCCGTTGGCGGCTTGCAGCTGCACGATCTGCGTGGTGCGGCACTC
The DNA here is from genome assembly GCF_056521425.1 of Rhodoferax sp. LS1P39. Lineage (NCBI taxonomy): Bacteria > Pseudomonadati > Pseudomonadota > Betaproteobacteria > Burkholderiales > Comamonadaceae > Rhodoferax > Rhodoferax sp. LS1P39. The sequence goes on along the minus strand of NZ_JBWMAV010000005.1, from coordinate 162,907 downwards.
GAACGCTACTGGGCTCTCCAGCACCCGCGGCACCGTCACCAGTTGCGATGCCACCGGCGTCAGCCCCGCCAGCCCGAATTCGCTCACCTCGGGTGGCACGGCGGCGCAGGTCTGGTTCATGGCCTCGGCCAGGCTGCGCGTCGCCAGGTTCCACACAAACTCCCCGGTCGCCTCGATATTGCGCACCGTGTCCTTGTAGCCCACGCTGGCAAAACCCACGATGGGCGGCGTGTAGTTGAAGGCGTTGAAAAAGCTGTACGGTGCCAGGTTCAGGGCCCCGGTGGCGCTGTGCGAGGCAATCCAACCGATGGGTCGTGGCCCGACGATGGCGTTGAACGGATCGTGCGGCAGCCCGTGGCCGTCGCGGGGTTGGTAGGAGTGGATGGGCATAGCGCGAAGATACCAGCCCGTTGAAGATCGTCGAGGCTTTACGCCGCTGGCCCCGCACCGTTCACCAGCACTTCTTCAAACTCGGCCAGCTCAAGGGCTATGGCGGCGTATTTCTTGGACTTGGCTTTGTTTTCGGCCCATTCGAGCGTGGCGGCTTCCAGGTCGGCTTTGTAGTGGGCCAGGGCGGCTTGCTTGGTCTTCTGGGTCACGGACTTGTCTGTGCTGGACCACAGGTCGATCAGCTCGCCCAGGCCGTTGTCGAAGTCGTCATAGGTTGCAAGGGGAATCCATTGGCCGTTGGGGTCGAACATGTGTGCTTTCGGTGATTGCATGGGACATAAAAAAAGCACTTAACCTGGAGGGATAAGTGCTTTTTAGTTTCTGGCTCCTCGACCTGGGCTCGAACCAGGGACCTACGGATTAACAGTCCGGCGCTCTACCAACTGAGCTATCGAGGAATACTTTTAAGTGAAATAAAAAGGGCCTACGGGTTGGCGTAAGCCCATTTTGAAATTTTGGCTCCTCGACCTGGGCTCGAACCAGGGACCTACGGATTAACAGTCCGGCGCTCTACCAACTGAGCTATCGAGGAATATTGCAGCCTCAAATTATAGCGTGGGAATTCAGCGTTTCTGCGCAGGTGCCAAAAACTTCTGGATAGCTGCGCCCAGCTCGGCTGCGGCCCGCTCGGGGTCTGCCGCTGCGGTCAATGCCCGCACCACGCCGATGGAGCCCACGCCGCTGGCCAGCACCTCGGGCAGTCGCTCGGTATCGATGCCGCCGATGGCGACCAGCGGGTAGTCGCGCAGCAGGCGGGCGTAGGCGGCCAGCCGGGCTGTTCCTTGCGGGGCGGTGGCCATGCGTTTGAGCGTGGTGGGAAACACGGCACCCAGGGCGATGTAACTAGGGCTGACGCGGTCGGCGCGCAGCATCTCGGCGTAGCCGTGGGTGCTGACACCCAGGCGCAGCCCTGCGGTGCGGATGGCATCCAGATCGATGGGCTGCAACACGTCCAGGTCTTCCTGGCCCAGGTGCACACCGTAGGCTCCGGCCTGGATGGCGGCCTGCCAGTGGTCGTTGATGAACAGCAGGGCGGGTGTGCCCTGCACGGCGGCCACGGCGGCTTGGATCTCGCGCTGGATGGCTTGCGCGTCATCGGATTTAAAGCGCAACTGCACCGTGGGCACACCGGCGCGCGCCATGCGGCCCACCCAGGCAGCATCGGGCAGCACGGCATACAGGCCGAGCTGCTGCGGGCAGGGCGGGAAGGCATCGTGGCGTGGCCAGGGGCGCAGGCCGAAATCCTCTGGACTGTCGGGCCAGTCGGCGGAGTTGCCGGTGCGTTCGATTTGCGCTTGCCAGGCCTGGGCGATGCAGGCGGCATCGACAAGGATGAAGCCGAGTTGCAGGCAGGCGCTGAGGCGTTCTGCATGGTCGGTAACGGGCAGGGCCATGTCGGCGTAGCGCGCGAGGATGTCGTTGGTCATGTTCATTCCTGCGCGTGGTGCCAGAACGGCGTGCCGAGCACCGGGGTGCTGGGTTGGGCGGCTTGCTGCTCCAGCATGGCACCGCCCAGAAAGGCGTTGCGCCCGGCCTGTACCGCATCGGCAAAAGCCCCGGCCATGCGCACCGGGTCCTGGGCCAGGGCGACGGCCGTGTTCAGCAGCACCGCGTCATAGCCCCATTCCATGACCTGGCAGGCGTGCGAGGGGCGGCCCAGCCCGGCATCGACCAGCAGCGGCACGCTCAGGCGTTCGCGCAGCACCTGCATGGCGTAGGGATTGATGGGGCCCTTGCCGGTGCCGATGGGCGCGGCCCAGGGCATGACGGCCTGACAGCCCACGTCCACCAGGCGCTGGCACAGCACCAGGTCTTCGGTGCAGTAGGGCAGCACCTTGAAGCCATCTTTCACCAGGCGGTTGGCAGCCTCTACCAGGTTCAGCGTGTCGGGCTGCAGGGTGTAGTCGTCGCCGATCAGCTCCAGCTTGATCCACGGCGTGTCGAACACCTCGCGGGCCATGTGGGCGGTGGTGATGGCTTCCTGCAGGCCGTGGCAACCGGCGGTGTTGGGCAGCACCGGCACGCCGGTTTGGCGCAACAGCTCCCAGAAACCATTGGTGGCCGCCTCGGGCTGGCCCAGATTCTGGCGGCGCAGCGACGCGGTCAGCATGGCGGGCCGGGCGCGGGCGATGGCGCTGCCCAGGATGCTGGGCGACGGATAGCGCGAGGTGCCCAGCAGCAGGCGGCTGGAGAAGCTTTCACCGTAAAGGATGAGGGGGTCTTGGGTCATGTTTCAGCCGCCGGTGACGGGGTGGATGATTTCGATGCGGTCGGCATCGTTTAGGGCGGTCTGCGGGTACTGCGCACGCGGCACAAAGCTTTTGTTGACGGCGGCGGCAAACGGCGGCTGGGCCTGCAGCAGCGCCACCGCGTCGGCCAGGGTGGCACCCACGGGCAGGGTGTGGGGGAGGTTGTTAATCAGGACGTTCATACGGTTTCTATAGCAAGCTTCCATTGATTCGCCAGCGCTGAATGCCCTTTTTCCATCAATTCCATCACCGCATCCAGCATCGCCGGGGCGATCAAAAAGCCGTGCCGGTACAGGCCGTTGATTTGCAGCACGCGGGTGCTGAGCTGGCGGATGGCAGGCAGGTTGTTGGGCAGGGTGGGGCGGCACTGGGTGCTGGACTCCAGGATGCGCGCCTCGCCAAAGCCAGGGTGCACGCTGTAGGCGGCGCTGAGCAGCTCCAGGCTGGAGCGCACGCTGATGGGCGACAGATCGTCGGATTCGATCTCGGTGGCACCCACCACAAACACATGGTTTTCTTTGGGTGCGATGTACAGCGGATAGCGCGGGTGCACCAGGCGCACCGGGCGGCGTAAATCCACTCCGGGGGCGTGCAGGCGCAGCACCTCGCCGCGCACCGCACGCAGGCCCGGCCATTGGCTGCGTGCGCCCAGGCCCCGGCAGTCGAAGACCCAGTCCGCCTGGCAGTCCTGCGGTGCGCGCGGGCTGTGCCAGTGCATGTCGACTCCGTGCTTTTGCAACTGCAGCAGCAGGGCGGTCAACAGCTGGCGGTTATCTAACTGGCCCTCGCCGGGCAGGTACAGGCCCTGGGCGAAGCGGGTGCCGATGCTGGGCTCCAGTTGGGCGATGGCGCTGGCATCCAGCGTCTGCGGTGCGGGCAGGCTGGGTAATTCTTGCCGTGTGTTCGCCAGCTGGTGGCTAAAGCGCGTGGCTTCCGCCGAATCTTGCCGGTGCCACAGGATCAAGGTGCCGTTTTGCTGGAAGAACACCGGTGCGTCAAGCTGCGCGATCAGCTCCGGCCAGCGCCGCAGCCCGTGCTGGCCCATTTGCACCACTTGTATTTCGGTGATGGCCGACTCGGCCAGCGGGGCCAGCATGGCGGCGGCGACACGGGCGGCCGCCCCTTCGGCATCCGGCCCACCGGCTTCAAATACCTGCACCCGGTGGCCCGCGCGTGCCAATGCCAGGGCCAGCAAGCGGCCCATCAGGCCTGCGCCGAGGATGGTGGTGGTGGGGCTGGTAGCCAAGTTAAGGTCCTATTCATAGCAGGACAAAACGAGGCTGAGTCGTTGATAGAAATCTCCCCACGCCAGTATTACCTGGATCGGGTATGAGGGTCTTTCTCAGTCCAGCCAACTTGGCCAGACACCCCTGTTTCATCCGTGGCGTGAATTACATCACACTCGTGCGCCGATAATTTCCGCATGACCAATCCACCAACTTCTCCCCGTTACCTGCGCCTGCTCTCCATTGCCGGGTCCGACAGCGGCGGCGGCGCGGGCATCCAGGCCGACCTGAAAACCTTCAGCGCCCTGGGCTGCTACGGCATGACGGCGCTGGCCGCACTGACGGCGCAAAACACGAGGGGTGTCACCGCCATCCACCCCGTGCCCCCCGCTTTTTTAAAAGCCCAGCTCCAGGCCGTACTGGACGATATCGGCGTGGATGCGGTGAAGATCGGCATGCTGCACTCCCCCGAAATGGTGGAGGTGGTGGCCTGGGCCATCGACCACTACCAGCTCAAAAAAGTGGTGCTCGACCCGGTGATGGTGGCCACCAGCGGCGACCGGCTGATGGCCCGGGAGACGGTGCAGGTGCTGGTGGACCAGCTCTTTCCCCGCGCCACCGTGGTCACGCCCAACCTCGACGAGGCCGCCCTGCTGCTGGGCCGTGGCGTGGAGGACGAGGCTGCATTGGAGCCCGCCGTGGCCGACCTGTTAGCCCTGGGCGCGCAGGCGGTGCTGGTCAAGGGCGGGCACCTGCCGGGCAACGCGGTGGTGGATGTGCTGGGCTTGGCGGACGGCACACGCCAGCGCTGGGAGTCGGTGCGCATCGCCACCCACAACGGCCACGGCACCGGCTGCACGCTGTCGTCCGCCATCGCCGTGTACCTGGCGCAGGGCCAGGCCTTGCCCGAGGCGGTGGGGCTGGCGCGGGCCTATATCCTGGGGGCGATCACCGGTGGTGCCCAGGTGCATACCGGGCACGGACACGGCCCGCTGAACCACGGCTTTGCGCCTGTGGCGATGCAGGTTCTCACCGGGTAAATTTATAAGAAATAGGCCGCTAGCGCTTATTTCATAAGCGCTAGCAGCTCCTATTTTTGTAGTGCGTAAGTAATCCGCAGCGGGCGGCTCATCCAGGCGGCCAGGTAGACCACGGCCAGCGTGGGCAGGGCCGCGCCGAACTGGGGTGCGTAGAGGGCCAGCAGGTGGTACAGGGCGATACCCGCCAGCCACAGCCCGGCGGCTACCGGCTCCACCAGGCGCTGCACCGAGGCGGTGGCGTGGCTGCCCAGGCGGCCCAGAATCACCCCGAACAGCGGCACAAACACCGAGCTCAGCATCAGCAAAAACGGCTCCAGGCTGTGGATGGGCAGCACCAGCGCCAACGCGGTACAGCCAACCGCCAACAGCAGGCCCCAGCGGCGGATGCTCAGCTTGGGGTGCAGGCTGTGGGCCGACACCGCGCCCGAGTACACGTCGCCATAGGCGTTGTCGATCTCGTCAAACAAGATCAGCCCCAGCGCCAGCAGGCCGCCCTGGGCGATCAACAGTGCGGTGACCAGGTCGGTGCCCGGTGCAGCCACGGTGACCACCACCACGCCCAGCGCGTAGCACCAGATATTGGCCAGCGCGTAGCCCAGCCAGGTGCCGGCCATGGCGGATTTGCCGCTGCGCCCATGGCGGGCGTAGTCGGCCACCAGGGGCAGCCACGACACCGGCATGGCGATCACCAGGTCCATGGCCGACAGCAGGCCCTTGCTGCCGTCGCCGGGGCGGCTCCAGAAGGCCTGCGCGTCACCGGCCAGCAGCTTCTGGGCAAACTGCCAGCTCAGCCACAGCAGCGACAGCACCACCAGCGGCAGGCCAAAGCGGCTGATGAACTTGCGCACCAGGGTCAGCATGGAGGCCGCCATCAAAGCGGTGAGCACCGCGCCCCACAGCAGGGTGGTGAGCAGCACGCCTTGGGTGCCGCTGAGGTTCCAGCCCAGGCTGCGTTGGGCGATGGCGGCGGTGCCGTCGCGCATGATGACCAGCTCGAAGGTGGTCCAGCCCACCAGTTGCACGATGTTCAGCAGCACCGGCAGCCGGGCAAAGCCGCTGCCAAAGGTGGCATGCATCAGCCCGGCGCTGGACAGCCCGCTGTCGCAGGCGATGCGCGCCACCCAGGCCAGCAGCCCCGCGCCCAGTACCGAGCCCAGCACGATGGCCAGCAGCGCCTGCTGCGTGCCCACGGCGGGCACCAGGTAGGCGCCGATCTGCATCACCAGCAGGCCCACGCCCAGGCTGAACCACAGGGCGGCGTGCGATGCGCCACTGAAAACACGGCCTGCGGCCGGGATCGGCGTCAGGGCTTCATTGTGAAAAATAGGTGAATGTGCCACTCATTTGCTCCATGCAAGATGCTGGCAGGGTGGCTTGAACCGCACGGCGTGCATGGCCGGAGAAGGCCGCCGTGGTAGAACTTGCTTCCCTGCGCGGGGATTACCCCAATCAGGTTCAAAGGGACTTTCTCAGTCGCGGCCCTGGAACAGATTCCACAGCCGCAACACCCCTAGCGATACCCCGCAGTGCTGCGGAGTGGGCGGATTCTAGCGCAGTGGCTTACATGTAGACACAAAATAGGCCTCCGGCGCAGATGCCATCGGCGCAAGCAGCTATCAAAACAATAGCCGTACAATCGGCTGCAGCCAGGTACGTGGTTCGTGCGCATCCGCCTTGGATGTCGGCCTTGCACCTCCCAGCCAAACTATTTATTCATCGCCCCATGGATGCACTCTTGATCCCCCACCGGCTCGCTGCCTGCGCCTTGCTGGGCCTTGCCTGCCACGCCATGGCCCAGACGGCCACCGCCCCCGATACGCCCCAGGTCGCTACACCTTCCGTGCCGTACCGCTGGCGGCTGGAAATCAGCCCGTACACCACCCACTTCAGCCCCAGCCCCGAACACCGCCATGTGGTGCTGGTAGGCCTGGAACGCGAATCCACCGTAGACAACAGCTTGGTGGGCCTGGCGCTGTTCAGCAACTCGTTTGGCCAGGAAAGCGGCTACCTGTACCTAGGCAAAAGCTACTACAACGTGTTTGAAAGCCTGCCCCAGGTGTATTTGAAGTGGTCGGCAGGCGTTTTGTACGGCTACAAGCCGCCCTATAACGACAAGGTGCCGCTGAACTACAAGGGTTTTTCGCCCGCCTTTGTGCCCGCCGTGGGCTGGCGCTTTGGCGATGGCTGGAATGCCCAGGTAGACCTGCTGGGCACGGCCGGGCTGACCTACTCGCTGGTAAAAGAGTTTTAAGCCGCTTTGGGCGCCACTTTTTAAGCCTTTGAAAAGCCCATTTTTTATGGGCTTTTTTGGGATCTGGTCGGCTGAAAAAATCGCCAGATTGCCGCACAATGAACGTATCTCCACCACGGTACGCCGCCATGCCCACAGCCGCTTTTTGCCCTGATGTGCGTTTGCCTCCACGCTTTGGCGCGGTGCTGGCCCTGCTGTGTTGCAACGGAGGGGCGTTGGCGCAGGATGCCGACGAGGCCGCCGCAGGGGCTCCGCAGCTGGAGCTGGCCACGCTGTCCATGCCAAACTTGCAGCGTGCCGATGCACGGCCCGATTCCCGCCTCACCCTGACTGGCTGGTCCGGCCCCGCAGACCGGGCGGGCTTTGGGCTGGGCGTGGGGTTGACGGCCCGGCAGCACAACCTGGCAGGGGATGGGCGCCATACCCCCGGTGGATTGGACCTGGGCCTGCATTGGCGCTCTGCCGACCGGGGCCAGGGCCGCGTGCGCATCGGGGTGTGGCAGCAGGTGGGCTCCTGGCCCGACCCTGTGCCGGGCATTGCCAGCCAAACCGCCAACCCCATGAACTACAGCACCCGGCTGGAGATGCAGTTCAGCGCCGCCAGTGCCCGCGGCATCCAGTTTGAGCTGGGCGGGGCCTTGGGCATGCAGCTCAACAAAAACGAACGGGTGGTGCTGCGCGTGAGCCGGGGTCGGCCCATGGTGTATTACCGGCTGCGCTTCTGATTCACACCCAGCCCATCGCACCCAGGGCCGCGCCAACCCCCAGCAGCCACAAAATGTGCACCTTGGTGCGCCACACCACCAGTGCGCTCAGGCCCGTCAACAGCCACAGCGGCCAATCACGCACCAAACCATGCTGGGCACTCGACAGCAGCCAGCCGGTGGCCAGCATCAGCGCAATCACGATCGGGGCCATGCCCTGCTTGAAGGCCCGCACCGCGCGCAGCTCGCGGTTGCGGTGGCCCCAGCGGGTGGACAGCCACATCAGCGTGGTGCTGGGCACCAGAATGCCCAGCATGGTGCAGGCCATGCCCAGCAGGGCTGCGCCGTAGCCACCGGCGTTCAGCCCCACGTTCCAGCCCATCAGGGCCACAAACAAAATATTCGGCCCCGGCGCGGCCTGGGCGATGGCAATCGACGTGTTGAACTGCTCGTCGGTCAGCCACTGCTGCTGTTCCACCAGAAAGCGGTGCATGTCGGGTGCGGCGGTGATTGCGCCGCCCACGGCCAGCAGCGACAGCGAGGTGAAGTGCCACCACAGGGCCAGCCAGTCCAGGCCCTGCATGGCGATGCTGTGCAGGCCGTTCATGCTGCCAGCTTGCGGTAGGTTTGCACGCAGGCCAGGCCGCCAATGGGCAGCAGCACGTAGGCCAGTGGCCAGTGCAGCAAGGCAATCGGCACAAAAGTCAGCACGCCCAGCAGCAGGCACAGCGCGACGCCCATCACATGGTGGCGCACCGCCCGCAACAGGCGCAGGCCGGTGGCGCAGATCAAGCCCGCCGCCACCGCGCCCATGCCGCGCAAGGCACCCACCACCGCCGGGTGCTCGGCGTACTGGGCGTACACCAGGGCCAGGGCCAGCACCACCAGCAGCGGCACGGCCAGCAGGCCGGTGGCGGCGGCCAGGGCCCCGCGCAGGCCGAAGTGGCGGTCGCCCAGCATCACCGACAGGTTCAGCACATTCGGGCCGGGCATGATTTGCGCCACGGCCCAGTCTTCGAGAAATTGCTCCTGGGTCAGCCAGCGTTTTTTCTCCACCATCTCGCGCTGCACCACGGCCAGCACGCCGCCAAAGCCCTGCAGGGCCAGCCAGGTGAAGGACAGGAACAGATCGGTGGGGGATTGGGGCTGTTGCGGGGCGGAAGCGGGAGTGAGAACTGTGGTGGGCGAAGATTGCATGCCCGGATTATCGCCACCGCCCCTGGGTTTGTCCTCCAAATGGAGGATGCGGGCTGCCCGCGCGGGGCTTGGATGGTGGCCCCAAGCTGGTGCGCTACGGTACATTGGCCCGGTCATCCACCCGCCCCCCATCCGCATGATTGAACGCACCCTTTTCAGCCCGGACCACGAAGCTTTTCGCGACAGCTTTCGCCGTTTTGTCGACAAAGAAATCGTGCCCTTCCACGCCGCCTGGGAAGAGCAGGGCTATGTAGACCGCAACGTCTGGCACAAGGCCGGGGCGAACGGATTTTTGTGCCCTTCCATGCCCGAGGAATGGGGTGGCTCGGGGGCCGACAAGCTGTATTCGGTGGTGCAGATCGAGGAGCTGGCCCGTGCGGGCATCACCGGCATCGGCTACAGCCTGCACAGCGAAATCGTGGCCCCGTACCTGTTGCATTACGCCACGCCCGCACAGAAAGCCAAATACCTGCCGCAAATGGCCAGCGGGGCCATGGTGGGCGCGATTGCCATGAGCGAACCCGCTGCCGGGTCGGACCTGCAGGGCATCCAGTCCACCGCCCTCCAGCAGCCCGACGGCAGCTACCGGCTCAACGGCAGCAAGACCTTCATCACCAATGGCTGGCATGCCGACCTGGTGGTGGTGGTGGCCAAGACCAACCCGGCGGCCGGGGCCAAGGGCACCAGCCTGTTTTTGGTGGAGCGCGGCATGCCCGGCTTTACCGTGGGCAAGCGCCTCAAAAAGCTGGGCATGAAGGCCCAAGACACCTCCGAGCTGTTTTTTGACAACGTGCACCTGGGGGCTGACCAACTGCTGGGCGGCAGCCTGCATGAAAACCGGGGCTTCGTATGCCTGATGGAGCAGTTGCCCTGGGAGCGCTTGCAGATCGCCATCACCGCCGTGGCCGCAGCCCAGGCCGCCATCGATTGGACGGTGGACTATGTAAAAGAACGCAAGGTGTTCGGCCAGCCGGTGGCGAGCTTTCAAAACACCCGCTTCACCCTGGCCGAGCTGCAGACCGAGGTGCAGGTGGCCCAGGTGTTCATCGACCGCTGCACCGAACTGCTGCTGCAGGACCGGCTGGACACCGCCACCGCCAGCATGGCCAAGTACTGGACCACCGACCTGCAGTGCAAGGTGATGGACCAGTGCGTGCAGCTCTTCGGTGGCTACGGCTACATGTGGGAATACCCCATCACCCGCGCCTACGCCGATGCCCGGGTGCAGCGCATCTACGGCGGCACCAACGAGATCATGAAAGAGGTGATTACCCGGGCCATGGGGCTGGGTTGATTGCTATATTTATGGTAGCTGCTCGTGCTTATGGAATAAGCGCAGAGGGCCTATTCTGTTTAAATTTTCTCGGTTGATACCGCGGTCACCGTGCTGCGCTCCACCAGATCGGCGCACACCGCTTCTACCTTGTTGGCCCAGGCCGCCAGGCTGTCGGGTAGCGCCTCGCCTGCGGCGGCGGCCCAGCGCCTGCGGGCTTCGCGCTCCACGGCACGCAGTTGCCAGGCCAGTTCACGGGTGATGAGCGAGAGCTCGTCGGCCAGCGGCCCGGTGATGGAGTCGGCATCCAGGCTTTGCAGCTGGTCGGGGGCCACACCCGACTCGATGATGGTGCGGTGGATGCGCGCGCAGCGCTCGCCGATGAACACCAGCCCGCCACGCCGCGCCGCCGACCAGCGCATGTCCTGCGCCAGCGCGGCGGGCCAGCCCAGCAGCGCCTGGTAAATCGCCTTGAGGTGGCGCACCGGGTCGGCCACCGGGTTGTCGATGCCGTCCACCTGGGGGGCATTGGCATCCGGGCGCTGCAACAGCGGCAGCATGCGGTTGATCAGTACGGTGTCGTAGCGGTGCCGGTTGGTGCGCAGCAACACCGACAAACGCAGCAGCGCGTGGCTGCGGCCAGGCCGCACCAGGGCCGCCACCACCTGCGCCAGCGAGACGATGCGGCCCCAGGCCCCGATGGCCGTGGCGGCCAGCCCGGCGGGATAGCCCGAGCCGTCCAGCACCTCGTGGTGTTCGCGCACGGCGCGCAGCATCTCCGTGCGGTACTCGGCGTGGCGCTCCAGCAGCAGCACGGAGACCAGCGGGTGTGAGTAGAGCTGGCGGCGCTGCTCGGGGCTGATCTCCGTGCTGGGCTCCAGCAGCACCGGGTCGATGTGCATCATGCCCAGGTCGTGCAGCAGCCCGGCGGCGCCCAGCATCACCAGGTCGGCGCGCTGTGCCAGCGGGCGGTTGCCCAGCCATACGGCGGTGAGCGCGGTGGCCACAAAGTAGCGAAACAGGCCGGGGTGCACATCGCGTACCACCGTCAGCTGGAAGGTGATGGCGGGCGGCAGCGGCACGGCCTCCAGGCAGTCCAGCAGCAGCTTGCGGTCCTCGGGCTTTTCGGCCATGCGCGAGAACACCAGGTTGCTGTCCAGCAGCTCTTCGCCAATGGCGCGCAGGCTCTTGCCGTGGATCGAGCCCTCGATATCGATCGCATCTTCGAGCGGGGTCGTGGGACGGTGCCGTACCAGGCGCTCGTACAGGCCGGGCGTGAGCTTGGCCCCTTTGTCCAGAATCTTGATGCCTTGCGCCCCCAATATTGGGCGGTTGGTCAACATGCCCCGGTCCGGACCTAGCTGTGACACCGCTTTGGCGAAATATTGGGAATCGGTAGCGGTGTCTGCCATAACGAGGTTTGTAACACAGACAAACTGGCGCAATCGGTGTATACGCGGTCTTTTCTGCCCGTTTACCGGGTGCAGAACGGTCTGAAAACCGGTGGGGCTGCGCGAAACCGCCCCAGCCCTTAAAATCGCGGGTTACTCCCAATTAAGACTTACGCAGCGCCCCTGTGTCGCCCTTCGGGCTTACAGGGGGAACTTGCGTTAGTCCTGCCAACAAAGCTCCTGAATGAACGCCCCCGTCGACGTTTCCTTTTTCGCGCGCGCCGCCAAGCCGCTGACCAGTTACCGCAAGTACTGGGCGGCCCGCTTTGGCACATCCAAATTTCTGCCGATGAGCCGCGCCGAGATGGACAAACTGGGCTGGGACAGCTGCGACGTGATCATCGTCACCGGCGATGCCTATGTAGACCACCCCAGCTTCGGCATGTCGGTGATAGGCCGCATGCTGGAGATGCAGGGCTTTCGTGTCGGCATCATTGCCCAGCCGGATTGGCAAAGCGCCGACCCGTTCAAGGCCCTGGGCAAGCCGAATCTGTTCTTCGGAGTGACCTCGGGCAACATGGATTCGATGATCAACCGCTACACCGCCGACCGCAAGATCCGCAGTGACGATGCCTACACCGCCGGTGACATCGGCGGCAAACGCCCCGACCGCGCCGCCATCGTCTACAGCCAGCGCTGCCGCGAAGCCTACAAGGATGTGCCCATTGTCCTGGGCGGTATCGAAGGTTCGCTGCGCCGCATTGCCCACTACGATTATTGGTCCGACAAGGTCCGCCGCAGCGTGGTGGTGGATGCCAAGTGCGACCTGCTGCTGTACGGCAACGCCGAGCGCGCCATCGTCGAAGTGGCGCACCGCCTGGCCGCCAAGGAGCCGGTGCAGAGCATCACCGATGTGCGCGGCACGGCGTTTATTCGCCGCAGCGACGACCCGACCGGGCGCGACTGGATTGAGATCAACTCCACCTCGGTGGACGCGCCAGGCCGCGTCGAATCGCACATCAACCCCTACCAGACCACCTCCGAGCAGGCGGCAGAGCAGGGCGCAAGCTGCTCCAAGGACGACGCGAATCCGCAGGGCGTGCCCGCAGAGGCTGTGGTCAAGATGAGCCCGTCGCTGGGCGATGCGCTGGCCCGTTCGCAAGCGCGGGAGCTGGCCAAGATCAAGGTGCCCGCGCGCGACCGCTCGGTGATCCGCCTGCCGTCCTACGAGCAGGTCAAGGCCGACCCGGTGCTCTACGCCCACGCCAACCGTGTGCTGCACCTGGAAACCAACCCCGGCAACGCCCGCTGCCTGGTGCAGGCCCACGGCGAAGGCGTGACGGCCCGCGACGTGTGGATCAACCCGCCGCCCATTCCCCTGACCACGGCCGAGATGGACACCGTGTTCGACCTGCCGTATGCCCGCAGCCCGCACCCGGCCTACGCGGACGAGAACGGCAGCCATGACGGCACGACCAAGATCCCCGCCTGGGAGATGATCCGCTTCAGCGTCAACATCATGCGCGGCTGCTTTGGTGGCTGCACCTTTTGCTCCATCACCGAGCACGAAGGCCGCATCATCCAGAGCCGCTCCGAAGAATCCATCATCAAAGAGGTGGAAGACATCCGCGACAAGGTGAAGGGCTTCACCGGCACCATCTCCGACCTGGGCGGCCCCACGGCCAATATGTACCGCCTGGGCTGCAAATCGCCCGAGATTGAGGCCGCCTGCCGCAAGCCCAGCTGCGTGTACCCCGGCATCTGCTCCAACCTGGGCACCAACCACGACCCGCTGATCAAGATCTACCGCCGCGCCCGCGCGCTCAAGGGCATCAAGAAGATTTTGATCGGCTCCGGCCTGCGCTACGACCTGGCCGTGCAAAGCCCCGAGTACGTGAAAGAGCTGGTAACGCACCACGTGGGCGGCTACCTGAAGATTGCACCCGAGCACACCGAGCAGGGGCCTCTCACCAAGATGATGAAGCCCGGCATCGGCAGCTACGACAAGTTCAAGACGCTGTTCGAGAAGTTCAGCCTGGAAGCGGGCAAGAAGCAGTACCTGATTCCGTACTTCATCGCCGCGCATCCCGGCACCAGCGACGAAGACATGATGAACCTGGCGCTGTGGCTCAAAAAGAACGGTTTCCGCGCCGACCAGGTGCAGACCTTCTACCCCTCGCCCATGGCCACTGCGACGACGATGTACCACAGCGGCAAGAACCCGCTGCGCAAGATCACCCGCGACAGTGAAACCGTGGACATCGTCCGTGGCGACCGCCGCCGCCGCCTGCACAAGGCCTTTTTGCGCTACCACGATGCCAACAACTGGCCGCTGCTGCGCGAAGCGCTGAAGACCATGGGCCGTGCCGACCTGATCGGCAACGGCAAGCACCACCTCATCCCCACCTACCAGCCGATGACGGACGGTGGCTACGAGAGTGCGCGCAAGAAGAACTCGACCACGGTGACCACCAAGGCATCGCCCGTCACCAAGGGCCGCCTGCTGACCCAGCATACCGGCCTGCCGCCGCGCGACAACGGCTCGGGCAAGTCGGCAAAGCCCGCCCGGCCTAGCTACAAATCCAAGGTATAAAAAGTGGCTCTCGTGCTTATTCCATAAGCGCGAGAAGCTACTATTTTGGTAGCAAGGGCCGCAAAGGCACTTCCCCGCCAAAGTTCTCCCCGTTCGCACTGGATAACTTTGGGGGTAACTCTGTACTTTATTTGTATGACCAAGTTAAGTCCTTGGTTTTAAAGGGGAAAGATTGCACTGCCTGTTATTTGGGCAGCATGCACCGAATGTGGCGGGATCGGTAGCCGGTCAGGCAAGCATCGGTTCCAGCCACAACAGCCAGCCCAGCAACAGCGCCAGGTGCAGACCCACCGTGCACCAGTACAGCGTAGCGAATGAGGGTTTGCGGGAACGGTAGCGCAGAACGGCCTGGGCCACGCCTGCACCCGGCCAGCCGCCCAGCAGGCTGAGTAGGTGCAGGATGGGCTCCGGGGTGCGCCAGCGGCTGGCGCGTGCAGGCTGCTGGCCTTTGGCGTACGCCAGCACGGTAAGCAGGTTGACTCCCAGCACCGCGGCCACCAGCCAGATCGGCAGGCGGTAGCTCCAAACCCCCCAGGCCCCCAGCACCACCCACAGAAACAGCAGCATCACGAACGGGCGGGCGCTGGATTTGCGCCCGATGTAGTGGCGGGGGCGGTGGGAATGCACATCGGCGTTGCCGCTGGCCGTGCTCACCCCGATGGCGCGGGGCTTGGTGTGGACCGAGGTGACTTCGTCGAACCACACGGTTTCGCCTTCTTTGGGTGCCGACGAACCGCGGTAGTCCTTGATGCGGAAAAGAATGTCGTAGCCCGTTTGGGGGCTGCGGATGAACCCCATACCGCGCGAGGTATTCCAGTGGTGGATCTTTCCCTTCTTTTTCATTCCATCACTCCGATGTGTACCGGGGTGAATTCTGGCCCTGTACGCCCGCGTGTATACGTCGGTTACATACTTTTACCGACCTGTATAGAGTGGTAGACCGACGTAGTTCTCTGCCAGCACGGTGGAGGCGGCGGTGGAATGCACCAGGTATTCCAGCTCGGCCTCCTGCATGCGCTGGCCGAACGGGCCGGTGTCGGGGAACTTGTGCATCAGCGTGGTCAGCCACCAGGAGAAGCGCTCGGCCTTCCAGATGCGGGCCAGGGCGCGCTGCGAATAGGTGTCGATGCCCGCCGCGCTTTTTTCGGCATAGAACTCGATCAGCGCGCCCGACAGGTATTTCACGTCGCTGGCCGCCAGATTCAGGCCCTTGGCCCCGGTGGGCGGCACGATGTGGGCGGCATCGCCCGCCAAAAACATGCGGCCAAAGCGCATGGGCTCGGCCACAAAGCTGCGCAGCGGGGCGATGCTTTTCTCCAGCGTGGGGCCGGTGACGATGCGCTCGGCCAGCTCGGGGTCGAGGCGGCTGCGCAGCTCGTCCCAAAAGCGTTGGTCGCTCCAGGCCTCCACCTTGTCGTCCAGCGGGCACTGCACGTAGTAGCGGCTGCGCGACAGGCTGCGCATCGAGCACAGCGAAAACCCGCGCTCGCTGTTGCCGTAGACGATGGAATGCGGCGAGACCGGTGGCACATCGGCCAGCACGCCCAGCCAGCCAAAGGGGTAGACCTTTTCATACTCGGTGACTGCGCCCTCGGGCACGCTGGCGCGGCAGACCCCGTGGAAGCCGTCGCAGCCCGCAATGAAGTCGCATTCCAGCTCGTAGTTCTGTCCGTCTTTTTGGTAACGCACCCGTGGCGTGGCGGTGTCGAAGTCGTGCACGCTGACCTGGGCGGCCTGGTACACGGTGGTCAGGCCTGCAGCACTGCGCGCATCCATCAGGTCGCGCGTCACCTCGGTCTGGCCGTAGGCCGTGACCACCTTGCCACCCGTGAGGCCGTGCACGTCAATCGCATGGCGCACGCCCGAGAACACCAGGTCGATGCTGTGGTGCACCACGCCCTCGGCCTGCACCCGCTCGCCCATGCCTGCCTCATGCAGCATGTCCACCGTGGTCTGCTCCAGAATGCCGGCCCGGATGCGGCCCAGCACGTAGTCGGGGCTTTGCCGCTCGATGATGACGTTGGCAATGCCCGCTTTGTGCAGCAACTGGCCGAGCAGCAAGCCGGACGGGCCTGCACCGATGATGGCAACCTGGGTACGCATGGAATGTCTCCTGAAAATATGGGCTCACCCCCCAGGCTGCAGTGCTTCGCATCTTTCTCCAACCCCCTTGCAGGGGGCAACACCAGCAGCCTGGCAAAGCCAGTTCTGCGGTGTTTCTGGTACGGAAGAGTCCTGTTTGCACGAGGGGCTGTTGCGGAACATTCATGTTAGGCTGCAACCCAGTCTGTTGCCAGTCTCCCAACACGCCTTTGTGCGATGATCGGCCTGCTTGTGCGATCACCGCGCAAAATGGAGCCGCCATGGAAATTCAAAAGGCCGATTTGATCGAGGGCATGGCCAAGGGCATGGCGGTGCTGGAGAGTTTTGACACCGAACGCCAGCGCCTCAACGCCACCCTCGCCGCGCAGCGCGCCGGGCTGACACGTGCCGCAGCCCGTCGCCACCTGCTGACGCTGGCGCACCTGGGTTACCTGGACACCGACGGCAGCTACTTCTGGCTGGCGGCCAAGGTGTTGCGCTTCTCGGGCAGCTACCTGGCATCGGCCCAGTTGCCGCGGGTGCTGCAGCCCACGCTGAACCGGCTGGCGGCGCAGACGCTGGAGTCGTTTTCGGCGGTGGTGCGCGACGGTGATGAAGTCGTCATCGTCGCAAGAAGCGGCAACGACCGCAGCGGCGGCCCGCTGCGCGTGCTGGCCTACGGCTTGCACCTGGGTGCGCGCCTGCCGGCCCACGCCACGTCCACCGGCAGGGTGCTGTTGGCCAACGAGTCCAAGCTCGCTTTCAACGCCTGGATGAAAAACCGCAGCCTGCCGCGCCTCACCGCCCACACCACCACCGACCCCAAAGCCTTCCGCGCCGCCATCGCCCAAGTGCGCGCCGACGACTTCTGCGTCGCCAGCGAAGAGCACGAACTCGGCGTGCACGCTCTGGCGATTCCCCTGCGCAACCTGCAGGGCAAAACGGTGGCCGCCCTGAACGTGGTCACCACGCCGCAGCGGCTGGAGCAGGAAGTGTTGCGCCGGGATCTGCTGCCGCTACTGCTGGAGGCGGCGCGGGAGCTGCGGCCATTGTTATGAGCCAAAAGTGCCGCTAGCGCTTATTTCATAAGCGCAACAAGCTATTTAAACAATAGCAATCATGCCTTCCCGGTCTGGAAAGTCCACCGGCAGCGGCGCAGGCCGTTCGCAGGTGGTTTGCAGGTGGACGAAGCGCCCCTCAGCAGCCGAGGCCAGCATCGCCTCCATTACCTCCAGACAGTGCAGGCCCAGGGCACCGCTGGCGCGGGCCGGGCGCTGCTGGCGGATGGCGTAAGCCATGTCCACCAGGCCGATGCCCCGGCTGTTGACCCGGTGGCTGGTCTCGCCAAAGCGGTGTTGTGCGGGCACGCGGATCCAATCCGGCTGCACTGCGGGGCGCGGCAGGCTTTTCCAGCGGTATTCGTCCACCGTGCGCAGCAGCACCTCGCCGCCAAACAGGTTGGGGCCGTCCACCGGGTCGATGTCGCGCAGGCAAATCGTGCCCTTGGTGCCGTAGATCTCCAGCCGGGGCAACTCGGAATCCCACACGTCAAAGCTGGCCAGCACGGTGGCAATCGCGCCATTGGCAAATTCGATGTTGCCGCTGATGTGCGTGTCCACTGCGACCGGTATTTCCGTGCCGCGCAGTGGTTCGCTGTGGACGCTGCGCGTGGCAAACGTGCGCTTGCCCATGGCGCAGCAGCGCGTGGCCGGGCCCAGCAGCGACAGCAGTGCGGCGATGTAGTAGGGGCCGATGTCCAACAGCGGGCCGCCGCCGCTCTGGTAGAAGAAGGCGGGGTTGGGGTGGAACCACTCGTGCCCGTGGCTGACTACAAAGGCGCTGGCCCCGGTGACTTCGCCGATGCGGCCCTCATCGATCAGCTGGCGGCAGGTTTGCAGGCGGCTGCCCAAAATGGTGTCGGGCGCGCAGGCCACCACCAGGCCGCGCTCGGCGGCCAGCGCCAGGATGTCGGCGCCCTGGGCCACGCTGGTGGCCAGGGGCTTTTCGGTGTAGACGTGTTTGCCCGCCCGCAGCGCGGCCAGGGTCAGCTCGCCATGCACGGCGGGCAGGGTGAGGTTGAGCACGATGTGGATGTCGGGGTCGGCCAGCAGCTCTTGCGCCGTGGCGTAGGCGCGGGCCATGCCGTGCTGGGCGGCCTTGGCCTGCGCCTTGGCCAGGTCGCGGCCCGCACAGGCCAGCACGTGGACCAGCCCGTACTTTTGCAGGTTCTGGATATAGACATCGCTGATGTCGCCGATGCCCAGGACTCCGATGTTGAAAGCGGTCATGGTGTCTCCACGATGTTCGAAAAGCCCAGGTGCGCCGCCAGGGCTGCCACGATGATGGCGTGGTCGTCGCGCGAGGGCAGGCCGGACACGCCAATGGCCGCCACCACGCCCACGCCCCGCACCCGCACCGGGAAACCACCGCCGTGCGCTGCGTAGTCGGCGGTGTTCAGGGCCGCATCCGGCCAGGCGCTGCGCTGCTCGGCTTCCAGCTGCAGCTTCACCCGCAGGCTGGCGGCGTGGCAACGCATGGCCAGATTGGCTTTGCGCCGTGCCCAGTCGGCGTTGTCGGGGTGGGAGCCGGGCAGGGCGCTGAAATACAGCTGGCGCGTGCCGCTGCGGATGTCGATCACCACCGGGGCCTGGCGCTCCAGTGCGGCGGCGCGCAGAGCGGTGCCGAGGGTGTAGGCGGTGGTTTCGTCAAAAACGGGCAAGACCAGCGTGTCTTCTTGCTGGAGAAGGGCATCGAGAGGGGACAAAGCGGGCTCCTGGTAAGAGAGCCGATTCTGAGTAGCCACAGGGCCGCTGCCAATGCCCAAGACACGTATGCAGCCTCAACATTTGATTGAGGATCAGCTCGTCTTCAACGCATCCACCATGAAGTCGATAAAGCAGCGCACCTTGGGTGCCGGGTGGCGCGCCGACGGGTAGACCGCATGGATGGGCCGCGCCACCGACCCCCAGCCCGGCAGCAGCGCCACCAGCCGCCCGGCGGCGATGTCCTCGGCCACCTCCCATTCCGACTTGAACACCACGCCCGCACCACCCAGCGCCGCCCCGTGGGCTGCGTCGCCCGCGTGGGTGTGCACGGCGGCGCTGATCTGCAGGCTGCGGCTCTGGTCGCCGCACACCAGCGCCCAGGTTTTGATGGCCGGGTCGCCAAACACGATGCAGCGGTGCCGGGCCAGGTCTTCGGGCTGCAGCGGCAGGCCGTGGCGGGCGATGTAGCTGGGCGCGGCGCAGAGCACGCGGCGGTCCATGCCGATGGCGCGGGCCACCAGGTCGGAATCGGGCAGCGCGCCCTGGCGGATGGCGATGTCGATGCCGTCTTTCACCAGGTCCAGCGTGTCGTCGGTGCCCACCAGCTCCACCTGCACCTGCGGGTACAGGTCCAGAAACCGGCCCAGGCGCGGCGCAATCTGGCGGCGGGCAAAGGCGTTGGACGCGGTGATGCGCAGCAGGCCAGAGGCACCGCCGCGCCGCAGGGCCACCGCATCTTCGGCGCGCTGCACCTGTTCCAGCAGCGCCTGGGCGTGGGGCAGAAATTCGCGGCCCTCGGCGGTCAGGCTCAGTTGGCGCGAATTGCGCTGCACCAGCCGCGCGCCCAGGGCCGACTCCAGCCGCTGCAGGCGTTTGGACACCACCGCCAGCGACAAATCCAGATCGCGCCCCGCGGCAGACAGGCTGCCCAAGGCAGCAATGCGGGCAAAAGCGGTGATGTCGGCAACGTGGTCCAGGCGGTGCATGGGCCACAGCGTACTGCATCGCCGGGCGGGTGCGTGGTGAATGCTATGCAAATAGTAGCTTCTCACGCCCTTGGAATAAGCGCTGGAGGCCTATTTCTTATCAATTTCTGCGCTCCGTTAAACTGTAAGCCCATCCAGCTTTTGATTTTGCCGCAGCCCATGTCCCCCGAACACACCGCCCAATCCGCCCTTGCCGCGTTCGACAAAGTCGTCAGCGCTGCGGGCGACTTCCGCAGCCGCCCTGGCCAGCGGCTGATGGCGCAGCGGGTGGCGCAGACCTTCAGCGAAGCTACGCTGGGCAAGATGGAAAACGAGGACGACACCCCGTTGCGCTCGATCGCCGTCATCCAGGCCGGTACCGGCGTGGGCAAGTCGCTGGCCTACTGCGCCCCGGCCATCGCCGTGGCCCTGGCGCGCAAGACGCGGGTGCTGATCTCTACCGCCACCGTGGCCTTGCAAGAGCAGCTGGTCACCAAGGACCTGCCCGCGCTGGCCGCGCTGATGGACGAGCCGTTTCGCTTCGGCCTGGCCAAGGGGCGCGGGCGGTATGTGTGCAAACTCAAGCTGTCGCGCCTGGCCGGGGAGGGCGGGGCGGACACCGAGGACGATAGCGACATGTTTGCCGATGAACTGGCCGCCGCCAGCTTTGTGCGCCACGACGAAGAAGCCCGCATGCTGCAGTACGCCAGCCTGGCGCGCGATTTGTCCACCGCCGCCTGGGACGGCGACCGCGACAACCTGGCCCAGCAGCCCGATGCCGACATCTGGCAGCCCATCGCCGCCGAGGCCAGCAGCTGCACCGGCAAGCACTGCCCGGCCTTCAACGGCTGCACCTATTTTGAAAAGCGCAAGGAGCTGGTCGGCGCGCAGGTGATCGTGGCCAACCACGACCTGCTGCTGTCCACCCTGGGCACGCGCACCTTGCCCGAGCTGGACAACTGCCTGCTGATCCTGGACGAAGGCCACCACCTGCCCGCCGTGGCGCTGGACAAGTTCTCTACCGCCATGGACCTGAGCCGCCTGGGCTGGATCGACACCCTGGCGGGCCGCGCCAAGCGCATCGGCAGCCTGATGGGTGTGTCCGAGGTGGCCGACGTGGGCCGTTATGCCTCGCAGCTCAAGCAAACCCTGGAAGACATCGCCAAAACCGTGTCTACGCTGTACGCCGAGGCGCTGCGCGCCCCCCCCAGCGCCTTTGGCCCGGCCCGGGTGCGCCTGCCCAAGGGCGAGCTGCCGCCCGAGCTGGTGGAGCCGCTGGGCATGGTCAGCGTGATGGCCGAGAGTTTTCTGGGTGTGCTCAACGACATCGCCAAGGCCCTGCGCGCCGAGATGAAGGACGCGCCCAACGAGGCGCGCCGCCTGTCGGTGCTGTACGCGCAGCTGGGCATGCTGTCGCCCCGGCTGGAATCGGTGCACGCCACGGCGCAGTTGCTGCTGCAGGAATCCGAGCCGCCCCGGGCCCCGGTGGCCAAATGGTTCACCCTGGCCGAGACCGATGGCCGGGTGCAGATCAAGGCCTGCGCCAGCCCCATCTTGCCGGGCTCCACCCTGCGCCACCAGCTCTGGGCGAACGTGCGGGCGGCGGTGGTCACCTCCGCCACGCTCACCAGTTGCGGCGAGTTCGATTTCTTTTTGAAAGAAACCGGCCTGAAAGATGACGAGGCCACCACCACGCTGGAGGTGGTCAGCCCCTTTGATTACGCCACCCAGGGCCAGTTTGTCACCGTGCAAACCCTGGCCGACCCGCGCAACGCCAGCGCCTTTGTGGCTGAGATGGTGCTGGCCCTGGTACGCGACCTGGCGCAGGTGCAGCACGGCGCGCTGTGCCTGTTTACCTCACGCGACCAGATGCGCCAGGCGGTGCTGGCTCTGCCCGACGCGCTGCGCCCCCAGGTGCTGGTGCAGGGCGACCTGCCGCGCATCCGCCTGATGCAGCAGCACCGCGAACGCGTGGGCGCGGGCGAGGTGTCCATCATCTTCGGCATGCAAAGCTTTGGCGAAGGCCTGGATTTGCCCGGCCAACTGTGTGAAACCGTGTTCATTGCCAAGCTGCCCTTTGCCTCGCCCGACGACCCGGTGGGCGAGTCGCGTGCCGAATGGCTGCGCGGCGTGGGCCGCGACCCGTTCAGCGAACTGGTGGTGCCCGCCACCGCCATCAAACTGGCCCAATGGGCGGGCCGCGCCATCCGCACCGAGACGGACAAATCTTTCGTCTACTGCTACGACAAACGGCTCAGCGACACCAGCTACGGCCAGCGCCTGCTGCAAGGCCTGCCGCCGTTTGCGCGCAAGCGGCTGGATGCACAGGGGCGCGTGTTGGCGTAAATTACAAGAAAGACACCGGAGGAGACACCATGCGTTTTGGACTCATCGCCCACCGCCTGCACCGCCAGGGCTCGGACAGCAGCTTGCTGCGTTGGCTGCAGGCCGCAGAGCCCGCTGTGCGTGGCCTGAATTTGGCACTGCATGCCGTAGGTGGTACCTATGACGCGGTGGAGCGCTATGGCCTGCTGGACCAGTTTCCAGGGCTGGTGCGCTACCCGAACGGGCATTCGGGCGGGCTCACGCGGCTGGTGTCGCACATCGTGGGTGGCGTGCAGCCGGGGCAGGCGCTGGACGGGGTGATTTTTCTGATCGACCCGGTCGATCCGTCTTCACTGTTCCCTGAGGCGCAGGCCCTGAAGCGGCAGTGCGTGATCCACGGCAAGCCGTTTTTGGCCACCGAGGCCGCGGCCTTGGAGTGGCTGCAGATCGAGGCGCTGCAGGCTGGTCTGCCCATCGCCCAGGCCCCCGGCGCGGCGCTGCTGCAGGCTATGCCCGCACAGGTGGTGGCGCTGATCGCCCACGATGCCCTGAAAACCCAGATGGTGGAGTTTGCGGGCACGCAGTTTGACCTGTTGTCGCGCTTTGCCGAGCGGGTGGCCACCGGCACCACCGGCGGCCTGCTCAACGAGATGGCCTGGAGCCGGGGCTGGCCTGCGGGCACTCCCTGGGTCACGCCCTACCGCAGTGGGCCACTGGGCGGCGACGCGCAAATTGCCGAACGCGTGTTGGACGGCACCTGCCACAAGGTGATCTTTTTTGAAGACCCGCACGTGGCCCGCCAGCACGAGGCCGACATCCAGCTGATGGAGCGCGCCGTCTGCAGTGCCAGCGACCGCACAACCTGCATGAATTCCCCCGCGATGGCCTGGCGCTGGGCCGAGGCACTGGCCAAAGTGACCGGTTGAACGCGCCAATGTCCCCGCCCTTGTGTACGGTTTGAAATAGGCGCATTCTTGGTGGGCGGGCATCATTTTTGCCCTGGGAGTTCACCATGCACACCGGCTTAACTCGTTGCAGTTTGCGCTCTCTGGGCGCAGGTTTATGGGTTTTTTGGGGCTCTGCCTGCCTGGCACTGGCGGCCACCACGGCAGCGCCTGCACCCCAGGCCACCATCGATGCGCTGGCCAAGGCCAACGCGGCCGTGGTGGGCGTGCGGGTGGGGGTGGAAGAGGGCGCGCGCTCAGCCGAAACCCTGGGCCGGCGGCGCAGCGGCTCGGGCGTGGTGATTGGCCCGGACGGGCTGATTCTGACCATTGGCTACCTGATGGTGGAAGCGCAAAACATCGAGATCGTCACGCACGACAACAAAACCCTGCCCGCCCAGGCCGTGGCCTATGACCAGGCCACCGGCTTTGGCTTGGTGCGGCCGATTTTGCCGTTGCGGGGCGTCCAGCCGGTCACGCTGGGCAGCCTGCAAGAGTTGCGTACCGGTGAGCCGCTGATGGTGTCCACCGGCGCCCAGATCGGCGGCGAAGAGGCCGATGTCAACATGGTCCAGGTGGTCAGCCAGCGGGCGTTTTCCGGCAACTGGGAGTACCACATCGACAACGCCATCTTCACCAGCCCGCCGGTGGGCAACCATTCGGGGGCGGCCGTGTTCAACCAGCGCGGCGAGCTGATGGGCATTGGCAGCCTGCTGGTGGGCGATGCCCTGGGCCGCGCTCCGCGCCTGGCGGGCAATATGTTTGTACCGGTGGATTTACTCAAACCCATTCTGGCCGAGCTGCAGACCACCGGCAGCAGCCAGCGCAGCCGCCGACCCTGGGTGGGTTTGACTTCCAGTGAGCAGGCCGGGCGGGTGCAGATTCTGCGCGTCAGCAAAGAGAGCCCAGCCGCCCAGGCGGGCCTGGAGCCTGGCGATGTGGTGCTGGCGGTGGATGGCACCAAGGTCAGCACGCTGGAGGGTTTCTACAAAAAGCTCTGGGACCACGCCCAGGCCGAGGTGGACATCGAGCTCACCGTGCTGCAGGGTGCCGACATCAAGACCATCGTGCTCAAGGCCGTAGACCGCATGAGCACCATGCGCAAGCCTACAGGTATTTAATGCCTCTCGTGCTTATGGAATAGGCGTGAGTAGCTATTAAATTGATAGTTCAGGCGTGTCGGCGTACCGTGAGCAAGATGCCGCCCATGGCCGCAAACAAACCGCCGCAGATGCGGTTGATCCAGCGCACGTGCGCACTCGTTGCCAAGAATGGTGCGATGCGGGCCGTGCCCAGCGAGCACAGCGTCAGCACCGACATTTCCATCGCCATGAAGGTGGCGGCCAGGATGCCCATTTGCGGGCCCCAGGCGGCGGCCGGGTCCAGAAACTGCGGGAAGAACGCGGCAAAGAACAGCAGCGCCTTGGGGTTGCTGGCCCCCACCATCAGGCCCTGCACGTAGCAGGCGCCCAAAGTGGGCAGGGTGCTGGTATCGCCATGGGCGGGGTTGAAAGCCACCGCCGGGCTGCGCCAGGTCTTCACACCCAGGTAGATCAAATAGGCGGCACCCACCACCTTGAGCACGGTAAACGCCGTCTCGGAAGCCGCCAGCACCGCGCCCAGCCCCAGGGCCGACAGCAGCATGATGCCCAGCGCCGCTGTCACGCTGCCCAGGCCCGAGACAATGCCGCGTGCCCAGCCGTGCTGCAGGGCGCGGGTAATGCACATCAGCATGGTGGGGCCGGGCGACAGCACCAGCACAGATACGGCGGCCAGATACAGCAGGTAGGTAGAAAGCGTCATGGGAAGGGAGGAGAGTGGGGCCTTGATGGTAATGCAAGCGATTTGCGAATTAATCAGCGGCCCGGCCAGAACCCCTGAAAACTCGTTGTAGAATACGAGGCTTGTCGGGGCGTAGCGCAGCCTGGTAGCGCATCTGGTTTGGGACCAGAGGGTCGAAGGTTCGAATCCTTTCGCCCCGACCATTGATTGAATTGAAAGCCACCAAGAGGTTTCTCCTGGTGGCTTTTTTTCGTTCCTCTGTGAGAAACTGAATACTATGCAATTGATAGCTGCCCGTGCTCTATCCATAAGCGCCAAGGCCTTATTTGTCTTGATTGTTTCGGCGCTGCTGCTGTGGACCTTGCCGGTACAGGCGCAGGCCCCCGATGCCGACCCCGAGGTCACACTGGACCAGTTGCGCCAGCAGGTCGAGACCATGCAGAAGGGCTTGCTCAACCCCGACCCCGAGGTGGATTTGCAGGCCTGGCGCAGCAGCGCCTTGGCCGCACAGGCGCAGGCGCAGGCCATGGCCGACGACCTGGAGCCCCAGCGCAGCAGTGTGCAGGCCCGGCTGGCCGAGCTGGGCGCGCCGCCCGCCGACAAAAAGGAAACCCCCGACATCGCCACGCTGCGCAGCCAGCTCGACAAAAGCAGCAATGCGCTGGATGCCCAGGTCAAGCTGGCGGGCCTGGTGGCGGTGGAGGCCGGGCAACTGGCCGACCAGATTTCGGTGCAGCGCCGCGCCCTGTTCCAGACCGAGCTGGGCCGCCGTACCGCGTCCATCCTGGCTCCGGCGTTCTGGAGCGAATTGCGTGGCAACTACGCGGTGGATGCGGGCCGCCTGGGCGCGCTGGCCGGTGAACTGCTGCGGGCCCTGCGCGCGGCAACAGTCGGGGTGTGGGTGGGCATGGCCGCGGCCTTGCTGCTGCTGGCACTGCTGCGCCGCAAAGCCGAAAACCTGCTGCTGCACATTGCCACCACCCGCATACCGCATGGCCGTTTGCGCCGTTCGCTGTTTGCGGTGGTGCACATCGCTTTGTCGGTGCTCACCTGGGGCCTGGTGGCGGTGATCGTGCGCAGCGCGCTGGAATGGCGCAGTGACCTGTCGGCCTTGCCCCATGCCTTGCTGCTGAGCAGCCTGGGCCTGGCCTGTTTTGGCGGTTATGTGGTGGGCCTGGGGCGCGCACTGCTGGCCGCAGACCGGCACAGTTGGCGGCTATCGGCCTTGCCCGATGCGGTGGCCGCCGGACTGGCCTGGTTTCCGCTGGTGTTTGCCAGCATCACCACGGCGGGCTGGCTGGTAGAGCGCCTGTACGCGCTGGTCAACGCCAGCCTGGCCAGCACCGTGGCCCTGAACTGCATTCTGGCTCTGCTGCTGGGCCTGAGCATGGTGATTGCCGTAGGCCGGGGTGAGCGCCTGCGCCGCCAGCTCGACCGCGGCCCCGATGCCGACCGCGTCCCGCCGCGCCCGCTGTGGCTGGCCGTGCTAACGGCCCTGGTGTGGCTGGTGCTGGTGTGCAGTGTGGCGGCCCTGCTGATGGGCTATGTGGCGCTGGGCAGCTTCATGGTGCGCCAACTGGCGTGGTCGGCGATCGTGGCTGGCAGCACCTATTTGCTGATGGTGCTAATCGACGATGTGTGCATGGGCTGGTTGGCCACCAATGATCCCGACAAGATGCCCGCCGGTGCTTGGCGCCTGCGCGACCAGGCCGCCGTGCTGGTGTCGGGCGTGGGCCGCACCCTGGTGGCGATTGCGGCGCTGACCTCGGTGCTGTCGCCGTTTGGCGATGGTCCGCCCGAGCTGCTGAACCGCGCCACCCAGTTCAGCGACGGCCTGGCGATTGGCGAGGTGCAGGTGCGGCCCACGGCGGTACTGCTGGCCATTGTGGTGCTGGTAGTGGGCCTGTCGTTTGTGCGCGTGCTCAAGCGCTGGCTGGTGGACCAATTGCTGCCCACTACCAACATGGACGAAGGCATGCAGATGTCGGCCAGCTCGCTGTTTGGCTACGCGGGTGCGGTGCTGGTGGTGGCGCTGGCCTTGTCGGCGGTGGGCATCGGGCTGGAGCGGGTGGCCTGGGTGGCCAGTGCCTTGTCGGTGGGTATCGGCTTTGGCCTGCAGGCGGTGGTGCAGAACTTTGTTTCGGGCCTGATTTTGCTGGCCGAGCGGCCGGTGAAGGTGGGCGACTGGGTGGTGCTGGGCACGGTGGAGGGCGATATCCGCCGCATCAATGTGCGCGCCACCGAGATCCAGATGAGCGACCGCTCCACCGTGATCGTGCCCAACTCCGAGTTCATCACCAAGACCGTGCGCAACATCACCCACGCCAGCCCCCTGGGCCTGGTGCAAATCAAGCTGCCGATGCCGCTGGACACCGATGTGGAGCAAGTGCGCACCCTGATGCTGTCGGCTTTCCAGGACCACACCGAGGTACAGGCCAGCCCTTCGCCCAGCGTGGCGCTGGACGGCATCGACAACGGCAAGCTGGTGTTCAACGCCACCGCCTATGTGGGCTCGCCCCGCTTGTCTTACGGCGTGCGCAGCGACGTGCTGTTTGAAATGCTCAGGCGCCTGCGCGAGGCCAAGCTACCGCTGTCCAATCCCGCCACCATGGTGTTGCGCGAAGTGTCGCCGGTGGTGGAGGCCGTGGTGGAGCCGACAACGCCGATCTCCCCACTCAACCCCTAAGCTGCCAACGCCTGCAGCAGCTCGGTTTCGATCTCGATCTGGTTGCGGTTGTACTGCAGCTCCGGGCCCTGGATCAAAAAGCTGTCTTCCACCCGCTCGCCCAGGGTGGAGACCTTGGCCAGTTGCACGCTGAGGTTGTGTTTGGCCAACACGCGGGCCACCAGATACAGCAGACCGGCGCGGTCGCTGGCCGAGATGAACAGCAGCCAGCGCTGGGCTTTTTCATCGGGGCGCAGCTCCACGCGCGGGGCGATGGGGAAGCTCTTGACCCGGCGCGACACCCGGCCACCCTTGCTGGGTGGGGGCAGCGGGCCCTGGCGGGTCAGCGTCATGTCCAGGTCGTTTTCGACCATGCTGGTGAGCTCGCGGTAGTGCTCGGGCAGCATGGCGGTGACCACCTGGAAGGTGTCCAGCGCGTAGCCATTGCGGGCGGTGTGCACCTTGGCATCGACGATGCTGAAACCGGCCTGGTCAAAAAAGCCGCAGATACGGGCAAACAGATCGGGCTGGTCGGGCGTGTAGACCATCACCTGCAGGCCTTCGCCCACCGGTGACAGGCGGGCGCGCACGATGGCCTTGTCGGCCCCGTCCAGCATGGCCGGGGTTTTGGCGATGTGGCGCGACAACTGGCGCGTGTGCCAGGCGATGTCGGCCGCGTCGTGGCGCATGAAATAGCCCACGTCCAGCGTGTCCCACAGCACCTTGTGCGACTCGAAGGGCTGGGCGTGCAGGGCCAGCATCACCAGCGCCTCGCGCTTGCGGGCCTCGATCTCGGCATCGGGATCGGGCGCGCGGCCCCCCAGCACCCGGATGGTGTAGCGGAACAGATCCTCCAGCAGCTTGCCCTTCCAGGCGTTCCACACCTTGGGGCTGGTGCCGCGGATGTCGGCCACCGTCAGCAGGTACAGGGCAGTGAGGTAGCGCTCGTTGCCCATGCGTTGGGCGAAGTCGGCGATCACGCTGGGGTCGCTGAGGTCGGCCTTCTGGGCCACGCGGCTCATGGTCAGGTGCTCGGTGACCAAAAATTCGATCAGCTGGCTGTCTTCGGCCCCAATGCCGTGCTGGGTGCAAAAGCGCCGCGCCTCGCGGGCACCCAGGTCGGAATGGTCGCCGCCCCGGCCTTTGGCGATGTCGTGGAACAGCGCTGCCACGTACAGGATCCAGGGCTTGTCCCAGCCCGCGCCCAGCTGCGAGCAGGCCGGGTATTCGTGCGCATGCTCGGCCATGAAGAAGCGGCGCACATTGCGCAGCACCATCATGATGTGCTGGTCGACCGTGTAGACGTGGAACAGGTCGTGCTGCATCTGCCCCACGATGCGCCGGAACACCCACAAATAGCGCCCCAGCACCGAGGTGTCGTTCATCAGCCGCAGGGCGTGGGTGATGCCCGAGGGTGCCTGCAAAATCGCCAGAAACGTGGCCCGGTTCACCGGGTCGCTGCGGAACTTGGCGGTCATCAGGCCGCGGGCGTTGTACAGCGCCCGCAACGTGCGGGCCGACAGGCCGTGGATGCCCACGGCGGTCTCGTACAGCAAAAAGGTTTCCAGGATCGCGTGCGGGTGCCGGGTGTACAGGTCGTCGCTGGCCACCTCGATCATCCCGGCTTTTTCAAAGAAGCGCTCGTTGATGGGGCGCAGCGCGTGGGTGGAGGGGTTGAGCCGCTCCTCGATATTGAGCAGCAAAATCTGGTTCAGCTGGCTTACCGCCTTGGCGGTCCAGTAGTAGCGGCGCATCAGCGCCTCGCTGGAGCGCACCGGCAGGCCGGTATCGTCGTCGGACACCGTGGTGTAGCCAAACGACTCGGCCACGGCGGTTTGCAGGTCGAACACCAGCCGGTCTTCGCGGCGGCCTGCGGTGAGGTGCAGGCGGGCACGGATCAGGCACAGCAGGGCTTCGTTGCGCTTGAGTTGCTTGGCCTCGTGCGGGGTGGCGATGCCGCTGCGCACCAGCTCGTCCCAGGTCTTGCCCAGCTTGGCGGCTTTGGCCACCCACAGAATCATCTGCAGGTCGCGCAGGCCGCCGGGCGACTCCTTGCAGTTGGGTTCCAGCGAAAACGGCGTGTTCTCGAACTTGTTGTGCCGCTGGCGCATTTCCAGTGTCTTGGCCACGAAAAATGCGCGCGGGTCCAGTGCGTCCGACAGGCGCTTGCGAAACTGGTTGAACAGCTTGGGGTCGCCGGTGACCAGGCGCGATTCGAGCAGCGAGGTCTGCACCGTCACGTCTTTCACCGCCTCGGCCAGGCATTCTTCTACGGTGCGCACGCTGGAGCCGATCTCCAGCCGGGTGTCCCAGCAGCTGCCGATAAAGTTTTCGATGCGGGCCTTGAGCTCCGGGTCGGCCTCGGGCGACACGCCTTCGGGCAGCATCAGCAGCACGTCGATGTCGGAGGATGGGAACAGCTCACCGCGGCCAAATCCGCCCACCGCCACCAGCGCAAACGACGGGGTGAACCCGGCGATGGCCCACAGGCCGCGCAGGGTGCTGTCGGTCAGGCTGGAGAGGTTTTGCAGCGTGGAGCGCACGCCCCGGGTGCTGGAGCCGCTGTCGCGCACGGCTTCGAGCAGCAGCGACTTCTCATGCAGGTAGTGCGCCCGCAGCGCGGGAACGTCGGTCATCAGACCCGCATCGCGCTTCACGCTACGGCGGTCGCTGGAGTCTGGACCGGTACAAAGGCCGGCGTGGGCGGGCTGCCCGCCGACAGCGTCAGCACTTCGTAGCCGGTCTCGGTGACCAGAATCGTGTGCTCCCACTGGGCCGACAGCGAATGGTCTTTGGTGACGATGGTCCAGCCGTCTTTTTCGGGGCCTTCCTTGATGTCTTTTTTACCGGCGTTGATCATCGGCTCGATGGTAAAGGTCATGCCGGTTTTCAGCACCTCCAGCGTGCCGGGCTTGCCGTAGTGCAGCACCTGCGGCTCTTCGTGGAAGATGCGGCCAATGCCGTGGCCGCAGAACTCGCGCACCACGCTGAAGCCGTTGCTCTCGGCAAAGCGCTGGATGGCGTGGCCAATATCGCCCAGGTGGATGCCGGGCTTGACCATTTTGATGCCGTGCCACATCGCGTCATACGTGAGTGCTGCCAGGCGCTTGGCCAGGATGCTGCCTTCGCCCGCGATGAACATGCGGCTGGTGTCGCCGTGCCAGCCGTCTTTGATCACGGTCACGTCGATGTTGACGCTGTCGCCCTTCTTGAGCGGCTTGTCGTTGGGAATGCCGTGGCAGACCTGGTGGTTCACCGAGGTGCAAATCGACTTGGGGTAGGGGATGTTGCCGCCGCCGGTGTAGTTCAAAGGGGCCGGAATGCCGCCTTGCACCTGGGTGATGTAGTCATGCGCCAGCTTGTCGAGCTGGTTGGTGGTCACGCCGGGCACCACGTGGGGGGTCAGGTAGTCGAGCACTTCGGAAGCCAGGCGGCCCGCGACGCGCATGCCTGCGATGCCGTCTGCGTCTTTGTAGGTGATAGTCATAGCCGCTAATTATCCTAGATGCCGTGCCGGGTTGCAGCGCCCGCTGCCGCTGCCCGCGCAGCCGTTAAAATTCTGCGCTCTAGGGTTTGCCCGTACCAGCAGTTTCTGCGCTGGGCCGCCTGGCCACCCAGTCCCCATTCTTCCCCAACCAGGCCGCCACCGTGACCTTGCATATCTCTCTGTTTGAAGGCGGCAACGCCCTTAGCGACTTCCGCGTTCAGCAACTCCTGCCCCGGCTGCAAGCCATCCATGACAAGATCACCGGCGTGGCTGCCCGCTTCGTGCACCTGGTGGCCAGCGATGCCGCGCCTGCGCAGGCCGTGGTGGAACAACTGACCGGTCTGTTGGCCTACGGCGACCCGTATGCAGGCCCCACTGAAGGCCCGTTGCTGGTAGTGACGCCGCGTTTTGGCACTGTGTCGCCCTGGGCTTCCAAGGCCACCGACATCGCCCACAACTGCGGACTGGCGGTGCGCCGGGTCGAGCGTTTTGTCGAATACCGTTTGACCGTCAAGCAGCCTTTGCTGGGCAAAACCGTGCTGACCGCCGCGCAACTGGCCCAGGTGGCCGACCTGCTGCACGACCGCATGACCGAGAGCGCCATGCTGGACCGCAGCCAGGCGCAAGAGTTGTTCACCGCGTTGGAAGCCGCGCCGCTGGCCCAGGTGGACGTATTGGGCGGTGGCCGCGCCGCATTGCTGGCGGCCAACACCGAGTTCGGCCTGGCCCTGGCCGACGATGAAATCGACTACCTGGTCAACGCCTTTACCACGCTCAAGCGCAACCCCAGCGACGTGGAACTGATGATGTTCGCCCAGGCCAACAGCGAGCACTGCCGCCACAAGATCTTCAACGCCGAGTTCACCATCGACGGCGTGGCACAAAGCAAGAGCCTGTTTGGCATGATTCGCAACACCCACCAGCTGGCACCGCAGCACAGCGTGGTGGCGTACTCGGACAACGCCTCCGTCATGGAAGGCTATGAGATTGAGAGATTTTTAGCCAAATCAGCCTCTACCGCCCATGGCAAGAGCGCAAGCAGCTACGAAAAGAGTAGCGCTTTGCACCATGTACTGATGAAGGTGGAAACCCACAACCATCCCACCGCCATCTCGCCGTTCCCCGGCGCGTCCACCGGCGCGGGCGGCGAGATCCGCGACGAAGGTGCCACGGGCCGCGGCTCCAAGCCCAAGGCGGGCCTGACCGGTTTCACTGTGTCCAAGCTCTGGCCGCAAGAGGGTGACGTGTCCATCGGCAAGCCCGAGCACATCGCCAGCCCCTTGAGCATCATGACCGAAGGCCCGCTGGGTGGCGCGGCTTTCAACAACGAATTCGGCCGGCCCAACCTGCTGGGCTACTTCCGCGAGTACGAGCAAACCGTCACCTCCGACGTGGACAGCATCCGCCGCGGCTACCACAAGCCCATCATGATCGCGGGCGGCCTGGGCACCATCGACGCGACGCAAACGCACAAGATCGAATTCCCCGCCGGTTCGCTGCTCATCCAGTTGGGCGGCCCGGGCATGCGCATCGGCATGGGCGGCAGCGCGGCCAGCTCCATGGCCACGGGTGCCAACGCGGCCTCGCTGGACTTTGATTCGGTGCAGCGCGGCAACCCCGAGATCGAACGCCGGGCGCAGGAAGTCATCAACCAGTGCTGGATGCAAGGCGCGGCTAATCCGATTCTGGCCATCCACGACGTGGGTGCCGGCGGCCTGAGCAATGCCTTCCCCGAGCTGACCAACGACGCAGGCCGGGGTGCACGCTTCGACCTGCGCGCCGTGCCGCTGGAAGAAAGCGGCATGAGCCCGAAGGAAATCTGGTGCAACGAAAGCCAGGAACGTTACGTGATGGCCATCGCCCCCGAGTCGTTGGCAGCCTTTACTGCGCTGTGTGAGCGCGAGCGTTGCCCGTTCTCGGTCGTCGGTGTTGCCACGGAAGAGCGCCAGCTCATAGTTGCGGACGCAGAGGCGCAAAGCCCCGTCGATATGCCCATGAACGTGCTGTTGGGCAAGCCGCCCAAGATGCACCGCGATGTCAAAACTGTGGCCCGCCAGTTTGCCCCGATAGACCTGACCGGCGTTAGCCTGCAAAAAGCCACCATTGATGTGTTGGCCCACCCCACCGTCGCCAGTAAGCGCTTCCTGATCACCATCGGCGACCGCACCGTGGGCGGCATGAGCCACCGCGACCAGATGGTTGGCCCCTGGCAAGTGCCGGTAGCAGACTGTGCCGTGACCCTGGCCGATTACCAAGGCTTCGCCGGTGAAGCCATGGCCCTGGGCGAACGCACGCCGCTGGCGGCCGTCAACGCCCCCGCGTCCGGCCGCATGGCGGTGGCCGAAGCCATCACCAACCTGCTGGCCGCACCGTTCGATCTGCCGCGTGTCAAGCTCTCCGCCAACTGGATGGCCGCCTGCGGCGAGCCGGGCGAAGATGCCGCCCTGTACGCTACGGTGAAAGCCGTGGGCATGGAACTGTGCCCGGCCCTCGGCATCTCCATCCCCGTGGGCAAAGACAGCCTGTCGATGCGCACGCAGTGGACAGATGCGGACGACAAAAAGAAGGTCACATCCCCTGTGAGCCTGATCGTTACCGCCTTTGCCACCCTGGCCGATGTGCGCGGCACGCTGACCCCGCAGCTCAATGCCACTGAAGACACCACGCTGATCCTGGTGGACCTGGGCAAGGGCCAGAACCGCATGGGCGGCTCTATCTTGGCGCAAACCCTGAACCAGGTGGGCGATACCGTGCCCGACCTGGACGACCCGCAAGACCTGGTCAACCTGGTCAATGCCGTCAACGCGCTGCGCCCCCAACTGCTGGCCTACCACGACCGCAGCGACGGCGGCCTGTTCGCAGCCGCCTGCGAAATGGCCTTTGCGGGCCATGTCGGTGTGGCGCTTAATGTGGACCTGCTGGTCACCGAGGGCGACGGCATCAGCGACAGCCGCATGGACGTGGGCGACAGCAAAAACTGGGCGGGCCAGGTCGGCCCGCGCCGCGAAGAGCTCACGCTTAAAGCCCTGTTCAATGAAGAACTCGGCGTGCTGCTGCAAGTGCGCACGTCCGACCGCGATGCCGCCATCCAGACCCTGCGCACGCACGGCCTGGCCAAGCACAGCCACATCGTCGGCAAAACCCGTCCTGCCAGCAGCACCATCACGGCAGGCGTGGGCGAAGTGCAGGTCTGGCGCGATGCCAAGGCCGTGTTCACTGCCAAGCTGGAAGACCTGCACCAGGTGTGGGACAGCGTGAGCTGGAAAATCTGCCAGCAGCGCGACAACCCCGCCGGAGCCGATGCCGAGCACGCGGCAGCCGGGGCCGCCGCCGATCCAGGCATGCATGTTTTCTTGCCAAATAGTGCTCCAGCGCTTGATACATCAGCGCTAGCAGCTACTAAAGATGTAGCGGCACCGGCTTTGATGCTGACCCGCCCCAAGGTCGCCGTGCTGCGCGAGCAGGGCGTGAATTCGCACACCGAGATGGCCTACGCCTTCGGTCTGGCTGGTTTCGACGCGTTCGACGTGCACATGACCGATTTGCAAACCGGCCGGGCCCAACTGCAAGACTTCCAGGCCGTGGTGGCCTGCGGCGGCTTCAGCTACGGCGACACCCTGGGCGCAGGCATTGGCTGGGCGCGCAGCATCACCTTCAACCCGGTGCTGGCCGCGCAATTCAAGGCCTTCTTCGCCCGCCAGGACACCCTGGCCCTGGGCGTGTGCAACGGCTGCCAGATGTTTGCCGAACTGGCCGACATCATCCCCGGCGCACAGGCCTGGCCGCGCTTTACTACCAACCGCAGCGAGCGCTTTGAAGCCAGGCTGTCAATGGTCGAAGTGCTGGATTCGCCCAGCGTGTTCCTGCAAGGCATGGCCGGTAGCCGCCTGCCCATCGCGGTGGCGCACGGCGAGGGCTACGCCAACTTTGCCTACCGGGGCGACGCGTCCCAAGCGATCGCCGCCATGCGCTTCGTGGACAACTTCGGTGCCGCCACCGAGGCCTATCCCTTCAACCCCAACGGCAGCGCCGGTGGCCTGACCGCCGTGACTACGGCCGATGGTCGCTTCACCGCCATGATGCCCCACCCCGAGCGCGTGTTCCGCAATGTGCAGATGAGCTGGACCAGCGGCGACCAGAGTGAGTTCAGCCCCTGGATGCAGCTCTGGCACAACGCGCGGCGTTGGCTGGGGTAAGGTGTTTTGCAGATGCGCGAATGCGCATTTGCAGAAGATGTGCCACATAATTGCAGATAATTATTTAAAGCTTTTAATTTAAGTGATTGTTTTTAATAAAGTTTTTCCGATAAAGTCCACTAAACATTCTGTTCAAGTAGAGATGTCGGAAAACCATGGCTGCTTTTAACCACTTTGAGCTGGGGCTGCTGAACCCCGCTTTTGATTCGCCCTTAGTCGATGTGTTGACCGAGTTGGAGCATTTGCGGCGTTTGCAGCTGGTGGGCACCACCCCGGCACCGGTGTTCTTCCAGCTCAAGCATGTTTTCCATATTCTGGAGAGCCTGGGTTCGGCGCGCATCGAGGGCAACCACACCACCTTGGCCGATTACGTGGAGAGCACGCTGGACGGGGCGGCCACCGCCAGTGACGCTTTGGGGGAAATTGCCAGCATCGAACAGGCGATGCAGCACGTCGAATCATCGATAGAACCCGGCGCGCCCATCACCGAGCATTTCATCCGCGAGCTGCATGCCCTCACGGTGCGCAGTCTGGTGCGCGAGGGCGATGCCACACCCGGTGCCTACCGTACTTCGCAGGTGCTGATTGCCCAGTCTGCGCATGTACCACCCGAAGCGGTGCAAGTACCCGGCTACATGCAGGAGCTGGTGGCGTTCATCAACCAGGCCGATGCGCCCAAGTACGACCTGATCAAAGTGGCCCTGGCGCACCACCGCTTCGGCTGGGTGCACCCGTTTGGCAATGGCAATGGGCGTGTGGTGCGCTTGCTGACGTATGCGCTGCTCATCAAGTACGGCTTTAACGTCAAGACCGGTGGCCGGGTGCTGAACCCCACCGCGGTGTTCTGTAGTGACCGCGACAAATACTACGAGATGCTGGCCTGTGCCGATGCGGGTACACCGCTTCGCCTGGAGCAATGGTGCGTGTATGTGCTGCAAGGCGTACTCAGCGAGCTCAACAAGGTAGACCAACTCACCCGCTACGACTATCTGACTAGCAAGATTCTGTTACCTGCGCTGGGCTATGCGCGCAGCCGGATGTTGATCACGGCCCAAGAAGAATCCGTGCTGCACGCTGCAGTGAAGGCAGGTATTGCCAAGGCCGCAGACCTGAGCGCCGCCATGCCCGGCATGAATGCCACCCAGCGCACCTACCAGATCAAGAAATTGGTGGAGCGCAAGATGCTGCAACCCATTGCGCTCCATGCCCGCCAGTACACCCTGGGCTTTGACAGCAGCTACCTGGTGCGCGGCGTGGTCCATGCGCTGTCGCAAGAGGGTTTTATCTCTGCCCCCCTGCGCGGGGACGCATTGGGCTGAGCTTCCAGGCATCCCGGCACCTAGGGATT
The DNA here is from genome assembly GCF_056521425.1 of Rhodoferax sp. LS1P39. Taxonomy (NCBI): domain Bacteria; kingdom Pseudomonadati; phylum Pseudomonadota; class Betaproteobacteria; order Burkholderiales; family Comamonadaceae; genus Rhodoferax; species Rhodoferax sp. LS1P39. Next base: position 125,974 of record NZ_JBWMAV010000005.1, on the reverse strand, counting down.
TCCCGCGGTTCCCGCAACGGTTTCGTACCAGCTATTGGCCGCAGGGTATGCATGGCTTTGTCTCTGTAAATGTAAGCTTATGTATCTGAAATTCGCATCCACTGCAGGTGGGCGAAACAGGTTCATGCAGGCACAGCCGGGTCCCAGACGCACGGCACACAGAGTCATTCAAAAATGCTTTCCAAAATACGGGTGGGTCGCCAATTGGGCTGGGCTTTTGGCTTGGTGGTGGCGCTGGTGCTGTTACTGGCCTTGACGGCCTGGAGCCGGATTCTGGCCATCCATGGCGATTTTGAGTCGCTGGTCGATACCACCCTGCCCGCGCTGACGGCGCTGGGTGATGTGAACGACAAATTGCAGGCGGTGCGCATCGCCGAGCTCCGGCATTTATCGACCTTGAACATGCCCGCCAAAGACCGTGAAGAGTTGGTGGTGAAGGCGGCGGTGAAAGACCTGGATACCGCTTTGGCGCGCTACAACACCGGTGGTGCGGCGCTGGTAGACCCGGTGCGGCACCAGGAGATGCTGGCCGCCATGGCCCAGTACCACGGCCTGCGCAGCACTTTTTTCCAGATGTCCAACTCGGCCGCAGGTGCTGAAGAGGAGCGCGCCATAGAGGCCAGCGATTTTTTCAACGGCCCCAGCCAGCAAAGCTACCTGAAAGCCTACCAGGCGGTGCAAAAGCTCTGGCAAGGGCATGTGGGCCAGGCCGAGCAGGCCAAGGCCCAGGGCCGTGAAGACGTGGTGCATGCCCGTGGGGTGCTGGCCAGTGTGGCGGCGGCATCGGTGCTGGCGTCCATCCTGTTGGCGTGGTTCATCAGCCGCAACCTGTTACGGCAGCTGGGCGGGCAGCCAAGCGACGTGGCGGGCCTGGCCACCGCCATCAGCCATGCGGATTTGAGCCGTGTGGTGGCCGCGCACCAAGGGGACACGCACAGCGTGGTGTCGGCCATGGCGCGCATGCAGGCTTCGTTGACGCAAATTGTGCAGTCCATCCGGCAAGGAGCCGACGGCGTGGCCACGGCCAGCTCCGAGATCGCCCAGGGCAACCACGACCTCAGCGCCCGTACCGAGCACCAGGCCAGCGCCCTGGCGCAAGCCGCCGCGTCGATGGAAGAGTTGGGTGCCACGGTGCAAGAGAACGCCGACAGTGCGCACTCTGCCAACCAACTGGCCCTGCAGGCCTCCACGGTGGCGGTTCGCGGCGGCGACGAGGTAGGCCAGGTGGTGCAGACCATGCAGGGCATCAATGACTCGTCGCGCAAGATTGCCGACATCATCAGCGTGATCGACGGTATCGCTTTTCAAACCAATATCCTGGCGCTCAACGCCGCCGTGGAGGCCGCCCGCGCCGGTGAGCAGGGGCGTGGCTTTGCCGTGGTGGCCAGCGAAGTGCGCCTGCTGGCCCAGCGCTCGGCCGATGCAGCCAAGGAAATCAAGCTGTTGATCTCTGCCAGCGTGCAGCGGGTGGAGCAGGGCGTGGTGCTGGTGGACAAAGCCGGCAGCACCATGGCCGAAGTGGTGGGCAGCATCCGCAGCGTGACCGACATCATGGGGGCCATCAGTGTGGCCAGTGCCGCGCAGTGCGCGGGCATGTCGCAGGTCGGGCAGGCCGTGGCCCAGATGGACCTGGTCAACCAGCAAAATGCCGCGCTGGTCGAGCAAATGGCCGCTGCCGCCAGTGGGCTCAAAAGCCAGGCCGACGATCTGGTGCAGGTGGTGTCGGTGTTTACGCTGGGGTCCGATCCGGCCATGCCGGTGGCGTTGCCCGGTGGCCGTACGGTGCAGCCCCTGGCGGTTGCCTACCGCTAAGCGACTTCGGGATTCAGGCCTCCAGCCGGAACCGGCTGACCGCCTCGGTCAGCGCATCGGCCTGCTCGCGCAGTGATTCCGATGCCGCAGCAGACTCTTCCACCAAGGCCGAGTTTTGCTGCGTGACCTGGTCCACCTGGCCGACCGACTCGCTGATCTGGGCGATGCTGCTGCTTTGGCCGCTGGCCTGGTTGGACAGGGTGCGGATGATGGTGGTGACCTGCTGCACGCTGCCCACAATGTCGTCCATGGTGGTGCCGGCGCGGGCCACCAGCTTGGCGCCTTCGTCGGCCTTGGCCACCGAGGTGCCGATCAGGGTGCTGATTTCCTTGGCCGCCTGGGCCGAGCGCTGGGCCAGCAGGCGCACTTCGCTGGCCACTACCGCAAAACCCCGGCCTTGCTCGCCTGCGCGGGCAGCTTCTACCGCGGCATTGAGCGCCAGGATGTTGGTCTGGAAAGCAATGCTGTCGATCACGCTGGTGATGTCGGCAATCTTTTTGGAGCTGGCGTTGATCTCGCGCATGGTCACCACCACCTGCGACACCACTTCGCCACCGCGGGTAGCCACCTCGGCAGCCGACTGGGCCATCTGGTTGGCCTGGACGGCGGCGCTGGCACTCTCCTGCACATTGCCGGTGAGTTCGGCCATGGCGGCCACGGTTTCTTCCAGGTTGGCGGCGGTATGTTCGGTACGGTGGCTCAGGTCCTGGTTACCCGCAGCGATTTCGGTGCTGGACGCGTGGATGGTGCGGGCGGCCAGCTGCACCTGGGCCACCAGTTCGCGCAAAAACACCTGCATGCGGCCCATGGCGTTAACCAATTGGCCAATCTCGTCGTTCTGTTGCGCCTGCACCGGCACAAACAAATGGCCCTGGGCAATTTCCTCGGCGATGTGGCAGGCCTGGGCCAGTGAGCGGGTGAGGCTGCGCACACTGAAAAAGGTCAGCGGAATCAGCACCAGCAAGGCCAGCACCAGAATGCCCAGCTGGATGCCCGACAACACCCGGGTGCGCTGGTCAATTCCGGCCTGCGCGGCCTGCATGTCTTCGCGCGAGGTGGTGGCGGCTTTTTGGAGCAGGCTGTCGATGGCATCCACATGGATTTTTTGCCGCTCGGCATAGGCCCCGCCGACTGCGCCGTCGATCTGCGCCGCCTCGATCTGCGCCAGTACCGGGGACAAGCCTTCGGTGTAGGCCTTGATCTCGGCCTGGGCGGTGTCCAGCATCTTCAGGTAGGTCGTGTCGCTGCCCTGGGCGGTGCGCAAGGCGGCCAGGCCTTTGCCAAAGCTTTGCAGCGACTTTTGCCAGGAGTCCCGCAGCACGGCCACTTCGACCGCGTTGTTGAAGCTGATGATGATGTCTTTTTCATTGCGGCGCACCTGGGCCAGGGTGATGCGCAGCTCGTTCATGTCGGTCAGGGTTTGCACCTTTTCCTCGACCAGCACCTTCACCGTGCCCCGGGTGGAGTCCAGCGCCCAGTAGCCCACCAGGCCAATGGCCACCAACAGCAGCAATGAAAATGCGGTGCTGAAATACAAACGAAAACGGATCGAGAGACGATTGAGCGGGTTCATAGGGGGGGTCTGGGTTGCACGGGAGGTGAAAAGGCAAAGGCCCATGCCTTTTGGTGAGTAAACGTAACAATAACCGTGCCATTCTGTGGGCGCCTGCACACGCGGGATATCCAACTGCGCCGCAATGGTTTATAGCCGCCGTGCGCCGCCGAAGGGGTAATGCTAGTTACATCTAGATGCACTATTAGAAGAATGCGCCAGACATCCCGGCCGCTACTAGTGCGAACGGAAAGGAGCACACCGCCGTGGCGCGGGGCGGTGTGATTTTTAAGGGGGAAAAGGCCTCTAGCGCTTATGCTATCAGCGTGAGAAGCTACCTTTTTGATAGTGAAACCAGAATTTCCGCCGACTTCAGTATTTGCCTTTCCAGGGCACCAGCCAGCCTTCCAGCAGGCGCATGGCGATCGAGAACCCGAATGCACATACAGCAATCACGGCAATGCCGACAAACACTGCATCGGTGGCCAGAAAGTGCGAGGCCGACATCACCATGAAGCCAATGCCGCGGGTGGAAGCGATGAGCTCGGCGGCCACCAGGGTGCCCCAGCCCACGCCCAGCGCGATGCGGATGCCGGTCAGGATTTCGGGCAAGGCCGAGGGCAGCACCACGGTGGTAAACAACTGCCATTGGCTGGCGCCCAACGACAGCGCGGCATTCACCCGCTCCTGCGGCAGCGCCCGCACACCGGCCTGGGCCGACAACACGATGGGCGCAAACATGGCCAGCGTCAGCAGCACGATCTTGGAGGTCTCGCCAATGCCCAGCCAGATCACCATCAGCGGCAGGTAGGCCAGCGGCGGCAGCGGCCAGTAGAACTCGATGGGTGTATCCAGAATGCCCTTGGCCCAGCGGTACAGCCCCATGGCCAGGCCGGTAGGGATGCCCAGGACAATCGCGATGGCCGCCGCCGACAGAATGCGCACCAGGCTGGCCGACACATGCTCCCACAGCGTGGCATTGGCATAACCGTCGGCCCAGATGGACTGCGCCACGGCCAGCACCTCGGCTGGGGTGGGCAGAAACAGGTGCGGTACCACGCCCGACTGGGCCACCGCCCACCACAGCAGCAGAATCGCGGCACCGGTGGCCAAGCTGGTGGACACGGTGGAATGCGCGCCTATGCCGAAGCTGCGCATTTTGACCAGGCGGGGTGCGGTGGGCTGGGCTGGGGCCTCAGGTGCAGGTCTGGGGAAAGAGGCGGTCAGTTCGGTCATACGGTGGTCTCTTCCAGCGCATCAGATTGGTGCACGATGGCGCGGATCTCTTCGCGCAGCTGGGCAAATGCGGGGGAGGTCTTGATGGCCCGGGCATCGCCGTCGCGGGCGTAGGTGCGCACAAAGTCCAGGTCGAAGCGGGCCACGATGCGGCCCGGCCGGGGCGACATCACGATCAGCTCGGTGCCCAGAAACAGCGCTTCTTCGATGGAATGGGTGATGAAAAACACCCGCTTGCCGGTGCGTGACCACACCGACACCAGCAGCTCCTGCATCTGCTCGCGGGTCATGCTGTCGAGCGCGCCAAAAGGCTCGTCCATCAGCAAAATGTCCGGGTTGGGTGCCAGGGCCCGGGCCAAGCCTACGCGCTGGCGCATGCCGCCCGACAGCTCGTAGGGTGCGGCATCGGCAAAGTCCTGCAGGCCCACCAGGCGCAGCAGCTCCCGGGCGCGTTCACGCCGCTCGGCACGGCCCAGGCCCGCGAACTGCAGGCCCAGGGCCACGTTGTCGATCACTGATTTCCAGGGCAGCAGGGTGTCTTTTTGGAACACCACGCCGCGGTCGGCACCGGGTCCTTCTACCGGGCGGCCATCCAGGGTGATGGAGCCGCTGGACAGTGGCAAAAAGCCCGCCATGGCGTTCAAGAGCGTGGACTTGCCGCAGCCCGACGTGCCCAGCGCCACCACGAAGCCGCCTTGCGGGATGTCCAGCGACACCCGGTCCAGGGCCTGCACAGCGCGGCCATCGCGGGCCGCGAAAAATACGCTGGCGTTGTCAACTTGCAGCATCGGCTTATTTCTTCAGGGCGACCACGGCGGTGGGGGTCACGAAGGCTGCGTAGCTGGGCAGCACTTCGGAGATCTTCTTTTGCTCCTTCAGAAACACCGAGGTTTCCTTCAGGATGCGGGCCACGCCCGACTTTTCGCCGCCACCCAGCCAGGCATCAGACGCCTGGGTGTTCAGGCTCAGCAGCGACAGGTTTTGCAGGGCCGCAGCCTGGTCGGCCGAGGTGCCGCCCAGCAGTTTGGCCAGCGCCTTGGTGTTGTCGCTGTCCGCCGTCCAGGCGGCCTTGTTGTTGGCAAACGAGCTGGAGTACTTGTCGATCACGCCCGAGAAGGACTTCAAGAATCCCGGGTGGTCCTTGGCAAACGCAGCGGTGGCCACCCAGGCAGAGAAGGTGGGCGCGCCCTTGTCGGCCACGTCCTTGGAGGTGACCAGTACCTTGCCGGTCTTCTTCAGTTCGGTCAGCGCCGGGTCCCAGACAAAGCCGCCGTCGATATCGCCGCGGTTGAACGCCGCCACGATCTCGGGCTGCGGGATGGCGAAGACCTGCACATCTTTTTCGGTCAGACCCTGGCTTTTGATCAGCGCCAGCAGCTGGTAGTGGTCGGTGGACACCGGCGCGGCGGCCAGCTTCTTGCCCTTCAGGTCGGCCACCGTATTGATGCCCGAGCCGTTGCGCACCACCAATGCTTCGTCTGTGCCGGAGATGGAGGCCACGTAGAAGGCCTTTACGTCCAGGCCGCGCGAGGTGGCAGCGGCGTAGGGGCTGGAGCCCACGTAGCCAATCTGCACGTCGCCCGAGGCGATGGCGGCAAAGATGTCCGCGCCCGAATTGAAGCGGCGAAAGTCGATGTCGTAACCGGTGGCCTTGGCGTAGTCGCCGTTGGCAATGCCTACCGACGAGGGCAGGGCATCGGTCTGGTAGCCGACCACCACTTTTTTGTCGGCTGCGTAGCCGACGGTGGCGGCCAGGCTCAAAGCGCTCAGCGCTGTGGAAATGAGTAGTTTTTTAACGAATGCCATGTGTCCAACTCCTTGAATCAGTTCGGCCGCAACAACTGGCGACCTTGACCGGAATCTTAGAGTTAGACGGGTATGTGGATATAGAACGATACCAACATACGATATTCGAATAATGAGGCTGGGGTGGGCTTGAAATATCCAGAAAAATAAGCTGCTTACGCCCATGGATAGGGCGTAAGCAGCTCCTCAAATAATAGCAAGACCATGCGGCCTGGGCCGCACGGCCCCGGCCATACTACTTGGTGGCTTCGTGGCCGATGACACCACCGACAGCGGCACCGGCGGCGGTGCCCAGGATGCCGCCGCCCAGCACGTTACCGGCTACGCCGCCAATCACGGCACCGGTGGCCGTGCCTTTTTCTTGCCGGGTCATACCGGCACAGCCGCTCAAGACGAGCATGGCAGCGGCCATGGCGGAAATGGTGATGGTGCGGGCAGTGTTGCGCAGGGAGTTCATGGTGTTTTCCTTATGGGTGTGAGATAGCCCCAGTATGGGAAATACGCTAGCCAGACGCTAGCAGACGGGGCCACCCGTGCGTGTAGTCGCTGTCCTACACACATTCAAACGCCCTGCCAGCGGCGGGCAGTTGCCTTGGAGGCCTCGGGTAAACTGGCTTCTCTTGCGTGCAGCCTGCGGGCGCACCTCAATCCATTTCCAGACCACGCCAAAAGCTCTCCCCACTTCCGGTGCGCCTCCAATCCATCAAGCTCGCGGGCTTCAAGTCCTTCGCCGAACCCACCACCTTCCACCTGCCCGGGCAACTGGTTGGCGTGGTGGGTCCGAACGGCTGTGGCAAGTCCAACATCATGGATGCGGTGCGCTGGGTGCTGGGCGAAAGCAAGGCTTCTGAGCTGCGTGGCGAGTCCATGCAGGACGTGATCTTCAGCGGCACCACCACCCGCAAACCGGCCAGCCGCGCCAGCGTGGAGCTGGTGTTCGAGAACCACGACCACCGCGCAGGCGGCCAGTGGGGCCAGTTTGCCGAAATTGCCGTCAAGCGCGTGCTGACCCGCGACGGCACCAGCAGCTACTACATCAACAACCAGCCGGTGCGCCGCCGCGACGTGCAAGACGTGTTCCTGGGCACCGGCCTGGGGCCGCGCGCCTACGCCATCATCGGCCAGGGCACCATCAGCCGCATCATCGAGTCGCGCCCCGAAGAGCTGCGCCTGTTCCTCGAAGAAGCCGCGGGCGTGTCCAAATACAAGGAGCGCCGCCGCGAAACCGAAAACCGCCTGGGCGACACCCGCGAGAACCTGACCCGCGTGGAAGACATCCTGCGCGAGCTCAACGCCAACCTGGAGCGCCTGGAAAAGCAGGCCGAGGTGGCGCAGAAGTACAACAGCCTGCACGCCAGCGCCACGCTGAAGCAGCACCAGCTCTGGTTCCTCAAAAAGGTCGACAGCGAATCCGACCAAAGCAAGGTCAAGGCCGAGGCCGCCCAGGCGGTGAATGACCTGGAATCGCGCATCGCCGACCTGCGCCACGTGGAAGCCGAGCTGGAAACCATCCGCCAGGCGCACTACGACGCGGGCGATGCCGTCAACCGCGCCCAGGGCAAACTCTACGAGGCCAGTGCCGAAGTCGGCCGGCTGGAGGGCGAAATCCGCTTTGTGGTGGAAGGCCGCCAGCGCGTCGAGCTGCGCATGGCCACCCTGAAAGAGCAAATTCAGCAATGGGCCACGCGCCAGGAAGATGCGCAGTACGAGCTGGAGAATTTAGAGGCCACCGGCATCGAGGCCGAGGAGAAAGCCGAGCTGCTGGCCGCCCAGGTGGAAGAGCAGGCCGGGCAAATCCCCGACCTGGAAGATGCCCTGCAAACCGCCAGCCGCGCCGCCAACGAGCAGCGCACGGGCGTGGTGCAGGTGCAGCAGCAGATCCAGGTGCTGGCCGCCGACCAGCGCAGCATCGAAGAACAAAGTCGCCAGCTCGACCAGCGCCGCGAGCGCCTGCTGGTCGACAAAAAAGCCCTTGCCGCGCCCGACGAAGCGCGCCTGGGCCAACTGCAAGCCCAGTTGGAAGAAGCGTCTGAAGCCGCCAGCGTCGCCGCTGCGCGCCTGCACGAGCTGCAGGAATTTCTGCCCCAACTGGACGAAGACCGCCGCGCCAAACAAACCGCCGTCAATACCGAATCCGCCCGCCAGGCCGATGTGTCGGCCCGCATGGAAGCCCTGAAAGCGCTGCAGGAAAAGGTCAAGACCGACGGCAAGCTCAAGCCCTGGCTGACCCGCCACGGCCTGGACGGCTTGCAAGGCATCTGGACCCAGCTCCACATCGAGCAGGGCTGGGAAAACGCGCTGGAAGGCGCTTTGCGCGAACGCATGGGCGCGCTGGCGGTATCCAAGCTGGAAATGGTGCGGGCGTTCGCCGGGCTGGATGGCCGCGATGTGCCGCCCGCCAAACTGGCCTTCTACAGCCCGCCGCCCGCAAGTCCGTCGCAGGGTTCCGCCGCCTTGCCGCGCCTGGCCGATCTGCTGCGCCTCAACGATGCCGGGCTGGCCGCCTTGCTGGCCGACTGGCTGCATGGCTGCTACACCGCGCCCAGCTTTGAAGATGCCCTGCACCAGCGCAGCCAGCTGCAGCCGGGCGAGGTGATCTACGTGCAAAGCGGCCATGCCGTGGGCCCGCACAGCGTGGCGTTCTACGCGCCCGATTCCGAGCAGGCCGGGCTGCTGGCGCGCGCGCAGGAGATCGAGAACCTGGAAAAGCAGCTGCGCGCCCAGACCCTGATCAACGAAGAAACCCGCTACGCCCTGGTGCGGGCCGAAGCCGCCTACAACGAGTCGTCCAGCCGCCTGGTGGGTGCCCGGCGCGAGGCCACCGAGGCACAAACCCAGGCCCACGCCCTGCAGGTCGAAACCCTGAGACTGGGCCAGTTGGCCGAGCAGGCGCGCGTGCGCAGCCAGCAGCTGGAAGGCGACCTGGCCGAGGTGGAAGCCCAGCTGGACGAGCTGCAAGAGCGCCGCGTCAACGCGGAAGGGCGATTTGAAGAGCTGGACATGCAGCTCGCCGACAGCCAGGAGCGCCACGCCCAGCTCGACGAGCGCGTCATCGAAGTGCAGCGCAAGCTGGCCGAGTGCCGCGAACAGCAGCGCAGCCTGGAGCGCCAGGCCCAGGAAGCCACCTTCGCCCAGCGCAGCCTGGGTGCGCGCCGCGCGGAACTGACCCGTTCGCTGGACATGGCCCAGCAGCAAACCGTGGCCCTGACCGACGAGCAGCAGCGCGCCGGGGACGAGCTGGGCCGCCTGAATGACGCAGCCGCCCAGGGCGGCCTGCAAACCGCCCTGGCGCAAAAGCTGGAGCGCGAGGCCGAAATGGCCGCCCAGCGCAGCCAGTACGACGATTTAACCGCCCGCCTGCGCGCCAGCGACGAGGCCCGCATGCAAAACGAGCGCGCCCTGGAGCCGCTACGCCAGCGCATCACCGAGTTCCAACTCAAGGAGCAGGCCGCGCGCCTGGGCTCTGAGCAGTTCGCCCAGTTGTTGACCGAAGCCAATGCCGACCTGGAAGCCATTGCTACATCCATCGTGCAAGGCAATGTGCGCATCCCGGGCATGCAAAGCGAAATCGACCGGCTGAACCGCGAGATCGCCGCCCTGGGGGCCGTGAATTTGGCCGCGCTGGACGAGCTGGCCGTGGCCCGCGAGCGCAAGCAATTCCTGGATGCCCAGACCGCTGATCTGGTGGAAGCCATGACCACGCTGGAAGATGCCATCAAGAAGATCGACGGCGAAACCCGCGAGCTGCTGTCGGGCACCTTCAACACCGTCAACGGCCACTTTGGCAAGATGTTCCCCGAGCTGTTTGGCGGCGGCAATGCACGCCTGGTCATCACCGGGGACGAAATTCTGGACTCCGGCGTGCAGGTCATCGCCCAGCCGCCGGGCAAAAAGAACCAAACCATCCACCTGCTGTCGGGCGGAGAAAAAGCCCTGACCGCCATCGCCCTGGTGTTTGCCATCTTCATGCTGAACCCCGCCCCGTTTTGCCTGCTCGACGAAGTGGACGCGCCGCTGGACGACGCCAACACCGAGCGCTACGCCAAACTGGTCTCCAGCATGAGCCGCGAAACCCAGTTTCTTTTCATCAGCCACAACAAGATCGCCATGGAAATGGCCCAGCAACTGATTGGTGTGACCATGCAGGAGCAGGGCGTTTCACGCATCGTGGCAGTCGATATGGAGTCGGCCCTATCCATGGCCGAATTGTGATCATGACCACCACCCTACAACTCGGCTTGGCCGTCGGCGGCGGGCTCGTCCTGGCCGGCGTCATTGCCTACAACACCTGGTCGGCGCGCAAGAACGCCCCCAAGCAACCCGACCCTCTGCCCACCCCTGTGGAGCCCAGCGCGCCGGATGCCGAGCGCCGCGACCCTGCTTTTGACAGCGGCGATCTGCCTCCGCTGCCCACACCCGAGCGCAAGCCCGGCATGGACGCATTGATCGACGTGCTGGCACCCATTGCGCTGGAGCACCCGGTGTCGGGCGATGCCGCGCTGGCAGCCATGCCGCCGACCCGCCGCGTCGGCAGCAAACCCTTTGCCATTGAGGGCCTGAACGTGGCCAGCCAGCAGTGGGAAACCCCGCTGGCGGGGCAGCGCTACAGCCAACTGCAGGCGGGTGTGCAACTGGCCAACCGCACCGGCGCGCTCAACGAGATCGAGTTCTCTGAATTTGTCATCAAGACCCAGGCCTACGCCGACACGGTGAGCGGCCTGCCCGAATTTCCCGAGATGCGCGAAGAAGTGGCCCGGGGCCGCGAGCTCGACCAGTTTGCCAACGACCACGATGCCCAGCTCGGCTTCACCCTGCGCGCTGTGCACGCCGCCTGGAGCCCTGGCTACGTGCAGCAGCACGCCGCCCGCCTGGGCTTCGTGCCCAGCCTGATCCCCGGCCGCATGCTGCTGCCCAGCAGCACGCCCGGCATGCCGCCCATCCTGGGCCTGGCCTTCGACGCGCAAGCGGCTTTGGCCGAAGACCCCGACCAGTCGGCCCTGCGCGAAATCACCCTGAGCCTGGACGTGCCGCAGGTGGACCGCGCCGAGCAGCCCTTTGTGCGCCTGCGCGACACCGCCGCCGCCCTGGCCGAAGCCATGGACGGCAGCCTCACCGACGACCGGGGCTACCCGTTGCAGCGCGACGCGCTGGACGGCATCGGCGCCTCGCTGGAGCAGCTGTACGACACGCTGGACTCGCGCGAGCTGGCGGCGGGCTCGGTGCTGGCGCGGCGGTTGTTCAGCTGAGTGTTATGGAAAGTTCAGACCTTTTTAGCCCTCCAGCGCTTATTCCATCGGCACAAGCAGCTACAGAAATAGAAGCACTGCGCACCCAGCTCAATGCCTGGGGCCACAGCTACTACGTGCTGGACGCGCCCAGCGTGCCGGATGCCGAGTACGACCGCGTGTTCCGCGCCCTGCAGGCATTGGAAGCCGCCCACCCCGCACTGCTGACCGCCGACTCGCCCACCCAGCGCGTGGGCGGCAAGCCGCTGCCCGAGTTCACCTCGGTGCGCCACGCCGTGCCCATGCTCAGCATCCGCACCGAAACCGACACCGAACCCAGCGGCGCGCAGAACTTCGACACCCGCATCCGCAAGGAACTGGCTTTGACCGAAGCGGACCCGCCGGTCGAGTACGTAGCCGAGCCCAAGTTCGACGGCCTGGCCATGAGCCTGCGCTACGAGCAGGGTGTGCTGGTGCAGGCCGCCACCCGGGGCGACGGCGAGTACGGCGAAGACGTGACGCAAAACATCCGCACCATGCGCCAGATTCCGCTGCGCCTGCAAGGGAGTGCGCCGCCGGTGCTGGAAGTGCGCGGCGAGGTCTACATGCGCCTGGCCGATTTCGATGCGCTCAACGAGCGCCAGCGCGAAAAAGGCGACAAAACCTTCGTCAACCCGCGCAACGCCGCCGCCGGTGCCGTGCGCCAGCTCGACCCCGGCATCGCCGCACAGCGACCTTTAAGCTTTTTTGCCTACGGCCTGGGCGAGGTCACGCCGCCAGAGCAGGGCGGCCCGGTGTTCGACACGCACTATGCGCTGCTACAAGCTCTGAAAAAATGGGGTTTTCCGGTCGCAGAGCAGGTAGAAACGGCACGAGGTGCTACGGAATTGGTAGCGTACCACCAGAAAATCGGTGCCGCCCGCGACAGCCTGCCGTATGACATCGACGGCGTGGTCTACAAGCTCAACGCCTTGGCCCTGCAGCGGCAGCTCGGCTTTGTGTCGCGCGAGCCGCGCTGGGCCGTGGCGCACAAATACCCGGCGCAGGAGCAGCTCACTTCTATTACCGCCATCGACGTGCAGGTGGGCCGTACCGGCAAACTCACGCCGGTGGCGCGCCTGGCCCCCATCTTTGTCGGCGGCGTCACGGTGACCAACGCCACCTTGCACAACCTGTTCGAGCTGCGCCGCAAACGTGTGCGCGTGGGCGATACCGCCATCGTGCGGCGGGCGGGCGATGTGATTCCCGAGGTGGTAGGCATCATCGACAAGCCGCGTGCCCAGTACGTCCCCAACTTCCGCATGCCGCGTGCCTGCCCCATTTGCGGTAGCAAGGTGGTGCGCGAAAAAACCGAGATGAACCACCGTTGCAGCGGCGGCCTGTTCTGCCCCGCGCAGCGCAAGGAAGCCATCCTGCACTTCGCCCACCGCCGCGCCGTGGAGGTCGAAGGCCTGGGCGACAAGCTGGTGGAGCAGCTGGTGGACACGGGCGTGATCCGCACCTTGCCCGACCTGTACAAGCTGGGCTTCACCGCCTTGTCCGCCCTGGACCGCATGGCCGACAAGTCGGCGCAGAACATCCTGGACGCGCTGGAAAAATCCAAGAGCACCACCTTGCCGCGCTTCCTTTTCGGCCTGGGGATTCGCCACGTCGGCGAAGCCACCGCCAAGGCGCTGGTCCGGCATTTCGGCAAGCTCGATGCTGTGATGGATGCCACGCCCGAGCAACTGCTGGAAGTCGCCGATGTCGGCCCCATCGTCGCCCTGGCCATCCGCACCTTTTTCGACCAGCCGCACAACCGCGAAGTGGTGGAGCAACTCCGCGCCTGCGGCATCCGCTGGGAGGAGGGTGAACCCGCCCAGCAGGCTCCCAAACCCCTGGCAGGCCAGACCTTTGTCCTCACCGGTACCTTCCCCACCCTCAGTCGCGACGAAGCCAAGGACTTGCTCGAAGCCGCCGGTGCCAAAGTGGCCGGGTCGGTGAGCAAGAAGACCAGCTATGTGGTGGCGGGCGAGGAGGCAGGCAGCAAGCTCGACAAGGCGCAGGCGCTGGGCATTACCGTGCTGGACGAGGCGGGGATGTTGGCGTTGTTGCAGGTGGGTGCTACAGAGGAATAGCGGTACAGTTACAGCTAGCCATGAAACCTTCCCTCGCCCTCAGCCAGAACCGCGATGCCATCCGTGCGGCCACCCGCCGTTGCCGGGCGGCGAACCCGCGTATTTTTGGTTCGGTTTTGCACGGCAATGACCGCGAAGGCAGCGATCTGGATTTGTTGGTGGATGCCCTGCCGGGTGCCACCTTGTTCGACCTGGGTGGTCTGCAGGATGAATTGGAAGAGCTGCTGGGTATCCGCGTCGATGTATTGACCCCGCGCGACTTGCCGCCGAAGTTCCGTGCGCAGGTGCTGGCAGAGGCGATGCCGGTGTGATGCCAAACAAGCTCGCTGACTACCTGGGGCACATCCAGCTAGCCGCCACGGATGCCTGTGGTTTTATCCTCGGCTTGTCGAAAGATGCTTTTTTATCCGACAGGCGTACCCAAAATGCCGTGGTGATGAGCTTGATTGTGCTGGGCGAGGCATCCACCAAAGTAATGGAGCTGTACCCAGAATTTGCGCAGAGCCATGCCACCGTACCCTGGCGGCAGATGCGCGGTATGCGTAACCGGATCGCCCACGGCTATTTTGAAGTGGACTTCGATATGGTGTGGGATACCGTGACCACGGCATTGCCTGCGTTGCTGGCACTGCTTCCTGGCGTGCATGCAGCGGCTGAAGCCTACGTTCCACCCCATTCCTGACCCCCAAATGACCCTCCACACCATCCTCAAAATGGGCGACCCACGCCTGCTGCGCACGGCCCAGCCGGTGACTGTATTCGACACCGATGAACTCCATCTGCTCATCTCCGACATGTTGGACACCATGCGCTCGGTCAACGGCGCGGGGCTGGCGGCACCGCAGATTGGGGTGGATTTGCAACTGGTGGTGTTTGGCACGGCCGATGTGAATCCGCGCTACCCGGACCGGCCCGTCGTGCCGCCTACGGTGCTGATCAACCCGGTGATCACGCCCATCGGCGACGCGGAAGACGACGACTGGGAAGGTTGCCTGTCGGTGCCCGGCCTGCGTGGGCTGGTGCCGCGCTGGTCGCGCATCCGCTACACCGGCTTTGACCAGTATGGCGACACTATAGACCGCACGGTGGAGGGCTTTCATGCCCGCGTGGTGCAGCACGAGTGCGACCACCTGATTGGCAGGCTGTACCCCACGCGCATGCGGGATTTGACGCGGCTGGGCTACACCGAGGTACTGTTCCCGGCGCTGGACCCGGCGGACGACGATTAATAACTGGATCTAAAGGCATAAATAGCCCGATTAGCACCCGCTTCCCGGCGCTTAAACCCCCGGTCCACGGCGCTACCATCGCGCGATGAAAGCTCTTTTTCCTGCACTTGCGGCCACCCTGGCCTTGCTGGGCTGCGCCAAGATGGAGGCCCGCATACAGGGTTGGATGGCCAGCAGCGTGCCCGCCTACGCGGTAGTCAACGGCGTATTGCTGGAAGGCCAGGCCACTATTTTCCACGACCGCTCCGGCGGCACCTTGCGGCTCGCGGCCAGCCAGCCCCGCCAGACTTGCGTGGGCGACTTGCGCTACACGGCCACAGCGGCGGGCAGCCTGGCGTTACATTGCGACGGCGGCGTGCATCTGCGTATGGCGTTTACCGCCGTCGATGCACTGCGCGGCTTTGGCTCGGGGGCGACCGATCAGGGGCCAGCCGCTTTCACCTGGGGCATGGGGCCTGCCGATGCTGTGGTCTATCTGCCGTTGCCTGCGGGCCAGCGTATGGCGGAGCCGGTGGCCGATGCGATTACTGCGCCCACTGTCCCAACGGCCCCTGTTCAGGCCGCGCAGTAACGGCATCTTTTAGCGCACGACCGGGAACTTCTTGAAGTAATTGGTTTCCAGTAGCTCCAGATTTTGCTGTTGCAAGGCCGTGTCGAAAGCATTGCGCATCTGCAAACCGGCGGGCGTGCGCCGAAAGCAGACATGCAGGCTCAGCTGGGCGATCGGCCGAGCGTTGAACGCGATTTGCTCTGCGCCCCCGGTGCGGGACAGGGTGTAACGCAGCACGTTCTTATCGACCACGATGCCCCGGATCTTGCCCGCGCGCAGCTTCTGGATGTTCACCGCATCGCTGGCTTCGGCCACCACCGGCTGGCGCTTGGTCTGGATGGCCTGGTCTAGCGCTTCGCCGTTGAGGTAGCCGTCCACGATGCCCAGCGTGTAGGGGGCCAGGTCGGCGATAGAGTTCCAGGTGATGGTGCTGGTTCGCAGCGTGGCCAGCCCCAGTACGCTGTTGCCGATCGACTGCGACAGGTGGCAGGCCTGCTCGCGCTCTTTGCTGTAGTACTCGGGAAAGTAGCCATCGAAACTGGGATCCTTCTCGCCTTTTTGCACGGCCGTGGCCCAGTCGAACGATGCACTGAGCAGGCGGTAGCCCGATGCCTTGGCTACCACCGAGGTGATGTGGCCGGACAAGCCACCCTGGGGCAGCAGCAGGCCGTTGTAGGGAGGCCATTCCAGTGTGGCCAGGCGGATCAGGCCGGGGTCGGTTTGGGCCTGGCAGTGCACGGTGCCCAAGATCCCCAATGCCAGTACAAAAACAAAGCGCTTCACAGACTTCCCCAGGTGGTGGTAGTTGGGCCACTGCGTGGGGCCTTAATCCCTATTTTTTCGCATACAAAATGGATTGTATTTTTATTTGCGTCCAGTTCTTCAGGTATCTGCGGGCGGGTCGTTCTCTATGCGCAATACCGGCCATTTGCTATAAGATAAGTAGCTATAAGTGCAGGTGCGAATAGCACCAGAGCTATTTTTAACTACTTGCTACATGCCCCATCCACTCGTCCAGGTCCATCCGGAAACCCATGGCATCGTGCTCGATCTGGCCTACGCCACGGCCAACAACATCGCGGGCCGACCGATTTACGACCGCGCCCACTGCCTGCTGCACCGCGATGCCGAAGCCTGCCTGCGCAAGGCCGTGCTGTTGGCCGCAGAAGCGGGTTTGCGGCTGAAGATATTCGATGCTTTCCGCCCCCATGAGGCCCAGGTGCTGCTGTGGCACACCGCACCCGACCAGGCCTATGTGGCCGACCCCGCCATCGGCTCCAACCACACGCGCGGCACCGCGGTGGACCTGACCCTGGTGGACGCACAAGGTGCCGAGCTGGACATGGGCACGGCTTTTGACGACATGACCGATGCCTCGCACCATTTCAGTGAACAGGTGTCGGCCCAGGCCCAGGCCAACCGCCTGCAGTTGCTGCGGGTGATGGAAGGCGCGGGCTTTGAACATCTGCCCCACGAGTGGTGGCACTACGCGCTGCCCGGCCACTACGGCCTGATCGACAGCACGGCGCTGGGCGATCTGAGCCCGATGCGCCCGGCTGCATAGGAGGCTGCCCGTCGTGGCCTTCCGGTGCTGCTAAGCACATAAGCGTATACCGTACCTGCCTAGACAGGAGGGTTAGCATGGATCTTGCACTGTGTACCGTTTGGTATGCTGTTTCTGTTTTATCCATCTGACCTTAAGGATTTCCTGATGCGTTTCACCACAACCGTAATTTCGCGCCGTACGCTGGCAGCAGCCGTGGCTTCGACCCTGGTTTGGGGCTACGGCATGGCACCCGCCCTGGCGGCCACGCCCAAAGACACGCTGGTGCTGGCCTTTGCGTTTGACGACATCATCACCATGGACCCGGCCGAGGTGTTTGAAATCTCGGCCAGCGAAGTGATGGGCAATACCTACGACCGGCTGGTGCGGCTGGACATCAACGATCCGTCCAAGTTGGTCAACGACATCGCCAAGTCCTGGACGGTGTCGGCCGACGGCAAGACCTTCAGCTTCGAGCTCAAGCCCGGCCTGAAGTTCGCCTCGGGTAACCCCCTCACGGCGGACGACGTGGCCTTTTCGCTGCAGCGCGCGGTGCTGCTGGACAAATCTCCGGCCTTCATCCTCACCCAGTTTGGTTTCAGTAAAACCAACGTCAAAGACAAGATCAAGGCCACCGGCCCACTGACCATGACGCTGGAAACCGACAAGGCCTACGCCCCGTCGTTTGTCATGAACTGCCTGACCGCTGACGTGGGTGCGGTGGTGGATAAAAAGCTGGTGCTGGCCAACGAGGTGGCGGGCGACCTGGGCTATGCCTGGCTCAAGACGCATTACGCTGGTTCCGGCCCCTTGAAGCTGCGCGAATGGCGGGCCAACGAAGTGGTGGCCCTGGAGCGCAACGACAGCTATTACGGCAAAAAGGCCCCGCTGGCCCGCGTGCTGTACCGCCACATCAAAGAGTCCAGCACCCAGCGCCTGCTGCTGGAAAAGGGCGATATCGACATCGCGCGCAACCTGGCTCCGCAAGACCTGGCCGCCATGGCTGGCAACAAAGACATCAAGATCGAGTCGGCCCCCAAGGGCACGGTCTACTACATCAGCCTGAACCAAAAGAACCCCAACCTGGCCAAGCCCGAGGTGCGCGAAGCCCTGAAATGGCTGGTGGACTACGCGGCCATCGGCGACACGCTGATCAAAAATATCGGCACGGTAGACCAAAACTTCCTGCCCGTGGGCCTGCTGGGTGCCAGCACGGTCAACCCCTACAAGCTGGATGTCGACAAGGCCAAGGCGCTGCTGGTCAAGGCCGGGCTGCCCAATGGCTTCAAGGTCACCATCGACATGCGCACCATCCAGCCGGTGCAGGGCATTACCGAGTCCTTCCAGCAAAACGCCAAGCGCGCGGGCATCGACATTGAAATCATTCCTGGCGACGGCAAGCAGGTGCTCACCAAGTACCGCGCCCGTACCCACGACATGTACATCGGCCAGTGGGGTGCCGACTACTGGGACCCGCACAGCAACGCCACCTTTGTGCAGAACTCCGACAACAGCGACGATGCCAAGGCCAAGCCCCTGGCCTGGCGCAATGCCTGGGTCGCCCCCGAGCTCGAAAAAATGGCCGATGCCGCCGTGCTGGAGCGCGACACCGCCAAGCGCAAAAAGATCTACGAAGACATGCAGGCTGAATTCCGCAAGACCAGCCCCTTCATCATGCTGTACCAGCAGGTGGAAGTGGCCGCCGTGCGCAGCAACGTGGCGGGCTTCAAGCTCGGCCCCACGTTCGGCTCGGACTACATGTTTACCGCCAGCAAGCGCTAAGCCTGCATGCGAAAACTCCAGGCCCTGGGCCGGTTTGCGGTCGTCATCGTCCTGACCTACCTGGGCCTGCTGGCCGTCACCTTCTTCATTGGCCGGGTCATGCCCATCGACCCGGTGCTGGCCATCGTGGGCGATCGGGCCTCGGGCGAGCTGGTGGCCAAGGTGCGCGAGGAAATGGGCTTCAACAAGCCGCTGTGGGAGCAGTTTTTTATCTACATCAGTAAGGTGCTGCGCGGTGACTTTGGCACCTCGGTGCTGAGCTCGCACCCGGTGATGGACGACATCCGCCGCGTGTTTCCCGCTACGCTAGAGCTGGCCACGCTGGGCATCCTGATTGGCGTGGGCTTTGGCGTGCCGCTGGGCGTGTGGGCCGCTGTGCGCCGGGGCGGGGTGGTGGACCAGATCGTGCGGGTGATGGGCCTGGTGGGCTATTCGGTGCCGATTTTCTGGCTGGGGCTGATGGGACTGGTGCTGTTCTACGCCAAGCTGGACTGGGTGGCCGGGCCGGGGCGCATTGATGTGGTCTATGAATACACCCTGACCCCCGTGACGGGCCTGCTGCTGCTGGACGCGGCCATGGCCGGGCAGTGGGATGCGTTTGGCAATGTGCTGTCGCACCTGATTCTGCCGGCCTCGCTGCTGGGCTATTTCTCGCTGGCCTACATCAGCCGCATGACGCGCTCTTTCATGCTGCACGAGCTGGGGCAGGAGTACATCGTGGCCGCCCGTGCCAAGGGCTTGAGCGAAGCCCGCATCATCTGGCGGCACGCGCTGCGCAATGCCATGGTGCCGCTGGTCACCGTGATCAGCCTGTCGTACGCCGGTTTGCTGGAGGGCTCGGTGCTGACCGAGACCGTGTTCGCCTGGCCCGGCCTGGGCCTGTACATCACCAATTCGCTGCAAAACGCCGACATGAACGCGGTGCTGGGCGGCACCATTGTGGTGGGCTCGATCTTTATCGGGCTGAACCTGCTGTCGGACCTGCTCTATAAAACTTTAGACCCTCGCACCCGAACCCGATGACCACAAGCAATTTGCACGACTGGCTGATGAGCGACCGGCCTGCCTCGCGCCGCCAGGCCGCCTGGGGCCGGGCCTATGGCGCGTGGCGCATCTTTCTGCGCAACCGGCTGGCGGTGCTGGGCCTGGCCATTGTGCTGGCCCTGGTGCTGGTGGCCCTGCTGGCCCCGTGGATTGCACCCTACTCGCCCACGGTGGGCGACTTGCGCACCACCCGGCTGCTGCCGCCCTCGCAGATGTTCTGGCTGGGCACGGACGACCAGGGGCGGGACATCTTGTCGCGCCTCATCCATGGCTCGCGCATCACCCTGATGGTCGTCGTGCTGGTCGCTGTGCTGGCCGCGCCCATCGGGCTGCTGGTGGGCACGGTGGCGGGCTATGCGGGTGGCATGGTGGACGCGGCGCTGATGCGCATTACCGATATTTTTCTGGCCTTTCCCCGGCTGATTCTGGCGCTGGCCTTTGTGGCCGCGCTGGGCCCCGGTATCGAGAACGCGGTGATCGCCATTGCCATCACCGCCTGGCCGCCGTATGCGCGCATGGCCCGGGCCGAGACGCTGACCGTGCGCCAGACCGACTTTATTGCGGCGGTGCAGCTCATCGGCGCGTCGCCCTGGCGCATCGTGCTGCACCACATCATGCCGCTGTGCCTGTCTTCGGTGATCGTGCGGGTCACGCTGGACATGGCGGGCATCATTCTCACCGCTGCCGGGCTGGGCTTTCTGGGCCTGGGCGCGCAGCCGCCCACCCCCGAGTGGGGCGCGATGATCGCCAATGGCCGCCAGTACGTGCTGGACCAGTGGTGGGTGGCGGCGGCACCGGGGGCGGCGATTTTTCTGGTCAGCCTGGCCTTCAATCTGGTCGGTGATGGCTTGCGCGATGCGCTGGACCCGAAAGGCGTGAAATGACAGAACCCCTGTTGGTGGTGGATGACCTACGCGTCGCCTTTCCCAACCGCGACGGCGGCTGGGTCGAGGTGGTGCGCGGCGTGTCGTTCACGCTGGGCAAGGAGCGCCTGGGCATTGTGGGCGAGTCGGGTTCGGGCAAGTCGCAGACGGGTAGGGCGATTCTGGGCCTGACGGCCCCCGAGGGCCGGGTCATTGCCAAGCGTTTGGCGTTCAAAGGCACCGACCTGTTGCATTGCAGCGCCCAGGAGCGCCGTACCTTGCGCGGTGGCCGCATCGCCATGGTGTTGCAAGACCCGAAGTTTTCACTCAACCCGGTGATGCGCATCGGCGACCAGATCGTCGAGACGCTGCAGGCGCACAGCAAGGTATCGAACGCCCAGGCTAGAGCGCAGGCCCTGGCGGCGCTGGAGCAGGTGCAGATCGACGACCCGGCCCGCGTCTACAAGCTGTACCCGCACGAGGTGTCGGGCGGCATGGGCCAGCGCGCCATGATCGCCATGATGCTGATCGCCAACCCGGATTTGCTGATTGCCGACGAGCCCACCTCCGCCCTGGACGTGACGGTGCAGCTCCAGGTGCTGGCGATCCTGGACGCGCTGGTAGTACAGCGCGGCATGGGACTGATTTTTGTGTCGCACGACCTGCGTCTGGTGTCCACCTTTTGCGACCGTATTCTGGTGATGTACGCCGGGCGGGTGGTGGAAGAGCTGCCTGCGGGCGGGCTGGCGCAAGCCAAGCACCCCTACACCCTGGGCCTGCTGAACTGCCTGCCGCAACTCGGCGACAACCGGCACCCACTGCCCACGCTGAACCGGCAGCCGGAGTGGGCTTTATGAGTGCGTCTGTAGGCCTGGAGGTCAAAAACCTGCGCGTCAGTTTCGACGGCTTTGTGGCCGTGGCCGACACCGGGTTCACCGTGCAGGCGGGCGAGAGCTTTGGCATCGTGGGTGAATCGGGTTCGGGCAAATCCACCGTGCTGCGGGCCATCTGCGGGCTGGCGAAGCGGGAAACCGGCACCGTGCAGCTCTTGGGCCCGGCACCGCAACCTTTGCCCGGGAGCAAACCGTTTCGCCGCCTGGTGCAAATGGTGTTCCAGGACCCCTACGGCTCGCTGCACCCGCGCCACACCGTGGACCGCCTGCTGGCCGAGCCGCTGGCCATCCATGGGATGGGCGACGAGCAGGAGCGCATCGAGCGCGCGCTGGACGAGGTGGGCCTGGGGCAGGGCTTTCGCTTCCGCTACCCGCACCAGCTCTCGGGTGGGCAGCGCCAGCGCATTGCCATTGCCCGCGCCCTGATTCTGGAGCCGCAGATTCTGCTGCTGGACGAACCCACTTCGGCCCTGGATGCCTCCGTACAGGCAGAAGTGCTAAACCTGCTGGAAACCCTGCGCGCCCGGCGCGGCCTGACCTTCATCATGGTCAGCCACGACCTGGCCGTGGTCACGCACCTGTGCCAGCGCCTGATGGTGATGCAGCGCGGCCAGACGGTGGAAATGCTGGCATCCGCCGACCTGGCCGCCAGCCGGGTTACCCAGCCCTATACCCGCCAATTGATGGAAGCTGCGGTAGGCTTCCGACGGAAAGAAACCACACCATGATCCGCTGGGAATCCCACGCCTGCCTGCCGCTGCACCCGCAGGCCAGCTTTGCACCCATCGATCGGCTGCGCGCCGCCGGGGTGGACTACGTGTCCATCAACGTGGGCATGGACATGAACCCAGTGCAGCAGGTGATGGCGGTGATCGCCGGGTTCCGTGCCACCATAGCCGCCCACCCGCAGCGCTACCGGCTGGCCCACAGCGTGGCCGACATTGCCCAAGCCAAAGCTGCAGGCCAGATCGCTATCGGCTTTGATCTGGAAGGTGCGATGCCGCTGCTGGAGCAGCCCGAGATGGTGGCGCTGTACGCCGCGTTGGGTGTGCGCCAGATCCACTTTGCCTACAACCGCAACAACAGCGTGGCCGACGGCTGCCACGACACCGAGCGCGGCCTGACCCCGCTGGGTGAGCGCATGGTGCAGGCGGTAAACGCCGCAGGCATGCTGATGGACTGCTCGCACACCGGCCGAAAGTGCAGCCTGGACATCATGGCCGCCTCCAGTGCCCCGGTGATCTTCAGCCACGCCAATCCGCTGGCGCTGGTGGCGCATGGCCGCAACATCACCGACGCGCAAATCCGCGCCTGCGCCGCCACCGGCGGGGTGGTGTGCGTGTCGGGGGTGTCGTTTTTTCTGGGGAACGAGGCGCCCACTGCTGCCGATGTGGCCCGCCACGCGGCCTATGTGGCCGAGCTGGTGGGCGCGCAGCATGTGGGTATCGGGCTGGATATCAGCTTTGCGCAACCGGAGCTGCACGACGACCCGCCTGGTGGTTACGATCCTACCTACTGGTGGCCGGCATCTGCAGGCTACAACCGGGCCATCAGCCGGGCCCGCTACACCCCGGTGGAGACCTGGCAGGTGCTGGGCCAGGCTTTGCAAGACGTGGGCATGACCGCTGACGATGCCGCATTGGTGATGGGCGGCAACATGCTGCGGGTGGCGCAGCAGGTGTGGAAATCTGAATAAAAACAGGCTCCAGCGCTTATTCCATAAGCACGAGAAGCTATAAATTAAATAGCAATTGCTGGTTACCGCACCAGCAGCGCATTTACCGCCTGCAGGTCTTCGGGTTTCAGGCTGCCGCTGGCCTGGCGCAATTTCAGGCTGCCCAGCAGCACGTTGTAGCGGGCCAGGGCCAGATCGCGCTTGGTCTGGAACAACTGGCTTTGCGAGTTCAGCACGTCGATGTTGATGCGCACACCCACCTGGTAACCGAGCTTGTTGGCATCCAGCGCAATCTGGCTGGAGGTTTCGGCGGCTTCCAGCGCGCTGACCTGGCCCACGCCCGACAGCACGCCGTAGAACGCGGCCCGGGTGGCCTGGGTGACGGCGCGGCGGGCGGCATCCAGGTCGGCCTGGGCCTTGTCTTCCAGCGACAGGGTTTCGCGGATGCGGTTCTGGATGGAATAGCCTGCAAACAGCGGGATGTTGAAGCTCAGGCCGATTTGGGCGGTGTTGGTACGCGAGCCAGGCTGGGCGCTGGTGGTGCCATTGGGGTAGCGGTTGATGTTGTAGCCCGCCGTCAGGTCCAGGGTGGGCAGGTTGGCGGCCTTGGCCTTTTGGGTTTCCAGTCGGGCCACTTCCAGGGCCAGCGCGGCTTGCAGCACATTGGGTTGCAAGGATTCAGCCTGTTGCACCCAGGTGCCGATGTCGGCGGCCTGCAGCGTGGGCAAGACCACCGGCTGGGCCAGCGGGATGGGCTGGGCGTTGGTCTTGCTGGCCAGGGTGTCCAGCGCCAGGCGCTTGACGACCACGTCGTTGTCGGCGGCAATTTCCTGCGCGCGCACCAGGTCGAACTGGGCCTGGGCTTCGCGGGTGTCGGTGATGGTGGCGGTGCCCACCTCGAAGTTGCGCTTGGCCGAGGCCAGTTGCTCGCCCACGGCGGTTTTCTGGGCCCGTACAAAGGCCAGCGTGTCCTGCGCGGCCAGCACGTCAAAGTAGGCCTGGGCCACGCGCACCACCAGGTCTTGCTCAGCCACCTGGAGCTGGGCCTCGGCCACGTCGACCAGCTTCCTGCCCTGCTCGTAGGCGACGCGGTTGGCCGGGCGGTACAGGGGTTGCGAGCCGCTGAGGGTGGCGGTCTGGGTGGTGTAGTTTTTCTCGAAGCTGGGGTGGCGGCCTTCGAGCAGGCTGCGGTTCAGCCCGGCAGACAGGCCCACGCTGGGCAGCAGCCCGGCCTTGGCCTGGTCGGCCAGGGCCAGATTCGCATCAAACTGCGCCTTGGCCGATTGGTAGGTGGAGTCACTGGCGCGGGCGGCGTCGTAGAGTTCGACCAGGCTTTGCGCTTGTGCCGCGCCAGAGAAAACGGCCAGCAAGGCCCAAGTGCAGGTGGCGAGCGGAAAGCGTTGCATGGTCATCCTTAAGTTTCCAATCTGAAGTATTCAGTAGCGGGGCACGTTGGCATCGCGTTGCAGCGACCAGGCATCGATGCCGCCCGCAATATTCACCACATTCTCAAAACCGTTTTGCAGCAGAAACTGCGCTACGCGCTGGCTGCGGGCACCATGGTGGCACAGGCAGGCAATAGGCTGGTGCGGGTCCAGCTCGGCCAGGCGGGCGGGGATGTCGCCCATGGAGAGCTGCACCAGGGTGAAGCCGTCGGCCTGCACGCTGGCGGCCTGCCACTCACCGGGTTCGCGCACATCCAGCACCACCGGGGCGGTCTGGGCTTGCAGCCACTGGGGCAGGTCGGTGGGGGTGATCTGGGCAATCATGGGTAGGCCGTGGATTAAAAAGAGAACTTCGAAGGCTCGGCAAAGTGCACCAGGCGCGGGGCCACGGTGTCCCAGGGCTGGGTGGTGGCGTAGCTGGTGTCGCCGGTGCGGGTGATGAAGTTGGCGCACATCATGGGCTCCTGGCCCACCACTGCAAACAGGCGGCCACCCACCTTGAGCTGGGATTTGATCTGTTCAGGCACTGCGGCCACCGAGCCGCTGAGCACGATCACGTCAAACGGGCCGTCTGCGGCGGCACCCAGGGCACCGTCGGCCTGGCGGACTTCGACGTTGCGCACACCGGCATCGCGCAGGTTGTTGCGGGCCAGGGTGGCCAGTTCGGGCAAGATTTCGAGTGACAGCACGCTGTGGGCGCTGGCGGCCAGCAGCGCGGCCATGTAGCCCGAGCCGCTGCCGATTTCCAGCACTTTCTCGTGTTTTTGCAGCTTCAGGTCGTGCAGGGCGCGGGCCTCCACCTTGGGGGCCAACATGCACTGGCCACCGGGCAGTGGAACCTCCAGGTCGGCAAAGGCCAGGGTCGGGTTCGCGGCAGGCACAAACTTCTCGCGCTTGACGGTGTGCAGCAGGGCCAGCACGGCAGGCTCCAGCACATCCCAGGGGCGGATCTGCTGTTCGATCATGTTGAAGCGGAACTGTTCAAGCTGGGCGGTGGTGGTCATGGTGGTGTTTTGGGTTCAGGTGCAAGGTTAGCGTTAGATTTTAGGGGGGGAAAGTGGCATGACCGGGCGTTTTGCCTTCCATTTACCTTTCAACCAGTGTGCCAAGTCGTCCATGTAGCAATACACCACCGGTACCACCACCAGCGTGAGCAGCGACGAGGTGATGACGCCGCCCATTACCGCCTGGCCCATGGGGGCGCGCTGCTCGGAGCCTTCGCTGAGCGCAAAGGCCAGCGGCACCATGCCAAAAATCATCGCCAGCGTGGTCATCAGGATGGGGCGCAGGCGCACCTTGGCGGCCAGCAAGAGCGCTTCGGAGCGCTCCATGCCGTCGTCTCTGGCGCGGATGGCAAAGTCCACCAGCAAAATCGCGTTTTTGGTCACCAGGCCCATCAGCATCACCACGCCGATCACCGAAAACATCGACAGCGTGGACTGGAACAGTAGCAGCGCTAGCACCACGCCAATCAGCGTCAAGGGCAGGGCGGTCATCAGCGCCAGCGGCTGCAAAAAGCTCTTGAACTGGCTGGCCAGAATCATGTAGATGAACAGCACCGCCAGCACCAGGGCCGAAATCGCGTAGCCAAAGGCCTCGGCCATGTTCTTGGTGGAGCCGCTGAACTGGTAGCGGTAGCCGGGCGGCAGGGCCATGCCGTCCAGCACCGTGCGGATGTCGTTGGACACCTCGCCCGCCGAGCGCAGATACACGTTGGCGTTGACCGACACCTCGCGCGCCATATTGCGGCGGTTGATCTGGTTGGGGCTGGTGGCATCGGTGATGCGGGCCACCTGGTTCAGGCGCACCACGCGCGGGCTGCCGTCGGCGTTGGTGGCGGTGATGAAGGGCAGGCGCTGCAGGTCTTCGGCGGTGCTGCGCGCGCTGGGGGCTAGGCGCACGTTGACGTCGTAGGTTTGGTCATCGGGGGCGCGCCAGTTGCCCACGGTTTGCCCGGCTACCAGGGTGCGCAGCTGGCTGGCGATGCTGGCTACGCCCAGGCCCAGGTCGCTGGCGGCCTCGGTGCGCACTTCCACACGCACGGTGGGCTTGTCGGGCTTGACACTGGAGTCCAGATCGACCAGACCGGGGATGCCACGGATCTTGTCGCTGGCCTCGCGCGCCAGCCGCTCCAGCACCTGCAGGTCCGGCCCCTGCAGCGAGAACTCCACCTGCTTGCCGCCGCCCACCGAGTCCAGCAGGCCCACGTGGGTCACGGTAATGCCCGGCACGCTGCGCAGGCGCTCGCGCAGCACGTTGGCCATCTGGTCCACGCTGCGGCTGCGGGCCTTGCGGTCCACCAGGCGGATGTAGACCGCCGCATACATCTTGCCCGCCGCGTTGCCGGTGTTGATCGTGGCCAGGGTGTAGCGCACCTCTGGGAACTCGCGCACGATGGATTCCACCTGCCGGGCCTTGGCTTCGGTGACTTCCAGCGACGAGCCGACCGGGGTGTAGAAATTGAGCGTGGTTTCCGAGAAGTCGGCCTTGGGCACAAATTCGGTGCCCAGCAACGGCACCATGACCAGGCTGGTCACAAAGATGGCCAGCGCCCCGGCCAGGGTGGTCAGCTTGTGCCCCAGCGCCCAGCGCAGAATGGTTTGGTAACCATCGGCCAGCCGGTCGGTGGCGCGCTCGAACCACTGCGTCACGCGGCCAATGGTCTTGTCGTAGAAGCCCACCGGCTTGTGGTGCTGGCCATGGGCCTCGATGGCCGGGTCGTGCCAGATGCTGGACAGCATCGGGTCCAGCGTGAAGCTCACAAACATCGAAATCAGCACCGCCGCAACGATGGTGATGCCAAATTCATGGAAAAACTTGCCGATGATGCCGCCCATGAAGCCGATCGGCAAAAACACCGCCACGATCGAAAACGTAGTGGCCAGCACCGCCAGGCCGATCTCTTGCGTGCCTTCCAGCGCGGCCTGGTAGGGCGTTTTGCCCATTTGCACGTGGCGCACGATGTTTTCGCGCACCACGATCGCATCGTCGATCAGCAGGCCCACGCACAGGCTCAGCGCCATCAGCGTGATCATGTTGATGGTGAAGCCAAAAATGTTCATGAACAAAAAGGTGCCAATCAGCGCAATCGGCAGCGTCAAGCCGGTAATCACGGTGGAGCGCCAGGAGTTGAGGAACAAAAACACGATCAGGATGGTCAGCGCCGCGCCTTCGAACAGCGACTTGCGCACGTTGTCCACCGCCACGCGGATGGGCCGGGCCGCGTCGGTAATGGGCTCCAGTCGCAGCCCGGGCGGCAGCTGGGGCGTGAGCTCGGCAATGGCGGCGTTCAGGCCATCGACCACCTCGATGGTGTTTTCGTCCTGCGACTTCTGCACACTCAAAAGCAGGGTGCGCTGGCCGTTGTACAGCGCCAGGGAGTCGATCTCTTGCGCGCCGTCCACCACGTTGGCCACCTGGTCTACGCGCACCAGGCCGTTCTTGCGGGCCACGATGATCTGGCCAAAGTCTTCCGGGCGCTGCATGCGTGCATCGATCTGCACCACCCGCTCCTGCGCCAGGTTGCGGATGGAGCCCAGCGGCAGGTTCTGGTTCTCGCTTTTCACCGCGTTGACCACCTGGTCGGCGGTGATGCCCAGGGCTTCCATGGCGCGGGGCTGCAGGGTGATGTTGACCTGGCGCTGGGTGCCGCCCACCAGCGTGACCGAGCCCGCGCCGCGCACGTTTTGCAGGCGCTTCTTGAGCACCTGGTCGGCCCAGTTGGTGAGCTCAATCGCGCTCAAGGCCTTGCCCTTACTGGCATCGGGAATCACGGCCAGGGACCACACCGCGCGGCTGCTCGGGTCGAAGCGCAGCACGCGCGGCTCTTTCACCTCGTCGCGCAGCAGCGGGCGCACTGCGGCCACTTTTTCGCGCACATCTTCTGCCGCCTTTCGGCCATCCACCGAGAGCTGGAATTCGATGATGACGACCGACTGGCCTTCGTAGCTGCGCGAGGTGAGGGCGTTGATGCCGGCAATCGCGTTCACGCCTTCTTCCAGCTTCTTGGTGACTTCGCTCTCCACAATGTCGGGCGAGGCGCCGGGGTATTCCGCCGTGACTACCACCACCGGAAAGTCGATGTTGGGGAACTGGTCCACCTGCAGGCGCTGGTACGAGAACGCGCCCAGCACCACCAGGGCCAGCATCAGCATGGTGGCGAAAACCGGGTTTTTCAGGCTGACCTGGGTGAACCACATACCGCGCTACCGAACTTGGGTGAAGCGCACAGCCGTGCCTTCGGCCAGCGTGCCCAGGCTGCCCTGGACCACCTGTGCGCCGTCGGCCAGCCCGCTCACCGCCACCATGGCCTCGGTGCCGACCTGGCCGCGCAGGCCGGGCACCACGGTCTGGTGCAGCACTTTGCCGTTGGCGACCACCTGCACATAGGGCAAGGGCTTGTCGGTGCGCAGCGCGCTCACCGGCACGGCCAGCGTATCCACTTGCGCCGTGCCCAGCGTGCCCTCGGCAAACAGGCCCTGGCGCAGGCCGGGCGCGGGTGCCACGGCCAGGTACACCAGCACGCTGCGGCTGCCCGCCTGGGTGCTGGGGTTGATGCGCGCCACGGTGGCGGCAATCTGGGCGTCCGACGCGCTGCCTTCGATGTGCAGTTGCGCCGTCTGCCCGACCCGCAGGGCCACTGCGTCGGCTGCGCTGACCGAGGCCTCCAGCTCCATGCGGCGGATGTCCACAATCTCCAGCACCCGGGTGTCCAGCGCCACACGCTCGCCCGGCTGGGCCAGGCGCTGAGAAACGATGCCCGAGATGGGCGCGCGCAGCACCGCGTCGGCCACCGTCTGGCGCGCCACCGCGGCGGCGGCCAGCGCTGCGCGATGGGTGGACTGGGCGGCGTTGAGCGTGGCCTGCGAGGCATCCAGCGCGGTTTTGGAGATGAAGCCCTGGTCCACCAGCGCCTGGTTGTTGGCAAACTGGCGCTGGGCAATGTCGATCTGGGCTTTGGCTGCACCGGCCTGCTCCACGGCCTGCTGCAGCCGGGCCTGCACCTCGGTGGGCGCAATGCGGGCCAGCACCTGTCCGGCCTGCACGCTGTCGCCCTCGCGCACCGCCAGGCCTTGCAACTCCCCGGCCACCCGGGCTTTGACCACAGCAGAGTCTGCCGCTTTCAAGGCCCCCGAGATCGGCAGGCCCTGGGCCAAGGTGCGGGTTTGCGCCAGCACCACGTCGCTAGGGGCCAGTTCGATGGCGTTGGCGGGTTTGGCCAGCGCGGCGGCGGCCACGGCGGCCTGTGCCTGCTGGCGGGTGAACACGGCGCGGGCGATGCCGCCCACCAGCACCACAGCGACCACGGCCACGGTGGCCCACTTTATCCAGGGTTTCATAGGGGTGTCTGCGGGGGCCGCACGCGCAGCCCGTTCAAAAGAATATGGAGTTGCGAGGCCAGGTAGGCCTGCGGATCCAGCGCCGCCGGGGCGCAGGGGTGGTTGCCCATGGAATGCTTCCACATGGCTAAAAAAATCAGCGGCGCGGTCACGCTGTAGGTGGCCAGGTCCGGGTCTACCGGGGCGAAT
Organism: Rhodoferax sp. LS1P39; assembly: GCF_056521425.1. Taxonomy (NCBI): domain Bacteria; kingdom Pseudomonadati; phylum Pseudomonadota; class Betaproteobacteria; order Burkholderiales; family Comamonadaceae; genus Rhodoferax; species Rhodoferax sp. LS1P39. Next base: position 95,674 of record NZ_JBWMAV010000005.1, on the reverse strand, counting down.
TCGCCGCTATCGATGCCGCGCTGCAGAATACGCCGCACCAGCGCCTGGTAGGGCACGGCCACCTCGGTTTGGTAGAAAGCGGCCATTTCGGGGAAGTTGTGCGCCTCGGTCAGCAGCAGCTTGGTCATGCCCGATGCCTGGGTGTTGCCCACGCGTTCCCACCAGCTCATCATGCCGTGGCGCAGCAGGTCGGCGCTGCTGCCGGTGAAATCGTCCACCTCGGCGCTCCACTCAAAAAACCGGGCCGACAGGCTTTGCCGCACCACCGCCTTGAAGAGTTCTTCCTTGCTGGGAAAGTACAAAAACAGCGTGCCCTTGGACACCCCGGCGCGCTGGGCCACTTCTTCCACCCGGGTGGCGGCAAAACCTTTTTCCACAAACAGGTCCAGCGCCGCGGCCAGCAGCTCGCCGGGCCGCGCTTCCTTGCGGCGCGCGCGCTTGGCTGGGATGGAGTTTGGGGTGGTGGGCATGGGTTACTGACTGGCTGGTTATTAATATAGCCCTTGCGCCCGGCCAGCGTCAATGCAGGGGTTTTGCAACAAGTAAACCCAGCCACTCGCGCAGCACCTCGCGGGATGCCTGCAGGCCGTGGCCGGTGGGCAGCCATTCCATCAGGCTGCGCTGCTGCGGCAGGGTGAAGCCGGTGGGCGCGGGGGTCACGGTAAACCCGGCGCGCTCGAACGCCATCTGCGCGCGCGGCATGTGCCAGGCGTGGGTGACCAGGGCGATGCGCTGCACGCCATCGGCTGCCAGCACCGCGTGCAGGCGGGTGGCGTTCTCAAAGGTGTCGCGCGACTGGTCGTCTACCCAGCGCAAGGCGAAGCCGTAGTCCCGGGCCAGGGTGGTGCGGGCGACGGCCCCTTCGGACGGCGTAGCCGTGCCGCTGTTGGCCCAGCCCACACCACCGGCAAAAGCCAGAGGCAACTGCGACTGGCGGGCCAGCCACACGCCGTAGCGCAGGCGGGTAGCGGTGTCTGCCGTGGGTTGCGCTGCGCCAAACTCGGGTGCCAACGCCTGTACGCCGCCGCCCAGCACCACCACCGCCTGCACCTGGCCTGCCTGCAGCACTGACGCCGCCGTAGCCGGGGGCAGGGCGGGCACCTGCGGCAGGATGTGCAGCGCCAGCCAGACGGCCACCGCGTTGCAGCCCAGCAGCCACAGCCCGCCCAGGGCACCTACGCAAACCACGCTGCCCAGCGCTTTTTGACGCCGCGCCAGCAGCAACCCCGCCAACGCCAGCAGCACAGGCGCGGCAGGCGGCAAGGCCAGCGCGGTCAACAAGGGTTTGAATTCGCCCAATTCCATATGCTCACTTTTTAATAGCTTCTCGTGCTTAATAGATAGGCGCTAGAGCCCATTTTGGCTTCAAACTTTCACATCGGTAAAGTTGAAGACAATCCAAGTGTACAAGTGCGTACGCTTAAAAAAGGAGTACAAAGCAGCCTATGCAAAACACGTCCTCCTCTACTCCCTCCACACCCGCCGCACGCCACGTAATTACCCTAGGGGGCGGATGTTTTTGGTGTACCGAGGCGGTGTTTGTGAAGGTGCGGGGCATTACCGATGTGGAAAGTGGCTACTGCAACGGCCAGGCACTCAACCCCAGCTACGACGAGGTGTGCAGCGGCGAGACCGGCCACAACGAGGTGGTGCGCCTGGAGTTTGACCCGGCGCAGATCAGCCTGCGCGAGATTCTGGAAGTGTTTTTTGTCATCCACGACCCGACCACGCTGAACCAGCAGGGCCATGACGTGGGCACCCAGTACCGCAGCGGCATCTACACCAGCACGCCCGAGCAGGTGCCGGTGATCGAGACCGTGCTGGCCGAGCTGGCGGTGAGCGGCAGCTACCGCAAGCCGGTCGTCACCGAGGTGCAGCCGCTGCGCAACTACTGGCCTGCCGAGGCCTACCACCAGGACTATTTCGAAAACCACCCCGGCCACGGCTATTGCCTGATGGTGGCCGCGCCCAAGGTAGAGAAGTTTCGCAAGACCTTTGCCAATCTCGTCAAACATTGAGAGTGTTTTAGGCCCCCTGTGCTTATTCCATAAGCGCAAGCAGCTATAAAAAATATAGTTTTAGCCGCCACGGCGGCGTATGCTTGAACGCATGCTGCGCCTGACCCAAGCCCCCAACCTCGCCATCGCCACCCTGTGGGTCGATGCGCTGCAGTTTGAAGGCATTACCGCCAGCGTGCAGCGCCAGTACCTCAGCGGCATTGCGGGCGATTTGCCGCCCGACCAGTGCCTGCCCGAGGTCTGGATCCACCACCCCAACCAGGAAACCCGCGCCCGTACCCTGTTGCACCACCTGCAAAACGTGCCGCAGCACCGCTGGCTGTGTGCCTGCGGCGAGTTGGTGGAGGGCGGTTTTGAGCAGTGCTGGCACTGTGCTGCCTGGATGCCTGCCTGACCAGAAACCATGAACTTTCCCCAGCACAGCCCCGCCGCCGAACGCAATCTGCCGCCCATCCTGAAAGTCTTGCAGCGCGTCCTGCCCGCACAGGGCACGGCCCTGGAAATCGCCAGTGGCACCGGCCAGCACGTGGCCGGTTTCGCCCAGGGCCTGCCCGGCTGGACCTGGCAGCCCAGCGATGCGCAGGACGATGGGTTTGGGTCGATTGCTTACTGGTGCGCGCAAGCCGGGGTGGCGAATGTGCTGCCACCGGTGCGCCTGGACGTGCTGGCCCCGTGGCCGTTGGTGGACAAGTTCAATGCCATCTACTGCGCCAACATGCTGCACATCGCCCCCTGGGCCACCTGCGCGGCGCTGATGCGCGGTGCCGCCGCCCATCTGGCCGTCGACGGCGTGCTCATCACCTACGGCCCCTACCTGGAGCGCGGTGTGCCCACGTCGGCGGGCAACCTGGACTTTGACGCCGACCTGCGCCAGCGCGACCCCACCTGGGGTATCCGGCAACTGGACGATGTGGTGCAGCAGGCAGCGTTGGCGGGCCTGGCGCTGCGCGAGCGGGTAGCCATGCCGGCCAACAACCTGCTGCTTATTTTTAGTTCTTCTGCAAACCCGCCACCAGCGCCGTGATGTTGTGGCGCGCCATCTTCAGATAGCTGGCACCGGGCTGGTCGGGGGCCGATAGCGCGTCGGCGTACAAGGTGTCACCGGGGACTACGCTGGCTTCCTTCGACAACTGCGCCAGCAGCTTGGGGTTGGCCATATTCTCCACAAACACCGCCTTGATTTTTTCACGCTGGATCTGGCGGATCAGGCTGGCGACTTGCTTGGCGCTGGCTTCACCGTCGGTGGACACGCCTTGCGGGGCCAGAAATGTCAGCTGGTAGTGGGCGGCAAAGTAGCCAAACGCATCGTGCGAGGTGATCACCTTGCGCTTGTCGGCGGGCACGGCGGCAAACTGGGTGGTGGCCCAGGCATCCAGCGCTTGCAACTCTGCTACGTAGGCTGCGGTGTTGGCCGTGTACGTGGTGGCCCCGGCGGGGTCGAGCTGCTCCAGCGCCTTGCGGATGTTGTTCACGTAAAAGATCACGTTGGCCGGGTTTTGCCAGGCGTGCGGGTCGGTTTCGGTATGCCCATCGTGCTGCATCTTGCGGGGCTGCACGCCGGTGGAGGCAATCACGCTGGCCCCTTTGTAGCCCGCAGATTGCACCAGCTTGCCCATCCAGGGCTCGAAGCCCAGGCCGTTGCTGACCACCAGTCGGGACTGCAGGATGGCCTTGGCATCGGCGGGTTTGGGCTCGAACACATGGGCATCTTCGTTGGGGCCGACCAGGGCCGTCACGGCCACCCGGTCGCCGCCCACCACCTTCACCAGGTCGCCCAGGATGCTGAAGCTGGTAGTGACCGGGATTTGGGCGGATGCGGTAAAAGATGCGGCCATGGCGATGGCAGCGAACAGACGTTTGAAAAGCATAAAAACTCCTAAGTAGTAAATCGGTGTTGGCGCAGCCAGCCGCGGGGGGCCAGCAAGAGCGACAGGGCGTACAGGCTCCCGGCGCAGACGATGACGGTAGGTCCGCTGGCGGTGTCCTGGTGGTAGGAAATCAGCAGGCCCAGGAAGCTGGCCACCGCCGCCTGCGCCACGGCGTTGAGCATTTGCGCGGGCAGGGTGTCGTGCCACAAACGGGCCGACACGGCGGGCAGCATCATGATGCCCACGGCCATCAGCGTGCCCAGGGTCTGGAAGCCCGCGACCAGGTTCAGCACGACCAGCAGCAAAAAGCCCTGCTGCACCACCGCGGCCTTGCGGCCACTGGCGCTTTGCAGGTAGGCTGGGTCGAAGCTCTCCAGCAAAAATGCCCGGTAAAACACGGCCAGCGCGCCCACGGTGAGCGTGGCCACCCCGGCCACCAGCACCAGCCCGCTGGCATCCACGCCCAGCGCGCTGCCAAACAGGATGTGCAGCAAATCCAGCTGGGAGCCGCGGCGCGACACCAGCATCACCCCCAGCGCCAGCGACACCAGGTACAGCGCCGCCAGGCTCGCGTCCTCGCGCAGCACCGTGGCGCGGCTCACCAGGCCCGACACCGCCGCCACCAGCATGCCAGCCAGCAGCCCGCCCAGCGTCATGGCGATGGCCGACAGGCCGAAGAACAAAAAGCCCAGCGCCACGCCGGGCAGGATGGCGTGGCTTAGCGCTTCGCCAAACAGACTCATGCGGCGCAGCGTGAGCAGCACGCCCAGCGGTGCCGCACCCAGGGCCAGCGCCAGGGCCGAGACGAGTGCGCGGCGCATGAACAGGAAGTCGGCGAAGGGGGCGATTGCCCAATCGTAAAAATGCGGCATGGCTTCAATTCGCGTGTAAGTGGTCGTCCCAGCTCTCGCCCAGCAGACGTGCCTGGCCCAGATGCTGCGGGGTCAACACCTCGGCCGTGTCGCCCCAGGCCACCACGCCGCGTGCCAGCAATAGCGTCTGCGGGAAGTGCTGGTGCACCTGGCTGTGGTCGTGCAGCACCGCAATCACCGTGCGCTGGCGGGCATGCCAGTCGGCCACCAGGGCCAGCAGCTCGGCCGTGGTTTTGCTGTCGATGGCATTGAAGGGCTCGTCCAGCAGGATCAAATCTGCGTCCTGCAGCAGCAGCCGCGCAAACAGCACCCGCTGGAACTGCCCGGCCGACAAGGCGCTGATGGGCCGCTGCGCAAACCCGCACAGGCCCACGGTGTGCAGGGCCGCATCCGCCTCGTCCAGCACCGCACGGTCCAAGCCGCCCAGCGCGCCCGCCGCCTGCCAGGCCCCCAGCAACACGCAGTCATGCACGGTGATGGGAAAGCTGCGGTCGATGGCCGACTGCTGGGGCAAATAGGCGATGCGCGAGCGCGGCGTGTGCACCTGCAGGCTGCCCTGGGCGATGGGCAGCAGCGACAAGATGCTTTTCAGCAGCGTGCTTTTGCCTGCACCGTTCGGCCCCACCACCGCCGTGAGCGAGCCGGGCGCAAAGCTGCCGCTGACCCCGTGCAGGGTGGGGCGGTCGCGGTAGGTGACGGTCAAGCCGTCCAGCGTCACCATGGCCCGGATGCCCAGGCCACGGCCAGCCACAAAAGGAGCAGGGCGGGGACGGCGCGCAGCAGGCGGGCCGGGGCCGATAAAGCCAGAAAGCTGGAGCGGGGGGTTTTCATTTAGGGTAATAATGCAACTCGATTGCAAAAGTATATCGCAACACAGTTGCGTTTAAGAATGCGAGTAGCCATGACCTCTGCGTCCACCTCTTCTACTTCTACCGACGACCTGCTGGTCGCCCACGGCCTGCGCCGCACCAACGCCGCCCGGCTGGTGGTCGAGTGGCTGCGCGCCCATGCCGACACGCGCTGGACCCACGCCCAGGTGCAGGAGGCACTGGCCATGGATGCCGGCATCACCCTGGACCGCGTCACGCTCTACCGGCTGCTGGACCGCCTGTCCGAGGTGGGCCTGCTGCGTTGCAAGGTGGATGCCGAGCGCGTGCGCCATTACCAGGCTGTGGTGGACGACGCGCCCGCCGCGCCGCATTTCGAGTGCAACGCCTGCCACCGCGATCTGCCCCTGGAAGGCCAGATGGACAAGACCAACGCCGAGTTGGCCCAGGCCGCGATCGCTGCCATCCAGGCCCTGAAAACCCTGGGGCAGCAAAACGTCAGCGTGGACCTGGCGCTGCGCGGGATTTGCGGCGATTGCGCGCCCGCCAAAAGGTTGGCGCGTTGATCCGCACTGCGCAACTGGCATATGCCTACCCCGGAGCAGCCAAGCTGGAATTCCCCGATACCGACGTGCCCCAAGGCGGCGTGCTGCTGCTGCGCGGCCCGTCGGGCGCGGGCAAATCCACCTGGCTGGCGCTGGCAGCCGGTTTGCTGCGCCCCGCCAGCGGGCAGATCACGGTAGCCGGTCAAGACCTGGCTGCTATCCAAAAAGTAGCTACCGATGCTTGGCGGGCCAGCGTCATCGGCTTTTTGCCCCAAAAACTCCATTTGAGCGAAGCGCTCACCGTGGCGGGCAACCTGGCCATGGCCCAGTGGGCCGCAGGCGTGCCCGACGACCCGCAGGCCGTGCGCCGCACGCTGGAGGCCCTGGGCCTGGGCGACTTGGCTGCGCGCAAACCGCGCCAGCTCTCGGGCGGCCAGGCCCAGCGGGTGGCCCTGGCCCGGGCCGTGCTGCTGCAGCCGAAAGTGATCCTGGCCGACGAGCCCACCGCCAGCCTGGACGATGCCACCGCCCAGTCCGCCCTGGCCCTGCTGCTGGCCAGTGCCCAGCGTTGCCACGCCACGCTGGTCATCGCCACCCACGACGCGCGGGTGGCGGCGGCCTTGCCCCATGCGTTGACATGCCAAATCGGAACCCAGCGCTTATTGGATAAGCACAGCCAGCTATGAAGATAGTAGCAATTGCCTTTCGCTACTTGTGGTCGCGCCCCTTGTCTGCGGCGCTGAATTTGCTGCTGCTGGCGCTGGGCCTGGCCAGCATCACCTTTGTGTGGATCACCAGCGAGCAAATGGACCGCGCGTTTGAGCGCGACCTGGCCGGTATCGACGCGGTGGTGGGGGCCAAGGGCAGCCCCATGCAGCTCATTTTGGCGGGCGTGTTCCACATCGACGTGCCGCCCGGCAACATCCCGCTAGAGGCTGTGCAACAGCTCGAAAAAGACCCGCGCGTGGCCCAGCTCATCCCCATCAGCCTGGGCGATACCTTCCGGGGCTTTCGCATCGTCGGCACCAGCCCGGCCTATGCCGCGCACTACGGTGCCACCCTGGCCCAGGGCACGCTATGGAGCCAGCCCATGCAGACTTTGGTGGGTGCGCAGGTCGCCAAAAATACGGGCTTGGCCGTGGGCAACACCTTCTACGGCTCGCACGGCCTGGGCGGCACCGGCCATATCCACGGCGACTTTCCCTACACCGTCACCGGCGTGCTGGCCCCCTGCGGCTGCGTGCTCGACCGGCTAGTGCTGACGGCCACCGAATCGGTCTGGAAAGTGCACGAAAAAGCCACGGCCCTGATTGATGAAGACCAGAAAATCCTGGAGCAGGAGCGCGAAATTACCCTGGCGCTGATCACCTACAAAAGCCCGCTGGCCGCAGTCACCTTTCCGCGCTTCATCAACACCACCACCGAGATGCAGGCGGCCGCGCCCGCAGTGGAAATCACCCGCCTGCTGCGCATGGTGGGCGTGGGCACCGAGGTGCTGCGCGGCTTTGGCGCGGTGCTGTTGCTCACGGCGGGCTTGAGCGTCTTCATCGCCCTGTGGAATGCCGTGCGCGAACGCCGCGCCGACCTGGCCATGCTGCGCATGCTGGGCGCATCGCCTTTTAAGGTGGCCGGGCTGGTGCTGTGCGAGGCCCTGCTGCTGGCCGCCATGGCCACCGCCCTGGGCCTGCTCGGCGGGCATCTGCTGGCGGGTTTGGTGGGTAGCTGGCTGCAGGCCGAACGCTCGCTGCCGCTAACCGGCTGGATCTGGTTGCCTGGCGAGTGGTGGGTGCTGCTGCTGGGCGCGGCAGTCGCCACCCTGGCCGCCGCACTGCCCGCCTGGGAAGCCTACCGCCTGGATGTGACCACCTTGCTCAACCACCGTTAACTGGAGTTTTCTGTATGCCCAAAACCCTCGCTGCCTTGATCTTTACAAGCCTGTTCGCCGCCAGCGCCATCGCCGCCGAGAGCGCCCAAGACACCCAAGCCGACGTCGCTCGCCACCGCGCCATCGCCGCCGCCCACACCGCAGCCGCCCAGTGCCGCGAGGCAGGGAAGGGCGAAGATGCCTGCACCAAAGCTTTGCAGGCGGCCTGCAAGGGGATTGCGATTGGAAAATATTGCGGGATGAAACACGAGCATTGATGTACCCAGCGATGCGCCGGGAAACCTCAGCTAGTGATGCGGCCCAGTCACTGGACCGATGCTTTACAGATGACTGCGATGACTCGGTTCATTTCTTCCACCGAAACGGTTTTAACCGCTACGCCGAACATGCCTTTTAACCACGTTGCCGATTGGGAAGCCGCCACGATTTCGTAGCGCCCCGGTTCCCATTCGACAAATTCGACACGGTCGCCAGTGGTGATTTGCAGGGCGCGGCGCACATCCCGAGGGATGGTGATCTGCCCTTTGGAGGAAACTGTTGCGGTGGCCATGCGGGGCTCTTTCTGCTCTTTACGTGATTGCGGGATAGATCATTCTCCATGCACCGGTAGATGGTGCAAACTAAAAATGGGCATTGAACTGCCCACGACTTTGAAAACTATGCCCATGCCATTAAAACTCTTGTTCCTTGGATTCGCCCTGGCCGCTGGCGCGGCCAGCGCCCAGCCCATCGACCTGCCCGCAGGCTCCGGCCCTGGCTTCCACAGCCCCAACAGCCCGTTTGCCCCACTACCCGAGCGGGCCGATGTGGTGCCGTGGTCGGTGCTGTCTGCGGTCAAGACCAAGGCCATCAAAAACCGCATCCTGCCCAATTTCGGCCAACAACAGCTGGCCCTGCACCAGAAAACCCAGCGCATCCAGGGCTTCATGGTGCCGCTGGACGCGGGCAAAACCCAAAAGCACTTTTTGCTCACGTCCGTACCGCTGACCTGCTCGTTCTGCCTGCCCGGCGGGCCGGAGAGCATGGTCGAGGTGAAGTCCAAAACCCCGGTGAAGTACAGCCTGGAGCCGGTCATCGTGGAGGGCACGTTCGCGGTGTTGCCCGACGACCAGTACGGCCTGTACTACCGGATGGTGGATGCGGTGGGTGTGCAGTAGTCAGCCGGTATACAGCGTCACCCCCAGCAGCACATACAGCAGCCCAAAGCACACCGGCACCCAGTTTTCCACATGGGTCAGCGGCAGGTACAGGCGGGCATCCATGCCGCGGCCCATGGCGGTCCATTCCGCGTCATAGGGGGCGACGGGCAGCATCTGCTCCAGGGCGTGCACCACCTTGAATTTGGCGGAATTGAGCTGGCGGTAGGAATACACCACCCGCCACCAGATGAAGCACAGCAGCACCACCGCCAAAAACGGGGCCAGCCCGCTGAGGGTGGGCTGCAGCACTTTCTCCTTCAGCATCACGGTAAACGCCGTGATCAGCGCGGTGTGCACGCCCACAAAGAACGAGTTGGCCAGCATGCGCCGGGCGCTGATGCGGTCGGCCATGTCCACGTAGAGCTTGTACTGCTCGAACAGGTGCTTTTCATACTCTGCGCCGTAGATGGCTTTGGACTGGCGCAGCAGCTGCAATGCGTCGGCGGACATTCAGCACCCAATCACTTTGAATTCCACCCGGCGGTCCAGCGCGTCCGAAGCATCGTCGCGCCCGTTGCCCACCATGGTTTGCCGGGAACCCATGCCGTTGGCGATGCTGCGCTTGGCCAGGGTGGGGTTGCTGGCTTCGAGCCGGGTTTTGACGTATTCGGCGCGCAGTTGCGACAGGCGCTCGTTCAGCGGCTCGGGGCCGGTGGCGCTGGTGTGGCCGGTGATTTCCAGGCAGGCGGGGCTGCTGGCGGTCTGGGTGGCGATGGATTTGAGCCACAGCGGGTAGGCCTCGGTCTGGCGGTTGTCTGTTCCGAAAGCGGTGGAGCCGGGGCGGAACAAAAACTTCACCGCCAGGCGTTTTTGCGCCAGGCCAAAGTCCACGATCTTGCCGAAGGCGGCCTCGGCCCGGTCGCGCCGCCCCAGCTTCCACTGGGCCAGGTAGATGCCGTTGTAGACCCGGAACTGGTCGCCTGCCGCCGTGCGCTGGGCGCTGGTGTACAGGTCCAGCGACTCCTGGTAGCGGCCCGCGTCGTAGGCTTCCATGGCCTCGGCCACCTGGGCGGCAGCGACGATGCGCTCGGTGTACAAGGCGTTGATGGGGTCGCCCGCGCGGGTGCCCTGGCAGGTGCGGATGTAGCCCAGCGTGGCCGGATCTTCGGTCCAGGCGGGCGCGTCGCGGAAGCTGGGCAAGGGGGTGCTGTCCACGCCCTCGGGCTTGGAGAAAGCCAGCCCCTTGCTGACCAGTTTGCCGGTTTTCAGGTCGGCCAGCGCAAAGCAGATGCGGTAGGCCTCGCGCACGCCCGCCGTCTGCCGCGCCGCGTTCACGCCGGTGAAGGTGCCTATCAGCACCAGCGGGCTGCGCGCCACGTTGGCGGCGGTAAACGGCTGCAGGTCGAACTGCGGGTACTGCGCTCGGATCATGGCCTCCAGCCGCTGACCCATGGAGCGGGTGGCGCTGGACTGCGCCCCGGTCATGCCATCCACCAGCGGGTCGATCACCACGGTGTAGCGCGGCGGGCCGGGCAACTGGGCATTTTTGAACAGTGCGGTGGCAGCGTTGCTGACGGCCTCGTCATAGGGCAGGGTGGGCGGTGGTGGAGCGGCGGGGGCCGCTGCTGCAGGCGGTGCCGGTGCGGCAGCCACCGGGGCCGGGGCGCTTGCCGGGCCGAAAGGCGGCAGCTGGGTGCAGGCCGTCAATAGGGCCAAAGGGAGCAGGGTGAGGCGTTGCATGGCTAGCACTCCTTGTTCAGAAAAGCCTGGTCCGCCGCCGACGGCATTTCGCCCATGCCCTGGCGCTCGCGGATGGCGCTGCAGCGGGCGGGTGGCGTGCGCTTGGGTGGTGTGGCGGTGGCGGCGTTTACAGGCGGTAGCTTGATGGCGGGCGTGGCGGCGGTCACCACCGGCACCGGGTTGTTGGGGGCCATGTCGGGGATGGAGGTAGGCATGCCGAAGGTGGGTGGGTCTGCAACCACCGCAGCGCTGGGTGTGCTGGCGGCGGTTGGGGCCGCTACCGGCACCACCGCCTCGCGTTGCTTGACTACACCCACGCCCAGGTAGATGCCCACGGCCACCAGCAGCAGCGCGGCCATCAAGCCCCAATGCTTCCAGGGTTGCCAGGGGGTGGGGATGGGCGGGGTGGGCTGGGGTAGTGGGGGTTCTTCTTCCGCGATCGGGGGAGCCGGGTCTTGCCGCACCACCTTGGGGGTGCCCAGCTTGTGGGCAATGTCGTCCAGCAATTGCTGCAGGCCGATGGTGTCGTGGCTGCCGTCCCAGTCCACCAGATCGGCGGCCTGCACCTCGCGAAACCCGGCGGGCGGGCGCACCTTTTCCAGGAACACCGGAATCAGCCGCCCCAGCAGCCGCCCCTCGGTGGCTTCTTCGCAGACCCATTCGCTTTTGACGGAGTTGCTGGACCACAGCACCAGCATGCAGCGCATGTTTTGCAGCTCCTGCTCCAGCAGGCTGCGCCAGGTCAGGCCCGCGGGCACGCGGCGGTCCCACCAGACGGACCAGCCCGCGCGCTCCAGGGCCTGCGCCAGTTGGCGCACCCGTGGGCGGTCTTTCTCGTTGTAGCTCAGGAAGATGTCTGCCATTGACGTTCCCCGTGGCGGTGGATGCCACCCGGCAGGCCGGGGGCAGCAAATATCTTACCCCCGGGCAGGAACAACAGGCAGTTTGTTTACAGCTTCCGTTTACAAGCTTTTTAGACTGCTCGTGCTTATCCAGTCAGCACGAGCAGCTATCAAGATAGTAGCAAATCGATCAGCAGGGCACGCCCTTGCGCTCCACCAGCCAGGCTGGTGCGTCCTGCAATGCCACGGGGCGCAGGAAGCGGTCTACCGCCGCATAGCCCACCGAGGTGGTGAAGGGCTGGGTGGAGGCCGGGAACGGCCCGCCGTGGTGCTGCGCGCCGGTCACGGCCACGCCCGTAGGCACGCCTGCAAACAGCACGCGGCCCGCGACCTGGGTGGCGGCGCGGACCAGGTTGCGGGTGGATGCGTCTTCGGTCTCCGCACCCCACAGCGTGACGGTCAGCGTGCCGCCAATGGCGCGTAGCACGGCGATGGTTTCTTCCACCGAGGCCACACGCACCACCAGGGCGGCGGAGCCAAACACCTCTTCGTGCAGCGCGTGGCTGGCGATGAAGTCGGCGGCCTGCACTTCGGCCAGGAACGGGCGGGGGGCGGCTGCTTCGGACACATCGGCCACCAGCGGGGTCAGGGCCGCATCGGCGCGCCAGCGGGCCACGCCCTTGTCGAAGGTGGAGCGGATGGCGGATGACAGCATGGCGTGCGGTTGCAGGGCCTGCAGGGCGGCGGCAAAGGCGGTGATGAACGCGTCGGACGCGGCATCCTTGTGTACCAGCACGATGCCGGGGCTGGTGCAGAACTGGCCTGCGCCCTGGCAGATCGATCCGGCCAGCGTGGCGGCCAGCTCGGGGCCGTTTTTGGCGGCAGCCGCGGGCAGCACCACCAGCGGGTTCACCGAGCCGAGTTCGCCGTAGAAGGGGATGGGGCGGGGGCGGTCCCCTGCTATCTTGGCCAGCGCGGTGCCGCCCTTGAAGGAGCCGGTAAAGGCCACGGCGGCGATGGCCGGCGCCTGCACCAGCTGTACACCCACCTCGATGGAGCCGCCTTGCACAAAGCCGAACACGCCCGCATCCAGGCCTTGCTCGGCCACCACGCGCTGCGCCAATGCGGCGGTCTGGCGCGAAAGTTCGGGGTGGGCGGGGTGGCCTTTGACGACCACCGGGCAACCGGCGGCCAGGGCGGCAGCGGTGTCGCCGCCGAGCACAGAGAAGGCAAACGGGAAGTTGCTGGCCGAGAACATCGCCACCGGACCCACCGGCACACGCACGCGGGCCAGGTGCGGGCGGCCTGCGGGCGGCGGGCCGGCCACAGCCTCATCGTCCACATAGGCATGCACCGTGCCCGCGTCCAGCACATCGGCAAAGCCGCGCAGCTGGAAGGTGGTGCGGTCGAGTTCGCCGTTCAGCCGGGGCAGGCCCAGGCCGGTTTCGCGGTCGGCCAGGGCCACCAGGGTGGTGCGCTCGGCTTCCAGGGCGGCAGACAGGGCGCGCAGCAGGCTGGCGCGCTGGGTGGCCGAGGTGGCGGCGAATGCATCCGATGCAGCAGCCGCAGCGGCTACGGTCTGGGTGATCTCGGCCTGGGTGGATTCGGGCCATTGCGCGCCGACGGCGTTGCCGGTACGGGCTTCGATAGATTGCAGCATGGGGGAGTCTCGGGTTGGGGGAGAAAAGGGGGCGGGCCGATTTAGGCCGGAGGTAGCACTAAATCGTAACATCCCGTTGCGACGGGATGCCGGGCGCATGGAATGCTCTAATTGGGGCCAAAGTTTCACAAGAGAAGAGAGAAGTTCATGGCTACCCAAGGATTTACCACCACCACCCTCCACGGCGACCGGGCCTTTGGGGTCGAAAACGGTGCGGTGCACATGCCCGTGCACACCTCGGTGCAGTACGGGTTTGACAAGGTCGAAGATTTGATCGGCGTGTTCCAGGGCACGCTCAAAGGCGCGTACAACTACGCCCGCCAGGGCACGCCCACCACGGCGGCGCTGGAAGCCAAGATCACCAAGATGGAAGACGGCCTGGGCAGCATCTGCTTTGCCACCGGCATGGGCGCGATCTGCGCCATCTTTTTGACCCTGCTGCGCGCGGGCGACCACCTGGTGGCCAGCCGCTACGTGTTTGGCAACACCAACAGCGTCTTCGGCACCCTGCGCAGCCTGGGTATCGAGGTGACCACGGTGGACGCGACCGATGCCGCCGCCGTGGCCGCTGCGGTGCAGCCGAATACGCGCATGGTGTTTGTGGAAACCATTGCCAACCCCGGCACGCAGATCCCTGACTTCGTGGGCATTGACGCGGTGTGCAAGCTGCACGGCCTGGTCTATGTGGTGGACAACACCATCACCTCGCCGGTGCTGTTCCAGCCCAAGAGTGTGGGTGCCAGCCTGGTGGTCAACGCGCTGACCAAGACCATCGCGGGCCACGGCAGCGCCATGGGCGGATCGGTCACCGACACCGGCCTCTTCGACTGGAGCAGCTACCCGGCCATTTTTGCCAACTACCGCAAGGGCGACCCGCGCCAGTGGGGTCTGCAGCAGATCCGCAAAAAAGGCCTGCGCGACATGGGTGCGTCGATGATGAGCGAGCACGCCCACCAGATCGCCCTGGGGGCCGAAACCTTGGCCCTGCGCGTGGCCCATAGCAGCGCCACCGCCATGGCTTTGGCGCAGTTTCTGGAAGCCCACCCGGCGGTCGTCAAGGTGCATTACCCGATGCTCGAATCGCACCCGCAGCATGCGCGGGCCAAGGCGCATTTCAGCGCCGGTTCGTGGCTGCTGTCGTTTGAGCTGGCCGATGCGGATGCCTGCCTGGCCTTCATCAACCGCCTGCACATCCCCGTCAAGGCCACCGGCCTGGCCGACACCCGCACGCTGATCATCCCCGTGGCGCCCACCATCTTCTGGGAAGCCGGGGCCGAGGTGCGTGCGCAAATGGGCATTGCCGACGGGCTGATCCGCCTGTCGGTGGGCCTGGAAGATGCCGCCGACCTGCTGGCCGACTTCGCGCAGGCCCTGGCGACCTGATGCCTGCCCGGCCCGGCGGTCGCCAGGCGCTGCACGCCATCGCGGCGTTTGAGGCGCTGAAAGGCTTTGCCGCGCTGGCCGCTTTGCTGGGCCTGCTGGACCTGGTGCACCACGACGTGCGGCACCTGGCCATCGAGCTGATTGGCCGCTTCGGCCTGGACCCGCACGCGCGCTACCCGTCGCTGCTGTTGCACTACGCCGACCTGCTGCCGGGCGCGCACCTGCAGTCGCTGGTGTTGCTGGGCGCGTGCTATGTCGTGCTGCGGCTGGTGGAGGCCTATGGCTTGTGGTTCGACAAAACCTGGGGCGAGGTGCTGGCGGCACTGTCGGGCGGGCTGTACATCCCGTTTGAGTTGCAGCATTTATGGCACCGGCCTACGGCCATGACCGGCTTGGTGCTGGCCAGCAACGTGCTGCTGACGGGTTATTTGGTGTTTCGGTTGTGGCGGCAGCGCAAGGCCGGTGAATCCAAACGCTGATTGGCGGCGTACTGCTCGCATGCCCCATTTTTCCCTCCCGATTTCTCGCCGTCTGGGCCTCCTAGGCATCGGTTCCGCCCTGCTGTCCGGCTGCTCGGGTGCCCGGCTGCTGGACCGCCTGGTTGCCCACGACACCTACCACGGCCCCACCGGCGTGGCCTATGGCCCCGACCCTCGGCATTTGCTGGACGTGTACCAGCCCGCAGCGGGCACGGCGCCCGGCGGTGCCCCGGTGGTGCTGTTTTTCTACGGTGGCAACTGGACGCGCGGCGAGCGGGCCGACTACCGCTTCGTCGGCGAGGCCCTGGCGGCGAATGGCATCATCGCCGTGGTGGCTGACTACCGCCTGAGCCCGCACGTGCACTATGGCGGTCTGCTGGCCGACTGCGCCCTGGCCCTGCAGTGGACTCTGTCGCAGGCCGCCCAGCTGGGTGGCGACCCGGCGCGTGTCATGGTGATGGGCCATTCCGCCGGTGCCTACAACGCCGCCATGCTGGCCCT
Source organism: Rhodoferax sp. LS1P39 (assembly GCF_056521425.1). Classification (NCBI taxonomy): domain Bacteria; kingdom Pseudomonadati; phylum Pseudomonadota; class Betaproteobacteria; order Burkholderiales; family Comamonadaceae; genus Rhodoferax; species Rhodoferax sp. LS1P39. The sequence goes on along the minus strand of NZ_JBWMAV010000005.1, from coordinate 79,915 downwards.
GGATCCGCGCTGGCTGGCCCCCCTGGGCCTGGCACCGAAACAGTTAGCAGGCTGGATCGGTCTGGCCGGGCCCTACGACTTTTTGCCCATCATCGACCCCGAGGTGCAAGTCGCCTTCGGCTGGCCGCAGACCCCGGCCGATTCCCAGCCCATCTTCTACGCATCCGCCAAAGCCCCCCGCACCTTGCTGCTGGCAGGGCGCAGCGACACCGTGGTGAACACGCAGCGCAATACCCTCGGCCTGGCGACTCGGCTGCGCGCCGCAGGCACCCATGTGGACGTGCGCATCTTCGACCGCCTCGGCCACGTCACCACCATCGCCGCCCTGGCCCGGCCTTTGGACTGGCTGGCCCCGGTGCTGCCGACCGTGGTGGCCTTTGTGCGGGGGGAGGCGCTGCCTCAAGGGGCGTGAAAGCGGAAATTTTTTTCCTCTCTTTGATTTTTAGGCCGTTTTTCATATACCAAATCGGCCTCTCGTGCCCATTCAATCAGCACGAGATGCTCTTGTTTTTTACTATCAATAACGGAGCAAATGGTTTCGGCTGCACGGGCGTGAGTCCATGTGGGCAGCGGTGTTCCGCATTGAAGTCTGTTTGCCCATGGCGGACAAGAAGCAGCTGCATGGGGTTTTAGGCAGGCGTAAACGATGCCAGCTGGATCACCCCGGCCTCCGAGGTCTGGAAGCCACATTGCTGGTAGAACCCGCGCAGCGCAGGTTCAAAGTCCACGTGGACCCAGGCCAGGCCGGCGCTTTTTGCGGCGGCAATGCCGTGCAGCACGAGTTGGCGGCCTATGCCTTGCCTTCTGAAGGCTGGGGCCACGGTGGGGTCGAGTACAAAGGCGTGCGATTGGCCGTCCCAGGCGATGTTCACGAAGCCCACCAGCGCCTCGCCGCTGTAGGCGCAGATGCTGGTGAAGCCCGCCTGCAATACAGGCCGGAAAGAGCGGTCCTGGTGGCCGGGCCACGCCTGCGCAAACAGGGCGTTGAGCGCTGCGTCGCTGGCATCTGCGTCGCGCCGGTAGTTGATAGGAAGGGTGTCGCTGGCCATGGTGTACCCCGGTACTTGCAAATCCAGCGCCATGAACACGCTGTGCGGGTTCTCTTGGTAGCTGGCGAAAGGGCCGCAGAAGGCAAAGCCTACGCTGGCGTAGAGTTTTTGGGCGGGGTGGAAGGCGCTGGCGGTGCCGGTTTCCAGACTGATGCGGGTGTAGCCGCGGGCTTGGGCGACTTGCAGGATGTGCATCAGCAGAGCGCGCCCGGCACCGCGGCCGCGGTGGGCGGCGGGGGTGCGCATGGATTTGAGTTCGCCGTGGTGGGTATCGAGCTGCTTCAGTGCGCCGCAGCCCAGCAGCAGCGGGCCGTCCCAGGCGGTCCAGAACGTGATGTCGGGGGCGCGCAGCTTGTCAATATCCAACGCAAACACGCACTCTGGCGGCGACAGCTCGTACATGTTGTCCAGATGCTCTTGCAGCAAATCGTGGATTTGCGGGCGGCTGAGGTCGTCAATTTCGATCTGCATGGTTGCTTAAATTTGATAGCTGCTCACGCCCATTCCATAAGCGCTAGCAGCACTTTTGGCTTAAACCGCCTCGCCGATGCCGCCCACCACCTGGCTGAAGCCGCCGTCCACATAGGTGATCTCGGCGCTCACGCCTGCGGCCAGGTCGCTCAGCAAAAACGCGGCCACATTGCCTACGTCGTCAATCGTTACGTTGCGGCGGATGGGGCACTCTGCGGTGGCCTTGAGCATCTTGCCGAAGTCCTTGATGCCGCTGGCGGCCAGGGTTTTGATGGGGCCGGCGCTGATGCCGTTGACCCGCACACCCTTGGGGCCCACCGACTCGGCCAGGTAGCGCACGCTGGCTTCCAGGCTGGCTTTGGCCAGGCCCATGGTGTTGTAGTTGGGCAAGACGCGCAGGCTGCCCAGGTAGGTGAGCGTGAGCAGGGCCGACTTGTCGCTGAGGTAGGGCAGGGCGGCCTTGGCCATGGCGGGGAAGCTGTAGGCACTGATGTCGTGGGCCACGCGGAAGCTTTCGCGGCTCAAGCCCTCTAAAAAGTCGCCGGTGATGGCTTCGCGCGGGGCAAAGCCGATGCTGTGGACGAAGCCGTCAAACGTGGGCCAGGTCTGGGCCAGGTCGGTAAACAGCTTGTCGATTTGCGCGTCGTCGCCCACGTCGCAATCAAAGATGAGCTTGGAGTCGAAATCGGCGGCGAATTCGGTGATGCGGTCTTTGAAGCGCTCGCCCACGTAGCTGAATGCCAGCTCCGCGCCTTCGCGGTGGCAGGCCTTGGCAATGCCGTAGGCGATGGAGCGGTTGCTCAGGACGCCGGTGATGAGTAGTTTTTTGCCAGCCAGAAAGCCCATTTTTTATCTCCTGAAAAAGTAAGCGACACCGGCTATTCCCTGCGGCCCGGCCCGTGTCAAAAAGTATTGCAGAATTGTCGCATGCGGGTTGCAGGACTTTTTCTGTTGATGTGTTGCTGCGTGCCCGCCTGGGGCGCGCATGCCTATGCGCAATTTGGCGACGTGAAATACCCCGCCGGGTTCAGCCATTTCAGCTATGTGAACCCCAATGCCCCCAAGGGTGGCGAGATCCGCATGGTTCCGCCCACCCGGCCCACCAACTTCGACAAGTTCAACCCGTTCACCTTGAAGGGCACGGCCCCTTTTGGGATTGGTGGCATGCTGATGGAGGCGCTGCTGGTGGGCAATATGGAAGAGCCCACCACCGCCTACGGCCTGCTAGCCGAGGACGTGGAGGTCGCCCCCGACAAGCTGTCCGCCACCTTCAGACTGCACCCCGCCGCCCGCTTCCATGACGGCACGCCGGTGCTGGCCGCCGACGTGGCCTACTCCTTCAACACCCTGGTCAGCAAGCTGGCCGCGCCGCAGTACCGCAGCATTTTTGCCGAGGTGAAGGGCGTGGTGGTGCTGGGCGAGCGCACGGTACGCTTCGACTTTGCCAACCCCAACCCCGAGCTGCCACTGGTGGTGGGCACCGGCCTGCCGGTGTTCAGCCGCGCCTGGGGCAAGGGTGTGCCGTTTGATACCGTGGTGGAGCAGGTGCCCATCGGCTCCGGCCCGTACAAGATCACCACCCCGAAGCTGGGCCGCGACATCACTTACACCCGCGACCCGGCCTACTGGGCGCGCGACCTGGGCGTGCGCAAGGGCCAGTTCAACTTCGACCGCATCACCTACAAAATCTACCTGGATGAAACCTCGCGCTTCGAGGGGCTGCGGGCCGGAGAGTTCGACTTCATGCGCGAATTCATCTCGCGCAACTGGGCGCGGCAGTACGTGGGCAAGCAGTTTGACAACGGCACGCTGAAAAAAGCCACCTTTGTGAACCGCAACCCGGGCGACTTCCAGGGCTATGTGCTGAACCTGCGCAACCCCAAATTCAAAGACGTGCGGGTGCGCGAGGCGCTGGGCCTGGCGATGGACTTCGATTGGCTGAACCGCCAGCTGTTCTACGGTGCCTACCAGCGCGTCAACGGCTACTTCCCCAATAGCGAATTCCAGGCCCAGGGCCTGCCCGGCGCGGACGAGCTGGCCCTGCTTGAGCCGCTGCGGGCGAAACTGCGGCCCGAGGTGTTTGGCCCGGCCTACCTGTCGCCCAGCACCGCGCCGCCACACAGCCTGCGCGACAACCTGCGCCAGGCGCAAAAGCTGCTGCATGAGGCGGGCTGGGACTACCGCGATGGTGCACTGCGCAATGCCCAGGGCGAGGCCTTCACCATCGAATTTCTGAACGACCAGCCCAGCCTGGCGCGGGTGGTAGCACCGCTGCAAAAGTCGCTGGAAAAGCTGGGCATTGCGCTGCAGTTGCGGGTGGTGGATTTCTCGCTGTCCAAGCAAAAAATGGATGCGTTTGATTTCGAGATGACCAGCGTGCGCCTGGTGGGCAGCAGCGCGCCCGGCGGTGAGCTGCTGGAGCTGTACGGCTCCAAGGCGGCGGCTACGCCCGGCTCTAACAACATCTGGGGTATTGCCGACCCTGCGGTGGATGCGCTGCTGCAAAAGGTCGTTACCGCCACCACCCGGCCCGAGCTAGCTACCGCCATGCGCGCCCTGGACCGGGTGCTGACCCACGGCCACTATTCCATCCCGCAGTGGTTCAGCAACGCCTTCTTTGTGGGCTACCGGCCCGCCCCCTTCGTGCTGCCCGCCACCACGCCGCCGTACTACCAGGTGGATGGCTGGGCCAGCAGCACCTGGTGGGCATCGCCCAGCAACAAATAGCCATGCTCGCCTATATCCTTAAACGCATTCTGCTGATGGTGCCTACGCTGCTGGGCGTGCTGCTGGTGACCTTTGCCGTGGTGCAGTTCGTGCCCGGCGGGCCGGTGGAGCAGATGGTGTCGCAACTGCAGGGCCGCGATTCGGGGGGCGAGCGTGCGGCGGCTTCGGGCGCGGGCTACCGGGGGCGGCAGGGAATAGACCCGAAACAGATCGAAGAAATCCGCCAGCTCTACGGTTTCGACAAGCCCGCGCATGAGCGCTTTTGGCAGATGCTGGGCCAGTTTGCCCGGTTCGACCTGGGCCAGAGCTTCTACCAGCACAAGGACGTGTGGCAGCTGGTGAAAGAGAAGCTGCCGGTGTCCATCAGCCTGGGGCTGTGGACCTTCTTTTTGAGCTATCTGGTTGCGGTGCCGCTGGGCATTGCCAAGGCGGTGCGGGCCGGGTCGCGGTTTGACTTTGTGACCACGCTGCTGATCCTGGTGGGCTACGCCATCCCCGGCTTTGTGCTGGGCGTGGCGCTGGTGGTGATTTTCGGTGGGCAGTTGCAGTGGTTTCCGCTGCGCGGGCTGACCTCCAGCAATTGGGACACGCTGAGTTGGGGCGCGAAGGTGGTGGACTACCTGTGGCACATCGCGTTGCCGGTCACCGCCATGGTGCTGGGCAGCTTTGCCGTGACCGCCATACTGACCAAGAACGCGTTTCTGGAAGAAATCCGCAAGCAGTACGTGCTGACGGCCCGCGCCAAGGGCCTTACAGAGAGGCAGGTGCTATGGAAGCACGTGTTGCGCAATGCGCTGATCCCCATCGTCACCGGCTTTCCTGCCGCCTTCATCGGCGCGTTTTTCACCGGCTCGCTGCTGATCGAAACCCTGTTTTCGCTTGACGGCCTGGGCCTGCTGAGCTACGAGAGCGTGATCCGCCGCGACTACCCCGTGGTGCTGGGCACGCTGTACCTGTTTACGCTGATCGGCCTGGTGACCAAGCTGATTTCCGATCTTTGTTACGTCTGGGTAGACCCTCGTGTCAGATTTGATTAGCCCTAGCCCATCCAAGCGCGCATGGCAGCGCTTCAAACGCAACCGCCTGGGCTACGGGAGTCTGGTGATTTTCTGCGTGCTGGTGGTCTTGAGCCTGCTGGCCGAGGTGCTGAGCAACGACCGCCCGCTGGTGCTGCGCTACCAGGGCCAAACCTATTTCCCGCTGGTGAAAGACTACGCCGAAACCACCTTTGGCGGCGACTTCCCCACGCCCACCGACTACCTGGACCCATTCATCAAGGCGCAACTGGCGAAAGACGGCAACTGGGCCATCTACCCACCCAACCCTTTTGGTCCCAAGACGCTGAACTACTTTGCCCAATTTCCCAACCCGTCGGCCCCGTCGCGCGACAACCTGCTGGGCACGGACGACCGGGGGCGTGACCTCTTGGCGCAGTTGATTTACGGCTTTCGCGTCAGCGTGCTGTTTGCGCTGGCGCTCACACTAGTGGGCACGGTGCTGGGCATCGTTACCGGGGCGGTGCAGGGCTTTTTTGGCGGCAAGACCGACCTGGCCTTTCAGCGCTTCATCGAGATCTGGGGCTCCATGCCCGAGCTTTATTTGCTGATCATCTTCAGCGCGATTTTTGCGCCCAGCATCAGCCTGCTGCTGGTGCTACTCAGCCTGTTTGGCTGGATGGGCCTGAGCGACTACGTGCGTGCCGAGTTTCTGCGCAACCGCCAGATGGACTACGTCAAGGCCGCACGCGCTCTGGGCGTGGGCAATGCGCAGATCATCTGGCGGCACATCCTGCCCAATAGCCTCACGCCCGTGGTCACCTTTCTGCCATTCCGCATGAGTGCGGCCATTCTGGCGCTGACCTCGCTGGACTTTCTGGGCCTGGGCGTGCCGCCGGGCACCCCGTCGCTGGGCGAGTTGCTGAGCCAGGGCAAGGCGAACATCGACGCGTGGTGGATTTCGCTGTCGACCTTTGCGGTGCTGGCGATCACGCTGCTGCTGCTGACGTTCATGGGCGATGCGCTGCGGGATGCACTCGACCCTCGGAAGGCGCAGGCATGAGTTTGCTCGACGTGCAGGACTTGACGGTCAGCTTTGACGGCAAACCGGTAGTCAACGGCATCAGCTTCCAGATCCAGCCCGGCGAAAAGCTGGCGCTGGTGGGCGAGTCGGGGTCGGGCAAAACCATCTCCGCCTTAAGCCTGCTGCGCCTGGTGGCCGATGCGCAGACCTCGGGCAAGGCGCTGTTTGGCGGGCAAGACCTGCTGGCGCTACCCGAGCACACGCTGCGTGGCATCCGCGGCCAAGACATCGCCATGATCTTCCAGGAGCCGATGACGGCGCTGAACCCGCTGTTCACCATTGGCCGCCAGATTGCCGAGGTTTTTGAACTAAAACAAGGCCTCACGCCCATCCAATCGGCACAAGCAGCTATTGAAATGCTAGCGAGCACGGGTGTGACCGAACCCGCCCGCCGGGTGGGCAGTTACCCGCACCAGCTCAGCGGCGGACAGCGCCAGCGCGCCATGATTGCCATGGCCCTGGCCTGCAAACCCAAACTGCTGCTGGCCGACGAGCCCACTACCGCCCTGGACGTGACGGTGCGCGGCCAGATTCTGGCCCTCCTGTCCGACCTGCAGCGCCAATACGGCATGGCGGTGCTGCTGATCACCCACGACCTGCACCTGGTGCGCCAGTTTGCCGACCGTGTGGCGGTGATGGAGCGCGGCCACATCGTGGAGACCGGTGCCGTGGCGGCAGTTTTTGAGAACCCGCAGCACGCCTACACCCGCAAACTAATCGCCAGCAAGCCGGTGCGTAATGTGGTGGAAGAGGTCGCGCCCGAGAACTCCGCCGCGCCCTTGCTGCAGGCTAAAAGTTTGCGGGTGGCTTATCCCACGGCACTGCCGGGCATCCGCGGTTGGTTCAAAAAGTCCGAGTTCGTGGCCTTGCAGAGTGCCAGCTTCGCCATCCCGCCCAGCCAGACGCTGGGCGTGGTGGGCGAGTCGGGCTCGGGCAAATCCACGCTGGCCCTGGCGGTACTAGGCCTGCAAGCTTACGGCGGCACCGTGCAGATCGGAGGGCAAACCTGGGGCCGCGAAGCCGCCAAGAACAAGGCCCTGCGCGCGCAGATCCAGGTGGTGTTCCAAGACCCGTTTTCGTCCCTGTCGCCACGCCTGACGGTCGAAGAAATCGTGGGGGAGGGCTTGCGCGTGCACGCCCCGCAGCACAACGCCGCCGAGCGCCAGCGCCAGGTCATCCAGGCGCTGGCCGACGTGGGCATGGACGAGGCGCAGTTCCCCGGCCTGCTGCAGCGCTACCCGCACGCTTTCTCCGGCGGGCAGCGCCAGCGCCTGGCGATTGCCCGGGCGTTGATCGTGCAGCCGCAGCTTTTGGTGCTGGACGAGCCCACCAGCGCGCTGGACGTGACCATCCAGCAGCAGGTGCTGCAGTTGTTGCAACGCCTGCAGCGCGAACGCGGTCTGGCCTACCTGCTGATCACCCACGACATGGACGTCATCCGCGCCATGGCGCACCAGGTGCTGGTGGTACAAAACGGTGAAATCGTGGAGACCGGCCCGGTAGCGCAGGTGCTGGACGCGCCGCAGCATCTCTACACACGAACTTTGGTTGCGGCAAGCACGTAGTCCCGTAAAAGCCCCTACAAACGAGTGCAAAGCCCACAAGTATTTAAGAAAAAACCCTGCGTCGCCTTCTGGGCGAGCAGGTCTTTTGCTTAAATACTGCCCTTTTCTGGGCTAGAATAAGAGCTCACGACCAAACGGGCGGGTAATTACCGCCCGTTTTTTTTGGTCGATTGTTTTTAACAGGTTCCAAAAAGCAGACTTTTCAAGTGCTTTTTAGGGCTATTGCACCTACCAATATCACACGTGGCGTTACAAGAAATCGTTGAACAAACCGTAACCGGATTCGGCTACGACCTCGTAGAGATCGACCGCTCTGCCGGTGGTTTGCTGCGCATCACGATCGACCATCCCTGGGTCGCTGGCGCGCCAGAGCAGTTTATCAACGTCGAAGACTGCGAAAAAGTCACCCGCCAGCTCCAGTTTGCACTGGAAGTCGATGGCGTGGAATACAAGCGGCTGGAGGTCTCCTCGCCCGGTATCGACCGCCCCCTGCGCAACACCACAGATTTTGAGCGTTTCGTCGGCTATGTGATCGACGTAAACCTCAAGGTGGCCATTGGCGTTGCCGCAGAAGGCAAGGTCAACGCCAACCGTAAGAAATTTCGCGGCACGCTGGAGGCCGTGGCGGCTGTCGGCGACGCTGCCCCCAGCTGGCAAATCGTCTGGAGCGATGAGCCCGAGCCCAAGCCGGGGGTGCGCGTCAGCAAGAAGCGCGTTCCCGCGCCTTTGCAGGCCATGGGTTTCAATTTGAGCGAGATCCGCGATGCCCGGCTGGCCCCCATCGTTAGTTTCCATGGTCGCAACGCAAAAGACACGGGTGTTGCGCCTGAATGATGTTCCGCCGCTCGCTGCGGATGGGGTTTTTTTGGTTTTAGTGTTCAGGAGATTCGTGACATGAATCGCGAAATGTTGATGTTGGTAGATGCCATTTCACGTGAAAAGAACGTGGAGCGGGATGTTGTTTTTGGCGCGGTGGAGTCGGCTTTGGCGCAGGCCACCAAAAAGCTGTACCAGGGCGAGGTGGATATCCGCGTCGCCCTCGACCGTGACAGCGGCAACTACGAAACCTTCCGCCGCTGGCTGGTGGTGCCCGATGCCGCCGGTTTGCAAAACCCCGAGGCGGAAGAGCTGGTGTCGGACGTGCGCGACGATATTCCTGACATCGAAGAAGGCGACTACATCGAGAAACCGATCGAGTCCCTGCCGATTGGCCGGATTGGCGCGATGGCCGCCAAGCAGGTCATTCTGCAAAAAATCCGCGATGCCGAGCGCGAGATGCTGCTCAACGACTTCATGAGCCGTGGCGACAAGATTTTTGTCGGCACCGTCAAGCGCATGGACAAGGGCGACATCATCGTGGAGAGCGGCCGTGTCGAAGGCCGCCTGCGCCGCAGCGAGATGATCCCCAAGGAAAATCTGCGCACCGGCGACCGCGTCCGCGCCATGATCATGGAAGTGGACCTGACCCTGCGCGGCGCACCGATCATCCTGTCGCGCAGCTCGCCTGCCTATATGGTCGAGTTGTTCCGCCAGGAAGTGCCCGAAATCGAGCAAGGCCTGCTGGAGATTAAATCCTGCGCCCGTGACCCCGGTTCGCGCGCCAAGATCGCCGTGCTGTCGCATGACAAGCGCGTCGATCCCATCGGCACCTGTGTGGGCGTGCGTGGCACCCGTGTGAACGGCGTGACCAACGAGCTGGCCGGTGAGCGCGTCGATATTGTGCTGTGGAGCGAAGACCCAGCCCAGTTCGTGATCGGTGCCCTGGCCCCGGCCAATGTGTCTTCCATCGTGGTGGACGAAGAGCGCCACGCCATGGACGTGGTGGTCGATGAGGAAAACCTGGCGATTGCGATTGGCCGTGGCGGACAAAACGTGCGCCTGGCCGCCGAATTGACCGGCTGGAAGATCAACATCATGGATGCGGCCGAATCGGCCCAGAAGCAGGCCACCGAGACCGACTCCAGCCGCAAGCTGTTCATGGAAAAGCTCGATGTCGACGAAGAAATGGCCGACATCCTGATCCACGAAGGTTTCACTAGCTTGGAAGAAATCGCCTACGTGCCGCTGCAGGAAATGTTGGAAATCGAAAGCTTCGACGAAGACACCGTGCATGAGCTGCGTTCGCGTGCCAAAGACGTGCTGCTGACCATGGAAATTGCCCTGGAAGAAGACGCTGAAGCGGCCGAACCGGTCTCGCAAGACCTGAACGACCTCGAAGGCCTGACCCCCGAATTGATCGCCAAGCTGCAAGCTGGCGGCATCCACACACGCGACGATCTGGCCGACTTGGCCGGTGATGAGCTCTCCGAAATTACCGGCCAGTCTGAGGACGAGGCCACGACCTTGATCATGAAAGCGCGCGCACATTGGTTTACCAATGACGCCGCTTCTCAAGAGTAATGGTCATGAAAGGTCACACAATACATGTCCACTACTACCGTCGCCGAGTTTGCTGCTGAACTCAAAAAATCTCCCGATACCCTGCTGGAACAGCTCCGCGGGGCCGGTGTGCCGAAAGCCGCTACGTCCGATGTCCTGAGCGAATCCGACAAGCAGCGCCTGCTGGGCTTTTTACAGGCCAGCCATGGCACCGCCACCCTGGAACGCAAGAAGATCACCCTGGTGAAGAAATCCACCAGCGAAATCAAACAGGCCGACTCCACCGGCCGTGCCCGCACCATCCAGGTGGAAGTGCGCAAGAAGCGCACCTTCATCAAGCGTGAAGATGGCATGGACGGTGTCATCGAAGGCTCTGCCGAGTCTGAGGCCGAGGTCGATGTGCCCGTCAGCAACGCCGCGGAAGAAGCCGAATTGGCCCGCCGCGAAGAAGAGGCGCGCCGCCAGGCCGAACTGATGCGCCGCCAGGAAGAAGAACTGATCGAAAAGCGCCGTCTGCGCGAAGAGCAGGAAGCCCGCGATGCCAGCGAGCGTGCCGTGGCCGAACAAGCCGCTGCCGAAGCTGCCGCCAAGGCCGCTGCTGCAGCCCAGGCCGAGCAGCAAAAGGCCGCTACGCCTGCCAACCCTGCCACGCCGACGGCACCCGCCCCCGGTTTGTCGGCGGTGGGCCAAAACATCAACGCCGCTGCCGATGCCGCTGCTGCCGCCAAAGTCCAGGCACAAAACGAAGCCCGCGCCAAAGCTGCCGCCGATTCCAAGGCCCGTGCCGACGAAGAAGCTGCCCGCGTGGTCGATCTGGGTGACCGCCGCCGCAAGGCCGAGGCCGAAGCCGCCGCCATTCGCTTGATGATGTCCACGCCCAAGAAGGTGCTGGTCGCCCACAAGAAAGTGGAAGAACCCAAGCCGGTGGTGAAGCCACCCGTGGTCGATGCCGCCAAGGCTGCTGCCATGAAGGGCACGCTGCACAAGCCTGCCGGCGGTGCCGCACCGGCCAAGCCCGCCGTGGGCGCACCCGCTGCACCCGGCGCTGGCAAGGAAGTCAAATCCGCCAAGCTGTCCAGCAGCTGGGCCGACCCGGCCAAGAAGAAACCCCTGCCTACCCGTGGCGACTCCAGCGGTGGCGTAGGCCGTGGCAACTGGCGCGGAGGTCCGCGTGGCCGCCGTGGCAGCAATGACCGCGACCAGCGCGACGACAACATGTCGCAGGCACCGGTGGAAGCACGCACGATCGAAGTGCACGTGCCCGAAACCATCACCGTGGCCGAACTCGCCCACAAGATGGCGGTCAAGGCCTCCGAGGTGATCAAGCACCTGATGAAGCTGGGCCAGATGGTCTCCATCAACCAGCCGCTGGACCAGGACACGGCCATGATCGTGGTCGAAGAAATGGGCCACAAGGCGGTGGTGGCAGCGCTGGACGATCCAGAAGCCTTCACGGTCGAAGAAGTGCAGCAGCAAGTGTCCGAATCCTTGCCGCGCGCTCCGGTGGTGACCGTCATGGGCCACGTCGACCACGGCAAGACCTCGCTGCTGGATTACATCCGCCGCGCCAAAGTGGCCTCCGGTGAAGCCGGTGGCATTACCCAGCACATTGGTGCCTACCACGTGGAAACTCCGCGCGGTATGGTGTCCTTCCTGGATACCCCGGGCCACGAAGCGTTTACCGCCATGCGTGCCCGTGGTGCGCAGGCTACCGACATCGTGATTCTGGTGGTGGCTGCCGATGACGGCGTGATGCCGCAAACCAAAGAAGCCATCAAGCACGCAAAGGCTGCGGGTGTGCCCATCGTGGTGGCGATCAACAAGATCGACAAGCCCGATTCCAACCCCGAGCGCGTCAAGAACGAGCTGGTGATCGAAGACGTGATCCCCGAAGACTTCGGTGGCAGCTCGCCTTTCGTCTCCGTCTCGGCCAAAACTGGTTTTGGTATTGATGAGTTGCTGGAACAGGTGCTGTTGCAAGCCGAAGTGCTGGAACTCAAGGCACCGGTCGATGCCATGGCCAAGGGCCTAGTGATCGAAGCGCGTCTGGACAAGGGCAAGGGTCCGGTGGCCACCGTGCTGGTGCAGTCGGGTACCTTGAAGACCGGCGACATCGTGCTGGCTGGCTCTACCTATGGCCGCGTGCGCGCCATGCTGGACGAAAACGGCAAGCCCGCCAAGTCGGCAGGTCCGTCGATCCCGGTGGAAATCCAGGGTCTGACCGAAGTGCCCCAGGCCGGTGATGAATTCATGGTCTTGCCGGATGAGCGCCGGGCCCGTGAAATCGCTACCTACCGTGCCGGTAAGTTCCGCAACACCAAGTTGGCCAAGCTGCAAGCCGCCAAGCTGGAAACCATGTTCACCGACATCACGGCGGGCGAGGTCAAGATGCTGCCGATCATCGTCAAGGCCGACGTGCAGGGTTCGCAAGAGGCTTTGGCCCAGTCGCTGCTCAAGCTGTCGACCGACGAAGTCAAAGTGCAAATGGTCTACACGGCGGTGGGCGCGATCAGCGAGTCCGACATCAATTTGGCGATTGCTTCCAAGGCCATCGTGATCGGCTTCAACGTGCGGGCCGATGCCGGTGCGCGCAAGCTGGCCGAGAACAACGCCGTGGACGTGAAGTACTACAACATCATTTACGACGCAGTCGATGAGTTGAAGTCCGCCATGGCCGGCATGCTGGCACCCGAGCAGCGCGAAGAAATCATCGGTATGGCCGAGATCCGCACGGTGTTCGTGGCGTCCAAAATTGGTACGGTGGCAGGCTGTATGGTCACCACCGGCTCGGTCAACCGCAGTGCACGCTTCCGCTTGCTGCGCGAAAACATCGTCATCTACACCGGTGAAATTGATTCGCTCAAGCGCGTCAAGGACGATGTGCGCGAAGTCCGCGAAGGCTTCGAGTGCGGTATCAAGCTCAAGAACTACAACGACATCGCCGTGGGCGACCAGTTGGAATTCTTTGAGATCAAAGAAATCGCCCGTACGCTGTAATGGTCAAACGCAAAGCCGCTGCGCCCAACCGCAGCCTCAAAGTCGCCGATCAGATCCAGCGGGATCTGACCGAGCTGATCGCCCGCGAGTTGAAAGACCCGCGGGTGGGCATGGTGACCATCCAGGGGGTGGAAGTCACGCCCGACTACGCGCACGCCAAGGTGTTTTTCAGTGTGCTGACCGGCAACCCGGACGAATGCACCGAAGGTTTGAACCAGGCCGCAGGTTTCCTGCGCTCGGGTTTGTTCAAGCGGCTGCATATCCACACCGTGCCGACCTTGCACTTCCACTACGACCGGACCACCGAGAAAGCCTCGGACATGAACGCGCTGATTGCGCGGGCCGTGGCTTCCCGGGCCAAGGAAGACTGAACGCATGACCGCAACGCCTCGGGTACGGGTTGCCAGGCGCCCCGTGCACGGGGTGCTGTTGCTGGACAAGCCTTTGGGCCTGTCGAGCAACGACGCGCTGCAAAAAGTCAAATGGCTGCTGCGCGGCGAAAAGGCGGGCCACACCGGCACGCTGGACCCGCTGGCCACCGGGGTGCTGCCACTGTGTTTTGGGGCGGCCACCAAGTTCAGCCAGCTGCACCTGGATGCGGACAAGACGTACCGGGCCACGGCCCGGCTGGGCGTGAAGACCAGTACCGGCGATGCCGAGGGCGACGTGATCGAAACCCGGCCCGTGGCGGTCACGCAGGCGCAGATCGATACGGTCGTTCCGCGTTTTACCGGGCCGATCCGGCAGGTGCCGCCGATGTACAGCGCCTTGAAGCGCGACGGCAAGCCTTTGTACGAATACGCGCGGGCCGGCATTGAACTGGAACGGCCTGCACGCGATGTCGAGATATTTGAACTAAATGTGGCCTTAGCGCCCATGGAATCGGCGCAAGAAGCTATTGAAATAGTAGCAAAGTGCTCCAAGGGAACGTATATCCGTACCTTGGGCGAAGACATTGGCGAGGCCTTGGGCTGTGGTGCGCATTTGACATCGCTGCGCCGCATTGCCACTGGCGACTTCGCGATTGGCCAGTGTGTGACGCTGGCGGCGCTGGAAGCCATGACCGAAGACGAGCGGCTGGCGTGTTTGCTGCCGGTGGATGCGCTGCTGGCGCAACACCGCCGTGTCACGCTGGACGCACAGAATGCAGGGCGGTTCCTCAGCGGCGTTCGCCGCCGGGGTGACTGGCCCGACGATGACCGCGTGGCGGTTTACGGAGACACCCCTCCGACCTTGCTGGGCGTGGCCCAGACCAAGGACGGTGAATTGATACCAGGGCGACTGCTAAGCCCGCTGGATATTGGTCAGATTTTGGCCCAGGCGCAAAAAGCAGAGAGCCCCAGCCTTTAGATTTAGGAGTAGAGAACTATGAGCATTAAACAAATTCGCAATATCGCGATCATCGCCCACGTTGACCATGGCAAAACCACCATGGTTGACCAGTTGCTGCGCCAGTCCGGCACTTTTGCCGAACACGAAAAAGTCGTGGACACCGTGATGGACAACAACGCGATTGAAAAAGAGCGTGGCATTACCATTTTGGCCAAGAACTGCGCCGTGACCTGGGAAGGCACGCACATCAACATCGTTGACACCCCCGGCCACGCCGACTTCGGCGGCGAAGTGGAACGTGCCCTGAGCATGGTCGACGGCGTGGTGCTGTTGATTGACGCGCAAGAAGGCCCCATGCCCCAAACCCGTTTCGTGACCAAGAAGGCCCTGGCCCTGGGTCTGAAGCCGATTCTGGTGGTCAACAAGGTGGACAAGCCCGGTGCGCGTCCTGACTTCGTGGTCAACGCCGCGTTCGACTTGTTCGACAAGCTTGGCGCGACCGACGAACAGCTCGACTTCCCCGTGGTGTATGCCTCCGGCATCAACGGCTGGTCGTCGCTGGTTGAAGGCGAGCAGGGCGAGCAGTGGGGCCCCGACATGTCGGCCCTGTTCAACACCGTGCTGCAACACGTGCCCGCCCAATCCGGCGACCCAGAGGCACCGTTGCAACTGCAAATTTCCGCACTCGACTTCTCCACCTTCGTGGGCCGTATCGGCGTGGGCCGCATCAGCCAGGGCACCATCAAGCCCATGATGGACGTGGTGGTCATGGAAGGTCCGGACGGCAAGGCCGTCAAGGGCCGCGTCAACCAGGTGTTGACATTCCAGGGCCTGGAGCGCGTGCAAGCGGCAGAAGCCGGCCCCGGCGAGATCGTGCTGATCAACGGCCTGACCGACATCGGTATCGGTGTCACCATCACCGACCCGGCCAACCCCGCACCGCTGCCCATGCTGAAGGTGGACGAGCCTACGCTGACCATGAACTTCTGCGTGAACACCAGCCCGCTGGCCGGTCGCGAAGGCAAATACGTCACCAGCCGCCAGATCTGGGACCGCCTGCAAAAAGAACTGCAACACAACGTGGCGCTGCGCGTCAAGGAAACCGACGAAGAAGGTATCTTTGAAGTCATGGGCCGTGGCGAATTGCACCTGACCATTCTGCTGGAAAACATGCGCCGCGAAGGCTACGAGATGGCTGTCTCCAAGCCCCGCGTGGTGATGAAAGAAGTCAACGGCGAAAAGCACGAGCCTATCGAGTTGGTGACGGCCGACATCGAAGACCAGCACCAGGGCGGCGTGATGCAGGCACTGGGCGAGCGCAAGGGCGAACTCGTCAACATGGAGCCGGATGGCCGTGGCCGTGTGCGCCTGGAATACCGTATTCCGGCGCGTGGTCTGATTGGTTTCACCAATGAATTCTTGAACTTGACCCGCGGATCCGGCCTGATCTCCAACATCTTCGACTGCTACGAGCCGCACAAGGGCGACATTGGTGGCCGCAAGAATGGCGTGCTGATCTCCATGGACGCAGGCGAAATCTTCACCTACGCCCTGGGCAAGCTGGACGACCGTGGCCGCATGTTCGTGCGCGCCAACGATCCCGTGTACGAAGGCATGATTGTGGGCATCCACAGCCGTGACAACGATCTGGTGGTCAACGCCACGCGTACCAAGCAGCTGACCAACTTCCGCGTGTCTGGCAAGGAAGACGCGATCAAGATCACCCCCCCGATCGAGCTGACGCTGGAATACGGTGTGGAGTTCATCGAGGACGACGAACTGGTCGAAATCACGCCCAAGTCGGTGCGTCTGCGCAAGCGCCACCTGACCGAAAGCGAACGCAAGCGCGCTGGCCGCTAAACGGAACCTATCCCCAGTATTAGCTGGGTGATTGGCTCCTGAAACCCCGGACGCTTTGATGGCGGGCCGGGGTTTTTCTTTGGATGTCTCATTGACAATGTACGCATGAAGCTATCCCATTCCCGCGCCGTGTTCATGATGGTTCTGGTCACGCTGATGTGGTCGATTGCCGGGGTCACCACCCGGCACCTGGAGTCGGCGCACAGCTTTGAAATCACCTTCTGGCGCAGCTTTTTTACCGTGTTGTCGCTGCTGGTGATCCTGCCGCTGCTGCAGGGCCGCGCGGTGTTTGCCAAGATCCGCCGGGGCGGCGCGTCTCTGTGGCTGTCCGGCGTGTGCTGGGCCGTGATGTTCACCGCCTTCATGGTGGCACTGAGCCTGAGCCCGGTGGCCAATGTGCTGGTCACCATGTCGATCGGCCCGCTGCTCACCGCCTTGCTGGCGCGCTTTGCCATCGGCCACCGGCTGCCGCTGCGCACCTGGGTGGCGATTGGCGTGGCGGGCGCAGGCATTGCCACCATGTACGGCACTCAACTTACTTCTGCGGGTGGTTCGGGGCAACTGGTGGGCACCTTGATTGCGCTGTGCGTGCCCCTGGCCGGTGCGGTGAACTGGACGGTGGTGCAGCGCAGCCAGCGCCAAGGCCACGAAGTGGATCTGGTGCCTTCGGTGCTGGTGGGTGCGGTGTTGTCCACCCTGGTGACGCTGCCCCTGGCCTTGCCGTTCCAGGCCACGCCGCACGACCTGGGCCTGCTGGCCATGCTGGGCTCGGTGCAGTTGGCGATTCCCTGCGTGCTGTCGGTCTGGTGCGCCCGCGTGCTCAAGGCACCCGAGGTGTCGCTGCTACAGCTACTGGAAGTCTTGTTTGGCATCACCCTGGCGTGGCTGGGGGCCAATGAGGCACCGGGCACGGCGGTGCTGCTGGGTGGCACCCTGGTGCTGGGTGCGCTGGTTTCGAACGAGGCGCTGGGCTGGTGGCAGCGCCGGGCCGTGCTTTAGCGTAATTCGCCGCGCTGGCTTTCCACGCCTTCGAGCTCGCGCTCTACTTCAGCCCGCATGGTGCGTACCGCGACCAGGGCTTTCTCGAAGTCGTTGACGGCTTTGTCCAGGTTTTCGGGGGTGGGGTCGGTCACGTCGCGGTGGGCGGCGACAAACTCTTTGGCCTGGGTGGCAATGGCTCCGGCCAGATTGGCCTGGCTGTCGGCCAACTCCTGCGATTTTTGCATCTCGGCCTCGCCGAAGTTGCGCGAAAACAGCGCCAGCATGCCATAGGCCCGGCTGAGCTCGTTCGCCTGCTGCTGGGCCCGTGTGGCTTCTGCCAGCACGGCGCTGGCGGTGGATACCGCCGCGCGCACTTCAAATTCGCGCAGCAACTGCGCCGTGGCGTGGTGGGCCGCCGTGGCGGCGCGGGCGGCGCGGTGGGCAATCAGGGCCGATAGAGCTGCTGCCACCGTGCCCAGAAAGCAAAGCACAACCGCTACGACGGCGAAGATCTGGGTAAGGGTCATAAGATTCCTTGGGCAAAAGTTACAAGCGAAATCAGGCCTTTGCGCCTATTCCGCTTGCATGGACTGCTATAAAAAATACAGTAACTCTGCCCATTGTGCCCTAAGGCCTAAGGCTTGTTCTTGCCTTCGGGGTACGCGGGCAGGGGTAGACGGTCAAACCGGGTGCGGCCACTGGCGGCGGTGATGTGGGCCAGCTTTTCGGTAGCCTCGCCGGTGACCCATTCCCACTTGAACCGCCAGGTCCAGCAGCCAATGGTACCGGGTGTATTCATGCGGTGCTTGCCGTCCAGGCCCATCACGTCCTGAAACTGGCACAGCGAGTGGTTGGCCACCGACTGGGCGCAGGCGCGCAGCATGGCCCAGTGCACGTCCGAGCCACTGGTGTGCAGGTATTCGCCCGCGTAGGCGCGTTCGCGGTCGGTGCAATCGTTCCACCAGCCCACCACCGTGTCGTTGTCGTGCGTGCCGCTGTAGACCACGGTGTCGCGCTCAAAATTGTGCGGCAAAAAGTTGTTGCCCGCGTCATCCGAGAACGCAAACTGCAAAATCCGCATGCCCGGAAAGCCCGCCCGGTGGCGCAGCGCATTCACCTCGTCGGTGATCACGCCCAGGTCTTCGGCAATGATGGGCAGCTTGCCCAAGGCGGCTTCGATGGCGGCAAACAGGTCGTAGTCGGGGCCGGGCATCCAGCGGCCCTTGACGGCGGTGGGTTCGCTGGCCGGAATCTCCCAGTAGCCCACAAAACCGCGGAAGTGGTCGATACGCACCACGTCGGCCAGGCTGAGCTGGCGCTTCACGCGCTCGATCCACCAGCTGTAGCCGTCGGCCTTCATGGCCGACCAGTTGTATAGCGGGTTGCCCCAGCGCTGGCCGGTGGCCGAGAAGAAGTCGGGCGGCACCCCGGCGATGACCAGCGGATGGCCGGCGGCATCCAGCTCATACAGGTCGGGGCGCGACCAGCAGTCAGATGAGTGGTGCGCGATGAAAATCGGCAGGTCGCCCACCAGGTGGATGTTCTTGCCGTTGGCGTAGCCCTTCAGGCGCTTCCACTGCACGTCAAACTGCCATTGCACAAAGCCCCAGAAGCCGATTTCATCCGCGTACTGGGTGCGGGCTGCCGCCAGGGCCGCCGGGTCGCGGCGCGACAGGGGCTTGGGCCAATCGGGCCACAGGGCCGGGGTGTGGGCCTGGTCCAGCGCCATGAACAGGGTGTAGTCGGCTACCCAGCTTTGCTCGGCCTGCAGCCAGGCCGCAAACGCCGCCTGGTCTTCCGGGGTGGCGCTGGCCTGGAAGCCTGCGAAGGCTTCGCGCAGCTTTTGCAAACGCCAGGGCACCACTTTGCCGAAGTCGATTTTCTCGGCATCGAAAGGGGCGGCCAGGGCTTCGGCGGCGATCCAGCCTTTTTCCAGCAAAGGCTCAAACGCCACCAGCAGCGGGTTGCCCGCAAACGCCGAGCTGCCCATGTAGGGCGAATCGCCGGGGCCAATGGGGCCCAGCGGCAGGGTTTGCCACAGCGACTGTCCTGCCGTCTGCAGCCAGTCCACAAAATAGAAAGCGTTGGGCCCGAAGTCGCCACAGCCGTGCGGGCCGGGCAGGGACGTGGGGTGCAGCAGCACGCCCGAGGTGCGTTGGTTCAACAGATCAGAAGCCATGTGTTCGGTTCCGGTTAGTGTTTAAAAATTAGGCTGCAAACCAGCTAAAGCCTTTGGGTGGCAAGGCAAGCACGCCTTGGGCCAAGTCTTGCTGGCCAAAAATCCGCTTCCAGCCCGCACCGGCAATGCTGGCGGGCAGGGTGACGGTCACCGCGTCGTTGGACAGGTTTTGTATCACCAGCACCTGCTGAGTCGCCGTGCCGCGCACATAGGCCAGGATGCGGTCGTTCAGCGTGGTCAGCGGCTGGAAGTTGCCCGCGGCCAGGGCCGGGTGGGCGCGGCGCACGGCCAGCATGGTACGCACGGCATCGTGGGTGCGGGCGGGCAGGCTGGTGGCATCGGCCAGTTGCCGATCTACGGTTTGCCAGTCCACGGCACCGCGCACCTTGTAGCGGGCATCCTGGTAGCCGGTCAGGGCTTCCTGGTCGGCCTGGAACTGGTTGTCGTTGGGCTTGGCGAATTCGTCGCCATAGAAGATCACCGGCGTGCCCAGCAGGGTGAAGCTGATGCTGAAGGCCAGTTGCACCGCGGCGGCGTCGCTCTTGAACAGATCGACCAGGCGCGAGGCAATGCCTTCGCCCTGGCGGAAATCCCACTCGGGCTGGTGGCAGTAGGCGGCGTGGATGGTTTTGCGCTCTTCGGGCGTGACCATCTCCAGCGTCAGCTCGTCGTGGCAGCGCAGGAAGGAGAACCAGCCGCAGGCATCCGGAATCTCGGGCGTGAAGCTGGTCGAGAGGGTGTCAAAAATCGGCTTGGCCGAGTTGGTGGCCAGCGCCAGGTAGATGCGTGGCATCACCGGGAAATGGTAGGCGGCCTGGCACTCGTCGCTATCGCCAAAATAGGTGACCACCTCGGCGGGCGGCTGGCAGGCCTCGGCCAACAAAATGGTGCCGGGGCGCACGGTGTCGAGTACGGCGCGGAAGAACTTGACGATGGCGTGGGTGCCGGGCAGGTTCTCACAGATCGTGCCTTCTTCCTTCCACAGGTAGGGAATCGCGTCGGCGCGGAAGCCGTCCACCCCCTGCGCCACCCAGAACAGCAGCACGCGGCACATGGCCAGCAGCACCTCGGGGTTGCGGTAGTTCAGGTCGGGCTGCGAGTCGAAGAAGCGGTGGAAGAAGTAGGTGTCGGGTGCTTCCGGCAAGGGGTGCCAGTTGCTGGGCATCATGCCTTTGAAGATGATGCGGGCCTCTTTATAGCGCTCGGTGGTGTCGCTCCAGATGAAGTAGTCGCGGTAGGGGTTGTCGGGGCCTTTGCGGGCCTCCTGGAACCAGATGTGCTGGTCGGAGCAGTGGTTCATGGCCACGTCGAAGATCACGCGGATGTTGCGGCGGTGGGCCTCGGCCAGGAATTCGGCAAACGTGCCTTGCGCGGCGGCATCGCTGCCCCCCACCAGCTCGCTGCGGATCTTGGTGTAATCGCTGATGTCAAAGCCCGCGTCGCGCATGGGCGAGTCCAGGATGGGCAGCAGCCACAGGCAGGTCACGCCCAGGTCTTGCAGGTAGGCCAGGCGGTTGGTCAGGCCCTTGAAGTCCTTGTTGAACAGGTCCACGTACAGCGAATACACCACCACTTCCTTGAACCAGGTGGCAGGTGGCGGTGGGGCGGCTGTCTCGGCAGCGGCCTGCAGTTCGGCCAAAAAAGTGTCCAGTTTGTCGGCGTACTGGTCCTGGTAAAGCTGCTGCCAGAGTTGGCGCATTTGGGGGGTATGGGTGCTTGTCATTTTAATTCTCCAAAGCGCTTTGAATGCGCGGCGCTGCGGATTGTACGGTTGCCACCGCAGGGCGGAATACGGGTTGCACCTAATGCCGTGTGGGTAAACGTAACAGGCCTGTAGCCAGGGCCGTGCCGCACACCACCACCAGCCCGCAGCCCAGCATCCACGGGGTCAATGCCTCGCCCAAAAACACCGCGCCGTACAGCACGGCAAACACCGGCACCACAAAGGTCACGGTCAGCGCCTTGGCCGGGCCGATGTTGGCAATCAGCCTAAAAAAGATGATGTAGGCCAGCGCTGTAGACACCGTGCCCACCACCAGCAGCGCGCCCCAGGCGTGCAGGCTGGGCCAGTGCGCGGGCCACAGCCAGACCGCAGGCAGGGCCAGGCCCAGGGCGGCCCCGATCTGGCTGCCGGTGGCAATCACCAGCGGCGGCACCGCGCCCAGAAAGCGCTTGGTGTAGCTGCCGGTGAGGCCGTAGCAGGCCGCCGCCAGCAAGCAGGCCAACACCGCCCAGCCAGGTGCGATGCCGTGGCTGTCGGGCTTGAAGCTGGCTTTGTCCCAGGCCAGCAGGGCCACACCGACGAAGCCGATCACCAGGCCCAGGCTGCGCGAAGCGTTGGGCCGGTCACGCAGCCACAGCCAGGCGATCAGCGTGCCAAACAAGGGCGTGGTGGCGTTCAAAATCGACGACAGGCCGGTGGTGATGGACAGCAGCGCAAACGAAAACAGCGCAAACGGCACGCCCGAATTCAGCACTCCCACCAGCAGCACCGGCTTCCAGTGCTGGCGCAGGCCGGGCATCTGTCCCTGCCAGGCCAACACCGGCAGCAGGGCCAGCGCGGCAATCGCTACCCGCAACGCCGCCGTGGGCACCGCGCCCATCTCCATCGAGGCGGTGCGCATGAACATGAACGACGCGCCCCACACGGCGGCCAACAGCAAAAAGTCAAAAACCCAGGGCTTGGACGCTGCTTTCAAATCAACACCCCTTCCAGTTGCAACAGCGCCGTCTTGCGCTCCAGCCCACCGGCGTAGCCAGTGAGTGAGCCGTCCATGCCCAGCACCCGGTGGCAGGGCACCAGCACGCTGACGGGGTTGCGCCCCACCGCACCGGCCACGGCCCGCACCGCGCTGGGGCGGCCTACCGACTGGCTTAAAGCGCCGTAGCTGGTGGTGGCACCGCGCGGGATCTGCAGCAGCGCCCGCCACACGGCTTGCTGAAACGGCGTGCCGCCCGCCAAGTCCAGCGGCAGGCTGAAGTGGGCCGTGCTCCCAGTGAAATAGGCGGCCATGAAGTCGGCGGTTTGCTGCAGCAGCGGGTGATCGGGCACCAAGCGCCAGGTGCCCATGTCGGGCTGGTGGCGCTGACCGTCAAACCACAGGCCGCACAGGCCCTGGTCGGTGGCGGCGGCCAGCATTGGGCCCAGCGGGGAGGCAAAGCGGGTGTAGTTGGGGGTGTTCAGGAATTTCATGGTAAATCGGCAGTTGGTGCTTATGGATCAAGCGTGAGCAGCTATCTTTTTGGTAGTTTTGACTTTCACGGGCAGTTCGGCCCAGGCGCGCAGCACGGCGTAGCTGCGCCAGGGTTTCCAGGCCTGGGATGCCGCCTCGGCTGCCACGCTGGCCAGGCGCACGTTCGGCGCATCCTGCACCCCAAGGGCTTTGTGCAGGGCCACGTCGCCTGCAGGAAACGCATCCGGCCAGCGCAGGGCGCGCATGGCGATGTACTGGGCCGTCCAGTCGCCGATGCCGGGCAGGGCTTTGAGTGCTTCGATGGTGGTATGTACTTGGACTCCGCCGTGCAGGGTGAGCTGGCCGCCATCCACCGCGCGGGCCAGCGCCAGGATGGCATTTTGCCGCTGCTTGACAATGCCGAGTTGGCCCAGCGCGTCGCCACTCAGCGTGGCCAGCACGGCGGCGCGGGGGAACAGCCGGGTCAGCGCGGGAAAAGGCGTGGCGATGGGGTCGCCAAATGCGTCCACCAGCCGTTGCGCCAGGGTGCGTGCGGCTGCCACGGTGATTTGCTGGCCCAACACGGCACGCACCGCCAGCTCAAAGCCGTCCAGCGTGCCGGGCACGCGCAGGCCTGCGCTGTCGGGAAAGCGGTGCTGCAGCACCTGGTGGATGGCTGCGGGGTCGGCATCCAGGTCCAGCCAGGCCCGCACCCGGCGGACCAGCAGCGGCAGCACGCCGTGCAGGCTGTCGCCCACCCGCAGCATCACGTGGTGGCGCTCTGGCACGAACGAGGCCTGCAGCCAGCCTGCATGGGTGGTGTTGCCGATTTTTATAGAAAAAGTGCGGCTGGCGCTTATTCCATCGGCGCAAGCAGCTATTGATTCAATAGCATTTACCTGCCGCTGAGCCAGAAATGCACCCATGGCTGCCACATCAAAGGGCGGGCGGTAGCCGAGTTGGATGGCCAGGCCTTGTGTGCGTGCTAAAGCGGAACCGCTGCGCCGCAGCTGCGAGGGGTTCAGCCCGTAGCGCTCCACAAACACGGTGTTGAAGCGCCGCACGCTGGCAAAACCGCTGGCCAGGGCGATCTGCGCCACGGGAAGCTGGGTGTCGGCCAGCAGTTGCTTGGCGGTGAGCAGGCGGCGGGTCTGCAGGTACTGCAGCGGGGAGACGCTGAAGTGGGTTTCGAAAATGCGCCGCAGGTGCCGGTCGCTGACCCCCAGGCGGGCGGCCAGCGCGGGCAGGGCGCTACCGTCCTCCGTGCTCCAGGCTTCGGGCTCGTCCAGCATGCGGGCGGCCTGGTGGGCCAGGATGCTGGTGGCATCCTGCAGGGACCAGGCCAGCGCGTGCGGTGCCAGCTCGGGGCGGCAGCGCAGGCAGGGCCGGAAACCCGCGCTCTCGGCCTGCGCCGGGTGGCCAAAGAAGCGGCAGTTTTCGGGCTTGGGGGTTTTGACGGCGCAGACCGGGCGGCAGTAGATGCCGGTCGAGGTCACGCCGGTAAAAAAGCTGCCGTCAAACCGGGCATCGCGGGCTTGCAGGGCGAGGTAGCAGGCGCTGGGGTCGTGCAGGATGTCGGGATTCATGCCCTGCATGTTACGCGGGCGCTGCGGTACAAATAGCCGTTTCCGGACCTGTGACCCGCAGCCAAAATCTGCCTCCGAACCGCCCTCAAATAACCAAACCCGACCCCTTGGCGGCCAGCAGCACCAGGCTGTTGGCGGGCAGCGGGAAGATGTCTTTGCCCTTGCCGACCCAGCCGCCCAGGCCACGTGGGTGCGTGCTGTCCAGCACCACCTGCCAGGACCCGGCGGGCAGCAGAAACGGGTCGATGGTGTTGCCCGCGTTGACCAGCAGCAGCAGGGGCGCTTTGGCCTTGCCGGGTTTGCCGATCAGGCAGCCCAGCGCGCGGTACTGCGGGTCGCGCCAAGCATCGCCCTCCAGGGGCAGGCCGCTGCCGCGCAGCCACGACAGATCGGGCAGGCCCAGCACGTCGGCCACGCCGCTGTACCAGTGGTTGGCAAAGGGCAGGGCCTGGCGGCGCAGGGCAATGGTGCGGCGGGTGAAGGCGATCAGGTCTTCGTCGGCGGCGGCCCAGTCGATCCAGGTGGTGGGATTGTCCTGGCAATAGGGGTTGTTGTTGCCGCCCTGGGTATGGCCCAGTTCGTCGCCTGCGCACAGCAGCGGTGTGCCTTGCGCCAGCAAGGTGGTCGCCAGCAGGGCGCGTTGCAGCTTGCCGCGCAAGGTGGTGACGAGCGGGGCGTCGCTGGGGCCTTCAGCACCGCAGTTGAAGTTGAGGTTGTGGCCGTGGCCGTCGCGGTTGTCTTCCAGGTTGGCCAGGTTGTGGCGCTGGTTGTAGCTGACCAGGTCGCGCAGGGTGAAGCCGTCGTGCGACACCACGTAGTTCACCGACTCGGCCGGGGCGCGCAGGCGTGGCTGGTACATATCGCTAGAGCCACACAGGCGCTGGGCCATGTCGGCACGGGTGTTTTCGGCCATGGGCGCACCGGCAGCGGCGGCAGTCTGGATCCAGAAGCCACGCATGCTGTCGCGGAAGTGGTCGTTCCATTCCAGCCAGCCTCGCGGGAAGCCGCCGGTCTGGTAGCCGCCGGGGCCAATGTCCCAGGGCTCGGCAACCATCTTCACCCGCGACAGCACCGGGTCTTGGGCCACAGCGGTAAAAAAGGCACTCTTGCGGTCAAAGCCCGTGTCGGTGCGGCCCAGCACCGGGGCCAGGTCGAAGCGGAAGCCGTCCACGTGCATGTCGATCACCCAGTAGCGCAGGCTGTCCAGCACCATCTGCAGCACACGCGGCTCGCGCACATCCACGGTGTTGCCGCAGCCAGAGTAGTTCTCATAAAAGGCCGGGGCTTCGGGCGGCAGGCGGTAGTAGCTGGCGTTGTCCAGGCCGCGGAAGCTGATGGTCGGGCCGCCGTCACCGGCTTCGGCTGTGTGGTTGTAGACCACGTCCAGCAGCACCTCCAGCCCGGCGGCGTGCAGGGCTTTGACCATGGCGCGGAACTCGTCGCGGGGCGAGACACCGTCGGCACCGCTGGCCAGGCGCGGGTCCACCGCGAAAAACCCCAGGGTGTTGTAGCCCCAGTAGTTGCTCAGGCCCATGCCGCTCAGGCGCTCTTCGCTAAGCGAATAGTGCACCGGCAACAGGCTGACGGCAGTGATGCCGAGTTGCTTGAGGTGGCTGACCGAGGCGGGGTGGGCCAGCCCGGCAAAGGTGCCGCGCAGGGCGGGAGGGATGTTTTCGTTCAGCTTGGAGAAGCCTTTGACGTGGCATTCGTAGAACACCGAGTCGGCCAGCGGCACGCGCGGGGCCTGGTCGCCCGCCCAGTCAAATTGGTCGAAGGTGACCCGGGCCTTGAGCGCCAGCGCGGCGTTGTCGCGGGTGTCCATGTGGCGCGGGTGCAGCCGGTCGCCCGCAAAATGCTCGTCGCGCCACTCGAAGTGGCCCACGATGTCGCGGGCGTAGGGGTCGAGCAAGAGCTTGGATGCATCAAAACGGTGCCCCCGGTCGGGCCGCCAGGGGCCGTGGGCCCGCAAACCGTACACCAGACCGGGCTGGGCAGCCGGCAGGTAGCCGTGCCACACGTCGCTGGTATGGGCGGGCAGCCGGAACCGGGCGATCTCGTGCTGGCCGCTGGGGTCAAAAATGCAAACGTCCATGGCCTGGGCATGGGCGGAAAACACCGCAAAGTTGATGCCGGTGCCATCAAAACTGGCACCCAGCGGCCAGGGCTGGCCGGCTTGCACTTCGGGCAGGGCGGGGCGGCCGGGGAGGGCCGAGGGAGGGGCAGAGGTCGTTGTCAGGCTTTCCATTCAAGCATCACTGTGGCCAGGGGAGGCAGGTTGAGCACTACGGAATAGGGTTTACCGTGCATGGACACTGCCTCAGCAGAAGCCGTGCCAAGTGGCGTGCCGACGTTGCTGCCGCCGTAGTGCGCCGAGTCGGTATTGAGCTTCTCGTAGTATGTACCAGCTTGCGGTACACCGAGCCGGTATCCATTCCATACATTGGGGGTGAAGTTGCATACCACCACGATGAAGCTGCTGTCGTCCACGCCCCGGCGGATGAAACTGATCACCGAGCGCTCGGCATCGTTGTGCTCGATCCACTCAAACCCGGCGGGTTCAAAGTCTTGCTGGTACAGCGCCGGGGTGCTGCGGTAGAGCTGGTTCAGGTCGCGCACCAGCAACTGCATGCCCGCGTGGGGGGCCTCGTCCAGCAGGTGCCAGTCCAGGCTTTGCTCAAAGTTCCATTCGCGGTCTTGGGCAAATTCGCAGCCCATGAACAGCAGCTTTTTGCCAGGGTGGCCAAACATATAGCCCATGAAGGCCCGCAGGTTGGCGAATTGCTGCCAGCGGTCGCCGGGCATCTTGTTCAGCAGCGAACCCTTGCCATGCACCACTTCGTCGTGCGAGATCGGCAGCACAAAGTTTTCGGTGAACGCATACACCAGGCTGAAGCTGATTTCGCCTTGGTGGTGCTTGCGGTAGATGGGGTCGCGCTCCATGTAGGCCAGGGTGTCGTGCATCCAGCCCATGTTCCATTTGTAGTGAAAGCCCAGGCCACCGGCGTAGGTGGGGCGCGATACGCTGGGGAAGGCGGTGGATTCTTCGGCCAGGGTGATGGACTGCGGCCGCTCGGTGCCCACCACTTCGTTCATGCGCTTCAAGAAAGCGATGGTCTCTAAATTTTCGCGGCCCCCGTGCACGTTGGGAATCCATTCCCCGGCCTTGCGGCTGTAGTCGCGGTACAGCATGGAGGCCACGGCATCCACGCGCAGGCCATCCACGCCAAAGCGCTCCAGCCAGTACAGGCCGTTGCCCACCAGGAAGTTGCTGACTTCGGTGCGGCCCAGGTTGTAGATCAGGGTGTTCCAGTCGTTGTGGAAGCCTTCGCGCGGGTCGGCGTATTCGTACAGGTGGGTGCCGTCAAAGTTGCCCAGGCCGTGCGCGTCGGTGGGGAAGTGGGCGGGTACCCAGTCCAGGATCATGCCCACACCTTCGGCGTGGCAACGCGCTACAAAGCGGGCAAAACCGGCGGCATCGCCAAACCGGGAGGTCGGCGCATACATGCCGACCGGCTGGTAACCCCAGGAGCCGTCAAACGGATGCTCGCTGATGGGCAGCAACTCAATATGGGTGAAGCCCATGTCGCGGGTGTAGGGCAGCAGGGTGTCGCCGAGTTCGTCCCAGTCCAGCCACTGGTTGCCTTCCTTGCGCCGCCAGGAACCCAGGTGCACCTCGTAGATGCTGATGGGCGCATTCAGTGCATTGGCCTGTTTGCGTGCGGTGGAGGGCGGCACAAACGGTTGCATGTTGGCCACTACGCTGGCCGTGGCCGGGCGCAGCTCGGCCTGCAGGGCGTAGGGATCGGAGCGGGCGGGCAGTACCGCACCGCTGCTGGTGCGAATTTCGTACTTGTACTTGGCGCCGACCTTGACGCCGGGCAGGAACAGTTCCCACACGCCGCATTCGCGCCGCAGCCGCATGGGATGGCAGCGCCCGTCCCAGAAATTGAAGTCGCCCACCACGCTCACGCGGCTGGCATTCGGGGCCCACACGGCGAACCGGGTGCCCGCCACGCCTTCCATGGACGAGGGTTGTGCG
Organism: Rhodoferax sp. LS1P39; assembly: GCF_056521425.1. Classification (NCBI taxonomy): domain Bacteria; kingdom Pseudomonadati; phylum Pseudomonadota; class Betaproteobacteria; order Burkholderiales; family Comamonadaceae; genus Rhodoferax; species Rhodoferax sp. LS1P39. The sequence goes on along the minus strand of NZ_JBWMAV010000005.1, from coordinate 51,498 downwards.
CCCAGCACCTCGTAGGGGCGCAAATGGGTACCTTCACCCAGCAGCCACACGTCCATTTCGCCCAGTACGGTGGGGAAGCGGTAGGGGTCGTCAATGGTGGCGCTGTGCCCGTCTGCCCATTGCACCTGCAGGCGGTAGGCCGCGCCGGGGGCCAGTGTGACCTCGCCCTCAAAGAAACCGGCTTCGTCCTGCAGGGCCAGCGGCCCCAGCACCATGCCCTTGGCCGATTCCACCACCACGCTTTGCGCGCCGGGGAGGAAACAGCGCACCGAGGTGGTGCCGGTGGCCAGCGCGTGCGGGCCAAGTACCGCAAAAGGATCTCCGTGGCGTGCGCCACCAATCATCTCAACATCATGGGCGTGCAGCATAAGAACCGATCTAGAGTGGGTTTACATGGAGTGAATCGCGTAATCGCGCTATTGCGGTGTTGTCTGTCACCGCAGTTTTGGTAGAACATGCGCAAGTCCCCCCGATTGCCCAGAGGGCATCGGGGGGCGCTGCGCATGTTCCATGTTTATAGCGCGTTCGGAGCGTCTGCCGCGATATGCCAGATTTGCTGGGCGTATTCGCGGATGGTGCGGTCGGAGGAGAACACCCCCATACCCGCCACATTGGTGATGGCCTTGGCGCACCAGGCGGACGGCTGGCGGTACAGGTCGTCTACCAGGGATTGCGTGGCCACATAGGATGCGTAGTCGGCCAGCAGCAGGTAGTGGTCGCCGCCCCACAGCAGCGAGTCCACCAGCGCGCGGTAGCGGCCGGGCTCATCCGGCGAGAACTGCCCGCCCGAGATTGCGTCCAGCACAGCCTTGAGGGCGGGTGTGCTGTCGTAGTAGCGCATGGGCTGGTAGCCGTGTTGTTTCAAAGCCTGCACTTCGGGGGTCTTGAGGCCGAAGATGAAGATGTTGTCGTCGCCCACGTTCTGGCGGATTTCGATGTTGGCACCGTCGTCGGTACCGATGGTCAGCGCGCCATTCAGGGCCAGCTTCATGTTGCCGGTGCCCGAGGCTTCGGTGCCCGCGGTCGAAATCTGCTCGGACAAGTCTGCGCCCGGCATGATGATTTCGGCCACCGACACGCCGTAGTTGGGCATAAACACCAGCTTGAGCTTGTCGCCAATACGCGGGTCGTTGTTGATCACGCTACCCACGTCGTGGATCAGGCGGATGATGGACTTGGCCGTCACGTAGCTGGATGCGGCCTTGCCCGCAAAAATCACGGTGCGCGGCACCCAGTTGGCGGTGGGGTTGGCCAGGATGGCCTGGTAACGGGTAACCACGTGTAAAACATTCAGCAACTGGCGCTTGTACTCGTGGATGCGCTTCACCTGCACGTCAAACAGACTGTCGGGGCTGACCTTGATGCCGGTGCTCTTCTCAATCGCGTTGGCCAGGCGCACCTTGTTGGCCCGCTTGACTTCCATGAAGGACTTCTGGAAGGCCGCATCGTCTTTTTTTGCCTTGAGCTTTTGCAGCTGGTCCAGGTCGAGGCGCCAGCCTTTGCCCAGGGTGCTGTCCAGCAGATTCGACAGGCCGGGGTTGGCCTGGGCCAGCCAGCGGCGCGGGGTCACGCCGTTGGTCATGTTGGTGAAGCGGTCGGGCCAGATGGCCGCGAAGTCGGCAAAAATGGTTTGCACCAGCAGTTCGGAGTGCAGGGCCGACACGCCGTTAACCTTGTGGCTACCCACGATGGACAGGTTGGCCATGCGCACGCGGCGCTCGCCCTGCTCGTCAATCAGCGACAGGCGCGCCAGGAAGGCGTTGTCGCCCGGGCGGTGCTGGGCCGCCATTTCCAGAAATTCCTTGTTGATGCGGAAAATGATTTCGAGGTGGCGCGGCAGCACGTGCTGCATCAGGCCCACGGGCCAGGTTTCCAGCGCTTCGGGCATCAAGGTGTGGTTGGTATACGAGAAGGTCTTGCAGCAGATAGCCCAGGCCTTGTCCCAGGGCATGCCGTGCTCGTCGCACAGCACGCGCACCAGTTCGGCCACGCCGATGGCGGGGTGGGTGTCGTTCAGGTGGATGGCGACATGCTCGGCCAGGTTGTCCAGCGAAGGGTGTTCGCGCAGGTGGCGCACCAACAGGTCTTGCACCGATGCGGACACGAAGAAATACTCTTGTTTCAGGCGCAGTTCGCGCCCGGCAGGCGTGCTGTCGTTGGGGTAGAGCACCCACGAGATGTTCTCGTACTCGTTTTTCATGCTCGCCGCACGGGCGTAGTCGCCGGTGTTGAAGGCGTTCAGATCGATGTGGGCGGGTGCCACTGCTTTCCACAGGCGCAGGGTGCTGACTTTTTCGGTACCGTGGCCGGGCACCACCATGTCGTAGGCCTTCGCCGCCACTTCACCAGCGTTGCGCCAGATGGGCTTGCCGTCGACGTGCTCGACCCAGCCGCCAAAGCGCACCGGGTAGCTGATGTCGGCACGGGGAAATTCCCAGGGCGTGCCGTTTTCCAGCCAGGGATCGGGGTACTCCATTTGCGCACCGTTCTGGATGTCTTGCGCAAACATGCCGTACTCATAGCGGATGCCGTAGCCAAAGGACGGCAGGCCGACGGTGGCCATGGAATCCAGAAAACAGGCGGCCAGGCGGCCCAGGCCGCCGTTGCCCAGGGCGGCATCGGGTTCGCGGTCGGCTACCGTCTCCAGGGTTTGGGCAAATTTTTGCAGGCCGGTGGCGGCTTCGCCACGGATGTCCAAAGCGCCCAGCGCATTGGACAGGGTGCGGCCCATCAAAAATTCCATCGACAGATACACCACACGGCGGGCTTTGGCGGCCTGGTCGCGGGCCTGGGTTTGCACCCAACGTTGGGACAGTTGCTGGCGTGCCACTTGCGACACGGCCAGCATGAGATCGTTCGGGGTGGCGTCTGCGGGGCTGACACCGACCGTGTCGAGCAAATGCTGCTCGATACCGGCTTGGATGGAGGTGGCTGTAGGGGCAATACGCTGGGTAATACTCTGGTTCACAGGGGCATCCTTTGTGTGGGTTGGCACAAGCCGGAATCCGATGTTCGGATGGCTTTTTTTCTAGTCTAAGCGCTTTGAATGCGGGTACACCGCTTATTTTCAGAATTCTCGCACGAGGTAACCAGCCGGTAACTGTTTTTTAAATCCTAGGATTAAGATGCTGGCGTTAACCTAAATCGCGGTCAACAATTAGCCCAGGAATTCCGGCAGTTCCCTTGTTCGCCCAGAAGGCATACCAGGGGCGCTGCGTAAATCCTAATCCCTTTTCTGGAGACAAAAAAATGCAGCAAAACAACTTAGCGCTCGGACTGGACCTGCCCAAACGGGCGATTGCACTGGTGCTCGCCGGCGGGCGCGGCAGCCGATTGATGAACCTGACGGACCGCCGCGCCAAACCTGCGGTGTATTTTGGCGGCAAGTTCCGCATTGTTGACTTTGCGCTATCCAACTGTTTGAACTCCGGTATCCGCCGCATTGGGGTCATTACCCAGTACAAATCGCACAGCTTATTGCGCCACATGCAGCGCGGTTGGGCATTTTTGAAGAACGAGATGAACGAGTTTGTTGATCTGTTGCCCGCACAGCAGCGCAACGACAACGAAAACTGGTACCGCGGCACGGCAGACGCGGTCTACCAGAACCACGACATTCTGGAAAGCTACGGTGCCGATTACATCGTGGTGTTGGCAGGTGACCACATCTACAAGATGAACTACGCCCTGATGCTGGCCGACCACGTGGCCCAGGGGCGTGAATGCACCGTGGGCTGCATCGCCGTGCCACGCGCCGAAGCCACTGCGTTTGGCGTGATGGCGATTGACGAGAACCGCCTGATCACTGAATTCCTGGAAAAACCCGCCGACCCACCGTCCATGCCGGGCAACCCCGACATGTCGCTGGCCAGCATGGGCATCTACATTTTCAACGCGGCCTTTTTGTATGCCGAGCTCGAGCGCGACATGGCCGACCCCACGTCCAGCCACGATTTCGGCAAGGACATCATCCCCCGTGCCGTGCGCAACGGCCTGGCCACCGCCCACCCGTTCTCCATGAGTTGCGTGCCCGATGCGGCCGAAGACGAGCCCTATTGGCGCGATGTCGGCACGATCGACGCGTACTGGGATGCCAACATCGACCTGACCGCCACCGAGCCCAAGCTCAACCTGTACGACACCCAGTGGCCTATCTGGACCTACCAGGCCCAGCTGCCACCGGCCAAGTTTGTCCATAACACCGACGACCGGCGCGGCATGGCGATCGAGTCCATGGTGTCGGGCGGCTGCATTGTGTCGGGTGGTGTGCACCGCTCCGTGCTGTTTTCCAATGTGCGGGTGCACTCCTATGCGGATGTCAAATGGTCGGTGCTCCTGCCCGATGTACAGATTGGCCGCGGTGCCCGCATCAACCGCGCCGTGATCGACCGCGGCTGTGTCATCCCTGATGGCATGGTGATCGGCGAAGACGCGGCGCTGGATGCCGAGCGCTTCCACCGCAGTGAAAACGGCATCACGCTGGTCACCTCGGCCATGCTCAAGAAGCTGGCGGGATGAAAGTACTGCAAGTAGGGGCCGAGGTTTTTCCTCTGGTCAAAACCGGCGGCCTGGCCGACGTGCTGGGGGCCTTGCCCCAGGCCCTGGTGGCTGCCGGTGCCGATGTGCGCCTGCTGCTGCCGGGCTTTCCCGCGATCCTGGCCGGTTTGAAAAAGCCGGTGGTGGTGAGCGAGATTGGCGCGGCATTTGGCGCAGCGCGCGTGCGCCTGCTGCGCGGCACCATTGCCGCCAGCGGCATTTCGGCCTATGTGGTCGATGCGCCCTATTACTACCAGCGCACGGGCAACCCGTACCTGGGTGCCGACGGCGTCGAATGGCCCGACAACGCCCAGCGGTTTGCCCTGCTGGGCTGGGTGGCGGCGCATGTGGCGGCGGGCGGGCTCGACCCAACCTGGACCCCGGACGTGCTGCACGCCCACGACTGGCACGCCGGTATGGCCTGCGCCTACCTGGCCTCCAACCAGGCGGCTACCGTGGCCACCGTCTACACCGTGCACAACCTGGCCTACCAGGGCCTGTTTGATGCCAAGGACTTCCACCTGCTAGGCCTGCCGGTGCGCTTCATGGACCCAACCCGGCTGGAGTACCACGGCAAGTTCTCGTTCATGAAAGCCGGGCTGACCCATGCCCAGCGTGTCACCACCGTCAGCCCCAGCTACGCCGCCGAGATTGCCACCAACGAGTTTGGTTGCGGTCTGGACGGCGTGGTGCGCTCGCGCGGTGCCGACGTGTCCGGCATCCTGAACGGTGTGGACGATGCGGTCTGGGACCCGGCGGTGGACAAAGACATCACCACCCCGTACTCTGCCACCGCACTGGCGGGCAAGGCCGTGTGCAAGGCCGCCTTGCAAAAGGAACTGGGTTTGCAGGTGGATGCCACGCGGCCTCTGTTCACCCTGGTGAGCCGCCTGACCCAGCAAAAAGGCCTGGACCTGGTGCTGGCTGCAATTCCTGAAATGCTGGCCGCCGGTGCGCAACTGGCCGTGCAGGGCAGTGGCGATGCCGCACTGGAAAAAGCCTTTACCGAAGCCGCCGCAGCCCACCCGGGGCAGGTGGCCGTGCGCTTGGGCTATGACGAACAGTTTGCCCACCAGATGATTGCCGGAGCCGATGCCATGCTGGTGCCGTCCCGGTTTGAACCCTGCGGGCTGACCCAGCTCTACGCCCTGCGCTATGGCACCGTGCCGGTGGTGCGCCGCGTCGGTGGGCTGATTGACACCGTGGTGGACACCAGCGAATCCAGCCTGCAGGACGATACCGCCACCGGTTTCATGTTCGGCCCGGCCAACAAAGAGGCTTTGGCCCTGGCGGTGCACCGCACCGTACAGGCTTTTGGCCAGCCGACAGTGTGGGCGCAGTTGCAGCAGCGCGGCATGGCGCAAAACTTTTCCTGGGCTGCAGCGGCCACACAGTATCTGGCCCTGTACCAGACACTGTGTTCGCCTGCCAAGGCTAAAAAATAGCCAAAAAGTGCCATGCGGGAGGCTGTCGGAAAAGCACGCAGGGCGTGACTACAATTCCGCCAGCACATCCGGCCGTCCCCTAGGGGGATGGCCGGGTTTTTGATTCACTGACTCCCTCTACCTCCTCCAAACCATGCACATCGCCAGCTCCATCTTCAAAGCCTACGATATCCGCGGCATCGTCCCCACCACGGTCGATGAGGCCGTTGCCGAAGGTATTGGCAAGGCCTTTGGCACGATTGCCCTGGCAGAGGGCGAAACCACGGTGGCGGTGGGCCGCGATGGCCGCCTGAGCGGCCCCTCGCTGGTGGCGGCGCTGATCCGCGGTCTGGTGGCGGTGGGTGTCGAGGTGATCGACGTGGGTACGGTGACCACGCCCTTGCTGTACTTTGCGGCCAACACCCTGTGCCGCAGCGGCATCCAGGTGACCGGCAGCCACAACCCCAAGGACTACAACGGTTTCAAGATGGTCATGGGGGGCCGCGCCATCCATGGCGATGAAATCCAGGCACTGCGCCGCATGATGGAAAGCGAGACCTGGCTGCCTAAAACCGGTGGTTCGGTGCGCAGCGTGGATGTGCTGCCTGCCTACACCGCCCGCATCGTCTCCGACATCAAACTGGCCCGCCCGATGAAGATCGTGGTCGATTCCGGCAACGGCATCGCGGGCGCATCGGCCCCCGACATCCTGCGCGCCATTGGCTGCGAGGTGATCGAACTGTTCAGCGAGGTGGATGGCAACTTCCCCAACCACCACCCCGACCCCAGCAAGCCCGAGAACCTGCTGGACCTGATCGCCGCCCTGAAAACCAGCGGTGCCGAGCTGGGCCTGGCTTTCGATGGCGACGGCGATCGCCTGGGTATCGTTACCCAAGACGGTAGCAACATCTACCCCGACCGCCAGATGCAGCTGTTTGCCGAAGACGTGCTGCGCCGCGTCCCCGGCGGCACGATTTTGTTTGACGTGAAATGCTCGCAGCGCCTGGCCCCGGCCATTGCCGCTGCCGGTGGCCAGCCGTTGATGTTCAAAACCGGCCACTCGCTGATCAAGGCCAAGATGAAGGAAATCGAAGCCGCAGGCGGCCAGGCCCCGCTGGGCGGCGAAATGAGCGGCCATATCTTCTTCAAAGAGCGCTGGTTCGGTTTTGACGACGGCACCTACGCGGGCTGCCGCCTGCTGGAGATCGTCAGCCAGTCGCCCGATGCCAATGTGGTGCTGCACGCCTTGCCGACCAGCTTCTCCACGCCCGAGCTGAACGTGGCCTGTGCCGAAGGCGAGCCGCCGGTGGTGGTGGCCAAGGCCCTGGCCATGGTGGATTTTGCTGCGCCTGCGGTGGTCAGCACCATCGACGGCCTGCGCGTGGATTGGCCCGATGGCTTTGGCCTGGTCCGCGCCAGCAACACCACGCCGGTGCTGGTGCTGCGCTTCGAAGGCCACACGCCCGAAGCCCTGGAGCGCATTCAGCACGACATGCTGGCCCTGCTGCGCCGCGCCAAACCCGATGCCACGCTGGCGGCCAGCGCACATTGATGCCTGTTGCCGCAACAGGGCAGGGCATGCGGGTACTGGTCGTCAAGCTGTCATCCTTTGGCGACGTGGTTCAGACGCTACCCGCCCTGCACGACATGCGCCAGGCTTTGCCTCTGGCCACGTTTGACTGGGTGATCGAAGAAGCCTTTGCCCCCTTGCTCCAGGCCCACGTGCCGCGCCTGGGCCGGGTCATTCCTTTGGCGCAGCGGCGCTGGCGCAAAGCCCGGTTCAGCGCCCGCGTGCGGGCCGAAAAAGCCGCTTTTGCCCAGAGCTTGCAGGCCGAGGCCTACGACGTGGTGATTGACCTCCAGGGCCTGATCAAATCCGCCCTGGTAGCCCGGCAGGCTAGGCTGGCCCCCGGTGGCTGGCGCACCACTTTTGGCAACCGCAGCGAGGACTGCGGCTACGAGTGGCCAGTGCGCTTCATGGTGCAGCGCCCCCAGCCCATGCCGCCGCGCATCCACGCCGTGCAGCGCTACCGCCACCTGGCCGCTTTGGCGCTGGGTTACCCGCCGCGCGAAGACGGCATTGCCTACGACGAATTGCAGGTGGTCCCCGTACAGCCCGATGGCAGCGTGATGCTGGTCCACGGCACCACCCGGGTCGAGAACGAATGGCCGCTGGACCGCTGGGTGCAGGTCGGTCGGCGCCTGGTGGCCCAGGGGCTGCCTGTCAGCGTGCCGCAGGCGAATGCCGCCGAGGAATCCTTTGCCCGCCAGCTCTGCCAGGCGATAGGCCCACAGGCCCGCATGCTGCCGCGCATGGATCTGGCCGCGCTGGCCGCGCAGATGGCGGGCTGTGTGGGCGTGGTGGGGGTGGATTCGGGCCTGAGCCATCTGGCCGTGGCCCTGAACCTGCCGCATGTGCAAATTTTCAGCCAGCCGCGCATCTGGCGCGCCGGACCGCTGGGCAGCCGCCACCAGGTGGCCGTGGGCGGGGCCATCGCACCCGGTGTAGACACCGTGTGGCAGGCATGGCAAGCTGTGTGGAGCGTGTTCCACAACCCTCAGGCTGTTCCTGCATGAATGTTTTGATCGTCAAACTCTCCTCTTTGGGGGATATGGTGCACGCCATGCCGGCGGCGCAAGACATCCTGCACGCGTTTCCGGGTGCGCTGGTGGACTGGGTGGTGGAACCCGACTTTGCGCCGCTGGTGCGCCGCTGCGCTGGTTTGCACCGGGTGATTGAATGCGACCTGAAGCGCTGGCGCGAGACGGTGTTCACCGCCGACACCCGCAACGCCTGGCGGGCTTTCTCGTCCGACCTGCAATACGAATGCTATGACGCGGTGCTGGACCTGCAGGGCATGAGCAAATCCACCCTGGTGGCCAAGATGGCCCGCCTGGGCTCGGACGGACTGCGCTACACCATGGCCAACCAGACCGAGGGCACGGTGTTCCAGGCCCCCACGCGCTGGGAGGCCGATGTGGCCGTGCCGGTGGAGTCGCACATCCATGCGGTCGACCGGGCACGGGTGATGTGCGCCCGGGCGCTGGTGTACGCCTTGCCAGAAAAAGTGTCTTTTGGGCTGCTGGCGCACGCCGATAAAGCGCGTCGTGCTTCCAAAACCATAGTAAATCAGTTTTTTGACGTAGGCCATGTAGAAGCCACGCCCCTGGTGGCCTTTTTGCACGGCAGCAACCGCGCCGACAAAAGCTGGCCCGAAGCCCATTGGCTGGAGCTGGGCCACCGCCTGAACGACCTGGGCTACACCGTGGCGTTTGCGCATGGCACCGACGACGAGCAGTGGCGCAGCGAAAGCATCGCCAACCGCCTGGGCCAGGCTGTCGTCTGGCCCCGCATGGCCCTGGGCGCGTTGACCGATGCGCTGGGTGAATGCGTGGGCGTGATCGGCGTAGACAACGGCACCAGCCTGATCGCCACCGCGCTGGATTTGCCGCTGGTCAAGATCTACAACTTCGACACCGTCTGGCGCACCGGCCCACAGAACCGCGACCACCAGGTCAGCGTGTTCTCCGACCCCACGCCCAGCGTCAACGCGGTGTGGAACGCCTGGATGCAAGCTTCCGCCCTGGCCGCACTACGGGACTCGGCGCATTGATCCTGCGTCTGTATTCCCTGCTGGTCTGGCTAGCAATTCCCGTGCTGCGCCGCAAGCTGCGCCGCAGGGCGTTGGCCGAGCCCGGCTACGCCGTGGCGGTGCCCGAGCGCTTTGGCCATTACAGCCAGCCACCCGGCCAGGGCTTTGTGTGGGTGCACGCCGTGTCGCTGGGTGAAACCCGGGCCGCGGCCATTTTGCTGGCCGCCTTGCGCCGCGAGATGCCGGGCCTGCGCCTGCTGCTGACGCATGGCACCGCCACGGGCCGGGCCGAGGGACAGGCGCTGCTGCAGCCGGGCGACGTGCAGGTCTGGCAGCCCTGGGACAGCGCGGGCGCGGTGCAGCGCTTTGTGCGGCATTTCCAGCCCCGTATCGGCATCCTGATGGAAACCGAGATCTGGCCCAATCTGCTGGCGGCCTGCCAGGCGGCGGGCGTGCCGGTGGTGCTGGCCAACGCCCGGCTCAGCGCCAAATCGTTGCGCCAGGCACAGCGGCTGTCGGCCCTGTCCCGGCCCGCCTTTGGCGCGCTGACCGCCGTGTGGGCGCAAACCGCTGCCGATGCCCAGCGGCTGGTGGAGGCGGGCGCTCCGGCCCCGGTGGTGCTGGGCAATCTGAAGTTCGACGCCACGCCCAACGCCGAACAACTCGCTGCGGGACGGGCATGGCGCAGGGCAGGGCGACCGGTGGTGCTGCTGGCCAGCGCCCGCGAAGGTGAAGAACTGCTTTTGCTGCAGTATTTACAGTCTTTTAGGCCTCCAGCGCTTATTCCATCAGCGCAAGCAGCTCCTAAATTAGGAGTGATGGATGTGCAGTGGCTGGTCGTGCCACGCCACCCGCAACGCTTTGATGCGGTGGCGGCGCTGGTGGTGGCGCAAGGGTTCAGCCTGTCACGGCGCAGCCAGTGGGCCGAGGGGCCTAAGCCTGCCGATGTGTGGCTGGGCGACTCGCTGGGTGAGATGGCGCGCTACTACGGCCTGGCCGATGTGGCCTTGCTGGGCGGCAGCTTCGCCGCTTTCGGCGGACAAAACCTGATTGAGGCCGCCGCCTGCGGCTGCCCGGTGCTGATGGGCCCCTCGACCTTCAACTTTGCCGAGGCCGCCGAGCTGGCCGAAGCTGCGGGCGCGGCCTGCCGCGTGGCCGACATGCCCGCCGCCGTGGACCAGGCCATGGCCTGGCTCAACGCGCCCGACACCCTGGCCCGGGCCGCAGCCGCCGGGCCGCAATTCGCCAGCGCACACCAAGGAGCCGCGCGGAAGACGGCTCTGGCAGTCAAAGCATTTTTAGAGTGAAAAGTGCCCTCCGTGCTTATCCTGTAAGCACGAGAAGCTCACTTATTGATAGCGCTCAGGTCGCTGGCGGATAAGTCGGCCTCCAGCGTGCGGCGCTCGTCGAACACGAAGCAACTGCCCTGGTAGTGCGTGCCGTCGGTTTCCTCGAAGTACTTCAGGATGCCGCCTTCCAGCTGGTAGACGTGGTCCAGCCCCTCCTCGCGCATCAGAATCGCGGCCTTTTCGCAGCGGATGCCACCGGTACAGAAGCTGACCACGGTTTTGCCCTGCAGCTCGGCCTTGTGCGCGCGCAGCGCGGCGGGGAACTGGCTGAATTTGTCGATACGCCAGTCGATGGCACCGTTGAAGGTACCGTGGTCCACCTCGAAGGCATTGCGCGTGTCCAGCGTGACCACGGGGCGGCCCTGGTCGTCCACGCCCTGGTCCAGCCAGCGCTTGACGGTGGCGGCATCTACTGCAGGCGCGCGGCCTGAGCTGGGCTGGATGGCCGGGTGGTCCATGCGGATGATTTCGTTTTTCACCTTGACCAGCATCTTCTTGAACGGCTGGGTGGCCGACCAGCTCTCTTTGGGGGCGATGTCGGCAAAGCGCGGGTCGGCGTGCAGGCGGGCGATGAAGCCGCGCACGGCGGCCTCAGGGGCGGCCAGAAACAGGTTGATGCCCTCACCGGCCAGCAGGATGGTGCCTTTGAGCTCTAGTGCGGTGGCCCAGCCGTGCAGCAGCTCGCGCAGGGCCGGGGCATCGGGCAGGGAGACGAATTTGTAAGCGGAGATGTTGAGGATGGAGTTCACCCGCCAATTTTAGGTTAGCGCTACGGCCCCACCCGCCTCCAGCCGGAAGGCGCTGACCAGGCTGGTCAGCCCCAGGGCCGAGCGCTTCAGGTTCTCGGCCGAGGCCGCGCTTTCCTCCACCAGGGCCGAGTTTTCCTGCGTCATCTGGTCCAGCCGGGCCACGGCTTCGTTGATCTGGCCTATGCCCTGGCCTTGCTCGGACGCGGCAGCGGTGATCTCGGCAATGATGTCGCTCACGCGCTGCACCTGGTTGACGATTTCGGTCATGGTGGTGCCGGCCTCCTGCACCAGCTTGCTGCCGGATTCGACCCGGCCCACGCTGGCATCGATCAGGCCCTTGATTTCTTTGGCCGCCTCGGCGCTGCGCTGGGCCAGCAGCCGCACCTCGCTGGCCACCACGGCAAAGCCGCGTCCCTGCTCACCGGCCCGGGCGGCTTCCACCGCGGCATTCAGGGCCAGGATATTGGTCTGGAAAGCGATGCTGTTGATCACACCGATGATGTCCACGATCTTGCGCGAGCTGTCGTCAATGCCCTGCATGGTGGTCACCACCTGGCCCACCAGGTGGCCGCCGCGTGCGGCTACGGTGGCGGCAGATGCAGCCAACTGGTTGGCCTGCCGAGCCGATTCGGTGTTTTGCGCCACCGTGGCGGTGAGCTCCTCCATGGCGGCGGCGGCTTCTTCCAGGCTGGCGGCGGTGCTTTCGGTGCGGGTGCTCAGGTCCATGCCGCCGTGGGCGATTTCGCTGCTGGAGTGTTTGATGTCCTGCGATGAGGTGCGTACCTCGCCCACCATCCGGCGCAGCGCTGTTTGCATGGACGAGAGGGCATCCTGCAGCGCGCCTATTTCGTCCTTGCGCGTAGTTTGTATATCGGCAGAAAGATTGCCCGCCGCCACCTCCTGGGCGATACGGGTGCAATGGGCAATGGGTTTGCGGATGCTGGCCAGCACCGGGCCCGACACCCAGACCAACACCCCCAGCGCCACAGCCAGCACGATCAGTGAGGTGCGTGACACATCTTTGCCCGTGGCGGTGAAGTCTGCAATCGAGGTTTCAGACAGTTTGCTCGCCACCAATGCAGTCTCGTCCACCCCGGCGCGGTGTTCCTGGTACAGCGCATGGGCTTGCACCAGTTGCGCTTTGGCAGCGGCCGCATCGTTTTGGGCCAGGGCGGGCATGACCTGGTCGCGCGCCGCGGCAATGAACTTTTGCGCCGCCAGATGCTGGCGGCCAAACAGCTGCTTCTCCAGGCCATAGGGTGGGTTTTGCGTCCAGTGGGCAACCCGGGCCTCGTACTCGCCCACCAGGCGGGCCACCTGCTTTTGCGCCTCGGCCACGGGCATGGTGCCCTCTACCGCCTGCGACAGCACCAGCCGCAGCTCGATCAGGTACATGGGCGGCGGCAGGATGTCGGCCACCACATCCTTGGCTACAAAGGTCTGGTTGGCGATGGCGTTGAGCCGGTTGAAGCCCACGTAGGACTGCAGGGCAATCACCAGGGCGGCCAGGATGCCTACGGCGGCCAGAAACAGGGTAGAACTGCGGATAGATCGGAACATGGTGTACCTCTCAATGGTTCAAAACTGCGGGTGGCGCTGGCGTGCAGCCCCAGCGTGGGCCTGGTAATCATCCTATCAGTTGTACACAAACTGTTTCAAATATTTCTTGAAAAATACACTTAAACCCTGGACGGGAAGCCCGCCAGCCGCAATGACCTCGCCCTTTAAAATGACACCATGTTTGTCCATCTCCGCCTCCATACCGAATTTTCTGTCGTTGACGGCACCAACCGCATCGACGACACCGTCAAGGTGGCCGCCAAGGACCAGCAGCCCGCGCTGGCCATCACCGACCTGAGCAACCTGTTTGGCGCGCTCAAGTTTTACAAGGAAGCCCGTGGCAAGGGTGTCAAGCCCGTCATCGGGGCCGAGATTTTCCTGGAAGGGCAGGGCCTGGATGCCACCGCCCTGTCGCGCGTCATCGTGCTGGTGCAAAACAAGCAGGGCTATCTCAATTTGTCGGAGCTGCTGGCCCGTGGCTTTACCCAAAATATTGTCAAAAACCAGGCCGTTATTAAATTTGCCTGGCTGCGCGAGCTGAACGCCGGGCTGATCTGCCTGGCCGGTGCCCAGGCTGGGCCGGTGGGCCAGGCGTTGGTGCAGGGCGATACCGTGCGGGCCGATGCGATGGCGCAGCAATTGGCGGACGTGTTCCCGCAGCGCCTCTACATCGAGCTGCAGCGCGCAGGCCGCACTGACGACGAGGCCCATGTGGTGGCCGCCGTGCAACTGGCCGCCCGGCTCCAGCTACCGGTGGTGGCCACGCACCCGGTGCAGTTCACCGAGGAAACGGATTACGAGGCGCACGAGGCCCGCGTCTGCATCTCGGACGGCGAAATCCTGGGCAACCAGCGCCGCGTGCGCCGCTTCACCCGCGAGCAGTATTTCAAGTCCAGCGCGCAGATGCTGGCGCTGTTTGCCGACATTCCTTCGGCCATTGCCAACACGCTGGAGATTGCCAAGCGCTGCAACCTGACCCTGGTGCTGGGCAAGCCGCAGCTGCCCGACTTTCCCACACCCCTGGTCGACGGCGTGCGCATGAGCCCCGAGGACTACTTCCGCTACGCCTCGCACGAGGGCCTGAAAGAGCGCCTGCTGCACCTGTACCCGAATGAAGCCAAGCGCGAAGAAGTGCGCCCCGGCTACATCGAGCGGCTGGAGTTCGAGATCACCACCATTTTGAAGATGGGTTTCCCCGGCTACTTTTTGATCGTGGGCGACTTCATCAACTGGGCTAAAAAGAACGGCTGTCCGGTGGGGCCAGGCCGGGGGTCTGGTGCGGGCTCGCTGGTGGCTTACGCCCTGAAGATTACTGACCTGGACCCACTGCAGTACAAGCTGCTGTTCGAGCGGTTTTTGAACCCCGAGCGCGTGTCTATGCCCGACTTTGACATCGACTTTTGCCAAGGCAACCGCGACCGGGTGATCGACTACGTGAAGGAAAAGTACGGCAAAAACGCCGTGAGCCAGATCGTCACCTTCGGCACCATGGCGGCCCGCGCGGCCATCCGTGACGTGGGCCGGGTGCTGGACCTGAGCTACAACTTCTGCGACGGCATCAGCAAGCTGATTCCCAACAAGCCGGGCATGTCGGTCACGCTGCAGTACCCGCCCGCCACCAAGAAGGAGGGCGACAAGAACAACTACGCCATCGAAATGGAGCCGGTGCTGGCCGCCCGCATCGAGGCCGAAGAAGATGTGCGCACCCTGATCGAGATGGCGCAAAAGCTGGAGGGCATGACCCGCAACGTCGGCATGCACGCCGGGGGTGTATTGATTGCGCCTGGCAAGCTGACCGACTTTTGCCCGCTGTACCAGCAGCCCGGCAGCGAATCGGCGGTGAGCCAATTCGACAAGGACGACGTGGAGGCCATCGGCCTGGTGAAGTTCGACTTCTTGGGCCTGGCCACGCTGACCATTCTGGAGATTGCCAAGGACTTCATCGTTGCCCGCCACAAGGGGCAGGAGAACTTTGCGTTCGAAAACATCGCGCTGGACGATGCCAAGACCTACCGCCTGTTCTCCGAGGGCAAGACCGAGGCCGTGTTCCAGTTTGAAAGTACCGGCATGCAGCGCATGCTGAAAGATGCCAAACCCACCCGCCTGGAAGACCTGATCGCCCTGAACGCGCTGTACCGCCCCGGCCCGATGGACCTGATCCCCAGCTTTGTGGCGCGCAAGCATGGCCGCGAAGTGGTGGAGTACCCGCACCCGCTGGTGGCCGAGATGCTGAGCGAGACCTACGGCATCATGGTCTACCAGGAGCAGGTGATGCAGACCGCGCAGATCCTGGGCGGCTACAGCTTGGGCGGTGCCGATATGCTGCGCCGTGCCATGGGTAAAAAGAAGCTGGAAGAAATGGCCGAACACCGCGCCATCTTCCGCGCCGGTGCCGCCAAGAACGACATCAACGAGGCCAAGGCCGACGAAATCTTCGACCTGATGGAGAAGTTTGCGGGCTACGGCTTCAACAAGTCGCACGCTGCCGCCTACTCGCTGCTGGCGTACCACACCGGCTGGCTCAAGGTGCATTACTGCGCCGAATTCTTCTGCGCCAATTTGACGGTGGAAATGGACGACACCGACAAGCTCAAACTGCTGTTTGAAGATGCCGGCAAGATGGGCCTGAGCTTCGAGCCGCCCAATGTCAACTTGGGCCGCCACCGCTTCGAGCCGGTCACCGACAAAATCATCCGCTACGGCCTGGGTGCCGTCAAAGGCACGGGCCAGCAGGCGATTGAGGCC
This sequence comes from Rhodoferax sp. LS1P39, assembly GCF_056521425.1. Classification (NCBI taxonomy): domain Bacteria; kingdom Pseudomonadati; phylum Pseudomonadota; class Betaproteobacteria; order Burkholderiales; family Comamonadaceae; genus Rhodoferax; species Rhodoferax sp. LS1P39. Next base: position 35,542 of record NZ_JBWMAV010000005.1, on the reverse strand, counting down.
ATCGTGGCGGCGCGCGAGGCCGGTGGGCCGTTTACCAGCCTGTTCGACTTCTGCGTGCGGGTGGACAAGTCCAAACTGAACAAGCGCACCGTCGAGGCGCTGATCAAGGCCGGGGCGTTTGATGCCATCGAGATCAACCGCGCCGCACTGATTGCTTCGGTCGACCGCGCTTTCGCCTTTGCCGCCGCCACCCTGGCCAACGCCAACCAGGGCGGCCTGTTCGACATGGACGACAGCCACGGCTCCAGCACGCAAGAGCCCGAGTTGGTCGAAACCCCCATGTGGGGCATCAAGGAGCGGCTGACGCTGGAGAAAACCGCGGTGGGCTTTTATTTGTCCGGCCATTTGTTCGACGAGGTGCGCAAGGAAGTTCGCCGGTTTGCCAAACACGATCTGTCCCAGGCCGTGGATGGCCGCGACATCGTGATGTTTGCAGGCATCGTCAGCGACCTGCGCGTCATCAACGGCCAGCGCGGCAAGCTGGGCCTGTTCAGGCTCGACGACGGCACCGGCATGGTGGACGCGCGGGTCAGCGATGCGCTGATGCAGGCGAACAAAAACCTGTTCAAGGACGACGAACTCATCATCGCCATGGGCAAGGTGCAAACCGACCGCTTTGGCGGCGGTGGCCTGCAGATGAGCATTACCGAAGCCTGGGATCTGGCCACCGCGCGCTGCCGCTACGCCAAGTTTTTGCGGCTGCAGCTCCCGCCCAACGCCACCGGCTCCGGGCTGGATATTGCCCAACTGGTGAAAGATTTCCCGCCCCAGCGCGAAACCACCGAGCAGGGCGATGTGGTCTACGGCCTGCCGGTGCGCCTGTCGGTACAGCGCCAAACCGCCCAGGGTGGCGCGGTGGCGGTGCTGCAACTGGGCGAGCAGGCCCGGTTCTATCCGACCGATGCGGCCTTGGCCTACTGCCAGGCGCAAGCGGCCCAGGCGGTGGTGGCTTACGAAGAATAAGCCTGTGGCTGGATTTTTGGGTTTGCTATGGTAATAATAGCTTTCCGTGCTTATGCAATAAGCGCTGGAGGCCTAAAAAGCTTGTAAACCTGTTTTCACACCGTACGCACAAAGTCCAGCAAGGGCAGCTCGCTGGCCAGCACGCTTTGACCGATCAGCAGGTTCCAATGCGTCTCGGAGCCGTGGGCCATGCGCCACTCGTGCAGGCGGCGGGTCAGGAGTTGCAAATCGTATTCTTCGGTGACCCCGATCGCGCCGTGCAGCGCATGGGCGATGGCCGCCACCAACCCGGCGGCTTCGCTGGTGCGCGACTTGGCCATGGCGGCGGCCAGCAGCGTGGGGGTTGCGTCACTGGTATGAAACGCCGCCTCGGCGGCGATGGAGGCAGCCGCGGTGTGCTCGGCCATCACGCTCAGCTGGTGCTGCACCGCCTGGAACTTGCCCAGCGACTTGCCGAACTGGCTGCGGTCGTTGCAGTGCTGCAGCGTCATTTCAAACACCCGCGTCATGGCACCGCTGAGCAGGGCGGCGTGCAGGGCGGCCGCCCAGGCGGTCAGCGCGGCACCGCCCGTGGGCAGGCGGGTGGCGTTGCCGACATCGTTCCAGACCAGGGTGGCTGTCTGGCTGCGGTGCACGCCGGTAGGGGTGCACTGCGCGGTAGCCACGGGCAGCAGCAGCAGGCCGTCGCCGTCGCGGGCCAGCACGTAGTCGGCCACCAGGCCCAACGGGGTCAACGCGCAAATAGTCTGGCCGTCGGCTGTGCGGCGCAGGGAATTGGCCAGGGTGATGCGGCCTGCGGGCACGGCATGGGGCGCGAGCAGGCTGCGGGCCACGATGCTCTGGGCCACCGGCAGCGGCACGGCGTAGCGGCCAAAGCTGCTGAAAATAGGGAACAGATCGGGCAGGCCCAGCTCGGCGCCGCCGTCGGCTTCGGCGGCCAGCAGCTCCAGAAAGCCCGCTTCTTCAATGGCCTGCCACAGTGGGGCGGAAGGTCCGCCAGATTCAATCGCCCGCACGGTGGTGGCGGTGCATTGGTCTTTCAGGATGTCTTCAATGGCTTCTGCAAACATGGTGTGGGTTCTCCGTTTCAGCGCAGGCCGAGGCCGCGGGCAATCATGCCGCGCAAGATTTCGCGGGTGCCGCCGCGCAGCGAATAGGTGGGCGCGACCTGGCTGACATAGGCCAGAGTGCGGTACAGGTCGGGGTCGACCGGGGCATCGGGGTTGCAGGCGATGGCGGCTTCGATCAGGGCGGGAATGCTTTGCTCGAATTCGGTGCCAATGTCCTTGATCAGCGCGGCTTCGACCACGGGGCTTTCGCCCAGCACCAGCTTGTGGGTCACGGCGATGGACATGTTGCGCAAGGTGGCCAGGTGGGTGGCCAACCGGCCCACCGTCTCGGCATGGCGGGCGGCATCCGGGCTGCGGCGCAGGCAGCTGATCCAGTGCTCCAACAGCACGATGCTGGAGTAGACGCGCTCGGGGCCGCTGCGCTCGAAAGCCAGCTCGGCGTTGACCTGCTCCCAGCCGCTGCCTTCGGTGCCGATGAGGGCATCGTCGGCCAGCAGCACGTCGTCAAAAAACACTTCGGAAAAATGCGCGTCGCCCGCCAGGTCGTGGATGGGCCGCACGGTGATGCCGGGCAGCGCTAGGTCGATGATGAACTGCGACAGGCCTTTTTGCCGGTCTTGCGGCTCGCCCGAGGAGCGCACCAGGGCAATCATGTAGTGGCAGTGGTGGGCGTTGGTGGTCCAGATTTTGCGGCCATTGAGCCGCCAGCCGCCGTTAACGCCATCAACGCGGGTGGCGCGGGTGCCGACGCTGGCCAGGTCCGACCCGGCGTTGGGCTCGCTCATGCCGATGCAGAAAAACGCCTGCCCGGCGCAGATTTTGGGCAGGTAGAACTGGCGCTGCGCTTCGGTGCCGAACTTGTAGATCAGCGGGCCGCTTTGGCGGTCGGCGATCCAGTGCGCCGACACCGGTGCGCCGATGGCCAGCAACTCTTCCACCAGCACAAAGCGCGAAAACGCATCCAACTGGGCACCGCCGTATTGCGCGGGCAGGGTGACACCCACCCAGCCGCGGGCCGCCAGCTTTTGGCTGAAGGCGGCGCTGAAGCCCATCCACGAGCGGGCCCGGATATCGGGCGGCGTGGCATCCATATGGGTCTGGAGAAAGGCTTTGACTTCGGCCCGGAACGCGTTTGTTGCGGGCGGGAGTGTCGCGAGCCGAAAGGCGGACAACAGGTTGCTCAATGGATTCTCCTTCGGTGCAGGGCTGGCATGAAGGGCGAAGCATAGGCAGCCGTGAATGTGCCGTCCAATATTTAATGGTGGATAGTTGATAGTGGTTTGGTATCAGTGGCTAGCTAATTGCGGTAGTTCGTTGATACCACTTGGATATTGCTTAGCTTTATATTGATATTGGACAATAGACCTGCGATGGCCTACGCTGGCCGGTCTACCCACATCGCACAGGATTCCCGCCATGCCCAACTTTCTTCTGTATTCCCAGCAAGACCATGTAGTTACCTTGACCATGAACGAGCCCGAGCGGCGCAATCCGCTGACGGGCAATACGGCGGTGCCCGATTTTTTGGCGGCCATCGACCGTATCCACAACGACCGCAGTGTGCGGGCGGTCATTCTCACGGGTGCAGGCACGGCGTTTTCGTCGGGCGGTGACATCCGCGACATGGAGCGGCAGTCTTCGGGGGAGGTCAGCGGCATGCAGATCCGCCACGAATACCGCACTGGCATCCAGCAGCTGCCCCTGGCGCTGTTCAACCTGGAAGTGCCCATCATTGCCGCCGTCAATGGTGCGGCCATCGGTGCCGGGCTGGACCTGGCCTGCATGTGCGACATCCGCATTGCCTCCACCCATGCCAAGTTTGCCGAGAGCTTTGTGAAGCTGGGCATCGTGCCGGGCGACGGCGGGGCCTGGTTGCTGCCGCGTTTGATCGGGCTGTCGCGCGCCTCGGAAATGTCGTTCACCGGCGAAATGATCGGCCCGGACGTGGCGGCCAGCTGGGGCTTGGTGTCGCGCGTGGTGCCTGCCGATGAGCTGCTGGCCACGGCCAATGAACTGGCGCTGCGCATAGCAGCCAACCCGCCCCACGCCGTGCGCCTGACCAAGCGGCTGCTGCGCGAGGCCATGCACACCCGGCTGGACACGCTGCTGGAGATGTCGGCCGTGTTCCAGGCCATGTCGCACCAGACGGACGACCACAAGGAAGCCGTGGCCGCCTTTTTGGCCAAGCGGCCACCGGTTTTCAAGGGCTAAGGCCGTGCCAGGTGGCTCCGGTATGCTCACCCCTCCCATGGACCTGCGCCGCATCCGCCACTTTGTCACCCTTGCCGAGACGTTGAACTTCCGGCGTGCCGCCGAACGTCTGCACATGGCGCAGCCGCCGCTGTCGGTGTCCATCCAGAAGCTGGAAGCCGACCTGGGGGTCAAGCTGTTCAACCGCGAATCCACCGGCGTGTCGCTCACACCCAGTGGCCGTGCGGTGCTGATGGAGGCCAAAAAGCTGCTGTTCCACAGCGGGCAACTGCGGGAAACCGCCAAGAGCGTGCTGGACGGCACGGGCGGCACGCTGCAGATAGGTTTTGTCGGCTCGGCCAGCTACGGCATGCTGCAAACCCTGCTGCCGCTGTACCGCGCCCAGTTCCCCGGCGTGGAGCTGGTGCTGCGCGAAGCCACCTCGCTGGCCATCATGCAGCAGCTGGAAGACAACACGCTGGATATCGGCCTGGTGCGCGTGCCCCTGCTGCACCCCAGCAAGGCCACCCTGGTGCCGCTGCAGCGCGAGGACTACATTGCGGCCCTGCCGCGTGGCAATCCGCTGGCCGACAAGGGGCTGCTCAAGCTGGCCGACATGGCGGGCGAGCCTTTCATCATGTACGCGCCCACCCACGCCGCAGGCTTGCACAGTACGGCCATGTTTGCCTGCCAGCAGGCCGGGTTCATTCCCCGCGTGACCCAGCAGGCGGTGCAGGTGCAAACCGTGCTGGCGCTGGTGGAAAGCGGGCTGGGCGTGGCGCTGGTGCCGTCGGTGATGCAGCGCTTTGTGAGCGACAAAATCGTCTACCGGCCTTTTGTGGACTTCCCGGCCGAGGCGGCGATTGGTCTGTCGCTGGCCTACATGGCCGAGTCTGAAAGTGCATCGGCCAGCCGGTTCCGCATGCTGGCTGTACAGACTTATTTGAATTCCAACCAGGTTTGATCGTCGGCGCACAGGCGCTCGGCCGTCTGGGAAAAGTCCCACGTGGAGCCCACCATGCGGATGGCCTGGCTGGCCCGCTGGGGCTGCTGCGAGAAGCAATGCCCATTCGGTTGCGCGTGGGCCTGGTGGTCCAGGTTCATGCCTCTGCCCTTGGAGATACCCGTACAGCGCCGTAGCACCAGGGCGGCTTCGGCCTCGTCCTGCGACAAGGTGTTGAGCGCCCAGCGCGCCATGCCGTGGTACAGGTCGATTCCTGCGTAGGCTGCAGGCGATTCAATCACCGTGCCCTGCACCTCCCACGACAGCATCGGCACGCCGTCCCGCGCCAGGGTAGGCAGCGCACGCCCTTCTATGCGGGTGGGCACCTCCACGTCGTACTGGCGGCGTGTGATGCCCCGCGCCGCCGCCGCAATCGCCAGCCCGGCCAGCTCGAAAAGATGGGTGCACTGCTGGGTGGGGTCGGTCAGGCGCGTCACGGCGTGGGCTACGGGCGACAACTCCATGCCCAGCAGCACGTCGAGCTCGGCGATGGCGTGGCTGCACAGGGAGTAGGGGCGGCGGGGGGCCTCGGCCAGAATTTGGGTGACATGCCCATCCACGGCCACCACCTCGACGCGGAAATGGTGGAAGTCGTCTTCCAGCGCAGCCCGCACATGGCATTCCACCCCTTTGGTTTCACTGTGGAGGATGATGCGGCGTCTGAACATGGGCTGTCTTTCTACAAGCCTGACAGGGTAACTGCGGAGGCCAAATTTCTGGTTTTTTTACCTATAAATTGTACAATATATGAATATATGTTCAACAAATAAGGCTTCGCATGGGACTACTCCAAGACAGGATTGCAATCATTACCGGCGCAGGCGGTGGCATTGGCCGCGGTGTGGCCCGCGCCTTTGCACGCGAGGGGGCGGCGGTGGTGATTGCCGAGATCGATGAGGCCAGCGGCCTGCAGGTTGAGCAGGAGCTGAAAGAACTCGGTGGCCGCGCGCTGTTCATCAAGACCGATGTCACCAGCAAGGCATCGATCGAAGCCGTGGTGGCGGGCACCGTCGCGCACTTTGGGGCGCTGGACATTCTGGTCAACAACGCCTTTATTCCCACGCCCAATGTGCTGCTGGAAGACAAGACCGATGCCATGCTGGAGCAAACGCTGACCTCGGCCCTGTGGGCAACCTGGTGGTCCATGCGTGCAGCCATGCCGCATATGAAGGCGCGCGGCTGGGGGCGCATCGTGAACTTCTACTCCATCGACACCGAAACCGGTGCCTGGCTGCACGCCGACTACAACACTGCCAAGGCCGGCATCGTGGGGTTGACGCGCAGCGCGGCTTCAGAATGGGGTCGCTTCAACATCACCGTGAATGCGATCGCCCCCACCGCCATGGGCGCCACCTTCCACAAGCTGGCTGCCGAGAACCCCGGCTTTGCCGAGCGCTCTGCCGCTGCCCGCCCATTGGGCCGCTCCGGCGACCCCGAGGCCGACATTGGCCCGGCGGTGGTGTTCCTGTCGTGCGAGATGTCGCGCTATGTGACGGGCGAAACCCTGCACGTGGACGGCGGCCTGCACTTGCCTGGCTACAACTCCCGGCCACCAAATGTGCCGGTGCGCGAATACTGAAATATCTGAATGCAAACGGGGCCCGAAGGCCCCGTTTGTGAGGGTTTGACTCAGGTTTAGCGCTTCGCGACCTTGATGTCGGTGGCTTCCAGATCCCAGGTCGTTGCCGTCTTGCCTTCGTCGCGCAGCTGGTATTTCAAGATGCGGCCTTGCGGGTTTTTGGGCAAGCTGGTGCGGAATTCGATGTAGCGCGGTAGTGCGTAGTAAGGAACCGCCGAGGTAGACCATTGGAACAATGCCTCTGCCGTCAGGGTGGAGCCTTCATTGAGGATGGCCGTTACTTTGACATCGTCTTCGCCCTTGTCGGATGGCACGGCGTGCACCGCCACTTCGGCAATGTCCGGGTGGTTGGCAAAGGCCGATTCCATTTCGAAGCTGGAGATGTTTTCACCGCGGCGGCGCAGGTAGTCTTTTTTGCGGTCCACAAAGTAGAAGAAGCCGTTTTCGTCAAACTTGCCAATATCGCCCGTATGAAACCACATGTTGCGCATCAGCTTCAACGTATCTTCAGGCCTGCGCCAGTAGCCCATGAACATGATGTCCGGGCGCAGCGGGCGGCAGATGATTTCGCCGGGGGTGTTGACGGGCATTTCCCGGTCCAGATCGTCCACGATGCGCACGTCAAAGTCGGGCACCAGCTTGCCCGAGGAGCCTGGGGCGGCGTATTCACCCGCCGCCAGCGAGGTGATCACGCAGGCTTCGGTCAGGCCGTAGCCATTGCCACCGACCTGCTTGGCACCAAAGCGCTCGCGCCAGATGGCTTTGGTTTCTTCGGTAAACGGGTTGCCGCGCACGGTATGGATTTGGCCTACGCAGCGCTTGGCCGCATCGTTGTCAGCCGCATTGGCCAGCAGGCCTCCCATGCCGCCCAGAATAGACGCGATGGTGGCACCGCTGCGCTCGACTTCGGGCCAGAAGTTGGACACCGAGAAACGCGGAATGATGGCGACCCGCGCACCCACCAGAATATTCGACAAAATGCCCACCGCCAGCGCGTTCATGTGGAACAAGGGCAGGGGGGTGATGGTTACATCGTCGGCCGTTGCCGGGCCCGCACGCAGTTGCAGCCGCGCCAGGTTGCACATGAAGTTGTAGCTGATCATGCAGCCCTTGGACGGCCCGGTGGTGCCCGATGTGTAGATCAGGCAGGCCAGGTCCGAGGGGTTGGGTTTATCTGCCAGTGGCGTGAGATTGCTGCCTCGGTGGCTGTCCAGCGCGTCCAGCAACAGGTTGCCGCAGGTGGTGGCGCTGGTGCTACCGCGGTGCAATACCAGCTTCACTTCGGACAACTGGTGTGCAACTGCAGAAATCCGCTCGACATAGTCGGCTTCGCACAGCACCAGTGCGGCACCCGCATCGGCGATCTGGTGGCGCAAAAAATCCCCGCGCAGGCCCGTATTCACTGGTACGCTGACGGCGCACAGTTTATTGATAGCCAGCCAGCTGACGACGGCATCGATGTTGTTGTCGAACATCGTGACGACGGTTTGGCCTTTTTTTACGCCCAAAACGGCCAAAGAATTAGCCAAACAGGTCGAAAGTTGATCGACTTGACGATATGTGTACAGTTCTCCCGAGAAATCGAGTAAAACTCGGTCTGGATGTGCCGCGACAGCGCGCTCGAGTGCCGCTATTGCGGTGTCTTGTTGGCCAAGCGACCAGGTTTCAGATCTGTCCATGCTCACAATATCGTCCTCTTTTGAATGGCTTCACCGCTATGCTTTAAATTCTAATAACAGAATTTAATTCTATTGGTTGGATGATCAAAGCGTCATGCGGGAAAACCCGGACGTTGTTTTTTAAAGTGTTTTTTTACAAGGAGTCAGATGAAGAGCCCGAAAACTATGGCCGTTGCCGAACTGGCGCAGCCCCGTATGGTGGCCGATGCCGAGCCTGTAGCTCCAGCGCCGACAAAACCCAAAACCAAAGCGAAAGCCAAGTCCACCAGCATGGCTGAGTCCGGGTCGGTGCTGGCCGTGTCCGCGCCGTCTGCTAAGCCTGTCCGTCGGCGGGGTAACCGACGCTCGGAGCAAACCGTGGACAACATCTTCGAGGCCACCGAGCAGGTGATTTTGAAGTCGGGTGCCGACCGCATATCGATCCTGGAAGTGTGCAACGCTGCCAGTATTTCGCGGGGCACCTTCTACCGCTACTTCGCCTCGCAAGAGGAACTGCTGAGTGCGTTTTCCAAGCACAAGCGGGAGCGGTTCCACAAATCCCTGGCCGAAGCCCTGGCCCCGTGCACCGACCCGGACCAGCGCTTTGCCACCATGCTGACCTACCTGAACAACTACCTGGACATTGGCAGCTCGCGCCGTTTGCTGCTGGTGGCACCCGAATTTGCGCTGAACTTTTTCAAGCGTATTTTTCACGATGCCGTGGTGCGTTTCCAGGATCTGCTGGCCCCGGTATTTGATGCCTGGGACGACAGCCTGGATGCCAAGCTGGACCGGGAACTGGTCTGCGAGCTGATGGTGCGCCTGGTCTTGAGCGACCATCTGGTGGCCGACGGATCCGACCGCTTGGCGATGCCCCGCAGGATCGCGCGGCTGGTGGAATCCCTGCGCCGGGGTGGTGGAGGATTGGCTCGACGCTGAGGTGGAGGCAACTGGGTGGGAGTAGGTGGTTTTAAAAATTAGACACATTTGCAATATTTGTTTAATATTGGCATGATGCAGGTGTTTGGACAGGTTTTGATGCGCTTGGCTGTGTAGCGGCTGGGTACATGCACTGGTTCAGGCACTTACAACGCGGCGGATTGGCCGCCCCCATAAAACCCCAGGAGATCCACATGCTTATCGACCTTCATGCCCATGCCCCGCACCCGGACTACTACGACCAGAACCCGTACTGGGGCCCGGCTTTCGAGTCGCAACCGGACGGCGACATCAAATTGCGTGTGGGTGACTGGATCCTGTCCCTGGGTGCGCCAGAGCGTAAAGCCGCTTTGCGCAAGGCCAAGGCCGAAGGCAATGCCCTGAATGTGCAGGATTACATGTCGCGCTGGCGCGATCCGCAAACCCGCCTGGCCGGTATGGATGCTGCAGGCCAGAACGCCCAGGTAGTGTCGGTGCCGTCGCACTGCTACATGTACTGGACTGAGCTGGAGTACGCGATTCCGTTCGCCCGCAAGGTCAACGACGTGCTGGCCCAATACTGCTCGGGTGCCCCCGACCGCCTGATGTTCTGGGCGCAGGCCCCTCTGCAGAACCCCGTAGAAGCCGCCAAGGAAATCCGCCGTGCTTGCACCCAACTGGGTGCCAAAGGCCTGGGCGCGGGTGGCTCGAACTTCGGCGGCCTGGAGTTTGACTCCAAAGAAATGGACCCGGTGTGGGAAGCGCTGTGCGACCTCGATTTGCCGATGTTTGTGCACGGCTACAACCAGTCGGTCACCTGGGGCGACAAGGCCAACACCGATCGCTACGAGACCACGGCGATTGTCGGCATGAATTACGACGAAACCAAGGCCTTCTGGTATCTGATCAACGGTGGCGTGCTCGACCGTTTCCCCAAGCTCAAGATCTACATCACCCACGGCGGTGGTTTTGTGCCCTACCAGTTGGGTCGCCTGGCGCAGACCAACCCCAACCTGGACACCTTCCACAACAAGAAGCCCTTGATGGACTACTTGCCCAATTTCTACTTCGATGTCGAGCTGCACGAACTGCCCATGCGCCAGGCGCTGATCGAAGTGATTGGTGCGGACCGCATCCTGTACGGCAGCAATTTCGGCGGCAGCGATGCCGTGCGCCACGACCTGACCGACGGCCTGAAACTGTCGGACGACGATCTGCAAAAAATCCGCTGGAAAAACGCCTGCGAATTGCTGCACCTGGACCCCACCAAACTGGGTGCCCCCGTCAAGAAGCTGGCCACGGCATGAAAATCGCCCGCTGCACCGACGGCGCAGCGCCGTTTTGGGCCGTGGTGGATCTAGAGCGCGCCGAAATCAAGGCGATCCAGGGGGCGTTTGCCGAATGGGCTCCTGCAGTCACCCGCGGCGAAGGCCTGGCGGCGTTGACGCTGGTGGGCCCCGCCCGCCCGCTGAGCAGCGTGCGCCTGTTGCCCCCGGTCGAGAAGGTCAACCGCGTGGTGATTGCAGGTGCCAATTACGCCAAGCACCTGGCGGCCGACTTTGGCATGAAGAGCCACCACCAGCCGGTGGCCTTCTTGAAAGCCTATGGTGCCTTGATCGGCGCGAACGACCCCATCCGTTACCCACCGCTGACCCAGGAGCTGGACCACGAGGTCGAGCTGGTGGTGGTGGTGGGCGCGGAGAAGCTGGACCGGCTCGACCCCGAATCCAGCGTGCTGGGCTACACCGTGGGCAACGACGTGAGTGCCCGCGACCTGCAACGCAGCGGGCCACCGGGCGTAGGCATGGATTTGTTCAGCGCCAAGAGCCAGGACCGCAGCACCGGCCTGGGGCCGTGGATCGTGACCCGCGACGAGTTCCCCGCAGGCAGCCCCCGGCTGCGCCTGACGCTCAAGGTGAATGGCGAAACCCGCCAGGATGCCTCTTCCGGCGACATGACATGGAACGTGGCCGAGCTGCTGCGTTTTGTGGACGAGCGCTCGGTATTCGAGTGCGGCGACGTGCTCTTCACCGGCTCGCCCGAAGGCACCGGCCATGGAACCGGCCGTTTCCTGCACCCCGGCGATGTGGTGGAGGCCACGGTAGAGGGCATCGGCACGCTGCGTAACGTGGTGTCGGCTATTGACTCAGTATGAATGGAAAGCAAGTATGACCTTAAAGAACAACACCGTCGTGGTGGTAGGTGCCGGCCTGATGGGCACGGGAATCGCGCACGCTTTTGCCAGCTCGGGCTTTAACACCGTCTTGGTAGATACCAATGCCGTGGCCGTGGAGCGGGCCCAGCAAGCCGTTTACAAAATTCTGGATGACGGCGTGAAGCTGGGCAAGGTGGAAGCTGCTGCCGCGGATGCTGCCAAAGCCCGCCTGACCGTCCACACCGATCTGGCCGTCGCCGCCACTGGCGCGCACCTGCTGGTGGAGACCGTGTCGGAAAACCTGGCCGTCAAAAAAGCCGTGGTAGCCCAGGCCGCCGCGGTGATGGCCGCCGGGGCCATTTATGTCACCAACACCTCGGCACTCAGCGTGACCGAGATTGCCACCGCCGTCGCCAACCCGGACCGCGTGGTGGGCATGCACTTTTTCAACCCGGTGCACAAGATGAAGCTGGTCGAGCTGGTGCGCGGCCTGGCCACCAGCGACGAAGCCATTGCGCTGACGCGCGACTACTCCGATGCCATCGGCAAGACCTCCATTGTCGTCAACGAGTCGCCCGGCCTGACCACCAGCCGCATGTCGGCACTGGCAGGCAACGAGGCGATGTGGATGCTGCAAGAGGGTACCGCCAGCGCCGAAGACATCGATACCGCGCTGCGACTGGGCTTCAACCACCCCATGGGCCCGCTGGAGCTGGGCGACCTGACCGGCTGGGACACCCGGCTGGCGGTGTTGAAGTACCTGCACCAAACCCTGGGCGAGAAATTCCGCCCGTGCCCGCTCATCATCAAGATGGTGGCTGCAGGCCGCTATGGCCGCAAAACCGGCCATGGGGTGTACCAGTATGAAAACGGCCAGCGCGTGCCGGGCTCGGGCCTCAAAGGCAGCGCGTTATGAGCCGCGATGTGGTGATTGTGGCGGCCGTGCGCACGCCTGTGGGCAAGTTTCGCGGCAGCCTGGCCGGTGTGCGCGCCGACCATCTGGGCGCATTGGTCATCAACGAAGTGGTGAAGCGCGCGGGAATTACCCCCGATGCGGTGAACGACGTGATTTTTGGCTGCGTGACCCAGATCGGTGAGCAGTCGGCCAACATCGCCCGGACCTCCTTGTTGGGTGCCGGGTGGCCCATCACCATCCCCGGCCTGACCATTGACCGCAAGTGCGGCTCTGGCGAAGCTGCGGTGCATGTGGCGGCGGGTTTGATCGCCTGCGGTGCCGCCGATGTGGTGGTGGCCGGTGGGGCCGAGAACATGAGCCGTGTGCCCATGGGCAGCAACCGTGACCTGCACGGCGAAGCCTTTGGCTGGATGGCTGCCGAGCGCTACGAGCTGACGGGCCAGGGCGAAGCAGCCGAGCGCCTGTGCGACCAGTGGAACATCAGCCGCGAGCAACTGGATGCCTTTGCGGTCGAGAGCCACCGCCGTGCGTCCACGGCCACGCTGGCCGGTCGTTTCCGCCGCGAAACCGTGCCGGTGCCGGTGATGGCGCTGCGCGAAAAGGCGCTGGAGGAAGAAGTACCGGTATTTGCCGCCGATGAGACCATCCGCCCCGGCACCGCCGCCGAGAAACTGGCCACCCTGAAAACCAGCTTTCGCCCCGATGGCCGCCTGACCGGCGGCAATTCCTCGCAAATCTCGGACGGTGCGGCGGTACTGTTGCTGATGTCGGCCGACAAGGCCCAGGCACTGGGTGTGAAGCCCCGTGCCCGCATCTGCGCCATGGTGACTGTCGGGTCCGACCCCACCTTGATGCTCACCGGGCCGATTGCCGCCACCCGCCAAGTGCTGGCGCAAGCCGGGCTGACGCTGGAAGACATCGACCTGTTCGAGGTGAACGAGGCGTTTGCATCCGTTCCACTGGTGTGGATGCAGGAGCTGGGCGTGTCGCACGACAAACTCAACGTCAATGGCGGCGCGATTGCCTTGGGCCATCCTTTGGGGGCCAGCGGCTCGCGCATCATGACAACCTTGCTACACGAAATGGAGCGCCGGGGTGTGCGCTACGGCTTGCAGTCCATCTGCTGCGCCGGGGGCATGGCCACCGCCACCATCATCGAGCGGCTTTGAAGTAGCTTCCATCCCTTTACTTGAACAGGAATCCCTCCATGACGGAATCTGCGAACCCGGGCATTTACGACATCCCGCTGCAACGCCTGAACGGCGAAGCCAGCACCCTGGCCGACTACGCGGGCGATGTGCTGCTGGTAGTCAACGTGGCATCAAAATGCGGCCTGACCCCGCAGTACGTAGGTCTGGAAACCCTGCACGAAGACTATGCGGGCCGTGGTTTGCGGGTGCTGGGCTTTCCCTGCAACGACTTTGGTGCACAAGAGCCCGGTACCGAGACCGAAATTCAGGACTTTTGCCAGGCCAACTACGGCGTGCAGTTCCCCATGTACGCCAAGCTGCAGGTCAACAGCACGCCCCGCCATGCCCTGTATGCGCACCTGATTGCGGCCCAGCCGCAAGCCATTGCTTCCGGCAGCGACACGTTGCAGAGCACGCTGGCCAAGCACGGTCTGCTGCCCAAGCATGCGACGGACGTGATGTGGAATTTCGAGAAGTTTCTGGTCGGCCGTGATGGCCGCGTGCTGGCCCGCTTTGCACCCGATGTGGCCCCCACCGACCCGGCTTTGCTGGCAGCCATCGAGTCCGCGCTGGGCTAGGCATGGCGCTGCTGCCACTGGTTCCCCTGGCGGATTTTCCACCGGCCCTGGCGCAGGCGGTGGAGCAGGGCGTGCAGACCCGCATGCTCAGCTCTACCGTGCCCCTGCAGGTCTGGGCGCACCGCCCGCTGGTGGCGCAGGCGTGGCTGGCCACGCTGGACCAGTTGCACAACCACAGCATCCTGGATACCCGCCTGCGTGAGCTGGTGCGGCTGCGGATTGCCGCGTTCACCACCTGCCGGGCCTGCCAGATGGCACGTAAGGCGGGCGAGGTGAGCGAAGACGACATCGCCTGCCTGTCCTCTGATGACGCGCGGTTCAGTGCGCCCGAGCGTGCCGCCCTGCGCTACGCCGAGCTGTTTGCGTCGGACCCTTTAGGGATAGATGCCACCGTGTTTGCCGACCTGGGCCAGTATTTCAGCGTGCCGCAGGTGGTGGAGCTGAACATGTTCTGCGCCCTGATGCTGGCCGGGGGGCGCATGACCCAGGCCCAGCAGGCGTACCAGGCTTAGGTTTTCAGGCCGCCGAGGCCGCAAACCCCCGGAACTGTTCCAGCGCCACCTCCGCGCCCTCAGGCGGCTTCAGAAAGTAGCAAATCGACAGACTGCCCGCGTCAAAGCGGTAGGTCTCTATGCTTTCAATCACCAGCGCGGTCCCGATGATGCAGTTGCGGTGGCGCACTGCCACTTCCTGGCCGTTCTGTATTGAGGTGACGACTTCCAGCCGGAACTGGTGGTTGTGCTTGTCCCACATTTCTTCGATCACCAGCCAGCCGTCGTTCTGGCGTTCGCGGCCCGCGTACTGGATGTCCAGCATGACGGGGGCCATTTCCCGGTACAGGGCCATGAATCCGGCCTTGTCGTGGCCGTTCCAGCAGAGCACCTGGCCCTGCATGAAACGCTCGATGGCCTCGGATGTCGCAGTAGTGTGCATGGTGTTGCTCATGGTTGGCGGATGAAGTAGCGCACCAGCAGGCGGCCCGCATCAAAGTGGTAGAGCTCAATGGTCTCGATGGCCAGGGTGGTGCCGCGCACCTTGTTCAGGTTGTGGCAGGCCACTTCCTGGCCGTTGATGATCATGGCGACCTCTTCGATCTCGATCTTGGCGCTTTGCTGGGCCCACATGCCCTCCAGCACCGGCCAGCCGTCGCTGGCAGGTTTGCCTACGTACTCGATTTGCAGCCCCTGGGGGGCGGCCTGTCGGTAGGCGCTGAAGAAGCCTTCCTTGTCGCCTGCGTTCCAGGCTTTGACCTGCGTGTGCAGGAAGTTTTCAATGGCAGTTTTGTCCATGTGTTGCTCCTACAGCTCGGCACCCAACACATTGCGGGCCGTGCCATTGCGGCGGTCGGACTCGCCCCAGCCCAGCCAACGGTCGGGCTCACGGGTGTCGCCCACTTTGCGCCAGCGGCCTTCTTGCTGCGCAGTGATGGGGAATCCCCCCACGAAGTCGATCATCTCGCCCTTGGGGCAGGGCAGGTATTCCCACTCTTCCTGGCCGTCCAGCACGATGCGCGCGGTGTCCACAAAGTAGCTGCCGTCCTTGTGCTTAACGCTGCCTTCGATGTGGGTGGTAGTGCGAACTTCGCCCTTCTCGTTTTGGAAAATCGCGTAGCCCAGCTTGTCGTGGCCCACCATGAAGGAGCCCGAATCCCAGGTGCCGTCTTTGTAGATGGTGGCAAACGACCACCAGATGACATGCATCTTGTTGTTCACCACCAGGTCTTTCTGGAAGTGGATGGCGCCGCCTTCGGCCATGTAGGCCTGGTCAAAGCACATCAGCCCCTTGACCTTGCGGCCATCGCAGACACCGGCAATGTCATAGATTTGCGACACGTAAAAAGTGCCCCAGTCCACACCCGGCAGGTACCACTGCATGCCCTGGCCCAGCAGGGGGCCGCCTAGCTCGAACAGGCCGTCTTCCTTCCAGCTCAGGCGTTCGCCTGAGGCGGTGATCTTCCAGGGCTGGCCGGGTTCGCCGTCCAGGCTGGACCAGCAGGCGGTGTCATCCTCCAGCCAGCGCTTGGGGAACAGCGTCAGTGCGCGCGGTTCCATCTTGGATTTGTCCACCCGCAGGTGCTTGCCGTCCACGCGAGTGGACTGGTAGAGAAACTTGGTGGGGTTAGGCGTGCTGCCGGGCTCGTTGACGGCGCGCACAAAGGCGTAAATCTCGCCTTCTTCGTCACGCACACAGCCAAAGGGCATGCCCTTGGTGATCTTCAGGCCGAAGTAGTCGCGCAGCTCGTGCATGGCGCGGCCGCTGACCTTTTGCGGGCCCACCAGGGTTTGGTAGGCGAAGTCCGCGCGGTTGGGGATGGTTTTGAAATGGTTCATGTTGGATGTCTCTTTGTTGTTAGGTCAGGCTCAATCCCAGATCACGGGTACCGACTTGGCACCCCGCAGCTGGGCACCGGCGATCTTGGGTGCGGGCTTGCTGGGGTCGAGCCGCACATTGGGGAACAAATCCAGAATGGCGTTGATGGCGCAGACCATCTCCACCTTGGCCACAAACTGACCGATGCACATGTGCGTGCCAAAACCAAAGCCAAACGAGGGCTTGGGGCGGCGATCGATGTCGAAGGTGTCGGCGTTCTCAAAGGCTTCTTCGTCGCGGTTGGCCGAAATCACCATGCACTGCACCAGGCCGCCCTTGGGCACCACAATGCCGCCAATCTCCACCTCTTTGGAGGTCTGGCGCACCTTGAAGGTGGCTACCGGCTCGAAGCGCACGGTCTCGTCGATCAGCTTGGGGATCAGCGTGCGGTCGTTGCGCACCCGCTCCACCAGTTCGGGGCGCTCCAGCAGCAGCGTGATGGCCGAGCTGAAGGTGCGCGAGGTGGTTTCGCCCGCCGCAGGCAGCAGGGAGCGCACAAAGGTGGTCACCTCGTGGTCGTCCAGCCGGTGGCCTTCAAATTCAGCGCGCAGCAGGCGGCTGATCAGGTCGTCGCCCTGGGCCCCTTCGGCGCGGCGTTGCACCACGGCTTCCTTCACCGCGTCGTACAGGTTCTTCACCGCCGCCATGGCAATCGGGCCGTAAATCTTGATCTTTTCCGGGTCGATCTGGTTGCCTGCCACCATTGACAGCGCCCAGGTGGCGTACTGGTTGAACTTGGCCGTGTCGTCGCTGGGAAAGCCCATCAGCGCGTACATCTCGCGGATCGGGAAATACAGGCCGAAATGCATCAGCTCGGCCTGCTTCTGGGCGACCATCGGCTCCAGAAAGTCTTCGCGGATCACGCGGTCGATCTCGGGCCGCCAGCGGTTCACTGTCTCGGGCATGAACACCGGCTGTAACAGCGCACGGGCCTTGCGGTGGGCATCGCCGTCCATCGCCAGAATGATCAGGCCGTCGAAGAACGCGCCCAGGCCCTCGGCGATGAAGCCGCTGGTGTAGGTGGTGGAGTCGCGCATCACCGCCATGACGTCCTTGTACTTGAACAGCGTGACCGCACATTTTGCGGCCTTGGCCCCGGCATTGGTGGGTACGCCCAGGTAGGTGGCCACAAAGTCTCCTTCCATGACCGGGCTGTTGCGGCGCATCTCGGCGCACAGGGCGTGGATGTCTACGTCGTTGCCGCGGAACGTGTCCGATACCGCGTGGTAGGCGGCCTCCAGGTCCAGGGCGGGGGTTGCCAGTGTCGTGCTCATATGTCTCCTTCTTGTGGGTTGTGCTGCTATGTTTCGAATGTTAGACAGTATTTAAAATAATGTATAAACTTTTGTTTGACTCACGGTATCAAGCAAGACACAACAAGGGACACGCAATGCAATCCATCCAAGGCAAGGTCGTCATGGTCACCGGTGCCAGCAGCGGCATCGGCGAAGCCACCGCACGCGCGCTGGCACGGCACGGGGCCAGGCTGGTACTGGCTGCCCGCCGCACCGACCGGCTGGCCCGGCTCGCCACGGAGTTGGGCGACCAGGTGCTGTGGGCCGCCACCGATGTCACGCAATTGGCCGATCTGCAAGCCCTGGCCGAGCAGGCCGTAGCGCGCTTTGGCCGCATCGACGTGCTGGTCAACAACGCGGGCATCATGCCGATCTCCATGCTGGCCCAGGGCTGCGTGGACGACTGGGACCTCATGATCGATGTCAACATCAAAGGCGTGCTCTACGGCATCCACGTGGTGCTGGGCGGCATGCTGGCGCAGGGCGCGGGCCACATCATCAATATTTCGTCGGTGGCGGGTTTGGCGGTGGGGCCGGGCGGGGCGGTGTACTCCGCCACCAAGTTCGCGGTGCGCGCCATCACCGAAGGCCTGCGCCAGGAGTGCGTGGGCAAGGTTCGAGTGACTTCCATCTGCCCCGGCCTGGTGACCAGCGAGCTCACCGAGAGCATCACCGTGCCTGCGTTCAAGGAGCGGGCGAACAAGCTGTACGAGGGTGCGATGTCTGCCCAGGCTGTGGCCGACGCGGTGCTCTACGCCATTGGCCAGCCCGACAACGTGGCGGTCAACGAGATCGTGGTGCGCCCCTTATCGCAAGGTTTTTAATGCAAGGTTTTTGAGGGCAGACCGGGTGGAGGCGCGGCATAGAATCCGCCGATGATCCCGCTCCCCCCCGACACCAAAACCCCCGCCTCACCGTCCAAAAAGCGCGCCACGATCACGCGGGTGCTGAAAGAAGCCCGGCAGGCATTTTCCGACAAGGGCCTGGCCGGTGCGCGGGTGGACGACATTGCCCGGGCGGCGGGCGTGACCAAGCAGCTCATCTACCACTACTTCGACAGCAAGGAGCAGCTGTTTTCCAGCGTGCTGCACGAGTCCGCCATGGGCGTGCTGGCCGAGTTGCTGGCGCTGGAGCTGGACCATTTGCCGCCCACCGAGGCGCTGCAGATCTTTTTGGAATATGCCTTTGACCAGTACCGGCTGGACCCGGCGCTGGGCTCCCTGGCGCAGGAAAGTCTGCGCTTTCACGAGCACAACGCGGTGGAGCGCAACCATTTCGCCGATCTGGCCCCGGCCCTGGTGGCGCAGATGGACCGCATTTTGCGGCGCGGTGTGCAGATCGGCGAATTCCGTGCCGGTATCGATGCCCACCTGTTTTACGCGGCCTCGGCACTGCTGACCACCGGCGGCTTCACCAACCGCTACACCGTGTCTGCCGTGGCCGGATTTGACACCACCTCGCCCGAGGGGATTGCCGCGTGGCGGCAGTTTTCGGTGAACTTTGTGTTGTCGGTGGTGCTGGCAGGGGAGCGTCCGTCGCTGGCGCGCCCGGCCATGGCCTGAGCAAGGCTATTCAGCCTATTTTTCTTGTCTTTCCTGGCTAATTGAATCACAATTTGAAATTGTGTTCAATAAAATGCACTAACCCGCGCAGTACGAGTGTTTTGCGCCCACGTTAACCAGAAAGACGAGACAGCCATGAGCAACCCCGACCAGACCACCCTTGAAAGCGCCTTTGCGGGCGTGGCCAGCAACTACCGCGGGACCGACGTGGATTTGCATGCCGTCTACCGGGACATGCGCAAAAACTCGCCCGTCATGGCGGGCGACTTCATGGCCCAGCTGGGCGTGCCCACCATTGCCGGGCTGGATGCCAACCGGCCCACCTTCACCCTGTTCAAGTACAAGGATGTGATGGCGGTGCTGCGCGATGCCAACAACTTCACCAGCGGCTTTATTGCCGAGGGCCTGGGCTCGTTTTTTGACGGATTGATTTTGACCGGCATGGACGGCGATGCCCACCGCCGCGCGCGCGGCCTGCTGCAGCCGGTGTTCATGCCCGACGTGGTGAACCGCTGGCGCGACGGCAAGATGGAGCCGATTGTGCGCAACGAGTACATCGCCCCCATGGTCGCCCAAAAGAGCGCCGACCTGATGGAGTTTGGCCTGCATTTCCCGATCCGGTTGATTTACTCGCTGATTGGCTTCCCCGACGAACACCCCGACAAAATCCAGCAGTACGCTGCCTGGGCGCTGGCGATTCTGGCCGGCCCGCAGGTCGATGCCGAGAAAGCCAAGCTGGCCCGCAAGGCCGCCATGGATGCCGCCCAGGCGCTGTACGACGGTGTCAAGGAGGCCGTGGTCCAGGTGCGTGCCGCCGGGGTGGACGGCGACGACCTCATCAGCCGCCTGATCCGCGCCGAATACGAAGGCCGCCGCCTGGACGACCACGAGGTGACCACTTTTGTGCGTTCTCTGCTGCCTGCAGCGGGTGAGACCACCACGCGCACTTTTGGCTCGCTGATGACCCTGCTGCTGGAGCGCCCCGAAGTGCTGGAGCGGGTGCGCAACGACCGCAGCCTGGTCGGCAAGGCCATCGATGAAGCCGTGCGGCTGGAGCCGGTGGCCACCTTCAAGGTGCGCCAGGCAGCCAAGGACGTGGAAATCGGCGGCTTCCAGATTCCCAAGGGTGCGATGGTGCAGTGCATCGTGGCCTCGGCCAATTGCGACGAAGATGCCTTCGAGAACAGCGAAAGCTTTGACATCGACCGCAAACCCAAGCCCTCGTTCGGCTTCGGTTTTGGCCCGCACATGTGCATCGGCCAGTACATCGCCAAGACCGAGATGCAGGTGGCCGTGAACGTGATTCTGGACCTGCTGCCCAACCTGCGCCTGGACCCCAGCAAGCCCGCGCCCAAGATCACCGGTGCGCAACTGCGTGGCCCGCACCACGTGCACGTGGTCTGGGACTGATTCTGAGTTGCTCCTGTTTTTGATGTCAAAAATAGGAGCTGCTTGCGCCCAAAGAATAAGCGCAGGAGGCTGATTTTTAGGTTAAAAATAGCCTTAAAAACCAAAAAAACGCCACCGGCTGTTGAAGCCGGTGGCGTTTTGCTTGGGGTACTGGGTTAGATCTGGCTGGCAGGCAAGTGCACCACCAGCCCGGCGAGCTCGGGGCCCATGGGCAGCATGCACGACAAGCGGCTGTTGGCGCGGCGGGGTTCGGCCGTGCAGTCCAGCATGGCGTCTTCCATCTCGTCCATGGGCGGCAGCTTGGCCAGCCACGACTCTTCCACAAACACATGGCAGGTGCAGCACTGGCAGGCACCACCGCAGTCGCCATTGATGCCGGGAATGCCGCGTTCCAGCGCGGTCTGCATCACGGTGCTGCCGTTGGAGACCTCCACTTCGGAGTGCTGGCCGTCGTGGCTGATGTAGGTGAGTTGGTGCATGCGGGTCTCCTGCGGGTTGAATGCCAAGCGCTTACAGCGACCGGCTGATGATTTCTTTCATGATCTCTGAGGTGCCGCCGTAGATGCGTGCCACCCGGGCGTCGACCCAGGCGCGGCCCACCTTGTATTCGCTCATGAAGCCGTAGCCGCCGTGCAGTTGCAGCAGCTCGTCCAGCAGCTTGCCCTGCATTTCCGAGCCCAGCAGCTTGCACATGGCGCCCACTTCGGCGGTCAGCTCGCCGCGCATGGCCTGGGCCAGGCAGTCGTCCACAAACACGCGCAACATGGTGGCCTGGGCTTTCACCTCGGCCAGCTTGAAGCGGGTGTTCTGGAAGTCGAACACCGTCTTGCCAAACACCTTGCGGTCGCGGGTGTACTGGATGGTTTCTTCCAGCAGCGCGTCGATGCAGGCGGCGGCGCGGATGCCGATGATGGTGCGTTCCCAGGCCAGCTGGTGGGTCAGGTACTTGAAGCCCTGGTTTTCTTCGCCCAGGCGGTTCTCTACCGGCACCCGCACGTTGTCGAAAAACAGCTCGGAGGTGTCCTGGCCTTTCAGGCCGATTTTTTCCAGCAGCTTGCCTTTGGAGAAGCCGGGGCGGTCTTCTTCCACGCAAATCAGGGTTAGCTCTTTGGCCTGCGGGTCCAGCTTGGTGGCAGTGACCATCAGGCCCGCATTGCCACCGTTGGTGATGAAGGTTTTTTGGCCGTTGACGATGTAGTCCGTGCCGTCGAGCCGGGCGGTGGTGCGCATGGCGCGCAGGTCGCTGCCGATGCCGGGTTCGCTCATGGCGATCACGCCAATCAGCTCGCCGCTGGCCATGCGGGGTAGCCAGCGGTGTTTTTGTTCTTCCGTACCGTAGGCCACGATGTAGGGGGCCACGATTTCAGAATGGGTGGTGAAGCCGATGGCGGTGGCGTTGACGCGCGCCAGCTCTTCGATCATCACAGCCGAGTGGCCAAAGTCGCCGCCCGAGCCGCCGTATTCTTCGGGCACGGTGGAGCACAGCAGACCGGCTGCGCCCGCCTGGGTCCAGACCTCTTTGGGGACGATGCCGACTTTTTCCCATGCGTGCAGATGGGGCACGATTTCTTTTTCGATAAAGCGCCGCGCCTGCTCTCGGAATAGTTCGTGGTCTTCTCGGAATACGGTCCGCATGGTGGTGTCCTGGAGTTCTGGGATATGTGTCGTGGGGATGCAGAACCGCTCTGCGGCGGCCTGGGCCGGCCGTAGAGCGGGTTCGGGGGCCAGGTTACAGAACGGTTTCTGCGTTGGCGTCGGCGAACATGCGGTTGATGTCACCCGAGGTGACCGGCTTGTTCGGGTCGCGCACCGGTGCGGCACCGCCCATGCCCAGCGCGGGCTCGATGCTGACGTGCTTGGCCTGGGCCTTCAGCGCGCCGACCGTGCAGTTTTCGCGGCCCAGAATCGAGAACGGGTCGTACGAGAACTCGCGCATGGCGTTCAGGTGGGTGATCTTGTTGATCACATCGTCGCTCAAGTGCTTGGCTTGCGAATAGAACACATCGGCCGAATTGGGCCAGGTGCAGTCCGAGTGCGGGTAGTCGCATTCCCAGGTGACCTTGTCCACGTTCATGGAGTCCAGGTTCTTCAGGCCGAACGCATCTTCAATAAAGCAAGTAATGAAGTGCTGGTTGAACACGTCGCTGGGCTTTTTGCCGTCAAAGTTGGACATGGTCCAGGCGTTGTGGTGGCTGTGCGTGAAGTCGGCGCGTTCCAGCAGGTAAGGAATCCAGCCGATACCGCCTTCGGACAAGGCCATGCGCAGCTTGGGGAACTTCTTCCACATGGGGGCCCACAGCCAGTCGGCGGCGGAGTTGGAGATCGAGATCGGCATGGAGGTAATCCAGGCATCGATAGGCGACTCGTCGGACGCGTGCGCAGCCGTTACGCCACTGCCGATGTGGCAGCAGATCACCACATTGTTGTCCGAGCAGGCTTGCCACAGCGGATCCCAATGGGCGTTGTGGATGGACGGGTAGCCGTGCACCGTGGGGTTGTCGGACATGGTCACCGCGTGCACGCCCAGCTTGGCCATGCGGGTCACTTCGGCCGCTGCTGCTTGCATATCCCACCAGGGGATCAACATCAGCGGCATGAAACGGCCGGGGGCCGCATTGCACCAGTCGTGGAAGTGCCAGTCGTTGTACGCCTGGATGGCGGCCAGCGATACGCCACGGTCGGCATAGCCCTGGAAACGCTGTCCAGCAAAACCGGGGAAGGTGGGGAAGCACATGGAGCCCAGCACGCCGTTGGCGTTCATGTCTTCCACGCGGGACTTGATGTCCCAGGTGCCCAGGCGCATGTGGTCGTAGCCCAGGGGCTCCATGCCATATTCTTCCTTGGGGCGGCCCACCACCGAGTTCAGACCCATGTAGCCGGTGGCCTTGTCTTCAAACAGCCAGACATCGCGGCCATTTTTCTTGACCACATGCGGCTCGCGGCCTTTGTACTTGGCAGGCATGTGGCGGGTGAATGCGTCGCGTGGCTCGATCGCGTGGTCGTCTACGCTGACAAGGATCAGGTCTTCCAGTTTCATCGGTTTCCCCTAGTGGAGTTGGCAGCCAGCAATGCGGCTACAGGTGTGGTTATGGGCTTGGAAACCGGATGTTAGTCAAAAAATTAAACACAATCAATATTTATGTTCAGTTTAAGTAGGTAAAACTGCTTTTCCTAGGGTTAACGAGAGTGTTTTTGGCACCGGACACGGCTGCGCCACGCAAGGATGAATCCATGCGCAGCACGTGGTTTATCGAGGGGAATAGGGCCGCTGCGAACGGGCGGCCCGGTGCGAAAACGGGAGGCGAGTACTAAAACAGCACAGATGCGAGCCGAATGCCTACATCGCGCACGGCTTCGCCCAGCACTTCGACCTGGTCTTCACCCCGGTCGCCGCGGATCATGATGGTGGACACGGTGAAAGCGATGTTGCCCGACGGGTCGCACACCGGGGCCGCAATGGCCAGCACGCCGGTGGAGAAATAGCCGTCGTCCACCGCCCAGCCGCGCCGCCGTCCGCGGTTGACTTCGCGCAGGTAGGTGTCGAACGAGATCGAACGCGCCCAGCGGATTTGTTCAAATTCTTCGCGCAGCTTTTCGTCGCTGATGCCCAGGCGACCGGCGAACAGGCGGCCACTGGCACCCATCAGAATCGGCAGGCGCTGGCCAGCGGGCATGTCGATGTGCAAATTGGTCGGGCTGGACTCGGAGCTGACCAGCACGATGCGGTCGCTGCCCAGCCGCCGCCACAGGCTCACAGTGACACCAAACTCGGCCGCCAGGTCGTGCATCAGCGGCACGGCGCGCTGGATCTTCTGGCCTTGGGTCACCAGTTGCTCCACCAGCCGCGCCAGGCCCAGCCCGGCGGAGTAGGTTTTGGACAGCCCGTTGAAGTCCACCACATCCTCGGCCACCAGGGTACGCAGGATGTTGAAGCAGGTGCTGGGGTTGATCGACAGGTGTCGGGCGATGTCGGCTGCGCGTTCGGGGGCGCCGGTGTGCGTCAGGTAGCGCAGGATGCGCACGGCGTTGACCACCGGCTTGACGATGACGGCGCCGGTGGCCGTGCGCGATTCAGTCGCCGAGGTGGCGGGCTCCTCGGAGTTCTTTGCCGCCAGAGTCTGGTCGCTCAAGGTGTCTTCTGGGTTCATGGTCTTTTAGCAGTTGCTCTGGTTGCCATTTGGATAGCGGTCTATACGTTGAATGTGCGCCGCAACCATTCTAGTTCCGGGTGTTCCATTCTGAAATGGGAATAATGACTTTGCATTTGGCAACATCTTGGCAGGATTTTTGGCATCCAAACTAGGGTCAACCCCAATCAAAATGTCAACACTTTTTAAATATATGTGCATATACTAATCTTCATAACCACCCACGAGCAAGCGCTGAAGGAGACGATATGGAACCAGAAAAGAAAAAAGTGTTGCGTGTAACCGCCGACCGCGACCGCTGCTGCGGCTACGGCCTGTGCGCGCAGTTCTGCCCCCAAATCTACAAGCTGGACGAGAACGGCCTGGTGTATCTGGATGCCGACACCTTTCCGGCTGAACTGGAAGAAGAGGCGCGCGAAGGTGCCGCCTCTTGCCCTGCCGAAGCCTTGGCGGTTGAAGTCGTGTTCGTTTGAAGACTTGTTTGAAGATTTAACAGAGGTGTAGCGCATGGGACGTTTGAATGGCAAGGTGGCGCTGATCAGCGGCACAGGTGGCGGCCAGGGCCGGGCAGCGGCGCTGCGGTTTGCCCGCGAAGGCGCACGCATCTTCGGCTGCGACGTGCACGCGGCGGCGCAGCAGGAAACCATAGACCTGCTGCGTGTCGAGGGCCTGCAGATGGCGGGTACGGGAGCGGTGGACCTCAGCGACCCCGCCCAGGCCCAGGCCTGGGTAGATGCGGCGGTGGCGGAATACGGCCAGATCGACATCCTCTACAACAACGCCTCGTCCGCCCGCTTTGGCTCGGTGGCCAGCATGTCGGTAGAAGACTGGCACTACACCCTGCGCAATGAGCTGGACTTGGTGTTTTTGCCCAGCAAATTTGCCTGGCCGCACCTGGCGGTGCGCGGCGGGGTGATCATCAATATTTCGTCCGTGGCGGCCTGGGGCGCGTCCACCGTCACCGGCATCGGGGCCCACTCTGCCGCCAAGGCCGGGGTGGTGGCACTGACTCGCCAGATGGCGGTGGAAGGCGTGAAACAGCGCATCCGTGCGGTCAGCATCAGCCCGGGCGTGGTGGCCACCCCCGGCACGCTGCCGTTTCTGAACAACCCTGCCACCCGCGCCATGCTGCTCGACGGCATCCCGATGGACCGCCCCGGCGAGCCTGACGAAGTGGTGGCAACAGCCTTGTTTATTGCCTCCGACGACGCCTCCTACATCACCGGCACCGACATCGTGGTGGACGGTGGCATGCTGGCGGTTTGATATTTACCTTGCAATAAAAAAGAGACACCATGGACATCCTCGGCCTGGGCTACCTCGGTTTTGAATCCACCAAGCTGGACGAATGGCGCACCTACGGACCCGAGGTTTTGGGTTTCCAGATAGGCAAGTCGCCCGAGGCGGATGGCGAATCGCTGTACTTCCGCATCGACGACCGCCGCCACCGCTTCGCCTTCCACCCCGGCAAAGTAGACCGGATTGCGTATCTGGGCTGGGAAGCCAAAGGCAAGCTGGAGTTCCAGGCGGCCACCCTGCGTCTGCGCGAAGCCGGTGTGGAAGTCACGGTGGGCGATGCGGCGTTTTGCGAGCTGCGCGGGGTCAAGGAAGTGATCCGCTTCCGCGACCCGGTGGGCTTCCAGCACGAGCTGTTTTACGGGCAGAAGTGGATGCCCCGCTCCTTTGTGCCGGGCCGCCCACACGGTGGCTTTGTGGCCGATGGGCGCGGCCTGGGCCACGCGGTGCTGATCACCCCCGAATTTCCCCCGGCGCTAGAGCATTTCCTGACCCAGGTGATGGGCTTTCGTTTTTACGGCGCGGGTGCGGGCAAGGGCAAGACAGCCTTTTACAGCGCCAAGCTCAATACCCTTACCAGCCACGACATTGCCTACGGCCACGGCCCCAACAAGGCGGGCATCCAGCACATCGGTCTGTTCGTCAAAACCCTGCGCGACGTGGGCGAAACCTACGACATCGTCAAACAGCGCCAGTTGCCGATGATGATGAAGCTGGGCCAGCATGCGCAAGACCCGCACGTCTCGTTCTACCATTTCTCGCCCGGCGGTTTTGCGTTTGAAATCATCACCGAGCTGGAGCCCTGGCACCACGACGGCTTTGAACTCAACCCCGAAAAGCTCAGCACCTGGGGCCACGAACTGGTCGGCCCCATCCTCGGCCCCAGCGTGCGCACCCCGGAAGAGGTGATGGACGCAGAAGGCCTGGCCATCCTGGCCCGCCTGCGCGAGACCCCATGAAGCTGGCGCGGCTGCGCGATGCCTCTGGCGACTGCTTCTGGGCCAAGCTGGATGCGGACTTGCACAGCGCCCAGCGCATCACCGCCCCCTATACTATTTGGGCCCCTGCGCTCATCCAGTATGGGGAGTCTGCTATGGAATTGCAAGCAAAGCGAATTCCATTGGACAGCGTGCAACTCTGTGCCCCGGTGGAGCCGGGTGCGCGGGTGTTTGGCGTGGGCTTGAACTACCTGACCCATTTGACCCGCCTGGGCCGCACCGTGGCACCGCCGCACACCATTGCCTATATCAAACCCGCGTCTGCCGTGGTGGACCCCGGTGGCGAGGTGCAGTACCCCGCCATTACCGGGCAACTCGACTACGAGGTGGAACTGGTCGCCGTGCTGGCCCAGCCTCTGGGTGATACGCCCCAGGCCAGCGCCTGCCTGCTGGGCTACACCGTGGGCAACGACATCAGCGCGCGCGACGCGGGCAAGTTGCTGGGCTCGCTGGATCTGTTTACCCAAAAGGCCCTGGACCGCACCGCCCCCATTGGCCCGTGGATCACCACGCTAGACGAATTTGGCGGTGCCGGGCAACCCCGCGTCATGCTGAGCCTGCGCATCAACGGCGAGCTGCGCCAGCACGACTGCACCGACCAGATGATTTTCCCCATGGACGAGCTGCTCAACTATGTGGATGCCCGCATCGCACTGCGCCCTGGCGACCTAGTATTTACCGGCTCCACCTGCGGCGTGGGCCTGGAAGATGGCCGCTTCTTGAAACCAGGCGATGTGGTGGAAGCAGAAATCGAGCGCATTGGCGTATTGCGCTGCACCATCGGCCCCCAGCGGGTACTGGCCCCCGCCCGCGCGGTTGGCCGACTGGGCTACCCCGTGACCATCTAGACCGGTTGCGCTGCCGCCAAGTTGCGGGCGTGCATGCTGTCGATGAAGTCGCGCTTGAGCGTGGGGTAGTAGGCAATCTGCCCACCCATGCCGCCCGCAATATCGATCGATGCCGCGCTGATGAAGGCGGCGTACTCGCTGGCCAGAAACAGCGCCATGCCGGCAATGTCTTCGGGTTTGCCAAAGCGGCCCAGCGGCACCACCTTGAGCACCATGGCATCAAACTCTGCGCGCGAGGTGCCGGGCGGCATTTCCTTGAAGTGGCGGTCCCATTGCCCGGTGTCGATCCAGCCCATGTTCAGCGTGTTGACCAAAATGTTGTCCTTGGGCAGCGACATGCCCAGCGACTTGGACATGGCAATGCAGGCTGCCCGGTTGGTTACCGACGGTATGCCGTCCGGCGTGATCTGGGTGCCCGCCAGCGCGTTGATCTCGATGATGCGGCCCCAGCGCTGGGCACGCATGTGCGGCACCACGGCCTGGATGAAGCGGAAATGGCCCATTTGCAGGATGTTGGCGTGCTCCAGGATCTGCTCGGGGGTCAGGGTGTCCAGGTTGCCGCCCCGGCCCTGGCCCGCGTTGTTGACCAGCACGTCCACGCTGCCCCAGGTCTGCGCGATCTCTTCCACAAACTGCTTCACTGCTGCTGTGTCGGTCACATCCACGGCGCGGGCGATAACGGCCTGGGCTCCGCGTGCCAGCAGGTCCGCACCCGCCGCTTGCACGTCGGTTTCGGTGCGGGCGCAAATGGCCACGCGCGCGCCTTCGGCGGCAAAAGCGCGGGCGATGGCCCGCCCAATGCCACGGGACCCACCGGTCACGATGACCCGCTTGTCGGTTAGTTGGATGTGCATGTTTTGTCTCCTGAGAATGTGGATGGTGCTTGTAATCACCAATGTTTTTTAATTTTAAACACAATGTAGAAAAATGTTCAGTAAATGGCTGCTTTACTGGACTCGTCCAGTGCCGGTTGCTGAAGGGCGCTGGCCAGGAATTCCCGGAACACCTCCGCACAGGCAGAAAGTTCGCGCTGCTGGCCCCAGGCCAGGCCGACCTCCATGGCGGGCAGCTCGGCGGCCATGGGCAGGGTCTGGATGCGCCGCCCGTCCAGCGACCAGGGCCGAAACACCATGTCCGACAGAATCGTCACGCCTATGCCCAGCGCCACCATCTCGCGCAGCGCCTCCATCGACGAGGTGCGTATCCAAGAGGCCGGGCTGTGGCCCGAGGCCTGCCAGTAGCGGGTGGCGTTGACATCCCCCTCGTCCACCATGGGCAGGATGTAGGGGTAACGCGCCAGCTCTTCCCAGCCCACGCTGGCGTGGCTGGCCAGCGGATGGTGGGACGACACCCAGAGCTGGCGGCCCGAGCGGGTCAGTACACGGGTGTTCAACTGCGTGGGTTGCTCCAGGTTGGACAGCAACACCACTGCCAGCTCCAGCGTGCCTTCGCGCAGCCGCTGCTCGATCTCGGGGCGCGGCAGCTCCACCGGCACGATGTCCACCAGGGGAAACAGTTTGCGAAAGCGGGCCACGGCGGGCAGCAAAAAATAGCCTTGCACGGTGTAGGTGGCGGCAATTTCAAAGCGGCCACTGACATCGGTGCGGCGGTGGAACGGGAAACGCTCGGCCTCCTGTGCGGCCTGCAGCACCGCCTCGGCCTGCTGCAGGAAGGCGTGGCCTTCAAAGGTGAGCGTTACGCCGTGCCGCCCGCGCTCAAACAGCGCCGCGCCCAACACCTTCTCCAGCGCCGCAATCGCCAGCGTCATGGCCGACTGCGAGATGTTCACGTTGGCCGCCGCCACCGAAATTTGGCTGCTGCGTGCCACGGCCACAAAGTAATGCAGTTGCCGCAAGGTGAAGCGGGGCGCGGGGTAGGTGGGCAGTGACATTTAAGAAATCAATGTGGGGCACAAAAAATTGAATTGGACTATGCCACCTATTATGAACATAATTGCGAAAAATGTTTATAAACGTGGCTAAAGACAAGCCCAACAACTCCCACATCCCCATGCCCCAAGACGTTCGCCTGAGTGACAAGTACGAGCTGCCCGCGGGCCGCGTGTACATGACGGGCACCCAAGCCCTGGTCCGCCTGCTACTGGCCCAAAAAGCCCGCGATGCCCGTGACGGCCTCAACACCGAAGGCTTTGTCTCGGGCTACCGGGGCTCGCCTCTGGGCGCGGTGGACCAGGAGCTGTGGAAGGCCAAGAAGCTGCTCGATGCCCACCACATCCGCTTCCAGCCCGGACTGAACGAAGAACTGGCTGCCACCGCGGTCTGGGGCACCCAGATGGTCGCCCTGGACCCGAAAGTGCGGGTCGATGGCGTGTTTGCCCTGTGGTACGGCAAGGGGCCGGGCGTGGACCGCAGCGGCGACGTGTTCAAGCACGGCAATATCGCGGGCTGCTCGCAGCACGGCGGTGTGCTGGTGGTGGCGGGCGACGACCATGCCTGCAAGTCCTCCAGCCTTCCGCACCAGAGCGAGCATGCGCTGATTGCGGCCATGATTCCGGTGCTCAACCCCTCGGGCGTGCGCGAATTCATCGAGATGGGCCTGCACGGCTACGCCATGTCGCGCTACTCGGGCTGCTGGGTGGGCTTCAAGGCCATCAGCGACACCATCGAGTCTTCGTCGTCGCTGGACATCGACCCCATGGCGGTCGAGATCCGCATCCCGGACAGCTTTCCTATCCCCGCCGACGGCTTTTCGATCCGCTGGCCCGATCCACCGCTGGAGCAAGAAAACCGCCTGCAGCGCGAGCGCCTGTACGCGCTGCTGGAATACGTGCGCCTGAACAAGCTGAACCGGCAAGACTGGGAGGCCCCGGCCGCCCGCATCGGCATCTGCACCGCAGGCAAAAGCTACCTGGATGTGCACGAAGCCCTGGCCATGCTGGGCATCGACGAAGCCATGGCCATACGCCTGGGCCTGCGCCTGCTGAAAATCGGCGTGGTCTGGCCGCTGGAGCCACAGTGCATTGTGGAATTTGCCCAGGGCCTGGACGAGATTTTGGTGGTGGAAGAAAAGCGCCAGGTGCTGGAATACCAGATCAAGGAGCACCTGTACAACGAACCGCACCGCCCCCGCGTGGTCGGCAAGTACGACGAATCGGGCGAATGGGTCAAGGTGCCCAGCAGCGGCATTTTGCTGTCGCCCAATGGCGAGCTGACGCCCGGTGCCATTGCCGACGTGATCGTTGCCCGCCTGGCCAAGGTGCTGGGTGCCGACGCACTGCCCGAGCAGGCCCGCGCCTGGATGGGCCGCTGTGCGCTGGCCACGGCCATCGCCAAGGGCGAACCCGGTTTGCCCCAGCGCGGCCCGTATTTTTGCTCTGGCTGCCCCCACAACACCAGCACCAAGGTGCCCGAAGGCTCGCGTGCGGTCGCTGGTATCGGCTGCCACTACATGGCCATGTGGATGGACCGCAGTACTGAGACCTTCAGCCAGATGGGCGGCGAGGGTGTGTCCTGGATCGGCCAGGCCCCTTACACCGACACGCCGCACGTGTTTGCCAACCTGGGCGACGGCACCTACATGCATTCGGGTTCGCTGGCCATCCGCGCTGCGGTGGCGGCCGGGGTCAACATCACCTACAAAATTCTGGTCAACGATGCCGTGGCCATGACCGGCGGCCAGCCGGTGGAAGGCGCGCCGTCGGTAGCGCAAATTCTGCGGCAGGTGGCGGCCGAGGGCGTGCAGGTGCTGCACCTGGTGACCGACGAGCCTGAGCTGTTTGCGCAAGCCACCGATCTGCCCCCCGGCACCCACATCGCGCACCGCGACACCATGGACACATTGCAAAAGCACTTGCGCACGCTGCAGGGCGTGTCGGTCATCGTCTATGCGCAGGTGTGCGCTGCCGAAAAGCGCCGCCGCCGCAAGCAAAAGAAGCTGGTGGACCCGGCCCGCCGCGTGGTCATCAACGAAGCCGTGTGCGAGGGCTGCGGCGACTGTGGCGTGCAGTCCAACTGCGTGTCCATCCTGCCGCTGGAAACCCCGCTGGGCCGCAAGCGCACCATCGAGCAAAGCTCGTGCAACAAAGACTTCTCCTGCGTCAATGGCTTTTGCCCCAGCTTCATCACGCTGGAAGGCGCTGAGCTGCGCAAGCCCGAAAAGAACAAGGTCACGCCCCCCACCGGCCTGCCCGACCCGGTGCTGCCGTCGCTGGACCAGCCCTGGAACGTGCTGATTGCCGGCGTGGGCGGCACCGGCGTGGTGACCATCGGGGCCTTGATGGGCATGGCCGCGCACATCGAAGACAAGGGTGTGCTGGTGCTGGACATGGCCGGGCTGGCGCAAAAGGGGGGGGCGGTGATGTCCCACGTGCGCCTGGCCGCCCACCCGGACCAGTTGCACGCCGCCCGCGTGGCCCGCTCCCAGGCCGACGTGGTGCTGGGCTGCGATGTGATGGTCAGCGCCAGCGCCGATGCCTTGTCCACCATGGCCAAGGACCGCACCCGCGCCGTGATGAACAGCGACGTGGCCCCCACCGGTGCCTTCACCCGCGACACCGAATGGCAGGCCGAACCCGAGCGCCTGATCGCCAAGGTGCAGAGTGCCGTCGCGCACATCGAGACGCTGGAGGCCACCCGCCTGGCCACCGCGCTGATGGGCGATGCCGTGGCCACCAACGTATTCGTGCTGGGCTACGCCTGGCAAAAAGGCTGGGTGCCCTTGCTGGAAGCCTCGCTGATGCAGGCCATCGAGATCAACGGCGCAGCGGTGGCCATGAACCGTGCCGCCTTCGCCTGGGGCCGCCAGGCTGCGCTGGACCTGGACACGGTGCGCACCGCCGCAGGCGTGAAGCCCGGTGGCGTGGTGATCTCCATGCCCCAGCGTACATTGCGTCTCGAAGAAGTGCTGGCCGACCGCACCCAGCGCCTCACCGATTGGCAAAACGCTGCCTACGCCGAGCGCTACCAGCAGTTTGTGCGCAACATCGCCCGCATCGAGCACGAGCGCACCGGCGAAGAGCGCTTCAGCCGCGAAGTGGCGGTCAGCCTGTTCAAGCTGATGGCCTATAAGGACGAATACGAGGTGGCCCGCCTGTACACCGAAACCGGTTTTCTGGACACCTTGAAAGAGCGTTTCACCGGCGACTTCAGCCCGCGTTTCCACCTGGCACCGCCGCTGCTGGCGCGCAAAGATGCCAACGGCCACCTAGTCAAGAAAACCTACGGCCCCTGGATGCTCAACGTCATGCGCTGGCTGGCCAAAGCCCGTGTGGTGCGCGGCACGCTGATGGACCCGTTCCGCTACACCGCCATCAGCCGCGCCGACCGCCAGGCCATCGCCGACTATGAAGTGCTGGTGAACCGCCTGGTGGCCGAGCTCGATACCCGCCGCCGCCCGCTGGCACAAGAGTTGGCACGCCTGCCACAAACCGTACGCGGCTTTGGCCACGTCAAAGACCGCAACGCCGAAATCGCTCTGGAGAAGCAGGCCGAGCTGCTGGCCCGCTGGGAATCGCCGGTCAGAGAAGCACTCGCGGCATAACCTTTACCTTTACACCTAAAAAAGAGACTCTATGAAAGCTTTAGTCGCCGTAAAACGCGTTGTAGATTACAACGTCAAGGTCCGCGTCAAAACCGACGGAACGGGCGTAGACATCGCCAACGTCAAGATGAGCATGAACCCCTTTGACGAAATCGCCGTCGAAGAAGCCGTGCGGTTGAAAGAGAAGGGCGTGGTCACCGAGATCATCGCCGTCTCCTGCGGTGTCACCCAGTGCTCCGAGACCCTGCGCACCGCCATGGCCATCGGCGCCGACCGTGCCATCCTGGTCGAAACGGCCGAAGAACTGCAACCCCTGGCTGTCGCCAAGCTCCTCAAAGCCCTGGTCGACAAGGAACAACCCGGCCTCGTCATCCTGGGCAAGCAAGCCATCGACGACGACTGCAACCAGACCGGCCAAATGCTCGCCGCCCTGGCCGACCTGCCCCAGGCCACCTTCGCCAGCAAGATCGAGGTCGCCGATGGCAAAGCCAGCGTCACCCGCGAAGTCGACGGCGGCCTGGAAACCCTCAGCGTCTCGCTGCCCGCCGTGGTCACCACCGACCTGCGCCTGAACGAACCCCGCTACGTCACCCTGCCCAACATCATGAAGGCCAAGAAGAAACAGTTGGATGTCTTCAAGCCCGAAGACCTGGGTGTGGATGTGTCACCGCGCATCAAGACGCTGCAAGTCTCCGAGCCGCCCAAACGCAGCGCCGGTATCAAAGTCCCCGACGTGGCGACGCTGGTTGCGAAATTAAAAACTGAAGCCAAGGTGATCTGACATGACGACTCTCGTAATAGCCGAACACGACAACGCCAGCGTCAAAGGCGCAACCCTGAACACCGTGACCGCCGCACTCGCCTGCGGAGGCGATGTGCACATCCTCATTGCCGGTAGCAACGCTGCAGGTGCTGCGACCGCTGCTGCCCAGATCGCCGGAGTCGCCAAAGTGCTGCACGCCGATGCCCCAGGGTTTGAACACGGCCTGGCCGAGAACGTCACCGCCCAGGTGCTGGCCCTGGCCTCCGGCTACAGCCACATCGTCTTCCCCGCCACCGCCTCGGGCAAGAACATCGCCCCCCGCGTGGCCGCCAAGCTGGACGTGGGCCAGATCAGCGATGTCACCAAGGTCATCAGCGCCGACACCTTCGAGCGCCCCATCTACGCCGGTAACGCCATTGCCACCGTGCAAAGCCTGGACGGCACCAAGGTGCTCACCGTGCGCACCACCGGTTTCGACCCCGCAGCCGCCACCGGTGGCTCTGCCCCCGTGGAAGTGCTCAGCGCCGCCGCCGATGCCGGCAAGTCCAGCTTCCTGGGCAGCGAGATCGCCAAGAACGACCGCCCCGAACTCACCGCCGCCAAGATCATCGTGTCCGGTGGCCGGGCCCTGGGCAGTGCCGAGAAGTTCAATGAAGTCATGGTGCCGCTGGCCGACAAGCTGGGTGCCGCCCTGGGTGCATCGCGCGCTGCGGTGGACGCAGGCTACGCCCCGAACGACTGGCAAGTGGGCCAGACAGGCAAGATCGTCGCGCCGCAGTTGTACGTGGCCGCCGGTATCAGCGGCGCCATCCAGCACTTGGCGGGCATGAAGGACAGCAAGGTCATCGTGGCGATCAACAAGGACGAAGAAGCGCCGATCTTCAGTGTGGCCGACTACGGGCTGGTGGCGGACTTGTTTGTGGCTGTTCCAGAACTGGTGGCTGCGCTGTAGCCAAAATAAGAGTCTTTATGGCCTCTAGCGCTTATTCCATAGGCGCTAGCAGCTATCAAAACTGCCTGATTAGCTACCTGCCTCAGACCTACTTGCAATTTAGACTGGATGCGTAAATACTGTGTTTATTAACAGTTATTTGCGAAGTGCCCCATGTCCATGAACCGCATCCAGTTCCAGC